>NZ_BAABKV010000001.1:6605516-7207354 GCF_039544005.1 Kitasatospora paranensis
TGGCTGCGCGGCCGGGTGGTGGACACCGCCGGCGAGCCGTTCGGCCGGCAGATCGGCCGCCCGGCCGCGGCCGACCGCTGAGCACCATTCCCGTTCCGTCCGATCACTCGTCGAGGAGACTCAGTTGAGTACCGACAAGACCCCGAGCGCTCCGTTCACCGAGCTGGTCAACCTCGCGTCCCGACTGCTGGGCGCCGGCATCGTCGGCACCAACGAGGACACCTTCGCCGACGCCGAGAACCTGCTGGTCGCCAAGCCGGCCGAGTTCCGGCCGCACACCTTCGGCCACAAGGGCCAGATCATGGACGGCTGGGAGTCCCGGCGCCGCCGCGGCGTCTCGGCCGACCAGCCGCACCCCACCGACGACGACCACGACTGGGTGCTCGTCCGCCTCGGCGCCGCCGGGGTGATCCGCGGCGTGGTGGTCGACACCGCCCACTTCACCGGCAACTACCCGGAGAGCGCCGCCGTGCAGGGCGCCTCGATCCCCGGCCACCCGTCGCCCGCCGAGGTGGCGGCCGCCGACTGGACGGACCTGGTGCCCCGTACGGCGCTCAAGGGCGACACCGCCCACGCGTTCCCGGTCACGGACGGCACCCGCTTCACCCATGTGCGGCTCGCCATCTGGCCGGACGGCGGCGTCGCCCGGCTGCGGGTGCACGGCGAGGTGCTGCCCGACCCGCGCGAGCTGGACGGCCTCACCTTCGACCTGGCCGCCCAGGAGTTCGGCGGCGTCGCCGAGGCGGCCTCCGACCGCTACTTCTCCTCCCCGCACAACCTGAACGCTCCCGGCCGCGCCACCGTCATGGGCGAGGGCTGGGAGACCCGGCGTCGGCGCGACAAGGCCAACGACTGGGTGCAGATCGCCCTGGCCGGGGGCGGCGAGGTCCTGGCCGCCGAGGTGGACACCTCCCACTTCGTCGCCAACGCCCCCGGCTGGGCCGACCTGGTCGGCTACGACGCCTCGGCCGGCGGCGACCCGGCCGCCGACGCCGAGGGCTGGTTCGACCTGCTGCCCCGGACGCGGCTCCAGCCCGACACCCGCCACCGCTTCCGGCTCGACGCCGGCCGCCCGGTGACGCACGTACGGATCAACGTCTACCCCGACGGCGGACTCGCCAGGCTCCGCCTGACCGGCCGCCTCACCGAGGCCGGCCGCGCCGCCCTGGCGCTGCGCTGGTTCGACGCGCTGCCCGCCGCGCAGGCCGCGGCCGCGCTCGCCGAGGCCGGCCTGACCGCGGCGGAGGCCACCGCGCTCACCGCCGCCCGCCCGCTCGCGGACGCCGCCGCGACCACTGCCGCCGTCGCTGCCCTGCAGCCGACCGACGGCCCCGACGGCGAGCACGCCTCCCGCCGCCGCTCGGCCGTCTGGCGCCTGCTCGGCGTCTGACGCCGCACCACCTCACCCCGCACCGCCGTAACTGAAGGACCCTCATGTCGAAGATCTTGACCACCGAGTCCGGCGCCCCGGTCGCCGACAACCAGAACTCCGCGTCCGCCGGCGAGTACGGCCCGCTGCTGATCCAGGACCAGCAGCTGCTGGAGAAGCTCGCCCGCTTCAACCGCGAGCGGATCCCGGAGCGCGTCGTGCACGCCCGCGGCTCCGGCGCCTACGGCTACTTCGAGGTCACCGACGAGGTCTCGCAGTACACCCGGGCCGCCTTCCTCGGCGGGGTCGGCAAGCGCACCGAGGTCTTCCTGCGCTTCTCGACCGTGGCGGGCAACCTGGGCGCCTCCGACGCGGTGCGCGACCCGCGCGGCTTCGCGCTGAAGTTCTACACCGAGCAGGGCAACTACGACCTGGTCGGTAACAACACCCCGGTGTTCTTCATCAAGGACCCGGTCAAGTTCCCGGACTTCATCCACTCGCAGAAGCGCGACCCGTACACCGGCATCACCGAGGCCGACAACGTCTGGGACTTCTGGGCGCACGCCCCCGAGGCCACCCACCAGATCACCTGGCTGTTCGGCGACCGCGGCATCCCGGCGTCCTACCGCCACATGAACGGCTACGGCTCGCACACCTACCAGTGGGTCAACGAGCAGGGCGACGCGTACTGGGTGAAGTACCACTTCAAGACCAACCAGGGCGTGCGCTCGCTGGACGGCTCGCAGGCCGCCGAGGTGGTCGGCGGCGACGCCGACAGCCACCAGCGCGACCTCCACCAGGCCATCGACCGGGGCGTGTTCCCGTCCTGGACGCTGTACGTCCAGCTGATGCCGGTGGCCGAGGCGGCGACCTACCGCTTCAACCCGTTCGACCTGACGAAGGTCTGGCCGCACGCCGACTACCCGCTGGTCAAGGTCGGCCGCCTGGTGCTCAACAAGAACCCGGAGAACGTCTTCGCCGAGGTCGAGCAGGCCGCCTTCTCGCCGAACAACTTCGTGCCCGGCATCGGCCCGTCCCCGGACAAGATGCTCCAGGGCCGGCTGTTCGCCTACGCCGACGCGCAGCGCTACCGGCTGGGTGTCAACCACACCCAGCTGGCCGTCAACGCGCCCCGGGCGACCGAGGTGAACAACTACGGCCGCGACGGCCTCGCGGCGGTCAACCCGGCGGGTCGCGGCAAGAACTACGAGCCGAACTCGTACGACGGCCCGGCGCAGACCGACGCGGCGCTGGCCGCCCCCGTCCGGCTGGAGGGCCACACCGGCACCTACACCACCCCGGCGCACACCAAGGACGACGACTTCTTCCAGGCCGGCGAGCTCTACCGGCTGATGTCCGAGGGCGAGCAGGCCCGCCTGATCGCCAACCTGGCGGGCTTCCTCGCCCAGGTGAGCCGGGACGACGTGGTCGAGCGCAACCTCGCGCACTTCCACGCGGCCGACGAGGAGTACGGCAGCCGCCTGGAGGCGGCGGTGAAGAAGCTCCGCGCCGGCGAAGAGGCCTGACCCTCCGCCACCCGAACCACCCTCCGCGGCGGCCGGATCCCCGGCCGCCGCCCGCAGGGCCCCTTCCCCCGGGCAGTGGGAAGGGGCCCTGCGGCCGTTCCCGGCCCCTCCTGGCGCGTTCCCGCCGCGATCGGGGCCCAGATCCGCGGAGGACCGACGGCGGGGGCGGCCGCGTGGTTACCCTGGTGCTGCACCGGGCCGCGGCGGCGGGCACGCGAGCGGAAGGGGCGCCCATGACGGCACCGAGTCGGGGGCGGCGGAGCGGTCCGGCCCGCGGCGAACGGAACCCGTACGGGGTCCTGCACCGGGCGCTCCGGCTGCTGGAGGCCGTGGACCGCCATCCCCTGGGCGTGGACACCGCGTCGCTCGCCCGGGAGCTCGGGCTGCCGGCCGGCACCGTGCAGGAGCTGGCCGAGGCCCTGGAGGGCGAGGGCTACCTGCTGTTCGACGAGGGCGCCTGGGTGCTGGGCGGTGCGCTCACCCTGCTCGGCCACCAGAACCGCGAGCAGCTCGTCCGCGCCCGGCTGCACCGCGGGCTGGCCGACCTGCGCGACGAGCTGGGCGCCGCCGTCTACTTCAGCCGCTACCACGACGGCGAGCTGTCGGTGGAGGCCGTGGTGGCGAGCGAGTCCGCACCCGCGGTGGTGGAGTGGGCCGACTTCCGCAGCACCGCGCACGCCAGCGCGATCGGCCGCTGCCTGCTCGGCCAGCTGGACCACGAGGGCCGCCGGGACCACCTGTCCCGGCACCGGCCCGCCCGGCTCACCGTCCGCACCGTCACCGACGCGGAGCAGCTGCTGCACCGGCTGGACCGCCAGCCGGCCACCGTGCCGGTGCTGGACCTGGAGGAGTACGCGCTCGGTACGGTGTGCGCGGCCGTCCCCGTGTCGGCGGGCAGCACGGTGGGCTGCCTGGCCACCTCGCTGCCGGTCGCCGACAGCCACCGGCTGCGGGCCGCCGCCGAGTTGCTGGCGGAGCGGGCGGCGCCGCTGATGGTGGCGATGGCGGTCTGACCCCGCGGCGGTCCGCCGGGGAGTGCGCTGCGACCTGTGCGGTGCGACCGTGCGGCGAGGCCCTGCCCGACCTGCGCCCGAGTTATTAGACTCAATGTCGATAAGAGTCGCCGAAACCCTTGTGGGGCCCACTACCCGCGAGTAGTTTTCGGGTACGCCCTCGCCGTCCGCAGGTCAGGAGGCAGCCCCATGCCCCGTTCCACCCCCGCCCCGGCCGTCCACGACGACCTCGTCCTCGACCCCCGGGACGTGCAGTTCGACTGGTCCGCCCTGCCGCTGCACTGGATCCCCGACGAGCCGGTGGCCACCCACGTCATCAACGTGCTCCACCTGCTGCTGCCCGAGGGCGAGCGCTGGTTCGTCGAGGTCTTCAAACAGGCCCTGCCGATGATCACCGACGACCGGCTCCGCGAGGAGGTGCTCGGCTTCATCGGCCAGGAGGCGATCCACGCCGAGGCCCACCAGGAGGTCCTCGACCACCTGCTCGGCCAGGGGCTCGACCCCCGCCCGTACGTGCGCCAGGTCAGCTGGCTGTTCCGCCGCGTCCTCGGCGAACGGCCCGGCCTCACCGCCGCCCAGCGCCGGGAGAGCGTCATCGAACGCGTCGCCTTCGTCGCCGCGATCGAGCACTTCACCGCCTTCCTCGGCAACTGGGCGCTCAACTCGCCCGGCCTGGACCGGGCCCAGGCCGACCCCACCATGCTCGACCTGCTGCGCTGGCACGGCGCCGAGGAGGTCGAGCACCGCAGCGTCGCCTTCGACCTGCTCGTCCACCTCGACCCGGGCTACCTGCGCCGGGTCCGCGGGATGCTCGTCTCCGGGCCGATGCTCGTCCACCTCTGGGTCCGCGGCGCCCGGTTCATGCTCGCCGCCGATCCGGTGCTCGACGGGCGGATCAGGCCGACCTGGCGCGACGCCCACCTCAACGCCCGGCGCGGCCTGCTCCCCGACCTGCGGCTCCTCGCCCGGTCCGCCGTCCGCTACTTCAGGCCCGGCTACCACCCCACCCAGGAGGGTTCCTCCAGCCAGGCGCTCGGCTACCTGGCCACCTCCCCGGCGGCCCGCGCCGCCGCCGCCCGCTGACCTGCCGCCCGCCGACCTGCCGCCCGGAGCCGCACGGATGGACCTCACCACCCCGCCCCCGACCTCTACGGACGCCCCCGGGCCGACCGCTTCATGCGGGCCGTCACCGCCTTCGGCGACCGCTACACCCCCGCCCTCGTCCGGCCCGGCCTGCGCCGCAGCCCGCGGCGCCCGCTCCCGGCCGGCGCCCGGCCGCTGCGCCTGGTGGTGACGGCCCGGAACACCGTCGCCGAGGACGTCCTCGCGCTGGACCTCGCCGAACCCTCCGGCGGCCCGCTGCCCGGCTGGCAGCCCGGCGCCCGGCTGCAGCTCACCCTGCCCTCCGGCCGGGTCCGGCACTACTCGCTCTGCGGCGACCCGGCCGACCGGCACCGCTACCGGATCGCGGTGCGCCGGATCGCCGACGGCGGCGGCGGATCGGTGGAGATCCACGACGCCCTCGCCGTCGGGGACCGCCTGACGGCCCGCCGGCCGCGCAACGGCTTCGCCTTCTGCGCCGAGCCCGCGGTGCTGCTGCTGGCCGGGGGCATCGGCGTCACCCCGCTGCTGCCGATGGCGCGCGAGGCGCAGCGGCTCGGCCTCGACTGGCGGCTGGTGCACACCGGCCGGACGGCGGCCTCATTGCCGTTCACCGCGGAGCTGCGCGCGCTCGACCCCGCCCGCACCACCTTCCTGTACGACGACCGGGACGGCCGCCCGGACGCCGCCGACCTGCTCGCCCGGGCGCCGCGCGGCGCCGCCGTCTACTGCTGCGGCCCGGCCCCGATGATCGCCGCCGTGCAGCGGGCCCTGGACGCCTCGCCGGCCCGCGCCCTGCACCTCGAACGGTTCGGCGCCGCCCCGATCGCCGACGGCAGGCCCTTCACC
This sequence comes from Kitasatospora paranensis, assembly GCF_039544005.1. Lineage (NCBI taxonomy): Bacteria > Bacillati > Actinomycetota > Actinomycetes > Kitasatosporales > Streptomycetaceae > Kitasatospora > Kitasatospora paranensis. Next base: position 6,611,375 of record NZ_BAABKV010000001.1, read on the forward strand.
CTGCGGCTGGGCGCCGACGGGCCCGACCTCGCCGTCCCCGCCGACCGCTCGGCGCTGGACGTCGCCCGCCAGGAGCGGCCCGATCTCGCCTACTCCTGCACCCAGGGCTTCTGCGGAACCTGCCGGGTACGGGTGCTCGCCGGGCGGCCGGAACACCGCGACCGCCGGCTCACCGACGAGGAGCGCGCCGCCGGCGCCCTGCTGCCCTGCGTCTCCCGAGCGGCCGAGGGCGAGACCCTCGTCCTCGACCTGTGAGGAGCGCCCGATGACCTTCGGCTACGACGACCGCGACCTGGCCCGGTTCCGGGAGACCCAGCAACTGGCCTACCACTGCGCCGAGCAGGTCGCCGCCTGGATCGAACCCGGCGTCACCGAGCGCCAGGCCACCGCCCGGCTGCGGCAGTGCCTCGTCCGGGCCGGCGTGCAGGACTTCTTCCACGTCCCGTTCGCCTGGTTCGGCGACCGCACCGCCTTCCGGCACTTCCACACCCCGCTGCAGTTCTTCGCGGGCGACCGCCGCCTGGCCGAGGGCATGCCGTACGTGCTGGACTGCGCGCCGATCGTGGACGGCTACACCGCCGACATCGGCTACGGCGGCAAGGTCGGGGAGAACCCGGTCTGGGACCTCCTCGCCCGCGACCTCCGGGTCTACCGCGCGCTCATCCTGGCCGAGGTCCGCGCCCGCCGCCCGCTCGACGAGGTCTATGCCGCGGTGGACGCCCAGATCGCCGCGCACGGCTACGACAACCGCCACCGGGTCTACCCCGGCCGGGTGATCGGTCACCAGGTCACCCGGACGGTGGCCCGCGGCCCGGCCGGTGTCAGCGTGTTCGGATTCGGGGTGCGTACACTCCAGACGCTCGGCCGCGAGCTGATCGGCGAGCGGCTGCACGGCCGCTCCCCGCTCTGGGCCGACGGGCGCAGCTCCCGGCACGCCCCGACGCCCGGCCTGTGGGCGGTGGAGCCGCACATCGGCTTCCGCGACGTCGGCATCAAGTTCGAGGAACTGCTGGTCGTCACCGACGACGACGCGTACTGGCTCGACGACGACCTGCCGCACGTGCGGCGCTGGACGTCCCAGGAGAGCACCGCAGGCCAGAAGGGGGCCGCATGACCATCCGCCGCCGCACCGTCCACTCCGGCGGGGTGCCGCTCGCCGTGTACGAGCAGGGCGACCCGGCCCGGCCGACCGTCCTGCTGGTGCACGGCTACCCGGACACCCACGCGGTCTGGGACGACGTCGCCGCCGACCTCGCCGCCGACCACCACGTGGTGCGCTACGACGTGCGCGGGGCCGGCGCCTCGGGCGCCCCGGCCGGCCGGGACGGCTACCGGCTGGCCCGGCTCGCCGCCGACCTGGCCGCCGTCGCCGACACGGTCAGCCCCGAGCGGCCGGTGCACGTCGTCGCCCACGACTGGGGTTCCATCCAGTCCTGGGAGGCCGTCACCGAGCCCGGTGCGCACCACCGGATCGCGTCCTACACCTCGCTGTCCGGGCCCTCACTCGACCACATCGCGCACTGGACGCGGCACCGGATGCGCCGCCCCACCCCGCGCCACCTGCGCCAGCTCGCCGTGCAGGGCGTGCACTCCTGGTACATCACCGCCTTCCACCTGCCGTTCCTGGCCCCGGCCGTCTGGCGGTTCGGGCTGGCCCGGGCCTGGCCGCGGGTGCTGCGCGACCTGGAGCACGTCACCGCGCGGCCGGGCCACCCGCAGCCGACGCTGGCCCGGGACGCCGTCCGGGGCATCGAGCTCTACCGGGCCAACTTCCGCCCGGTGCTGCGCAGTCCGCGCGAGCGGTCGACCGAGGTGCCCGTCCAGCTGGTCACCCTGGAACGCGACCGCTACGTCTCCACCTTCCTCTCCGAGGGGCTGGAGCGCTGGGTGCCGCACCTGACCCGCCGCACCCTGGACGCCGGCCACTGGTCGGCCCTGCTGGAGAGGGGATCCACCGTGGCCGGTCTCGTCCGCGAGCACGTCGCCCGGGTCGCCGCCGGGCAGACCCAGGGCCCGCCGCCCGAGGGCCGCCTGGTCGTGGTGACCGGCGCGGGCAGCGGCATCGGCCGGGCGACCGCGATCGCCTTCGCCGCCCAGGGCGACCGGGTGGTGGTCTGCGACCTCGACCTGCCCGCCGCCGAGCGCACCGCCGAACTCTGCGCGGCACTCACCCCGGCGCGGCCGCACACCGGGTGGACGTCTCCGACGGCGCCGCGGTGGACGCCTTCGCCGAGCTGGTCGCCGCCGAGCACGGCGTCCCCGACGTGGTGGTCAACAACGCCGGGATCGGGCACGCGGGGACATTCCTGCAGACCACCGAGAAGGAGTGGCAGCGCGTCCTCGACGTCAACCTGTGGGGGTCATCCACGGCTGCCGGGCGTTCGGCGCGCTGATGGTGGGCCGCGGCGAAGGCGGACACATCGTCAACCTGGCCTCGGCCGCCGCCTACCTGCCCGCCAAGTCGCTCGCGGCGTACGCCACCAGCAAGGCCGCCGTGCTGATGCTCTCCGACTGCCTGCGCGCCGAACTGGCCGACCACCGGATCGCGGTCACCGCGGTCTGCCCCGGCATCGTCAACACCAACATCACCCGCACCACCACGTTCTCCGGCGTCGACGCGGACGCCCAGGCGGCCAAGCAGGCCAAGGCCTCCAAGGCGTACGCCCGACGCGGCTTCCCGCCGGAGAAGGTGGCCGAGGAGATCGTCCGGGCCGTCCGCACCGGCCGCCCGTTCGTCCCGGTCACCGTCGAGGCCAAGGCGGCGCACTGGCTGGGCCGGATCAGCCCCCGCCTGCTGCGCCGGGCGGCCCGGCTGGACGTCGGCTGACGCCTTCCGGCCGTCGTGATATCGACTAGGATGGAATCCGATATCACGATGGACCGGGAGGTCGGGATGACGCGGACGGTGATAGACGTCGACGACGAGCTGCTCGCCGAGGCCGCCGAGATCTTCGGCACGGCCACCAAGGTGGCCACGGTGAACGCGGCGCTCGCCGACGCGATCAAGCGGCGGAAGCGGGAGTCCTTCCTGAACTGGCTCGCCGACGGAGGTCTGCCCGACCTCACAGGGCCGGTGGGCGGCGGCGGGGCGGAACACCGGGCGGCATGAGCGAGCGCTACCTGATCGACAAGTCGGCGTTGGCGCGCTACCCCAAGGCCGCCGTCCGGGCTGTCGTCGAGCCGCTCCACAATGCCGGTCTGCTGGCCGTCTGCGCGGCCGTCGAGATGGAGGTGCTGCACAGTGCACGCTCGAAGGCGGACGCCGAGCGGATCCGGCACGGCATGCGCGGCTTCGACCTGCTCCCCATGCCCGACGAGGTCTGGGACCGTGCGCTGGACGTCCAGCTCTTGCTGGTCGGCGCCGGCACCTGGCGGGCCCTGTCGATGGCGGACCTGGTGATCGCCGCGACCGCCGAGCGGTACGGGGCCACCGTGCTCCACTACGACGGCGACTTCGACATGATCGCGGCCGTCACGGGCCAGTCGGTGCGCTGGGTGGTTCCGGCCGGTTCGGCCGACTGAGCGTCAGCCCGCGCCCGGGATGCGGGCGATGCCCGCGCGCAGGTCGTCGGCGTTCATGCAGGGGACGACCTCGACGTCGGCGCCCATCCGCAGCCAGAGCGGCTCGACCACGGCGACCAGGGACGGCTCGTCCGTCACGTCGACGACCAGGGTGAAGCCGCGGCGGCCGTGCAGCGGGTAGAAGTACGCCGCCTCCGGCTTCAGCAGCGCCATCACCTCGTCCATGGCGGCGGCCATGCCGCCCTCGGCGATGAGCTTGTTGGAGATCTCGGTGTCGATCGATGCCTGGATCAGCATGCGCATGGCGGGGGCCTTCCGTGCGGAACGACGACCGGCCGTCCGCTCGGACCGCACCGGGTGGCGGTCAGTCCCTCTCTCCAGCGTCCCGCCGTCCGCGACCGTGCGCACGTTGGATCACGCGGCGTGCGACCGCGCCTTCTCGGGCTCGGCCGCCCGGGCCAGGTCGTGGTGGATCGGTCCCTGACCGGCCGACAGCGGCAGGCAGGAGCCGCCGCGGCGGTGGGCGACGATCTCGGCGGCGACCGACACGGCGGTCTCCTCCGGTGTGCGGGCGCCGAGGTCCAGGCCGATCGGGGAGCGCAGCCGGCCGATCTCGGCGTCGCTCAGCCCGATCTCGCGCAGCCGGGCGTTGCGGTCCCGGTGGGTGCGGCGCGAGCCCATCGCGCCGACGTAGCCGACCGGCAGCCGCAGCGCCCGCTCCAGCAGCGGGATGTCGAACTTGGCGTCGTGGGTGAGCACGCAGAGCACGGTGCGGCCGTCGATGCGGTCCAGCTGGGAGTCGAGGTAGCGGTGCGGCCAGTCGACGACCACCTCGTCGGCGTCGGGGAAGCGCCGGCGGGTGGCGAAGACCGGGCGGGCGTCGCAGACCGTGACGTGGTAGCCGAGGAAGCGGCCGATCCGGACGACGGCCGCGGCGAAGTCGATGGCGCCGAAGACGATCATGCGCGGGGCGGGCACGTAGCACTCGACGAAGAAGGTGGCGGTGCCCTGCCCGGCCTCGTCGCAGGGGCGGCCGTCGAGGCCGAGCACGAGCTGCCCCGTCCGGCCGGCGTCCAGCATGGCGCGGGCCTCGGCGACCGCCGCGCGTTCCAGCGCGGCCGTGGTGGTCGGTGCGGGGGAGAGCGAGCCGTGGTGGGCGTCGGCGGTGACGGCGACCGCCGCGCCGAGCAGGCCGGCCGGGCCGGCGATGACCCGCGCCAGTGCGACCGGGGTGCCGGAGGCGATGTAGGCGACGCCGGCGTCGATCGCCGCGTCCGCGCCGGGCACGACCGGCTGGACGAAGACGTCCAGGACGCCGCCGCAGGTCAGCCCCACCGCGAAGGCGTCCTCGTCGCTGTAGCCGAAGCGTTCCAGGACGGCCCGGCCGGAGGCGATCGCGTCCTGGCAGAGCTCGTACACGGCGCTCTCGACGCAGCCGCCGGACACCGAGCCGATCGCCTCGCCGTCGGCGTCGACGGCGAGCGCCGCACCCGGGTCGCGCGGGGCGCTGCCCGAGACGCCGACCACCGTGGCCACGGCGAAGGAGCGGCCGGACGCGTGCCAGGCCTGCAGCTGCGCGGCGATGTCCTGCATGGAGGGCTCCTTACCAGGAAGGGTACGCGGGGGACGGCGGGGGCCGCCGTACGGGAGCGGGTGCTCCCGTACGGCGGCCCGGGGCTCAGTGCACGCCGAGCCACGCCTTGATCGGGCTGAGGGCGAAGTAGACGACGAAGACGCCGGTCAGGATCCACATCAGCGGGCCGGGCTCGCGCCACTTGCCGGCGCCGGCCTTGATGACGGTGTACGAGATGACGCCCGCGGCGACACCGGCGGTGATGCTGTAGGTGAACGGCATCAGGACGCAGGTGAGGAAGGCCGGGATGGCCACCTCGCGGTCGGACCAGTCAATGTGCCGGGCCTGGCTCATCATCATCGAGCCGATCACCACCAGGGCGGCGGCCGCGACCTGGACGGGGACGACGGCCGCGACCGGGGAGAAGAAGAGCATCAGGGCGAAGACGCCGCCGGTGACGGTGGAGGCGAGGCCGGTGCGGGCGCCGTCGCCGACGCCGGTGGCGGACTCCACGAACACGGTCTGGCCGGATGCTCCGGCGACGCCGCCGATGGCGCCGCCGGCGCCGTCGATCAGCAGGGCCTTGGACAGGCCGGGCATCCGGCCCTGCTTGTCGGCGAGACCCGCCTCGGTGCCGACGCCGATGATGGTGGCCATCGCGTCGAAGAAGCCGGCGAGGACGAGCGTGAAGACCGCGACCGAGGCGCTGATCGCGCCGAGTCCGTGGCTGCCGAAGGCGCCGAAGAGGTCGACGTCGCCGAACAGGCCGAAGTCGGGGGCGGAGACCGGGCTGCCGGGCCAGACCGGCGCGGCGCCGCCCCAGTCCTTGGAGGTCAGACCGGCGACCTGGTTGACGATCATCGCGACCACGGTGCCGCCGGCGATGCCGATCAGGATCGCGCCGCGGACGTTTCGGGCCAGCAGGACGAAGATCGTCAGCAGGGTGAGGCAGAAGATCAGGACGGGCCAGCCGGACAGTTCGCCGAACGGGCCGAGGGACAGCGGGGTGGGGCCGCCGGTGTGCACGAAGCCGGCCTTGTAGAGGCCGATGATGGAGACGAACAGGCCGATGCCGATGGTGATCGCGTGCTTGAGCGGCAGGGGGATGCCGTTCATGATCTTCTCGCGGAGGCCGGAGAGGACCAGCAGCACGATCAGCAGGCCGTAGATCACGCAGAGCCCGAACGCCTGCGGCCAGGTGGTGTGCGGCACCACCAGGGCGGAGATCGCCCCGGAGACCGAGAGGCCCGCGGCGACCGCCAGCGGCACGTTGCCGATCACGCCCATGAGGATCGTGGTGACCGCGGCGGCGAGTGCGGTCGCGGTGGTGAGCTGGGCGTGGTCCAGCTTCAGCCCGTTGACGTCGGCCCCGCTCAGGATGATCGGGTTGAGCAGGACGATGTAGGCCATCGCCATGAACGTGGTCAGGCCGCCGCGCAGCTCGTTGCCGAGGGTGGAGCCCCGGGCCGAGATCTTGAAGTACGCGTCCAGCAGATTGGTGGGGGCGGCCGCCGGCGGCGTGAGGGCGTCGTCGGTGGCAGGTCTGTCTTCAGTGGTGCCGGGCTCCGTGGGGATCCTGGTCATGTCCACTCCCAAGGTTCAAAGGGGTTTGGGGTGGGCGAGCCGACCTGACTGCCAGACGGGAGTGAGGCACAGGGGGACTGTTCGACTCACGGGTGCACCCTCCGGCCGGAAGCCGGAGGAGGGTGGTGTGTGCCGCTGCAGAACCCCGGCGTGGGAGAGGCAGCGGGTGGTGCACGACGGTCCTTCGTGGGGAGCGTCCCCGGGGCGGCGGGGAAGACGTGTCACCGCCCCGGGGAGGTCTGACGGGTTCGGCTAGAGCGTCCCGGTGAGGTGCTCGGGCCTGACCGGCACCCGGTTGAGGGCGAGGCCGGTGGCGTTGCGGATCGCCGCGACGATCGAGGGGGTGGCGGAGACGGTGGGGGCCTCGCCGACGCCGCGCAGTCCGTACGGGGCGTTGGGGTCGGGCCGCTCCAGCACGTCCACCGGGATCGGCGGGGTGTCCAGGATCGTGGGGATCAGGTAGTCGGTGAAGGAGGCGTTGCGGACCTTGCCGTCCTTGACGACGATCTCCTCCATGACGGCGAGACCGAGCGCCTGGGTGCAGCCGCCCTGGATCTGGCCGACCACCGACAGCGGGTTCAGCGCCTTGCCGACGTCCTGGGCGGCGGTCAGCTCGACCACCTTGACCAGGCCGAGCTCGACGTCCACGTCGACCACCGCGCGGTTGGCGCAGAAGGTGTACTGGACGTGGCCGAAGCCCTGCCCGGTCTCCTTGTCGAACGGCACGGTGGGCCGGTGGTGGTGCTCGCGGGTGAGGTCGATCGCCTCGTCGCCGAGCAGGTCCACCATGGGCACCAGCACGCCGGCGCCCTCGGAGACGACCTTGCCGCCGACCAGTGTGATGTCCCGGTGCTGCCAGCCGTAGCGGCGGCGGCCCTTCTCGATCAGCGCCTGCCTGACCGCCTCGGCGGCCAGCTTCACCGCACCGCCGGTCATGTAGGTCTGCCGGGAGGCTGAGGTGGAGCCGGCCGAGCCGACCTCGGTGTTGGCCGGGTGGATGGTGACCTGCTCGACGCCGAGCTCGGTGCGGGCGATCTGGGCGTGCACGGTGACGCCGCCCTGGCCGACCTCGGCCATCGCGGTGTGCACCATGGCGACCGGCTCGCCGCCGATCACCTCCAGGCGGACCCGGGCGGTGGAGTAGTCGTCGAAGCCCTCGGAGAAGCCGACGTTCTTGATGCCGACCGAGTAGCCGATGCCGCGGACGATGCCCTCGCCGTGCGAGGTGTTGGACAGCGCGCCCGGCAGGGTGCGCACGTCCAGGTGCTCCAGGTCCAGCGGCGGCGGCAGCGGCATGTCCTTGACGCGCTGCAGCAGCTCGGCGACCGGGGCCGGCGAGTCGATCTGCTGACCGGTGGGCATGAAGTCGCCCTCGGCCATCGCGTTCAGCTGGCGCAGCTCCACCGGGTCCATGCCCAGCTCGACGGCGAGCTTGTCCATCTGGGACTCGTAGCCGAAGCAGGCCTGCACCGCGCCGAAGCCGCGCATCGCGCCGCAGCTCGGGTTGTTGGAGTAGAGGGCGATCGCCTCCATCCGCACGTTCGGGATCACGTACGGGCCGTGGCCGAGCGAGGCGGCGTTGCCGACGACGGCGGGCGAGGCGGAGGCGTACGCGCCGCCGTCCAGCACGATCCGGCAGTCGGCGAAGACCAGCTTGCCGTCGCGGGTCGCGCCGTGCTCGTACGTCATCGTCGCCGGGTGGCGGTGCACGTGGCCGAAGAAGGACTCGTCCCGGGCGTAGACGATCTTGACGGGCTTGCCGGTGTGCAGCGCCAGCAGGCAGGCGTGGATCTGCATCGACAGGTCCTCGCGGCCGCCGAAGGCGCCGCCGACGCCGGCCAGCGTGAGCCGGACCTTCTCCTCCGGCAGGGCCAGCACGGGAGCCATCTGCTGGCGGTCCACGTGCAGCCACTGGGTGGCGATGTAGAGGTCGACGCCGCCGTCCTCGGAGGGCACGGCGAGACCGGACTCCGGGCCGAGGAAGGCCTGGTCCTGCATGCCGACCTCGTAGCTGCCCTTGACGATGACGTCCGCCATCGCCCGCACCTCGTCGGTCACGCCGAGCCCGGAGACCAGCTTCTGGCTGTGGCAGATGTTGCCGGAGCCGTGCGACTTGTACTCGTGCGGCTCGTGGACGTAGCCGTGGGTCTCCGGGTCGAGGCACTGCTCCTCGGTGGTGATCGGGGTGAGCACCTCGTACTCGACCTTGATCTTCTTCACCGCGCGGCGGGCCGTCTCCGGGTGGTCGGCCGCGACCAGCGCGATCGCCTCGCCGTGGTAGCGGACCTTGTCGATGGCCAGCGCCGGCTGGTCCTGGATCTCCAGGCCGTAGTACTTGGTGCCGGGGATGTCGTCGTGGGTGAGTACGGCGTACACGCCGGGCACCTTGAGCGCCTCGGAGATGTCCACCGAGAGGATGTTCGCGCGGGGGTGCGGCGAGCGCAGCGCCATGCCCCAGAGCATGTCCTCGTGCCACATGTCCGACGAGTACGCGAACTCGCCCTTGACCTTGAGGTTGCCGTCCGGCCGCAGCGGCGAGCCGCCGATGCCGTCCTTGGAGGCCTGCCGGATGTCCTGCAGGTTCTTCTGGCCCTGGATGGTACGAGCACTCATTCGGAGGCCGCCCTCTCGCACGTGCGGGCGGAGGCGAGCCGCACCGCGTCCATGATCTTCTCGTACCCGGTGCAGCGGCACAGGTTGCCCGACAGCGCCTCGCGGATGTCGGTGTCGCTGGGCTGCGGGTCCCGCTCCAGCAGGGCGTCGGTCTGCACCAGCAGGCCGGGGGTGCAGAAGCCGCACTGAACGGCGCCGGCGTCGACGAACGCCTGCTGGACGAGGCCCAGCTCGCCGTTCTCGTCGGCCAGGCCCTCGACGGTGCGGACCTCGCGGTCCTGCACCTGGCCGGCCGCGACCAGACAGGAGCAGACCGGGGTGTCGTCCAGGTACACCGTGCAGGAGCCGCACTCGCCCTGCTCGCAGGCGTTCTTGGAGCCCGGCAGGCCGACCCGCTCGCGCAGCACGTACAGGAGGCTCTCGCCCTCCCAGACGTCGTCCGCCTCGACGGGCTTGCCGTTGGCGGTGAATGTGACCCTCATGCCGCGCTCCTGATCTGCTTGCTGTAGTCGTTCCACGTCCAGGTCAGCGTGCGGCGGGCCATCACGGCCAGCGCGTGCCGCCGGTAGTCGGCGGTGCCGCGGACGTCGTCGATCGGGGAGGCGGCGGCGCGCACCAGCTCGCCGAAGCGCTGGATGACCTCGGCGCCCAGCAGGTCGCCCGACTCCCACAGGCCGCGCTCGGCGAGCACCCCCTGCAGGTACTGCTCCGCCTCGATCGCGCGGCGCGGGGTGGGGGCGGCCGAGCCGATGCCGGTACCGACGGTGCCGTTCTTCGGGTGGAGGGCGAAGCCGAACGCGCAGACCGCGATCACCATCGCGTTGCGGGTGCCGATCTTCGAGAACTGCTGCGGGCCGTCCGCGACCGGGATGTGCACGGCGCGGATCAGCTCGTCCGGCTCCAGGCTGTTGCGCTTCACGCCGAGGTAGAAGTCGTCGATCGCGATCAGCCGGCTGCCCCGCACGGACTCGGCCTCCACGAACACGTCCCGGCCCGCGGCGAGCAGCGCCGGGTGCGAGTCGCCGGCCGGCGAGGCGGCGCCGAGGTTGCCGCCGACCGAGCCGCGGTTGCGGATCTGCGGGGAACCGACGGTGTGCGCGGCCAGGGCCAGGCCCGGCAGCGGGCCGGACAGCTCGTCGATGATCCGGGCGTAGGGGACCGCGGCGCCGAGCCGGACGACGCCGCCGTCGTTCGACCATGCGGTGAGCTCGGTGACGCGGTTCAGGTCGAGAATCGCGGATGGCCGGTGCACGTCGAAGTTCATCTCGACCATGACGTCCGTGCCGCCGGAGATGGGCAGCGCGGTCGGGTACTCAGCCTTCGCCGCGAGTGCCTCGTCCCACGTAGCGGGCCGAAGGAACTCCATGCGGGTGTCTCCTCAAGTCGTCGCCAACCGGACTGATGGGCACAGTGCCCCCGGAACTCGGTGTTCGGACCCTGCTACCCCGGCGTTGCCGTGGCGTTGAGTCCCGGTCACCGGGTTGTGTCCGGCGGCGTGTGACCAGTGAACCCCTGTGACGGGGCCCACTGGCAGCCACCGATGGCATGAAGCCCGCGCGCCGTGCCCGCCCGGCATCCTGTACGTTCCTCTAAGACTGACAAGTGCCCAGCCCAGCGGTTTCCCTACCGCCACTTACGACCGTAATCCGGCCGTGATGGCGAGGCGATCGGCCCGTGACTGCCGGCCCGGACGGGACAGAGCGCCGAGCGGCCCGGCGTGGGGCACACTGTGAGCCCCCACACCCCCACCCGACCCCCACCCTCCAGACGAAGGAGTCTGCGGATGCGTGTCCGCGACCTGCTCGCCCCCGGCGCCCTGCGGCTGCGGCTGCTCGCCGGGGAGGATGAGCTCGACCGGCAGGTCAGCGGTGTGATGACCACCGACCTCCAGGCCCCGGGGCGGTACCTGCACGGCGGCGAGCTCGTCCTGACCGGCATGCTGTGGCGGACCGGACCGGAGGACTCCGAGCGGTTCGTGCGTACCCTCGTGGCCGGTGGGGCGGTCGCGCTGGCGGCGGGCGAGGCCGAGGTCGGCCCCGTCCCGGACGACCTGGTGGCGGCCTGCCGGCGGCACCGGATGCCCCTGCTGGCCGTACCCGACGACATCGCCTTCGGCACGGTCACCGAGTTCATCGGCCGGCAGGTGTCCGCCGACCGGGCGGCCGACCTCGCGGCCCTGGTCGACCGCCACCGGCTGCTGGTCCAGGCGGCCGGGGCCGGCGGCCTGGACGCCGTGCTCGACCTGCTCGGCGGCGACCTCGACCTGGACTGCTGGGTGCTCACCCCCACCGGCCGGGTGGTCGCCGGCCCCGCCGACCGGCTCTCCGCCGAGGACCGCGACCAGCTCGTCCGGGCCCACCTCGGCGCGCAGCGCCAGCGCCGCCGCCCACCGCACCGGGCCCGCCTCGCCGGCGGCGCCTACTCGCTGCTGCCGGCCGCCGCCGAGCCCGCCGCCGAGGCGCCGCTCGCCGACTGGGTGCTCGCCGTCGCCGGCGACGTCACCGAGTGGACGCCCAAGCGCCAGCAACTCGCGGAGAACCTGGCCCGGCTGGTCGCCGCCGAGCGGACCCGCCGGGACGAGGGCCGCCGGCTGCGCCGCCGGATCGCCGACGAGGTGCTCGCCCTGCTCCAGCGCGACGCCGACCCGCTGGAGATCTCCCGGGCGCTGCAGGCGTCCTCGGCGATGGCGGCCCGCTACGAGGGCGGCCGGCCCGAGTCCGCGGTGGCCGACTCGTGGCTGGTGGTGTCCGCCGAGGGCACCGGGCTGCCGGACGCCCTCGTCCGCACCGTGCTGGAGGAGGCACTCACCGACGCCTCGGACCGGGCCCTGGTCGCGGGCACCGGGGCCGGTGCGGTGGTGGTGCTGCCCGCGCCGGACGTCCCCGTCCCGGCGGACGCGCTGCGCGACCTGCTCGCCCCGCTGGAGGCCGGGCTCGGCTCGGAGGGCCGGATCACCGTCGGCGTCTCCGCGCCCGCCACCGAGGCGGGCGGTCTGCGCGGCGCCCTGGAGGAGGCCCGGCACGCCCGCCGGATCGCCGCCTCCCGGGTGGGCCGGGTCTGCGTCGCCGGGCCCGAGGAGCTGGCCTCGCACGTGCTGCTGCTGGCGGCCGTGCCGGACGAGGTCCGGCGCGCCTTCCGCAGCCGGCTCCTGGACCGGGTCATCGGCTACGACATCGAGCACCAGGCCGACCTGGTGCGCACCCTGGAGGCGTTCCTGCGGTCGGACGGCTCCTGGACGCGCTGCGCGGCCCAACTCCACGTCCACGTCAACACCCTGCGCTACCGGATCGGCCGGATCGAGGAACTGACCGGCCGTGACCTGTCGCGGCTGGAGGACCGGGTGGACTTCTACCTGGCGCTCGAACTGGCCTGACACCGGCTCGGCACCGGCCCGGAACGCACCGACGGGCCCGCGGCACCCCCGGAGGGTGCGGCGGGCCCGTCGGCATGTCGGCGGCGCGGAGGGTGCGTCAGTGCTGCGCGGGGATCACATGGGTGAGCCATTCGAACACCTGTGGCAGCATCGGCTTCCACACGTCGCTGGCGTGCGGCCCGGTGGTCTCCACCACGGTCACCTCGGTCGGCGCCTTGGCGGCCTGCTTGAGGGCCAGTCCGCCCTCGTAGCCGTCGCCCTTGTTGCCGCTGAGGAACAGCGCGGTGCGCGGCGCCGGGCTGGCGTGCTTGAGGATGTACAGCGGGTTGGAGACCTCCCGCAGGTGCGGGTCCTTCGCCGTCAGGGAGTCGGCCTCGATGCCCGGGTCGTTGTAGCCGGACAGGCTGACGCCGGCCCGGTAGCGGTCCGGGTGTTCGAGGGCCAGCCTGCTGGCGCAGTGCCCGCCGGCCGAGTAGCCGGCGACCGCCCAGCGGTCGGCGGAGGTGTCCGTCCGGAAGTTGTCCAGCACCATCTGCGGCACGTCCCGGGAGAGCCAGGTGTCGGCGTTGACCTTGCCGGGGACGTCGGCGCAGCCGGTGTCCACGCCCTTGCCGAGCAGCAGCGTGCGGGGCGAGACCAGGATGAACGGGGCCACCTTGCCGCTGGCCATCAGCGGCTTGAGCTGCTCGGACACCTTCAGGGTGCCGTACCAGGTGCTCGACGAGCCGGGGAAGCCGGGGATCAGCTCGACCACCGGGAAGGTCCGGTCCTTCCAGGCGGGGTCGTTGTACTGCGGCGGCAGCCAGACCAGCACCTCGCCGTCGACCCCGGACAGCCGGCCCTTGAGGTCGGTGCGCTGGACGTCCCGGGGCACCAGCGGGTCGTTGACCGCCTTGAACTGCTGGAGGATCTTGGGCAGGCCCTTGCCGTCCTGGCCCGGGGTGCCCGCGTCGGCGGGCACCTGCGGCACCGCGCGGACGTGGTTGCCGGTGCCCAGCAGGTCGTCCCAGCTGCCGTAGATCAGGTTGGCGTTGTTCACCATGACGAACACCATGGTCACGGCCGTCGCCTGGCAGAGCAGCAGCATGATCAGTCTGCTCAGCACCTGGACGGGCCTGGGCCCGCGCGCTCTGCCCCAGAGCAGCAGCGCCGCCGCGATGGAGATCGGCACCAGGACGATCGTGAGGATCAGGAAGGGTGTTCCGGTGAGTTGCATCAGGTCTCGTATCCGCGTTGCCGGCCGCCCGGGCCCCGCTCGCCCGGTACGCATTCCGATGTGATCAGACAATGGGAAACCACGGGTCGGTTGCGCCGTTAACTGAGCGAAACCTGAGAGGAACATCACGTTTCCATGTGAATCCCCCGCGCGGCCCAACCCAGTCTGCCAGTCATCTGAACGAATCCCCCGGACGGGGAGCATCTGCGGCCGCCCGGATGAGGAGTGGCTGGGAACGGCCGGAGCCTGCCGCTCGTGCCACCCGCGGCCGGTCGGACGGGGGAGGATGGTCCGGTGGGCCGGCCGTGCGGGCCGGCCGCCCCGCGCCCCGGCGCGCGCCCGACCCGAAGGAGCGACCGTCCACGTGACCAGCCCGAACAGCGCCCAGCGGCCGGCCGTCCTGCCCACCCTGCTCGGACTCGGGCCGCGCTTCGCCGACCGGCGCCGCCGCGCCCTGCCGGCCGGTGTGCTGCGGCTGCCCACCATCGGCGTCGACATCGGCGGCACCAAGGTGGTGGCGGGGGTGGTGGACGGCGAGGGGCGGGTGCTGGAGAGCGTGCGCACCGAGACCCCGCACAAGAGCAAGAGCCCCGCGGTGGTGGAGGACGTCATCGTCGACCTGGTGCTCCAGCTCGCCGACAAGCACGACGTGCACGCCGTCGGGGTGGGCGCCGCGGGCTGGGTCGACGCCGAGCGCTCCAGGGTGCTGTTCGCCCCGCACCTCAACTGGCGCAACGAGCCGCTGCGGGACGCGCTCAGCCGGCGGCTGCGCTTCCCGGTGGTGGTGGAGAACGACGCCAACGCGGCGGCCTGGGCCGAGTGGCGGTTCGGCGCCGGACGAGGCGAGGACCACATGGTGATGATCACCCTCGGCACCGGCATCGGCGGTGCGGTCGTCCGGGACGGCTGGGTGGACCGCGGCAAGTACGGCCTGGCCGGCGAGTTCGGCCACATGCAGGTGGTGCCCGGCGGGCACCGCTGCCCGTGCGGCAACCGGGGCTGCTGGGAGCAGTACTCCTCCGGCAACGCCCTGGTGCGCGAGGCCCGCGGGCTGGTCGCCGAGGAGTCGCCGGTGATCGAGGGGCTGCTCGCCCGGGCCGGCGGCACGGCGGAGGGCATCACCGGCCCGCTGGTCACCGAGGCGGCCCGGGACGGCGACGCCACCGCCACCGAACTGCTCTACGAGGTCGGCCACTGGCTCGGGGTCGGCATCGCCAACCTGGCGGCGGCCCTCGACCCCGGCCGCTTCGTGGTCGGCGGCGGGGTCTCGGAGGCCGGCGACCTGCTGCTCGGCCCGGCCCGGGAGGCGTTCGGGCGGACGCTGACCGGCCGCGGCTTCCGCCCGGAGGCCGGCCTCGTGCACGCGGCGCTGGGCAACGAGGCCGGTCTGGTCGGCGCCGCCGACCTGGCCCGCCAGGTCGCCCGCCGGTTCCGCACCATCAAGCGCCACCGGGTCGAGCGGGCGGCCGGCGGCGCCTGACGCGGCGCCACCGGCCCCCGGTCACCGCAGCGGCACCGAGATCCAGGACGGGTCCCCGGCCGGGGAGCCGAAGGAGAGCGTGGCGAAGGCCGGGTTGTGGGTGATGTACAGCGGGTCGACGCTGTCCACCACCAGGGCCAGCCGGTGCCCGGCGGGCACGTCGTAGGCGGTGGCCTGCATCCGGATGTCCGCGCCGAACGCCTGCCCGGGGGTGCGCCCGAGGAAGGTGTACGGCGCGTGGGCGACCAGCCGGCCGATGCCGAGCGCGTCGACGTCGTACAGGTAGGCGATGAGGCTGCCGCGTTCGGCCGACGGGGTCACGCCGAGGTGCAGCCGCACGCTGCCGCGGATCTGCTGCCCGCCGTCGGCGGGCGCGGACTGCCAGACGGCGGCCACCGGGCGGGGGAGCAGCGGGACGGAGACGGTCGGCGGGACCTTCAGGAACTGCTCGGCGAGGTTGCTGAGCAGGGCGATGCCGCCGTCGGCGCCGGAGTCGAGGCCGGTGGCGATCGGGGTGTGCCAGCCGGTCGGTGCGCCGCCGGCGAGCGAGCCGGTGCCGAGCCGGTCGCGGCCGCCGAGGCCGAGCCGGCGGGTGGAGGAGCTGACCGCCGGCCAGCTGGGGTAGTCCTCGTAACCGTCCTGGAGCTGCGGTTCGAGGTGGACGGGCAGCCGGCGGTCGATGCCGTTGTCGGTGCCCCTGAGGTAGTGGTCGAGCCAGGCGCGGGTGTCCGTCCACACGTCGTTGGGCAGCCCGGCCAGGCCGGTGGCCTCGGCGGTGGCGTGGTCGCCGGGGCGCAGCTCCAGGCGCTTGGGGCCGTCGAGGCGCTCGTAGAAGTCGGTGAGCTGGTTCGGCGGGAAGATCGAGTCGCCCCAGGCGTTGGCGAGCATCACCGCGGCGCCGTTGGCGTTGATCCGGTCGACGTAGGTGGCGGGCGAGCGCTGGGCGGCCCAGGCGCGGATGGCCGGTTCGTCCGCCCGGTCGCTGCCGAAGAACCGGGTGAGGGTGGTCTCCAGCTCGTCGCCCGGACGGCCCGTCAGGTATCCGGCGACGGTGAGCAGGGCGGCCGACTGGAGGTGCTGGGTCTCGTCGCTGAACAGCGAGTCGGCGAGGTCGCCCCAGCCGCTGAGCGCCGAGACGGCGCGGACCCGGGGGTCGAAGGCGGCGCCGAGCAGGCTGATCCCGGCGCCGTAGGAAATCCCGGCCATGCCGATGTGCCGCGGGTCGGCGGTGGTGTGGGCGAGCGCCCAGTCGATCACCCGGGAGACGTCGGCGACGTCGGGCGGCCCGGCGACCTCGATCTCTCCGCCGGAGCCCCAGAACCCGCGCGGGGTGTAGGAGACGACGACGTAGCCGGCCTCGGCGAAGTGCTTCGCCTGGGCGAGGTACTCGAGGTCGTTGAGGCTCCAGCTGGCGGGCAGCACGAGCAGCGGGTGGCCGGCCGCACCGTCGCCGGGCTCGTAGACGTTGCCCTTGAGCACGACGCCGCCGTCCCCGGGGATGTCGGTGAAGCGCAGGGCCGGTGCGGCGGCCTGCGCGGTGGCGGCGTGCGCGAGGGGCGCGAGGGCGAGCGGGGCGGCGGTGAGCAGGGCGGTGGCCAGCGCGAGGGCGGTGGCCCCGCGGCGTACGCGTGGGGGCATGCGGGACTCCTGAGGGTGCGGATCAGCGGGGTGGGGGTGCGGATCCGGACGGCTGTACCGGACGGTAGCCAATAAGACGCGATGTCAGTAAGAGGCCGGACGGTCTCGGCGGGATAACGAAACTACCGACGGGTAGTGGCTGGAGGCCCTGTTGTCCTGTCCACCGCAGGTATGGCAGAACGGACAGTTGACGCCGACTCAGGAGACCGCATGAGAGCTCTGGCCCGACTCCTCCCGCCGCTCGCCCTCGCCACCGGCCTGGTCTGCTCCACCGCCGGGCCGGCCACGGCCGCCGCCGACCCGCCGCCCAAGTCCCCCGAGGCGGTGGGCTACGGCGGCGCGGTGGCCAGCGTCGACGCCGACGCCACCGCCGCCGGCATCGAGGTGCTGCGCCGGGGCGGCAACGCCGTCGACGCCGCGGTCGCCACCGCCGCCGCGCTCGGCGTCACCGAGCCCTACTCGGCCGGCATCGGCGGCGGCGGGTACTTCGTCGTCTACGACGCCCGCACGGGCAGGGTCTCCACCCTCGACGGCCGGGAGACCGCCTCCCGCGGCGCCGACGCCTCGCTCTTCCTGGAGAACGGCGCCCCGCTGCCGTTCGCCGACGCCGTCACCAGCGGCCTGTCCGTCGGCGTTCCCGGCACCGCCGCCACCTGGCAGAAGGCGCTCGACCTCTGGGGCAGCCGGCCGCTCGCCGAGGTGCTGCGCCCGGCCGAGCGGATCGCCGACCACGGCTTCACCGTCGACCAGACCTTCCGCGACCAGACCGCCGCCAACCAGGCCCGCTTCCAG
This sequence comes from Kitasatospora paranensis, assembly GCF_039544005.1. Taxonomy (NCBI): domain Bacteria; kingdom Bacillati; phylum Actinomycetota; class Actinomycetes; order Kitasatosporales; family Streptomycetaceae; genus Kitasatospora; species Kitasatospora paranensis. The sequence continues at coordinate 6,629,166 of NZ_BAABKV010000001.1, forward strand.
GACTTCCCGGCGACCCGGGCGCTGTTCCTGCCCGGCGGCCGGCCGCCCGCGGTCGGCTCGACGCTCCGCAACCCGGATCTCGCCGCCACCTATCGCGAGCTCGGCCGGGCCGGCACCGCCGCGCTCTACCGAGGGCCGATCGGCGCCGACATCGTCCGCACCCTCCAGCACCCGCCGGTCGACCCCGCTTCCGGGCGCACCGCCCGCCCCGGCGCCGTGGACGGCACCGACCTGGCGCGCTACCGGGTGATCCGGCGGGAGCCCACCCACGTCTCCTACCGCGGCGACGACGTCTACTCCATCGCGCCGTCCTCCAGCGGCGGCACCACGGTCGGCGAGGCGCTCGGCATCCTCTCCCGCTCCGACCTGGCCCACCTGGACACCACGCAGTACTACCACCGCTACCTGGAGGCCTCCCGGATCGCCTTCGCCGACCGCAACCGCTGGGTGGGCGACCCGGCCGCGGTCGACGTCCCCACCGACCGGCTGCTCTCCCCGGCCTTCACCGCGGCCCGGGCCTGCCTGCTCGACCCGGCCCACGCGCTGACCAGCCCGCTCGCCCCCGGCGACCCGTACCACCCGGCCGCCTGCGGCTCCACCGGCCCGGCGGTCACCGAGACGTACGAGGGCCCCAGCACCACCCACCTCACCGTCGCCGACCGCTGGGGGAACGTCGTCTCGTACACCCTGACCATCGAGCAGACCGGGGGCAGCGCGATGACCGTGCCGGGCCGCGGCTTCCTGCTCAACAACGAGCTGACCGACTTCTCCTTCACCCCGGTCGGCCCGGGTGTGCCCGATCCCAACCTGCCCGGCCCGGCGAAGCGGCCGCGCTCGTCGATCTCGCCGACGATCGTGCTGCGCGACGGCCGGCCGTTGTTCGCGGCGGGCTCGCCGGGCGGGGCGACCATCATCACCACCGTCCTGCAGGTGCTGCTCGGCCGGATCGACCGCGGGCTCACCCTGGAACAGGCGATCGCCGCGCCCCGGGCCAGCCAGCGCAACGCGGCCACCACGGCGGCCGAGGCGGCCTTCCTGGCACTGCCCGAGCGGGCCGCCCTGGAGGCGCTCGGGCAGTCGTTCGCGGCGCCCGCGGAGATCGGTGCCGCGACCGGGGTGGAACGGCTGCCCGACGGGCGCTGGGTCGCCGCGGCCGAGCCCGTGCGGCGCGGCGGCGGATCCGCGGCGGTGGTCCGGCCCGCCGGCTGATCGGCCGGGCCTGTCGGTGCCGGGCGGTATGTTCGGGGTGGGCGTCCGCCGAGGGCGTCCACCCCTGCCCCTGCGACCCGGGAAGGCCGCCGCCGTGACCGTCCGCATCGCCACCTGGAACATCAACTCCGTCACCGCGCGGCTCCCCAAGCTCCTGGAATGGCTGGAGAGCGCCGCGCCCGACGTGCTCTGCCTCCAGGAGCTGAAGTGCGCCGCCGACGCCTTCCCGCACGAGGCCGTCGCCGAGCTCGGCTACGAGACCGCCGCGCACGGCGACGGCCGCTGGAACGGCGTCGCGGTGCTCTCCAGGCTCGGCCTGGCGGACGTCGTCCGCGGCCTGCCCGACCAGCCCGGGTTCCAGGCCGACGACGCGCTGCTGCCCGCCGTCGAGCCGCGCGCGATCGCCGCGACCTGCGGCCCCGTCCGGGTCTGGTCGGTCTACGTGCCCAACGGCCGCGAGGTCGACCACGCGCACTACCGCTACAAGCTGGAGTGGCTGGAGGTGCTGCGCCGCGCGGTGCTGGAGGACGCGGCCGGCCCGCGCCCCTTCGCGGTGCTCGGCGACTTCAACATCGCCCCCGCCGACGAGGACGTCTACGACGTGGCCGCCTTCGAGGGGCTCACGCACGTCACCGCCCCCGAGCGGGCCGCCCTCACCGCCCTCCGCGAGGCCGGGCTGCAGGACGTCGTGCCCCGCCCGCTGAAGTACGACCGCCCCTACACCTACTGGGACTACCGCCAGCTCGCCTTCCCGAAGAACCGCGGCATGCGGATCGACCTCACCTACGGCAACAAGGCCTTCGCCGACGCCGTCACCGACAGCTACGTCGACCGGGAGGCCCGCAAGGGCAAGGGCACCTCGGACCACGCCCCGGTCGTGGTGGACCTGGACGTCTGAGCCGCCCCCGTCCGGTCACCCGCAGTGATCGGACGGCCTCGAACGGTCCCCGTGCGGTGGCCGAGCCGGGGCACGGTGCCTAGCGTCGGGTGCGACCGGGTGTGGTTGCCCGACCACGCGGACGGCCCGTCCCCGGCCGCACCCGAGAACCTGGAGGTCCGGCATGCGCCATCCGCGTACCGCCGCCGCCCTGCTGGGATCGACCGCCCTGTTGGCCCTCGCCGCACCCGCGGCGCACGCCAAGACCGTCGAACCTGCCTGGATCACCCCTGCCCAGGCCGCCCCCGGCCAGCCCGTCACCGTCAGCGTGACCTGCAAGGACACCAGCGCCAAGACCGTCACCGCGACGTCCAAGGCGTTCTCCGGCGGCTCCGTCACGCTCACCGCGGGCTCCGACGGCAAGTACACCGGCACCATCGAGCTGGTGTCGGCGACCGAGGTCTCGGTCACCGAGACCACCAAGACCGCCTCCATGGGGGTCGGCGGGAAGTGCCCGAACGGCGACGAGTTTTCCGGCAGCGTCGGGGTAACGGCGGCCTCGGCCGGCTCGGCCGGCACCGACGACCACGGCACCGCGACCGAGCCGCACGGCAGCGTGCAGACCGGCGTCGGCGGTTCGGTCACCGCGGCCGGGCCCACTCAGCTGGCCGCCGGCGGGGCCCTGGTCGCCGCCGGTCTCGGCGGCTTCTGGCTGCTGCGCCGCCGCGCCGGCGAGGACTCGCAGGCCTGATGCGGCGGCCGCCGAGCGCCGCCCCCGCATCCGCTCAGCGCCGCGGCGTCACGCCGTGGCGCTGAGCCGTGCTCCGGCGGTCAGCTCAGGGTCGGCCGCCCCGGCGTCCTCGGCCGCCTCCGCCGCCCGGATCGCCCCGGAGGCCAGCAGCCACTGCGCCGCGAGGTAGGTCGCCATGATCCAGAAGCCGTGCCCGGGCAGCTCCCGCCAGCCCGCCAGCTTGGTCGCGATCAGGCTGTCCGAGAGCAGGAACAGCCCGCCGCCGAGGCCCGTCCGCAGACCGAGCCCGGACGAGGTGACCGCCGTCGAGGTCAGCAGCAGGCTGTAGAGCGCCACCGGCACCTGGAGCCCGCCCAGCCCCGGCCAGAGCGCGGTGATCATGCCGGCCCAGGCCGCCGCGTACGCCGCGCCCACCAGCAGGCTGCGCCGCCGGTCGTCCAGCGCCCCCATCCGCACGAACATGGTCACGTAGGCGACGTGCGCCGTCGCGAACGCGCCCATGCCGGCCAGGAACGTCGCCTGCCCGTCGAACTGGAGCAGCACGTCGCCCGCCGCACTCGCCAGCAGGGCCGGCGCCAGCAGCCGCGGCGCCCGCTCCGAGGAGGCGAGGCTGTGCGCCGCCAGCAGCGGCATGAGGGCCGGCTTGGTCGCGTTCTGCAGCACCGACGTGCCGGTGACGATCGCCCCGAGATGGGCCGCCGAGGTCGCGGCGAAGGCGGTGACCAGGCCGCGGGCGGCGCGCAGTCGTCGGGTGATGGTCATGCGGGTACGCCCTCCGGGCTCTCGGTGCGGTCGGTGCGGTCGAGGTCGGGCTGCCAGCCCGGCCCCTTGGTGAGGTGGCGGAACCGGTCGCCCCACGTCCGGGCCGCCGCCACGTCGCGGGCGATCGCCGCGTACTCGTGGGTGGCCACCCGCAGCGGGTTGTGGGTGGAGAGGTTCTTCGTCAGGCCGTACACCGGTCGGACGGTCTCCGCGGTGAACGAGCCGAACATCCGGTCGAAGACGATCAGGATGCCGCCGAAGTTCCGGTCCAGGTAGCCGCCCTGGGAGGCGTGGTGCACCCGGTGGTGGGACGGCGTGTTGAACAGGTACTCGACCGGGCGGGGCAGCCGGTCGATCCGCTCGGTGTGGATCCAGAACTGGTACACCAGGTTGACCGAGGAGCAGAAGGCCAGCGCCGCCGGGTGCACCCCGGCCGCGATCATCGGCAGGTAGAAGACCCAGCTGGTGGCGCCCGTCCACGGCTGCCGCAGCGCGGTGGAGAGGTTGTAGTTCCGGCTGGAGTGGTGCACCACGTGGCAGGCCCAGAGCACCCGGATCATGTGGTGGCCGCGGTGCGACCAGTAGTAGCAGAAGTCCTGCGCCAGCAGCATCAGCGGCACCGTCCACCACAGCACCGGCACCCGCAGCGGGGTCAGCTCGTACAGCGCCGAGTACACGGCGACGATCGGGATCTTCCAGCCCGCGTCGAACAGCAGGCTGCCGAGACCCATCGTCAGGCTGGTCGCGGTGTCCTTCGGGGCGTAGCCCTGCTCGTCCTCGTCCGGATGGAAGCGGTAGGAGACCACTTCCAGGACGGTGAGCAGCACGAAGGCGGGTATCGACCACAGGACGACGTCGGGCAGGTTCGGCATGCGAGGACGATAGGCGACCGGGCGGGCCCGGTGGAAGGGGTTGTTACCGCTGCGTAGGGCGGATCCCGTGCGGACCTCCCGGGCCGGGCCCGGACGGCGCCGCCCAGCGTCTAGGCTGGTGGCCGACATGGAGCAGCACGAGTACGCGACCGGCGCCGGGGAGGCGGCCGGTGGCGAGGCGTTCGGGCGCCTGGGCGGGGCGGGGCAGCTCACGGCCCAAGCGCCCCTCGGGCTGTCCGCGCGGACGGGGCCGCTGGCCCGGCGCTTTGCCGAGTCCGGGGACACCGCGGCCCACGAGCTCTTCACCGCCGTCTTCGGCCTCTACGGCGCCCGCCACCTCGGCGGCCGGCCGGCCGAGGCGCAGCCGGGCGCCGCCGCCAGCTGGTGGCACGGCCCCACCGTGCACCGGGCGCTCGGCGGCCGGCCGGCGCGCGCGCTGCGCCGGGCCCGCCAGGAGGCGGCCGCGGCCCGCGTCCCCGCCCAGTCCGCCGCCGGCCGGCACCGGCGGCCCGAGGGGCCCGCGACGCCGCCCAGGGCGCCGCCGCCGGCGAGCGCCGCACGGCCGCCCGGCTGCTGCTGGCCCACCCGCTGGTCACCGCCGACGGGCCGCACGGCGCCGGCTTCCCGCTGATCCACCGTCACGCCGACTGGCTGCGGGAGCGCTTCACCGACCTGTTCGGCTACCCGCTCACCCTCGGCCCGGGCCACGCCCGGCTGCACAAGTCCCCGCTGGCCGGCCGGATGCTGCCCGGATTCCGGCCCGACGGCTACGCCGCCCTGGTCCTCGCCCTCGGCGCGATAGCCGACGGCCTGCCCCCGGACCTCGACCGCCCGGAGGTGCTGCGCCTGCTCACCGAGTGGCGCGTGGTCACCGGCGAGGGCGCGGACCGCAGCTGCGACCACGGCCTCGCCCGGCTGCTCGTCGAACGGGCCGACCGGCCGGCCGGAGCCGGGCCGGTCGCCCCGCACACCGCCGTCCGCCGCCGGCTGGCCGAGACCCCGGTGGTGCTCTTCGACGAGCTCACCGCCGCCGAGCGGGCCTGGCTGCGCGGCCGGCTGCCCGCCGAGGCCGAGCTCTTCGCCGACCTGCTCGGCCTGGAGGCCGAGGTGCGCAGCGAGGGCGTGGCGCTGCTCGACCCCGCCGACGAGCTCACCGACCTGCCGGCGGCCGGCACCGATCCGCTCGCACAGACCGCGCTGCTGCTCGCCGAACGCCTGGTCGAGGAGCTCCGGCCGCTGCCGGAGGAGGCCGCGCCGCCGGCCGTCCTCGTCCCGGACGCGCTGATAGACGGCGCGCTCGGCGACATCGCCGACGACTACGGCCTGCCGCCGTGCACCGGCCCGGACTACCTTGCGGACCGCACCGCGCTGCGCCGCGACGCCCTCGACCTGCTGCACGCCATGCAGCTGATCGTGCCTGCCGGCCGCAACTGGGTGCTGCGGGCCCCGGCGGCCCGGTACGCGCCGCAGGCCGAGCTCCACCCGGAGCCGGGCACCGGCCGCCACTCGCGGCCGGGCGGCCTGCCGGGGCCCCGCCGGCGTCTCGGCTGAGGGCGGGCGCGGCGCCCGCCGCGGCTCAGTCCACCGTCCGGACCCGCTCGGCGACCTCGCGGAACTCCTGCACGGTGAGGTCGTACTCGACCTTCTGGCCGTCGGTCAGCACGTGGCCGGGGGCGTCGATGATCGAGTCGTAGTAGACGGTGAGCTCGGGCCCGCCGTCGTCCGGCGTGATGACGCCGTAGCCGTGGTTGCTGTGGTACGTCTTGACGGTTCCGGTGGCCATGGGGACCACCCCCTTGTCGAGCCGGTTGTGCCGTTGACGGAAGTATCGGCCGTCCGGCGGCCGGGCACCACTCGGTCGGGTCCGGCTCCGGGCCGCCGCGGCGCGCGGCGGCTCAGCGCGCGGCGGCGCTCGCGGTGGCCGCCTGCTGCCGGACGGTCTCCACGGTGGCGCCCACGCCGAGGCCGCCCAGCGCGATCGAGGCGGCGACGGCGCAGCACGCGATCGTTCGGCGGTGCCGCCGGGGGAGCGGGAAGCGCGGCGGGACGGGGGCGGAGACGGATGGTGCCTTCATGATCGGGAGCATGGCATCCCGGTGTGAAAGCCCGGCCAACCGCGGGTGAAGTCCGGGCGGAGGCCCGACGAAACCAGGCGTTCGCGCAGGTCACGGCGGTGCGGTGGGCGGCCGGCCGGCGGCCGCGTCACCCGTTCGGACCTTCCGCTGCGGCGGCCCTCAGGCCGCCTCGTACGGGGTGAGCACCAGCCGCACCACGTCCTCCAGGCGCCGTCTGGCGTCGTCGAGCGTCGTGCGTCCGGTCACCCAGGCGGTCAGCTCACCCTGCCAGGCGTGGCCGACGATGTGCCGCACGACGTCCCCGGCGGACGGCGGCACCTCGACCATCACCGCGTGCAGGGCCGCGCCGTCGGCCCGGGCCATCGCCTGGAGCGCCTCGCTGGCGAACGGGTCGGTGGACGCCGCCACCGAGACCCGCAGCCGGGCGAGCTCGGGCTGCCGCTGATAGGCGCGCATGCCGTGCCGGACGAAGCGGACCATCCGGTCGCTGGCCGACAGCCCGGCCCGCCGGCCCCGCAGCTCCGCCACCAGGTCGGTCAGCAGGGAGTGGTGCCACTCCGCGATCGCGGCGGCCAGCAGGTGGTCCTTCGACGAGAAGTAGCGGTACGTCGTGCCGAGGGCCACTCCGGAGCGCTCCGACACCTGCCGCATCTGGATCCGCTCGACGCCGATCTCGGTCACCAGGGAGAGGGCGGCCGCGATCAGATTGCCGCGGCGTTCGAGCTGACGGGGCGACATCGCCTCCATCGGACGTGGTGACAGGTCAACCTTGGTCACCTTCACCATGATACGGGCCGGGCCTTCGCGCGGGTATGACGCGAACGACCCGGAGCGGGACCGTTACCGGCCGGTGCGCATCTCCCGGACGAGCGTCTCCTGGACGGCGGAGGCGACCAGCACGCCCTCCCGGTTGTAGAACTCGCCGTGCGCCAGACCGCGTCCGTCCGACGCGGACGGGCTGCGCTGGGCGAACAGCAGCCACTCGTCGGCGCGGAACGGCCGGTGGAACCACATCGCGTGGTCCAGCGACGCGAGCAGCAGCCGGTTCGGCGCGCGGCGGCCGAAGCGGTGCGGCTGCAGGTGCAGGGCGGCAGTGGAGGCCAGCGTGAGGTCGGAGAGGTAGGTGAGGGCGCAGACCTGGAGCAGCGGGTCGTCGTCGGGCAGCGGCGTGCCGGTGCGCAGCCAGACGAACTGCTGCGGGACGCCGGGCTGCTCGGGCGGCATCCCGGGCGCGTCGGCGGGCAGGAAGCGCATGTCCAGGGCGCGGAACCCGGCGGACTTGGCGTAGTCCTCCGGGTCGGCGCGCTCCCAGGCGAGGAACGGGTCCGGCAGGTCCTCCGGGCCCGGGACGGGCGGCATCGTCCGCTGCCGTCCGTCGGACTCCTCGGCCCGCTTGAAGGAGGCGGAGAGGGTGAAGATCACCTCGCCGCGCTGAACCGCCGTCACCCGCCGGGTGGCGTAGGAGAGCCCGTCCCGGACCCGGTCCACCTGGTAGACGATCGGGCGCTGCGGATCGCCCGGGCGCAGGAAGTAGCCGTGCAGCGAGTGCACCAGCCGGCCCTCGTCGATCGTCCGGCCGGCCGCGGTGAGCGCCTGCGCGGCCACCTGTCCGCCGAACGCGCGCATCGGCGCACCGGCGTGGCACCGGCCGCGGAACAGGTTCTCGTCCAGCTCCTCGATGCGGAGCAGTTCGATGAACGGGACGACCGAGTCGTCGCCCGGAGCGGCCTGGTCCATGGCGTTCGTCACCTGCCCATCTTGGCAGATCGTCTGCGGAGCGGGGTGTGACCTGGGTTACCCGTGTGCCGCGGGAGAACAGGAACAGGTTCCAGATCTTCCGCCCTGTCAGTGCCCGACCCTAGCGTCCTCGGCATGACGCAAGCCGTACAGACGTACGCCTATCTGCGCCCCTCCGCCGTGCACGAGAGCACCGCCGGACGCAGCCTCGCCCTGGAGACCTCCGGCGGCGCCACCCCGCAGGGGCGGCCGCCAACCCGAGGTTCTTCAGCGGCTTCCTGACCTCGCCCGCGGCCGCCGCGGCCGCCCTCCTCGCGGTGGCCGACGTCGCCGCCGCCCGCTACCACCAGCCGCAGCTGCGCGCCTCGCTCGACCCGGTGGTCACCGCCGACGGCGACCGGCTGCGCTTCGAGTCCTTCTCCGGCTGCTGCGGCGTGCACGCCCGCCTCGACGTCCTCGCCGACGGCCTGGACGGCGGCGACGTCCACCACGGCACGACCAACGTGGACGTCAACAACCCGCTGCGGGAGAGCCTCGGCCGGCTCGGCGCCGGGGATCCGCTGCACCTGGCGGTCGGCCCCGAGGCCCTGGAGGTCACCACGCTCGACGGCCCGCTGGTCGAGAAGAAGGTGCCGCTGCCCGACAGGTGGCTCCGCGGGTTCGCCGAGACCCAGGTGATCACCGCCGGCTTCGACCTGCGCGCCGAACTGCCCGCCGCCGAGGCCGTCCGCCTGCTGCGCTCGCTGCCGCGCTCCGGCGGGCGCAGCACCCCGGCGGGCTGGTTCGTGCCGGCCGGCCGCACCCTGCGGCCCACCAGCCGTCCCGTCCCCGGCGCGGTCTGCCTGCCCGGCCCGGAGCGGCTGGTCGCCCTCCAGCGGGTGCTCCGGCACGCGCTGGCCCTGCGGGTCTACGGCCCGGCCCGGGCGACCGCCCCGACCGCCTCCGCCTGGGAGGTCGTGCTGCCCGGCATGCGGCTCACCCTCACCCTCTCCCCGGACGCCTCCCGCGGTTTCTCCGGCGAGGGCGGAGTCCTGACCGCGCTGGCCGCCGACGCCTGCGCGGGCGACGCCGACCTGGTCGCCGCCCTGCTCGCCTGGGACCCGCGGATCGACCCGGCCGAGCTCGCCGAGCAGGCCGGCATCGGCGTCGAGCGGGTCCGCGCCGCACTGGCCCGGCTCGGCACCGCCGGCCAGATCGGCTACGACCCGGCGGACGCCGCGTACTTCCACCGCGCGCTGCCCTACGACGCCGGGCGCGCCGAGGCGCACAACCCCCGCCTGCGGGCGGCCCGGGCGCTGGTCGCGGCCGGCGCCGTCCGGCTGGCCGGCGAGCGCGCCGTGGTCACCGTCGACGACCACGTCCAGCACGTCCGCACCGGCCCCGACGGCATCCTCGGCTGCACCTGCCTGTGGTGGGCCAAGTACCGCGGCGGGCGCGGCCCGTGCAAGCACGTCCTGGCGGTCGGCCTCGCCCGCGCCGGGCAGCCGGAGGGCGTCCGATGAGCGAGCTCCTCGATCTGGTGCGCCAGGGCGACACCGCCGGGGCCGCCGCCCTGGCGGCGGACCTCACGCCCGAGCAGCGGCGGGCCGAACTGCCGGGGCTGCGCGCCCGCCGCAAGGAACTGCGGGACAGCTGGACGGGCCGCGGCGACGCCTGGACGGCGCTGCTGGTGGCCGGAACCGCCTGCCACACCGCGCCCTCCGCGGCCGCCGACTGGCTGGGCAGCCGGGTGTTCGAGGACTTCGGCGGCTGGAAGCACCCGGCCCTGCTGGAGGCGGTCGAGCGGCAGAGCGCCGAGTGGCGCACCACCGTCCTCGACCGGCTCGCCCAGCGGCGGGCGCCCGGCTGGGGTTGGTCCGAGCACTTCCGGCTGCTGGAGCACCTCGTCCGCACCCTGGACTGCCCGGTGCCGACCGCCGACCCGTTCGTCGTCCAGTGGCAGCGCGACCGTGCCTTCCCGCAGTTCGATGGCGGGCGGCCGGTCGGGCCGGACCTGTACGTCCGGCTGGCGGCCGACCCGTTCACGCCGGTGCTGGCCCCCGGCTGTTCGAGGTCGCCGAGATCGGCTCCGACCTGGACGGGCCGTGGTCGGCGCCGGAGGAGGGCCGCTGGCCCGCGGTGCTCGCCCGGCTCGCCGCCGACGGCGTGCTGGACCGCACCGACCTGCTCGACCGCTGCCTGGCCCGGCTGCTGCGCGGCGGCCGCCCGGCCGACCAGCGGGTGTTCCTGCTGGTGCTCCGCGCCCTCGCGCCCGACCGGGACGAGTACGCGGCCCGGGTCCGCACCCTGGTCGGCCTGCTGGACGGGCACTCCACGGTCGCGGGCCACGCCCAGCAGGTGCTGGCCGCCCTGGACACGGCGGGCCGGCTGGCACCCGAGGTGCCGGCGGAGGTCTCGGCGACCGTGCTGTTCCGTCCGGAGAAGAAGCTCGTCCGGGCGCAGCTCGGCTGGCTCGACCGCGCCGCCCGCACCTCCCCGGAGCGTGCCGGGCCGGTCGTCCTGGCGGCCGCGGGCGCGTTCGGCCACGCCGACCGCGGCCTGCAGGAGCAGGCCCTCAAGGTGATCGCCCGTCACCTCGCCGCCGCGGGGCCGGCCGTCCTGCCCGCGCTGCGCGAGGCCGCCGAACAGCTCGACCCGGCCCACCACGGCCGGGCGGCCGAGCTGTTCGGCGCCGAGGTGCGCACCGAGGAGCACGGCGAGCTGCTGCCGCCGGTGCCGCAGCCCCGGCCGGTGCCGCCACCGGTCGCCACCCCGGCCGAACTCGCCGAGGAGCTCGGCGCCGTGGTGGCGGGCCAGGACGACGTGGTGGCCTTCGAGCGGGTGCTCGACGGCCTCGTCCGGCACGCCTGGTCGGACCGTCAGGCCCTGGCCGAGGCGCTGGCGCCCGTCCTGCGGGTCGCCTCCTGGCACCGGCTGCACCTGGTCGCCGAGGCCGCCGCCGGGCTGATGACGCCCGCCCGCGCCCACGCGGTGGCGCACGGCAAGGAGGGCGGGCTGCGCGGCTACCACGGGGCCACCGGCTTCGACGCCCAGCTCGCCTCCCGGATCGAGGAGGTCGTCCGGCGCCTGGCCGCCCGCCCGGTGCCGTACCTGCTTGCCACCCCGACCCTCGCCACCGGCGCGCTGGACGCGGGTGTGCTGGTCGACCGGCTCGCCGGGTACGAGCGGCTCGGCGTCGCCGCCGGGCCCGTCGACCTGGCGCAGGCCATGCTGCGGGTGGCACCCGGCGCCGACCCGGCGGCGGTCGCGGCGGCCGGGCTGCTGGAGTCGCCGGAGGGCGAACGGCTGGCCCGCTGGCTGCGTACGGGCGGCCTGCCGCGTCCGGTCTCCGTCCTGCTGGAGCCGTCCACGGCCCGCCCGCTCGGGCGCCGGCTGTCGGCCCTGCGCCGGATGGTCGAGCAGCCTGCCGCGGCCGGGATCGAGGGCTTCCCGCGGGACACCGCGCAGCTGCTCGGCCCGCCCGCGCTGCACGGGGGCCCCGCGCCCTGGTGGGAGCCGGAGCCCGTCCCGCACTGGGCGGCCGTCCTGCCCCACCACCGCGAGGAGGTGGCCGCGCGGCTGCTCCGGCAGGTCGCGGCCGTCGCCGACCTGGACTCCCGCGGCGCGGCCCGGGTTTTGCCGTACCTCGCGGAGGCGGACGGCCCGGCCGGGCTCGCGATGCACCTCGCGGTGGTCTACGGGCTCGGCGCCCGGCATCCGGAGGACCGCACCGCCGCGGTGGACGCGCTGCTGGTGCTGGCAGCCCGCGGCGACCTGGACGGGGCGCTGCTCGGCCGCGAGGCCGCCGAACTCGTCCTGCTCGGCGCGGTGAAGCCGAACCGGCTGGCCGCCGCGCTGCGGGCGGCCGCCGACACCGGTGCGTACGGGACGGTCTGGTCGGTGCTGGCGGCCGCCCTGCCGCGGCTGCTCGGCGAGGCCCCGCCGCGGGCCGCGGGGAGCTGCTGGCGCTCGGGGTGGACTGCGCCGGGCGCAGCGCGGCCCGGGGGCCGATCGCCGAGGTCACGGCGGTGGCCGGGCGTGGCGGCACGGCCCGGACGGCACGGGAGGCGAAGGCCCTGGCCGCCGTCCTCGCGGGCTGACGGAGGTTCTGGAACGGTCGTTCTTGACTGATCGTTCTTGAACTCGCTACGGTACCGGCCATGGGACGACCACGGGCCTTCGACGAGGACGACGCCGTCCGGGCGGCGGCCGGGCTGTTCGCGGCCCGCGGCTACGAGGGCACCTCGGTGGACGACCTGGTCGGCACCCTCGGTGTCCACCGGGGCAGCCTCTACAAGGTGTTCGGCAGCAAGCGCGGCCTCTACCTGGCCGCGCTCCGCCGTCACCTCGACGAGGACGTGCTGCCGCTCACCGCCGCGATCGCCGTCGCCGACGGCCTGCCCGCCGCGCTGGCGCAGGCCGCCGCGGCGTACGACAGCGCGCCGGCCGCCGGCCTGCTGCTGCTCGCCGCCGCCGAGCGGGCCGCCGCCGATCCGGACACCGCGGCCCTGGTGGACGAGGGCCTGACCGCTCTCGAACGCGCCCTCGCCGCTGTCCTGGCCGCCGACGGCGCCGCCGCCGCGCCGCCCGGCCTGGCCCAGGCGCTCGCCGCCACGGTGCTCGGCGTCCGGCTGCGCAGCCGGGCCGCCGGGGGCCGCCCGGGTGCCGAGGCCGTCCTCGCCCTGGCCGCCCACCTGCTCCGCTGACCCCACCACCACCCGAGGAGTCATCAGATGGCCCGACTGTCCGTCGCCGACGGCACCCTGATCGTCGAGGTCGAGGGCCTCGACAAGCTCTGGGCGCTCCGGAGCAGGCTGGAGATCCCGCTCGCCAACGTGCGCGGCGCCACCGCCGACCCCGGCATCGTCCACGAGTCCAAGGGCCTGCGCCTGGGCGGCACAAGCCTGCCCGGGGTGATCACCGCCGGCACGTTCCGCTCCGCCGGGGAGTGGGTGTTCTGGGACGTGCACAACCCCGCGGGGGCGATCGTCATCCAGCTCGCCGACGAGCGCTACAGCCGGCTCGTGATCGAGGTCGCGGACCCGCGGGCCGCGGTGGCCCTGGTCGAGGAGGCCATGCGGGCCGCCGGTGCGGCCTCCTGAGCCGTCGCCGGCCCGCGCCGGGCCGGCGGGCTCACACCGTGATGCCGTCGTCCTCCACCGAGGTGCGGCCGGCCTCGGCCGCCGGCACCGCCAGGCCGTCCGGGACGACCAGCTCCGGGCCCGGCGGCAGCGCCGCGGCCGCCCGCCACCACAGCGTCAGCGGCGGCGGATCGGCCGGTTCGAACGGTGTGCCGGGCCGCGGCACGGCGAGCCGGGCACCCAGGGCCTGGGCCGCCGTCACCGTCCGCTCCGCGGGCTCCTCCCACGGGTGGGGAGCGAGGTTGAAGGTGCACCAGTGGATCGGCAGCATCAGGCCGCCGGCCAGGTCCAGATGCGCCTGCACCCCCTCCTCCGGGGTCATGTGCACCTCGGGCCAGAAGTCGCTGTACGCGCCGATCTGCACCATCGTCGCGTCGAACGGCCCGAGCCGGTCGCCGATCTCGGTGAAGCCCGGGAAGTACCCGGTGTCCCCGCTGTGGAAGACCCGGTGCTCGGGCCCGGCCACCGACCAGGACGCCCACAGCAGGTACGGGCTGGTCCGCGGACCGCGGCTGCAGTAGTGCCGGGCCGGGGTCGCGGTCAGGGTCAGCCCGGCCACCTCCGCCGACTCCCACCAGTCGAGTTCGACCAGCCGCTCGGCGGGCACCCCCAGTGCTCCAGGTGCGCGCCCACGCCCAGCGGCACGGCGAACACCGCCTCGCTCGCCGCCAGCGCCCGGATCGTCGCCATGTCGAGGTGGTCGTAGTGGTCGTGCGACACCACGACCACGTCCACCGGGCCGAGGTCCGCCAGCGGCAGCGGCACCGGGTGCAGCCGCTTCGGCCCGATCCCCGGGAACGGCGAACAGCGCTCGCCCCACACCGGGTCGAACAGCACCCGGCGGCCGTCCAGTTCGGCCAGGACGGTGGCGTGGCCGAGCCAGGTCAGGCGCAGCCCGGACGCCGCCGGAGCGGCCAGTTCGGCGGGCCGCAGCCGGTGCAGCGGGACGGCCGCCGACGGCATCCGCCGGGTGCGGTCGCCCGTCAGCTGCGCCCGGGTCACCTCCAGCGGCGAACGCTCGTACACCAGGCGCCGGGTGGGCACCGGGTTCTGGAAGGCCCCGTCCCGGAACTGCGGAGACCGCCGGATCCGGGCCAGCCGGGCGCCGGTCGGCTCCGCCCCGAAGGCGTCGGTGCGCACCTTGTGCCAGGTGCCGCGGCGGATCCGTGCCTGCCGGTCCGGGTCGGACAGCGAGGTGGAGACCGTCGTACCGAACTGCGCGGCGAGCGCCGCCGCACGGGTGATCCAGGGGACGGAGCTGGGCACGGCACCTCCACGGTCGGGGACATCCGCACTGCGTCGGCCGGGGCCCGGCCCGCCGGGACGGCATGCCGGACGCGACGGTGGCGGCCCGCGGGGCCCGTCCCCGTTCGGCGGCCGTCGAACCGGACACTACCCGTCCTGGCCCGTGCCGGCCCGGTCGAAACATGATCGGGCGAGCCGTTCGGAGGAGGCCCCGCAGCGGGCCCGTCCGGGCCGCCGCGCCGGCTCAGGCGTAGAAGCGGGTGATCGTCTCGGCCACGCAGTGCGGCTTGGCACCGCCCTCGCTGGAGATCGTGAACCGGACGACGGCCTGGACCCCGCCCGGCACCTCGTCCGCGGACAGCAGTTCGGCGGTGGCCCGCACCGCGGTGCCCACCGGCAGCGGCGCCGGGAAGCGGACCTTGTCCGAGCCGTAGTTGAGCGCCATCGAGACGCCCTGGACGCCGTAGCACTCCTTGGCGAGCACCGGGATCAGCGACAGCGTCAGGTAGCCGTGCGCGATCGTGCCGCCGAAGGGGGTCTCCTTGGCGCGCGCCGGGTCGACGTGGATCCACTGGTGGTCGCCGGTGGCCTCGGCGAAGAGGTTCACCCGCTCCTGCTCGATGGTGTGCCACTCGCTGGTGCCGAGCTCGGTGCCGACCGCGGCGGTCAGGTCGGCCAGGGAGGCGAAGGTCGTCAAGGTGCGCTCCAGGTGGGGGAGGGGACTCCGGGCCCGTCCGGGCGCGGCAGCTCCGCCCGGAGGGGACAGTCGGAGAGTATGCCTACCCGTCGGTCACATGTCAGCGGGACCCGGGACGGCCCGCAGCCGCCGCCCGCCCACCAGCTCCGGAGTGAGCGTCACGTACACCGGCCGGGGCCCGCCCGGCCGCAGGCCGTCACCGGATCGCCCGGCGTGCGCCGGCTCCTCCCGGACGACCTCGGCGCGGCCGTGCACCAGGACGCTCCAGCCCGTCCGGGTCGCCGGGTCGAGCCGATCCGTCTGGAAGGCCGCCACCGTCCCGTCCAGCGCCCGCGCGGCGGCGCCGTCCGCCCGCAGCACCAGCCGCCCGTCCGCGGCCACCTCGAAGGCCACCGGCAGCACCGCCGGCAGCGCGTGCTCGGTGTACACCACCCGCCCCACGGGCACGGTGGCGAGCAGCCGGCGGCACTCGGCCTCGCTCAGCTCGTCCACGGGATCCTCGTACTCCATAGCACGATGCTGGTGCCGTGGGCCCGGTGCCGGTAGGGCCGATGGTCCCGGTCGGGCAGGGCTTCCGGCGGTAGCTTGTGGCCCGACGGCACAGGACGCGGAAGGGGGCGGTGCGGGGTGGGCGGCGGCATCGAACTGGTGGTCATCGGAGCGGACGGCGGACCGGAACGGGGGTACGCGGGCTCGGCCGAGGCCGGCGCGGGGGCCCGGCTGCTCGCCGAGGCCCTGCCCGGACGGACCTTCGACGCCGGCACACAGGGCTGCCGGGTCACCCTGGTGCCGCCGGACGCCGACGCCAACGCCATGCTCACCGCGCTCCGGCAGGCGGCCGGCAGACCGGCCCGCTGGCTGGTGGTCTGCCTGCTCGGCCAGCTCGTCGCGGACCCGCGCGGCAGACGGATCGCCCTGGTCACCGCCGGCTCCACGGCGGACAACGCGTACCGGCGCGGCCTGGCCTGGGACTGGGTGGTCAGCGCGATGGTCCACGGCGACCAGGAGGAGACCCTGCTGCTCGTCGACGTCGTGGCCGACCGGGAGACCTGGGCCGTCCTCGCCGACGAAGAGGCCGCCGGCGAGCTGATCGGCCATTCCCGGGTCCCGCTCTGGGGCCGGATCGCCCGCCACCGCACCGGCCGCCGCGGCCGGGACGCCGTCCGGCCCGGTGGCGAGGGCTCGTTCAGCCAGGTGCTGGGCCGGGTTCTCGACCACGGGGTGCCCGGCGCCCCCGCCGCGCTCGGCCCGCAGGAGCTGCACCCCGTCCTCGAGTACGAACTCGGGCGCCGCGAGGGCGCGGCGGCCGGCGAGGCCCGTTCCCTCGTCCCCGGCGACGGGGGAAGACTTCTGATGCGCAATCGGGCCGCGGTGCGGGGTGCATTGGCCGGATTGTCGCTTTCCGAAGAACTGTTGGCAGTTCTGTGGCGCGAAAACGCCCCAATCGATCCACCAAACGCGTAAGGTCGGACCGCCTTGGGTGTTGCCGTGCGGGGGCGGACGGGCTGAGAACGGATCCCTCCGTTGGTGATGACACGAAGGTACGGCGGACGACTTCTGCGACCATGGCCACGGACGGGGTCTGGCGCGATGAGGTGGGGCGATGCGGCAGCGCGGAAATGTGTTGCGCCCTGGGGCGGTTGGGGTCGGTGGGATGGCACTGCTGTTCCTGTTGACCGCCTGTGGCAGCAACGGGTCGGCGGGTTCTTCCGAGCGCCTCGGTACTCCTGTGACGGGAGTTCCCGGTGGGACCGCAGTCACTCCTTCGGGTGGTTCGGGTACCGCCACGACCGCACCGACCGAAGGCGCCGAAGGCGCCGTCGGACGTGACGTGATGAG
The DNA here is from genome assembly GCF_039544005.1 of Kitasatospora paranensis. Taxonomy (NCBI): domain Bacteria; kingdom Bacillati; phylum Actinomycetota; class Actinomycetes; order Kitasatosporales; family Streptomycetaceae; genus Kitasatospora; species Kitasatospora paranensis. The sequence goes on from NZ_BAABKV010000001.1 coordinate 6,646,350, forward strand.
GGTGTATCAGTCCTGGTGGGCCGCACAGACGGAGGCCTTCGGCCGATCCGATTCGGACGGATCCCAACTGCGGGTTTACTCCACCGGAACCGCTTTGAGCGAGGCCCTCGCCAACCTCCACCAACTGCACCAGGCGAAGCTCGTCATGACGGGCAGTCCGCGAACCGCGCCGGTCGTCCGATCGTTGGATCCCGCGGCGGATCCGCAGTCCGCGGTGGTCTCGGATTGCCTCGATGTGACGGATTGGCACCAGGCGGACGCCACGACCAAGACGCTAAAGGACCCCACGCAGCGGTTCACCCGCTACGTCGCGACCGTTTCACTGCGCAAGAACGGCAATCGCTGGTTGATCGTGGACTTCAAGCGTGAGGTGGGCCGCACATGTTGAAGACGGTCTTTCGGACGCTCCTCCTGATGGGATTGATCGTCGCCTCGGCGGCCCCGGCGTCGGCGCAGGACCCCGGCGCCGGAGGCAATCCCTGTGCCGTCCGGGATATCTGCGTGGTCGTCACGGAACCCGGATCCACGCCCGATCCCGGGAACGGGGGCGGGGGTTCGGGTGGCGGGGGCGACGGCGGGGTCCAGATGTGCAGCTGGAACGGTCAGCAGTGGCCGTGCTGGGACGACGACCTCGGGTGGTTCAGCACCGCAGACGGCTGCTACTACCGCGCCTCCGACCCGCAGCCGCCCGTCGGCGACCCCTCCTGGGACGGCCACGATCCGTCGCAGGGGGCGGTGTACGAGGTGAACTGCCGCGGAGCCGGAGGCGAGTTGACGCCGAAGCCGCCGATGTTCTTCGCCCAGCCGCCGGGTGGGCCGCCGCCGCCCGACCGCCCCTACGACCTGGGGATGAAGGCGCTCGGCAGGATCCACTTCGACGCGCCCGAACTGCACGCCGCCCCGGCGACCACCGCCGTGGTGGGGGCGCCGGTCTGGCTCTGGTACGCGGCGACGCCCACCACCTCGGGCACCCAGCGGGCCACCGCCCAGGGCCGCACCCTCAGCGTCACCGCGACCGCGACCCTGACCTCGGTGCACTGGGACACCGGTGACGGCTCCGGCGGCGCGGACTGCACCGGCCCGGGCAGCGCGTACCGGAAGGGCGACCCCGCCGACCGGCCGCCGTGCGGGCACACCTACCGTGCCGCCTCGGCCGGCCAGAAGGACCAGGCGTTCTACCTCACGGCGACCCTCACCTGGCACGTGGAGGCCGTCCGCTCGGACACCGGCAAGCGGGTGTTCACACTCGACTTCCCGGTCTCCAGCGACCAGCCGATGCCGCTCAAGGTCGCCGAGGTGCAGGCCCTCAACTGACCGCAGGTCAGCGACCGAACGACCCCGACGTGACGAAGCTCCAGAAAGGCCGTGGCCGGTGGACACCCGCAACTTCCCGACGCCGGGCGCCGGCACCGCAGCCCTCGCGCCCGACCCCGTCCGCCCCGCTCCGCACGTCCCCTCGCGGGCGATACGGGCTCGGCGGCGCCGGCCGGCCGTGCTGGCCATGGCGGTCGCCCTGATCGCGGCCGGCGGTCTCGGCGGTGCGGCGCTGTACACCAGCTCGGGGCAGCGGATCGCCGTACTGGCGGTCGCCCGCGACGTCCCGATGGGCCAGGCCCTCACCGCCGACGACCTGGTGGTCGCGCACATCGCGGGGGATCCGGCGCTGCGCCCGCTGGACGCCCGCGACCGGGCCCGCACCGTCGGCCTACGGGCCACCACCGACCTCAAGCGCGGCGCGCTGCTGCTGCGGGCCGACCTGACCAGCGACCCCGCGCTGCAGCCCGGCCAGCAGGTGGTGGGCCTGGCGGCGAAGCGGACCCAGCTGCCCGCCAGCCGGCTGCAGCCGGGCCTGCAGGTCCTGGTGGTGTCCACCCCGGACAGCAAGGCCGACGGCTCCGCGGCCGACCGCACGCCGGAGACGCTCACCGCCGTGGTGGTCACCGTGGGGCGGGTCGACACCGACGGCAGTCAGGTGGTCGACGTGTCCGTGCCGCCCGCCGACGGCCCGCGGCTGGCCGCCTGGGTCGCCACCGGCCGGTTCCAGGTGATCCTGGCGCCGCGCGCCGGCGGCGGTCCGACCGCCGCGGCGAGCCCGGCGCCGTCCGCGTCCGGAGGTGCCTGATGGCCGTCGTCGCGGTGGCCGGCGGCCCGGGCGCGCCCGGCGCCACCACGACCGCCCTCGCGCTGCTGCTCTGCTGGCCGCTGCGGCCCGGCCGCCGGGTGCTGCTGGCCGAGTGCGACCCGGACGGCGGGGCCGTGCTGGCCGGCGCCCTGGAGGGCCGGATCGACGCGGTGTACGGCCTGCGCAACCTGGCCGTTGCGGACCGGCGCGGCCTGCTCGCCCAGACCATCTGGGAGCAGCTCATCGACCTCTCCCCGGACGGTTCGGGCGAGCGGTTGCTGCTGCCCGGTCTGACCGACCCGGCGCAGGCGCCCGGACTGGCGTACACCTGGGAGCCGCTGGTGGAGGCCTTCCACGCCCTGGAGGCGCACGGCTACGACGTGCTCGTGGACCTCGGCCGCTCCGGTGCGGCCGGCCCCGGCGCGGTGCTCGCCCGGCGGGCCGACGCGGTGGCGGTCGTCACCCGGACGACGCTGCGCGGCCTGGCCGCGGCCCGGCCGCGGGTGGCCGCGCTCCGCGAGGACCTGGAGTCGGCGGGCACCGGCGCGGACGCGCTGTGCCTGCTGCCGGTCGCCGAGGGCCCGTACCCGCTCGCGGAGGCGGCGCGGGAGCTCGGTGTGGCCGGGCTCGGCCCGCTGCCGTACGCCCCGCGGACGGCCCGTGTGCTGTCGGACGGCGGGGACACCGCGGACCGCCGCTTCGTCCGATCCGAACTGATGCGCACCGCGCGCACCGCGGCGGACGGCCTCCAGCAGCTCGCGGCCCGCCGCAGGCAGCGCCTCGCCCCGCAGCCGGGCCTGCCGCAGCAGCCCGTCCAGCAGCCTGTCCAGCAGGCCGCGCCGGGGCCGGTGCTGGGGCCCGTCCAGAGCGGCCAGCCGTGGGGGCCCGCGCCCGATCCCTATCCGTCGGGCTTCCCTCAGCACATAGCGCCGCCGGCCGTCCCGCAGCCGCCGGCGCCCGCGCCGTTCCCGCAACCCCCGCAGCACGCCGGCCACGGGGAGGTGCTCCGTGCGCGGTAGTCCGCTCCACCAGGGGCCGTCCCCCTCGCGCCGCCGCAGCGGCCCGGCTCCGCCGACCCGGCCGCGCTGCCGTGGTCGGCGCCGGTGGCCACCGGCCCCGTCCGGTCGGGTGCCCCCGCCGCGGCGGCCGGCGTTCCCGCGCTCCAGCCGGTCGGGGTGAAACCGGCCGTCGACCCGCAGGTCGCGCGCGAGCTCAAGCGCCAGGTCGCGGCCGAACTGCACCAGCAGCTCTCCCGGTTGGAGGGCGCCGGGGACGTCGACCGGGCCACCCGGCGACAGCGCGGCCGGGCCCTGATCGAGGAGGCGGTGGCCCGCTGGTCCGACGCGTACGCGCAGACCCACGGCATCCCGCCCACCCGCGACCAGGACCGGGCGCTCTCCGAGGCCGTCTACGACCTGCTGTTCCGGGCCGGCCGGCTCCAGCCGTACCTGGACGACCCCCAGATCGAGAACATCCTGATCAACGGCTGCGACGACGTCTGGGTCTCGCGGGTCAACGAGCCGCTGCGGCAGGTCCCGCCGATCGCCGACAGCGACGCCGAACTCGTCGAGCTGCTGCAGGACCTGGCCCGCCAGCACGGCGGCGGCGAACGCAGCCTCTCCACCGCCAGCCCCACCCTGGCCCTGCGCCTGGAGGGCGGGATGCGCCTGCAGGCGCTGACGGAGGTCACCCCGCGCCCGTACGTCGCGATCCGCCGCCACCGGGTGGCCTCGGCGACGCTGCCGGACCTCGTCCGGCTGGGCACCCTCGACCCGACGCTGGCGGCCTTCCTGGCCGCGGCGATCCGGGCCAAGAAGAACGTCATGGTGACCGGGACGCAGGGCGTGGGCAAGACCAGCCTGCTGCGCGCGATGGCCGCCGAGATCCCGCCCGACGAGCGGGTCGGCACCCTGGAGACCGAGTTCGAGCTGTGGCTGCACACCCTGGGCCACCTGCGGCAGGTCGTTCCGATGGAGGCCCGCGAGGGCAACGGCGAACGCGTCGACGGCCGGGTGGCCGGCGAGCTGACCATCGGTGAACTCATCCCCGCCGCCCTGCGGATGACGCTGTCGCGGATCATCGTCGGCGAGGTCCGCTCGGCGGAGGTCGTCCCGATGCTGCGGGTGATGACCAACGGCGAGGGCGGCTCGATGTGCACCCTGCACGCGCGCGCCCCGCACATGGTCGTCGACCGGATCGCGGAACTCTGCCTGGAGTACGGCGCCCACATGACCGACAGCCTCGCCTACCGGCTCACCGCCAACGCCGTCGACTTCGTCGTGCACGTCACCATGGTCGACGAGACGGCCGTCGGCGGGCGGCGGCACCGCTTCGTCTCGCACGTCCTGGAGGTCACCGGCCTCGGCGAGAGCGGCCGCCCCGCGATGAACCAGGTGTTCGCCCCGCGCTCCGAGCAGGGCGAGCCGAGGGCCGTCCCGCACACCCCGCCGCAGTGCCTGGACGACCTGCGCCGGGCCGGCTTCGACGCCGGGCTCCTCCAGTCCCCGTACGGCAGTTGGGGTGCCCCGCTGGCGCTGCGGATCGGCGGTGCCCGCTGATGCTGCTCTACGTGCTCTGCGGCCTCGCCGTCACCGGCGGCCTGGTCGCCCTGGTGGTCGGGCTGGTCGGCACCCGCGCCGACCAGGGGCCCGCCACCGCACCCATGACCGGCCGCCTGCACGTCCTCTGGTACGGCGCGCCGGGCACGGCCTCGCCCTCGGTCGCCCGGATGCGCCGCATCCAGTCCGTGCTCGCGGCGGGCGGCGCCGCCGTCGCCTGGCTCTTCACCGGCATCCCGCTCACCGCGCTGCTCGTCCCGCTCGCCGTCTTCGGCCTGCCCTGGCTGTACGACGCGACCCGCTCCGACACCCGCCGGATCGAGCGGCTGGAGGCGCTCGCCGAGTGGACCCAGCGGCTCGCCGACGTCCTGCTCCTCGGCGTCGGCCTCAACCAGGCCATCATCACCAGCCGCCGCACCGCGCCGCCCGGCCTGGAGGCGGAGGTCGCCGACCTCGCCGCCCGGCTGCAGTCCCGCTGGCGGCCCGAGGACGCGCTGCGCGCGTTCGGCGACGAACTCGCCGACGCCACCGCGGACAAGGTGCTCGCCGCGCTGCTGCTGCGCTCCGGCGACAGCGGGCCCGGGCTGGCCCGGGCGCTCGCCGACATCGCCGACTCCGTCCGCGAGGAGGTCCGGCAGCGGCGCACCATCGAGGCCGACCGGGCCAAGCACCGCACCACCGTGCGCTGGCTGGTCGGCATCATCCTGGTGGTGATCGCCGCCGGGGCGCTCAACCCGCACTACACGGCGCCCTACGCGTCGTTCACCGGGCAGGCGGTGCTCGCCGTGGTGGCCGCGGCGTTCGTCGGCGTGATCGCCTGGATGCGGTCCCTCGCCGCACACAGCCCGCTGCCCCGCCTCCTGGAGCCGGACCGCCGCAGCAAGGCCGGCCGGATGCCCGGGGACGAGCCGGCCGAGCCGGACACCGAGCCGCAGCCCGTCAAGGAGGCCCGATGATCTCGCCCTGGGCCGTGCTGGCCGGCGGCGCCGCGGCCGGCGGCCTCGCCCTGCTGCTCGCCGAACTGCGCCCCGCCCCGCCCGACCTCGGCCAGGCGCTGGGGCGGCTGCACCGCACCCCCGACCCGCGGCCCGCCGACACCGGTGCCAGGCCCGCCTGGTACGACCGGATCGGTGCCGACTCGCTGCGGCTGCCCGGGGTGCGGATCCCGCACCGGCAGCTGGCCCTGATCGGGCGCAGCCCGGCCCGGTTCATGGCCCACAAGCTGATGTTCGCGCTGATCGGGCTGGTGCTGCCCGGCTACCTGACGGCGATGGCCGTGCTGGCCGGGGTCGGGCTGCCGGTGGCCGTGCCGCTGGTGGCGGGGCCGCTGCTGGCCGCGGTGCTGTGGCTCGTCCCGGACGGCATCGTGGCGGGGGAGGCGAAGGAGGCCCGCACCGAGTACCTGCACGGCATCGCCGGCTACCTGGAGCTGGTCGCCCTGGAACGGGCCGCCGACTGCGGCCCCGCGGAGGCGCTGCGGCGGGCCGCGGCGGTCGGCCGCGGCACGGTCTTCCGCCGGATCCGGGACGCCCTGGAACGGGCCGCCACCGACCGGCTGCCGCCCTGGGACGGCCTCGACGTGCTCGCCGAGGACCTGGGCCTGACCCCGCTCCAGGACCTGGCGGACATCATGCGGATCTCCGGCACCGACGGCGCCGCCGTGTACGACACCCTGCGGGCCCGCGCCCGGAGCCTGCGCGGCGAACTCCTGGCGGAGGAGCTCGCCCAGGCCAACACCGACAGCGAGCGGATGGTGGCGCCGGGCGCGGCGCTGACCCTGCTCATGACGGTGCTCATCGTCTTCCCCGCGCTGTACCAGATGCTCGACGTCAACTGACCCCCGACCGCCCCCGTCCTGGAGACCACACCATGACCGCGATCACGGCCCGACTCAGGCTCCTGCTGAGCGCACTGCTGTTCCCCGTCCTGCTGCCGGTGCACCTCGGCATGCCCTTCCTGCACGTCCGGCTCGGCCGGCTGCGGGCCGCCCGTGCCTCGGGCGACCGCGGTGCCATCAGCATCGAACTCGCGCTCGCCATCATCGTCATGGTGACCATCGCCGGTGCGGTGCTGGCCGCCGTGAAGCTCCTCGCGAGCAAGACCGAGGCGAAGATCCCGACCGATGTGCCGGACGCGGTGAAGTGATTCGTCGCCCGGGCCTGCCCGCCGTCCGCGACCGGGGTGCGGTGATCCTCTCCCTGGCCGTCCTGTTCCCGGTCGTGCTCACCGCGGTGATGCTGGTCGTCCAGGCGTCGCTGTGGTGGTACGCCGACCAGGTGGCGCTGACCGCCCTCCGGGAGGGCGTCGACGCCGGCCGGGTGCGGGGGCGTCGCCGGACGACGGGGACGCCCGGGTGCGGGAGTTCCTGGCCCGCTTCGGCCGGATCGCCGAACTCGAGAGCGTGAACCACGACGGATCCACCGCCGCCGTGCAGCAGATGACGGTGACCGTCCGTCCGCAGTCCGTCGTCCCGTTCTTCGACGCGCTGAGCATCACCGAGACGCTCAGCGCGCCGCGCGAGCGCTTCGTGGCGCCGGGCGGGCAGCCGTGACCCGGCGCCCGCCCGTGCGGCCGCCGGACAGCGGCAGCGTCCCGATCGAGGCCGCGCTGCTGCTGCCGGTGGTGCTCGCGTTCGTCCTGATCGTGGTGGCGGCCGGCCGGGTGCAGACCGCCGGGGCCGTCGTCGACGCGGCCGCCCGCGCCGGGGCCAGGGCCGCCTCGCTGGCCCGCACCGACGACGGCGCCGACCAGGCCGCGGCCGATGCCGTGCAGGACGTCCTGGGCCGCCGCGGCGTGCACTGCGCGCAGGACCCGAACCAGCCGATCAGCCGCGGGACCTTGCAGACCGGCGGGGGCGAACTCGCCACCGTGACCGTGCGGGTGCGCTGCGCGGTGCCGCTGCGCGACCTGCTGGGTGTGGGCGGGCTCCAGGGGGACAAGACCATGACGGGGGAGTTCACGTCCGTCGTCGACCGGTACCGGGGCGACTGACCGCGGACCGCAGGAGGGGGACGATGACCGAGGACCGCAGACCGGCGCGCCGCCGGTGGGCACAACGGGGGCGGGGGCGGACGGCGGCGCGCTGTCGCTGTACGTCGCCGTCTGCGCGGCCGCGCTGGTGATCCTGGTGGGCATCGTGCTCGACCTCGGCGGGCGGCTGCGCGCCGTCGAACGCGCCGACGCCCGCGCCCAGGAGGCCGCCCGGGTCGCGAGCCAGCAACTCGACCTGGACGCCCTGCTGCAGGGCAAGGGGTACCGGATCGCCGGCCAGCAGGCCGCCGCCGACGCCGCCGACGCCTACCTGCGCAGCTACAACCTGACCGGGCAGACCCGGCTGGTGGACGACCACACCGTCGAGGTCCGCGCCACCGGCACGTACACCACCGCGCTGCTGGGCGCGGTGCTCCCCGACTTCACCCACCTCCAGGTGCACGGGTACGGCAAGGCCACCCTCGTGCACGGCATCACGGAAGCGGAGAACGGCTGATGGCCGCGCCACGCGCCAACGACCCCGACCGCGCGGCCCGATCCGGGCCCGCGGCGTCCACCCCGGCGGCCCGGCGGCCCGTCCCCGTCCGGCCGCGCCGCCGACGGGCGGCCGGCTCGGTGGTCGCCGCCCTCGGGGCCCTGACCGCCCTGGCCGCCCTGCTGGCGGGCCTGCCCGCCCTGCTGCTGTACGGCACGCTCGCGGTCGCCGCGTCGGGCGAACCCGGCAGCGGCGGCGGCCTCGGTGCGATGCTGACCGCCCCGGACGACGGGCGGCTGTTCCTGTGGGCGCTGGTCGCCGTCGGCTGGATCGCCTGGCTGTGCTTTGCGCTCGCGGTGCTGCTGGAGATCCCCGCCCAGCTGCGCGGCCGGGTCGCCCGCCGGATCCCCGCCTTCGGCTGGAGCCAGCGGATCGCGGCCGGCCTGGTCGGCTCGGTGCTGGCGCTGCTGCCGGTCGCCGGCTCGGCGTTCGCCGCCGTCCCCGAGCGCGGCACCCAGTCGGTCACCGCCCTCGCCCTGCCCGCCGCACCCCAGTACGCCGCGCTGGCCGCCGCGGCACCGGCCGCGGCACCGGCCGCGCCCGCCTCCGACCACCCGACGTACACCGTCCGGGACACCCGCCCGGCGGACAGCCTGTGGTCCATCGCGGAGCGCCAACTCGGCTCCGGAGAACGCTGGCAGGAGATCGCCCGGCTCAACGACGGCCGGGTGATGGAGGGTTCCGGCGTGCGCTTCGACGCCGACCGGCCGATCCAGCCCGGCTGGAAGCTGCTGATGCCCGCCGACGCCAAGCCGGACGGCGCGGCGCCCGGCGGCCCCGGGGGCGGTACGGCGGACGCGCCGCCCGCCCCGCGGCAGCCGCAGCACGCCACCGTCACGGTCGCCCCCGGCGACAGCCTGTCCGCCATCGCCCAGCGGGAGCTGGGCAGCGGCGACGACTGGCCGAAGATCTTCGACGCCAACCGGGGGTGCGCGCCCCCGACGGCGAGCGGCTGACCGACCCGGACGTGCTCGTGCCGGGCACCGTCCTGGCGATCCCCGGCGCGGCGGCCGAGCCACCGGCCGGCCAGGACCAGGGCCGCCCGCCCGCCGCGGAGTCCGATCCGGTGCCCGCCCCCTCGACGGCCCCGCCCGCCCCTGCCTCCCCGGCGCCCGCCTCGCCCGCCCCCGCCGCGTCCACGCCGTCCGCCCCGGTGAAGACCGGCCCGGTCGCGGTGCCCGCCTCGACCGGCACCCCCGCGAAGGCCGAGACGGCCTCGCACGACTACACGGTGGCGCTCGGCGCCTCCACCGTCGGTGTCCTGCTCGCCGCGGTCATGGTCGGCGCGGTGGCCCGCCGCCGCGAGGACCAGCAGCGGGCCCGCCGGCCGCGGCACCGGATCACCATGCCCGAGCCGGCCGCCGCCGCGTTCGAGGCCGAACTGAAGGCCCGGCAGAACGTCCCGGCGCTCGAACTGCTGGACCGCGCGCTGCGCACCCTGGCCCGCAACGCGCTGCGCACCGGCAAGCGGCTGCCTGCGCTCGTCGCGGCCCGGGTCACCCCGGGCCGGACGGTCGAACTCCACCTGTCCGGACCGGCGGTGCCGATCGCGCCGTTCCGGGCCGCGCACGCCAACAACGTCTGGTGGTGCCCCGAGGACTCCCACGAGCTGCTCTCGCCCGGGCAGGCGGCCAAGGCCTCGGCGCCGTACCCGGCGCTGGTCACCCTCGGCGGTTCGCCGGACGGCTCGATCGTCCTCGCCGACCTGGAGACCGTCCGGCTGGTGCACCTGGCCGGCCACCCCGACGACGCCCGGGACGTGCTGCTCACGCTGGCGCTGGAGCTGGCGCACAGCCCGCTCGCCGACCGGCTGCACCTGCACCTGGTGGGCTTCACCGAGGACCTGCCGATCGCCGGACGGGCCGCCGAGCGCGTCCACCGCCACGAGTCGCTGGAGCACGCCCTCGGCGCCCTCGGCCCGCGGGCGGCCCGCGCCCGGGCCACCCTGGTCGCCGCCGAGGCGACCAGCCCGCGCGACGCCCGCAGCCGGGGCCACGACGACGAGTCGTGGGTGCCGGAGATCGTGCTGTCCGCGCAGCCGCCGTCCGGCCAGGTGCCCGCCGAGCTGGGCCGGCTGCTGGACGCCAAGCCGCGCAGCTGCCTGTCCGTGGTCACCCGGGCGCCGGAGCGCGGCGCGGGCCCGGTGGCCCGCTGGACGCTGCCGAGCACCGGCACGGTCACCCTGCCCGGCCTGCATCTCGCGGTGGAGCTCCAGCGGCTGGACCGGGAGCAGTACGGCCAGCTCGCCGAGCTCGTCCGCAGCTCGGGCGACACCACCCAGCACCCGGCGCCGGACTGGACGCTGGACGGCCCCGGCGGTGATCTGGAGCCGGCCGAACTCCCGTACCCCGTTCCGGTGCTGGCCTCGGTCGGAGCGGTCCCGTCCACGGCGCCGGCCGGCGCCGCGGGTGGTGGGCCGCGACCGGTCACCCGGGTCATCGCGACCGGTGCGAGCCCCTTCGCCGGCGTCCGTCCCACGGCCACCCCGCCCCCGGCGACGCCGAGTGCGGGCGCGCCCCCGACGGCCACTCCGGCCGCCGCGTCCACGCCGCCCGTACCGGCCGAGCCGCTCCCCGCCGGGCCGGAGCCTGTCGAGCCGGTGGCGCCGTCGCAGGACACCGGCCGGCCGGCCGGCGGGCCATCACGGCACAGCGCCAACGGCGTCGGACGCCACGCGGCGCACGCCGTCCCCGGGCAGCCCGCCCCGCCGACGGTGCCCGCGGCGCTCCCGCTGCCCCCGGCCGCACCCGTGCCCGTGCCCGTGCAGGCTCCCGAGCCCGCCCCGGTGCACGACGCGGCGCCAGACGCGGCGGCCCCGGCCTCCGCGCCGCGGCCCGCCCCGGCGCCGCGCAGCGACAGCGCCGACCTGCTGGCCATCCTGCGCTCCCCGGAGGCGCACACCGGCCGGTCCGCACCGCGCATCCGGCTGCTCGGGCCGGTCGACCTCACCGGCGGGCAGGGCCCGGCCGACCCGGCCGCCGTCCCCCATCTCGTGGAGCTGGCCGCACTGCTGGCGCTGCGTCCGGGGATCGACCACGCCACCCTGGACGGGGCGCTGCACCCCGGGGCGGCCCACCTCGAACCCGACGCGGCCCTGGGCACCGGCCCGCTGCCCGGCAAGCTCACCCGGCTGGCGGCCTGGCTCGGCTCCTCCCCGGACGGGCGGGCCTATCTCACCGACCAGTCCGACGGCTACACCTTCGCCCCCACCGTCACCTGCGACTGGGACGAGTTCCGCGGCCTCTACCGGCGCGGCATGCGGTCGACCAGCGGCACGGCCGACGCCGCCCTCGCGCACGCCCTCGCCCTCGTCCGGGGCGCCCCGTTCGCCGAGGCGCCGGCCACCTCGTACGGGTGGGCGGAGGCCGAGCGGCAGGACATGCTCGCCGCGATCGTCGACACGGCGCACGAACTGGCCGCCCGCAGGCTCCAGTACGGCGACCACCGCACCGCCGAGGCGGCGATCTTCCGCGCCCTCGCGGTGGCCCCCGACGTGGAGCTGCTGCACCGCGACCTGTTCTACGCCTACGCCTCGGCGGGCGCCCGCGACCAGCTCGTCCGGGCCGTCAACCGGCTCGACGCACTGAGCCGCCGGACCGGCCGCGACCTGGACCCGGACACCGTCGCCCTGCTCCGCGACCTCCTGACGGGCTGACCGGCTGACGGGCCGCCGGTGGGCTGCGCTGCCCATCGGTGGCTCCAACCAGCCATGACGGGAGCCGTGTTGGAGTGCCAGGAGGAGTAGTGGCAGTGGCTGCGCTCCACCGGGCAGTCTGCGTCCTTGCGGCCCCACGCTGCCCGCCGCCCCGGCGTGGTCGAGCGCCTGTCCGCGGGCCCCTCTTGATGATTGACTATTCCCCCGGGGGCGAGCTGTGCCCTGCTCAGGAATGAGTCGAAGGTGCCACGGGGTGGACTCTGGAACGCTGTTGGGGGAGCGGTACCGGCTGAGGGAGCAGCTGGGACGCGGAGGCATGGGGGAGGTCTGGGCGGCATACGACGAGCAGTTGCGCCGGGACATAGCGGTGAAGATCCTGCTCGCGGCGCTGGGGAGCGACCGGGATCTGATCGCTTCGCTGAAGCGGGAGGCCCGCACTGTCGCCGCGCTCCAGCACGGCGGCATCACCGTGGTCCACGACATCGGTGAGACCGACGGCCACCCGCACTTCGTCATGGAACGGCTGGAGGGGCGAACCTTCCAGGACCTGATCCTGGAGCACCCCCATGGGCTTCCCCAGGGCCGCGCGGCGGCCTTGATGGGCCAGGTCGCCGACGCACTGGACTACGCCCACGGCAAGGGGTGGTGCACCGCGACATCAAGCCCGCCAACCTGATGCACCTCGCCCGGGACGCGGCGAAGATTCTCGACTTCGGGATCGCGAGCTACGCGGAGGCGACCGCACACCTCAGCTCGACCGGCGTCATCATGGGGTCCTCCCCGTTCATGCCACCGGAGCAGTGGATGGGCGAGAAGGCCACGCCCCGGTCCGACATGTACGCCTTCGGCGTGACCCTGCACGCCCTGCTGACCGGTGTCCTTCCCTTCCCTGGTCCGACGTTCGCGGCCTGGATGCGCCAGCACCTGGATGTCGAACCGCCGCACATCGCCGGCGTTCCCGAGCAACTCGACAACCTTGTCCAGCAGTTGCTCGCAAAGGACCCCGCGATGCGGCCGTCGGCGGCGCAGGCCGGACTGGTGCTGGCCGGAGTCCGGGATCGGCGACCCGCGGCGTACACGCCGACCAGGAGAGAACCCGGACCTGTGGCCCCGGTCCTGGAGAATCCGCACGAACGGCCCGGCGAACCCGAGACCCGCCGCAGCCCGGCCACATGGAAATGGCCCAAGCCGCGGGCCGAGCAAGAATCGACACCTCCCGACAAGTCCGCCATGGCGAGCGCCCCCAGGGAACCGGTGATGTGGGGCGGCGCCGGCTTTGGGGCCGCGTTCATGGCCGTAGCCGTCGTGATGGCCGTCAACACCAAGCCCGATGGTTCCGACGGCCTCGGAGACATCGTTGTTGCGGTGGCCATCGAGGTGTCCGTTCTGCTCTTCGGGCTGCTCGGGGTCCTTGTCTCCTTCTCCGGGCCGCTGAGCTGGAGGAAGTCTGTGGGCGTGGACTCCGGCGGGGTGACGGTGGTCGTGCGATGGGGGGCGTCGCGGGCGCAGACCCGGATCCCCTGGACGGACATCGCTCGAATCTCGATCGTCAATGCCCAGCGCCATGGCAAGGAGATGCGCAAGCGCGGGCCCCTGGACAAGCCGACGGAGGCCATCGTCATCCAGCGCACCCCCGGGGCGACGGAACCCGCGGTCGCGGTGGTCGGAACCTTCGGCGCGAGGGTGAAGCGCCTGATCATGCCCCGGGCATTCGACACGATCGACGGATTCGATGTGGCGGACTGCCACCTCCTTGCCGTGGGGGCCGACGTGAGCGCCGACACGGTCGGCTGGGACAGCGTCTCCGGGTTGCTGCGGGAGAGTCACCTGTACTGCGACGAGACGGCCTTCTGGAACGCCGTGAGGAGGAGATGAGGAAGGCCCCCGCAGGGGAGACCGGAGCTCAGTAGCGGACGGGGAGGGCGAGCAGGCCGCGGGCCCGCAGGGAGGGGCGCCGGCGGAGGTCCTCGCGCGGGACGTCGAGGGCGAGGGCGGGAAGCCGCCGCAGGAGGGTGGTGAGGGCGACGGCCGTCTCCATCCGGGCCAGCGGTGCGCCCAGGCAGTAGTGGATGCCGTGGCCGAGGGCGAGGTGCGGGTTCTCGGTGCGGTGCAGGTCGAGTTCGTCCGGCCGGTCCAGGAGCGCGGGGTCGCGGTTGGCGGAGCCCAGGGCGAGCAGGACGGTCTCGCCGGCCGGCACGACCACGTCGCCGATCCGGATGTCCTCGGTGGGGAAGCGGCGGATGGCGAGCGGCGCCGGCCCGTCGAAGCGGGCCAACTCCTCGACGGCGGCCGCGACGAGGGAGGGGTCGCGGCGCAGCGCGTCGAGCTGCTCGGGGTGGTCCAGCAGCGCCAGGACGCCGTTGCCGATCAGGTGGACGGTGTTCTCGTAGCCGGCGAAGAGGATCAGGAAGGCGAGCGAGGTGAGTTCGTCCTCGGTGAGCCGGCCCGGGCCGCCCTCCTCGTCGCGGGCGGCGATCAGCGCCGACAGCAGGTCCTCCCCGGGTTCGGCGCGCTTGCGGGCGATCAGGGCGGTGAAGTACCCGGTCAGGCCGGCGACGGCGGCCCGGGCCTGCTCGGGGCGGTCCGGGTCGGGGGCGACCAGGGCGTCCGTCCAGGCCCGGAAGTCGTGCCGGTCCTCGGCGGCGACGCCCAGCAGGTCGCAGATGACGGCGATCGGGAACGGCCCGGCGTAGTCGGCGATGAGGTCCGCGCGGCCGAGCGGGGCGATGGCGTCGAGGAGTTCGTCGGCGGTGCGCTGCACGCTCCCGCGCAGCCGCTCGATCCGACGCGGGGTGAAGGCCTGCGACACCAGGCGGCGGATCCTGGTGTGGTCGGGCGGGTCCATGTTGAGCAGGTTGGCGTCGAGCGCGGGCGGCAGCGAGAAGCCCCGGTAGTTGCCCGGCTTCGCGTTGCCGCGGTCGAGCGACAGCCGGGAGTCGGCGAGCAGGGCACGGACCTCCGGGTGCCGGGTGACCAGCCAGAACGGCAGGCCGTCGGGGCCGGTGAGGCGCCGGACCGGGGCGTGCTCGCGCAGCCCGGCCCATGCCGTGTGCGGGTCCTGGAGCAGGTCGGCGACGCCGGGTACGGCCGGGTCGTCGTGCAGCGGGATCGTCATGGGCCGAGCCTATGCGCGGCGGCGGGTCGGCCGTCAGTGCTTCGTGATCTTGACCTGACGGATCGTCACCGGCAGGGTCGGGTAGCCGTCGCCGGCACCGTTCTGGTCGTCCTCGCCGCCGGCGGCGATCTTCTGCAGGACGTCCAGGCCGGCGGTGACCCGGCCGAACGGTGTGTAGTTCGGCGAGAGCTTGGTGTCCTTCCAGACGAAGAAGAACTGGCTGCCGTTGGTGTCCGGGCCCGCGTTCGCCATGGCGACGGTGCCGGCCGGGTAGGTGGCGCCGGCCAGGTTCTCGTCGGGGAAGGAGTAGCCGGGGCCGCCGCTCCCGGTGCCCGTCGGGTCGCCGCACTGGAGGACGTAGAGCCGCTGGGTGGTGAGCCGGTGGCAGTGCGTCCGGTCGAAGTAGTCGTGCTCGGCGAGGAAGCGGAAGGAGAAGGTGGTGCACGGCGCGCGGTCGGTCAGCGCCTGGAAGGTGACGGCGCCCTGTGAGGTGCGCAGGGTGGCGCTGTACGGCTTGGCGGCCTTGGCGGCGTCGAAGACCGGGATCCCCTGGAAGTTGTCGGCCGGAACGGCGGGCGTGTACGTGCAGTTCGCGGTGACGGTGGCGGTGGGCGCCGCACTGGCGGTGTCGAGCGGGACGGTCAGCGGCAGGGTCGTCGCGGCGGCGAGCAGGATCCAGGACGTGCGCTTCACGGGCGGCCTCCGGTGGTCCGGGTGATGGTTTGGCGTGGACCCGTCATTCATGCCCGCCCCCGGCCGGCCATGCACGGCACACCGTCACCGGAGGCGCCCGACCCGCCGCCCGGGGTGGCGCGAAACCTGCTCGACCCCGCCGCCACCCCGGCGTAGGGTCCGCGGCATGCCCCCCTCCTCGACCCCACCGCAGGCCGCTTCCTCCGCCCCCGCCCCGGGTGCCGCTCCCGCCGCCGAGAGCCCGGCCCCGCTCCGGGCGCGGCTCGGTGCCGCCCTCCCGGCGGCGATGAAGAGCCGGGACCGGGTCGCCGTCGCCGCGCTGCGGACGGCACTGGCCGCGCTCGACAATGCGGAGGCGGTGGACCGCCCCGAGGAGGCCGACCGCCATCAGGCGATCGAGCTGATCCCGCTCGGCGCGGGCGCCGGTGAGGTCGCCCGCCGGGAACTGACGGAGCAACAGATGGTCGACCTCGTCCGGGCCGAGGTGGCCGAGCGCGAGAGCGCCGCCGCCCACTACGAGGAGCTGGGCCGCGCCGAGCAGGCCGAACGGCTCCGGGCGGAGGCCGCCGTGCTCGCGGGCCACCTCGACGAGGGCCGCGCGGACGGGAGCCGCGCGGAGGAGAGCCCCGCGGACGAGGGCCCCGCGGACGAGGGCCACCTTGACGCGGGCGGCCACCGGTGACGGGCACCGGCACCCCCGACCGGCTGCTGGAGCGCTTCACCGCCGACGTGCGGACGGACACCCCGCTGGTCGCCCTCTGGGCCCACGGATCGCTGGCCCTCGGCGACTACCGGCACGGCCGCAGCGACCTGGACCTGATCGCGGTGCTCGACGCGCCGCCCGACCGGGCCCGGCTGCTCGCCCTGCACCGCCGGCTGGCCGCCGAGGAGCCCGGCGCCACGAAGCTGCACTGCTCCTACCTGGTGGCCGACGCCCTCGCGGACGCCGGGCGCCCCCACCTCACCTGGGCGCACGGCGGCCTGCTGGAACGGCCGGTGACCGCGGTGACCCGCCGCGAACTGCTGGACGGCGGCCGGGTGCTGCACGGACCGCCGCCGGGCGGGCTGCTGCCGCCGCTGGCCGACGGGCAACTGGAGGAGCACATCCTCCGCGACCTCCAGGAGTACTGGTACCCGGCGACGGCGCGGCCGCTGCGATGGCTGCGCGACCCGTGGGTCGACCTCGGCCTGCTGGTCCTCGCCCGGGCCACCGTCACCCTGCGCGACGGACGGATGATCACCAAGCAGGAGGCGCTGGCGGAGCTGCCCGCCCTCGGCGCGCCGGCCGACGTCGTCCGCGACATCCACCACCGCCGCTACGCCGACGCCCCGGGGCGGACGGGCCCGCTGCGCCGGCTCCGGCGCGGCCTGCGGGCCCGCGCCTTCCTCCGCGGCGGCATCGCCCGGACGCTGGAGGCGCACGGCCACCGGATCTGAGCCCCGGCCGGCTGCCCGGCGACGGTCGCCCGGCAGCGCCTGTGCCTGCCTGCCGCCGCCCGCCGCCGCCCGTGCCAGGCGGGCTGTCAGTGCGGCCCGACAGGATGCCGGGTGACAGCGCAGGCCGCACCGAGGAGCACCCGTGACCACCGCCGCCACTCCGCCCATCGACCCTCCCGTGGAGTTCCAGGCCCTGTGGTGCGCCACCGACCTGGGCGAGCACCGCCCCTGCGGCGGCACCTACCAGTGGTATCCGCACGAGAGCCTGCCGCCGCTGCCCGCCGGTCGCCTCGACGGCGGGTTCGGCTGGCTCGGCGGCCCGGGTGCGGCGCTGCCGGAGCCGTCCGCGCTGCTGGCCGAGGTGCAGGCGCTGCTCGCGGCCGAGGGCTGGCGCTGCCCGCCGACTTCGTGGCCTTCCAGTCCGGGGAGAACAGCTTCCGGGCGCTCGACGAGGTGTCCGTCACCGCGTGCTGGACGGACGTGTCGCTGCCTGTTCCCAGCCCGGTCGAGCCGGGGGCGTACCTCGTCCGCTTCCTGCGCGACCAGCAGGACTGCGTGCTCTGGTACCTCTACCTCCGGCCGTCCGGGGAGTCCTTCGTGGTGGGCTCGCCGCTGGACTTCGACTGCCTGCCGGAGTGGGACGACGCCGACGGGCCGGTGGACATCTCCCGGCTGATCGCCTGGTGCGCACCGTCGTTCGAGGAGTTCGCGTACCGCTTCTGGGTGGAGAACCGGCTCTGGTCGGTGCTGGCCGACGGCGGCACGGTCGGCGACCACGCCGAGCTGGCCGCCTACCTGGCGCACTACGAGCGGGCTTGACCTCATGTCCGCTTGAACGTGCAGGCTGGTGTGCGGCCCGGCCACTCCGGGCCGCAGGGCGGTTGTGAGGAGAGCGGCATGCGCGCGGTGTGGCTGAAGGAGTTCGGCGGGCCGGAGGTTCTGGTGGCGGGAGAGGCGCCGGACCCGGTGCCGGGCCCCGGCGAGGTGCTGGTGGACGTCGCCTACGCGGGCATCACGTTCGTGGAGACGCAGTTCCGGGCGACCGGGCGCGGCCCGTTCACGGCCGCCCCGCCGCTGATCCCCGGCAACGCCGTCGGCGGCACGGTGGCCGCGGTCGGCGCGGGCGTGGACGAGGCCCTGCTCGGACACCGGGTGGTGACCGGCACCGGCGGTTCCGGTGGGTACGCCGAGTTGGCCCTGGCACCCGCCGCCGGCCTGATCGAGGTGCCGGAGCCCCTCGCCCTCGACACCGCGGTCGCGCTGCTCGCGGACGGCCGGACGGCCCTGCTGGAGCTGCGGGCCGCCGACGTGGTGCCCGGCGACCGGGTCCTCGTGGAGGCCGCCGCGGGCGGGGTCGGCACCCTGCTCGTCCAGCTCGCCCGCGCTCAGGGGGCGACGGTGGTCGCCGCGGCCGGCGGCCCGGCCAAGACGGCCCTCGCGGCCGAGCTGGGCGCCCACGTCACCGTGGACTACCGGCAGCCGGACTGGACCGACCGCGTCCGCGAGGCCGTCGGCGCGCTCGACGTCGTGCTGGACGGCGTCGGCGGCGCCGTCGCCCGTGCCGCCTTCGACCTGCTGGTGCCCGGTGGACGGATGGTCAGCTACGGCCTGGCGAGCGGCGAGTGGGCCGCGATCCCGCCCGCGCTGGCCGCCGAACGCGAGGTCGCGCTGCTGCAGCCCAGGCCCGACCCGGCGACGATGCGCGCGCTCACCGCCGAGGCCCTCGCCGAGGCCGCGGCGCGCCGGCTGCGGCCGGTGATCGGGCTCCGCCTGCCGCTGGCCGCCGCGGCCGACGCACATGCGGCGATCGAGTCCCGGGCCACCACCGGCAAGACCCTCCTCGTGGTCGGACCCGACCGCGCGCAGCCGCAGGACTGACGATCCGTCGGAGCAAAGGGCTGCGGCCCCGTCAGCGCGCGGAAAAGGGATTCGAACACCGGTGGATCGACCACCTAGGATCCCGTCATGACGAGCCCTCTGTATCCGCCCAAGCCGCGCCCCGGCGACCGGGTCGCCGTCCTGTCGCCGGCCGCCGGTCTGCCGGAGATCTTCCCGCGGCCCTTCGACCTCGGCCTGCGGCGACTGACCGAGGAGTTCGGCCTCCTGCCGGTCGAGTACCCGACCACCCGGCGGATGGGCTGCACACCGCAGGAGCGGGCGGCGGACCTCCATGCGGCCTTCGCGGACCCGACGGTCAGGGCCGTGGTCGCCAGCATCGGCGGCGACGACCAGATCACCGTCCTGCCCCACCTGGACGCCGACCTGATCCGGGCCAACCCCAAGCCGTTCTTCGGCTACAGCGACAACACCAACCTGCTCGCGTACCTCCGGGAGCTGGGCATCGTCGGGTTCCACGGCGGCAGCGTGATGGTGCAGCTCGGCCGCCCCGGCGCCCTGCACCCGGTCACCGCCGACTCGCTGCGGGCTGCGCTGTTCACCCCCGGTCCCTACGAGCTCACCGAGCCGGTCGAGTTCAACGACATCGAACGGGACTGGCAGGACCCGGCGGGGCTGGACACGCCGCCCGGGATGCAGCCGGCCCCCGGCTGGACGTGGCACCGGCCGGACCGCGTCGTGGAGGGCCCGAGCTGGGGCGGCAACCTGGAGATCCTGGGCTGGCTGATGATGGCCGACCGGGCCGTCGCCGCCCCGGAGACCTACCGCGGCGGCGTCCTGTTCCTGGAGACCTCCGAGGAACTCCCGTCCGCCGACGAGGTGTTCCGCACCTTGCGGAACATGGGCGAGCGCGGCCTGCTGGCGCAGTTCCCGGCGCTGCTGATGGGCCGGGCCAAGGCCTGGTCGTTCGGCGCGCCGAACGGCCCCGAGCAGCGCGAGGCCTACCGCACCGCGCAGCGCGAGGCGGTGCTGCGTGTGCTCGCCGTCTACGCCCCCGACACCATGGCGGTCTTCGACGTCGATCTCGGCCACACCGACCCGCAGGTGGTGATCCCGTACGGGGGCACCGTCCGGGTGGACGGCCCGGCCCGCCGGATCACGGTGACCTACTGACGGACCGACGGCGCGGCCGGTGACGCCGCCGGACGATCGCGGACCCGGCCTGGAAGCAGCGAGGGATCACCCCTTAAGGTGGCGAAATCGGACGCGGTGGTGACCACCGTGCGGGGCGGAACGGGATGTCGCGGCGGGCGGCGGGGCAGGGGCGGTGACCGGCAGTGGCGGACGTGACAGCGGCCTCCGGGGGCGGCGAGCGGAGCCCCTTCGACCGGGATCCCGCACCCCCGCGGCCGGCCGCCCCGCCGGCCGCGCCCTACCCGGCCGCGCCGCCGCCCGGGCCCAGCACCGGCTGGACGGCGACCATGCCGGCCGTCGTCCTGCCGCCGGCGCCCGCCGCCGCACCGTCCCCCGTCCCGTCGGCCGCCCCGGCGCCGCAGCCGGCACCGGCGCAGCCGCTGCCGCGCGGCATGGGGGCCGGCCTGCGCGGCCGGATCCTGGTCGTCGAGGGCGGGTACGGGCAGGCCGGCCGGCGGCCGTGGGGCCGCGGCCAGAGCCAGGCCCCGGTGCTGTCGGCGATGCTCGCCGCGGTGCCGCCGTACGTGCTGCTGGCCGCCGACGCGGTGGACGCCGTCCACCTGCCGGGCGCGGGGGACCCGCAGACCGTCGTGGCGCACCTGCGGGCCGCGGCCCGGCACCCCGGTCCGCTGCTGGTGCACCTCGGCGGCCATCTGGTCACCGACCGGCGCGGCGAGCAGCTCTTCCTGACGCTCCGTGACGCGAAGTCGCACGAGACGGTGCCGTGGCAGGCGGTGGCGGCCGAGCTGAAGCACCGTCCGGCCGAGTGGGACACCCTGGTGATCGGCGACCTGAGCGCCGACCCGGCGGCCTGGCCGCTGGTGCAGAGCACCATCACGCCGCTGACCGACGGGGTGCCGCTGTGGGCGGTCGTCAACCCCGACCCGGACCAGGTGGGCACCTTCACCCGGGCGCTGATCGAGGTGCTGCACGTCGGCGTGCCCGGCGCGGGCGCCGTGCTGGCCCCCGAGCACGTCCGGCAGCAGGTGCACTCGGTGCTCCGCCCGGACGCGGTGGTGGTCACCTCGCACGCCCCGGACCGGCAGGTCTTCCGCAACACCTCCCGGCAGGCTGGCGACCCGTCGACCGAGAAGCGGCTCAGCGAGTCGCCGCGTCCGGCGGCCGTGCTGCCGCGGCCGCCGGCCCGTCCGGCCCGGCCGCGACCCGTCCCCGCCGCGGCGGCCCGGGTCACCCTGGCCAAGCCGGTGCCGGCCGCAGGCTCCCTCCCGCCGGGCCCGCGCGGGCCGGTGTCGCTGCTCAAGCCGGGAGTGCCGCCGACCCCGCCGCGGCCGGCCCGTCCGGTCTCCCTGCGGAAGGCGTCTGCCGGGGACGTCAGGGTGGAGCTCGGCAAGGGCGCCGCGGACTCGTTCGGCGCGCCGGCTGCCGCGGATCCCTTCGACCGGCCGGTTGCGGCCGACCCGTTCGACACCGGTGCGCCCGCGGTGCGGCTCGGCAAGCCCGCGCCGGCGGACGCCGGGCGGCCGCTCGTCGAGCTGGGCAAGCCCGCCGCCGGACCCGAGCCGGCCGACCCGTTGGCCGGGTACCGCGCCGCCGTGGGACGGATCGTGCAGGCCGCGGACGCGGGAGAGCACGGCACCGCCGCCGACCTCGCCCTCGGCCTGGAGGCCGAGGTCCTGGAGACGCACGGCGCCGCCGACCCGCAGCTGCTCCAGGTCCGTCAGGTGCGCGCGCACGTCTCCCGGCTGGCGGGCCGCACCGTGCTCGCGGCCGAGCTGTACCGGGAGGTGGCGCTGGCGCTGCTGCGCACCGTGGGTGCGCAGGACCCGGAGACCCAGCGGGCGGCGACCAACGCCGAGGCGTGCTGGCGGGCCGTCACCGACCGCGCCGAGGCGCTGCGGATCGCGCCGGAGATCATCGAGCTGCGGGCCCACCTGCCCGGCCCGGACGGCCGCAAGCTGCGGGCCGCCGAGCGGTACCTGGACCGGCTGGCCGCGGCCCCGGCCGACGCGTGACACGGGCCCCGGCGCGTCCCGGTGGGGACGCGCCGGGGCCCGCGGCGGGTCGGCGTCCTGAGGTCAGCGCCCGGCGATCGCGTGCACGAAGCGCGCGGCGTCGATGGTGCCGAGGCCGGAGGACAGGTCGTAGCCCTTCACGGCGTTGTAGCCGGTGACGTTGTTCCACGAGTTGTCGCCCGTGGTGACGTCGGTGATGCCGCTCCACTTGGCGGGCAGGTTGGCCAGGCCGTACATCCGCCAGTTCAGCTGGCCGAGGCGGTGCCCGGCGAGCTGGTCGGCGAGCGCGACGACACCCGAGAAGATCGGGGTGGCCTCGCTGGTGCCGCCGGTGAGGTGCCAGCCCACCCGGGTCGGGTCGTACGACTCGTACGTCCACGCGGCGCCGTCGACCGCGGCGCTCATCGAGATGTCCGGGGTGCCGCGGTGGTTGCCGGTGACCTTGGCGACGCCGGCCTGGTACCACGGGCGGTCGAAGACGCCGGAGACGCCGCCGCCGGCCGCGCCGTAGTCGTCGTGCCAGACCTTGTCCGGGGCGGTGCGGTTGCCGCTGTCGTCCAGCGTCAGCTCGGTGCCGCCGACGGAGGTGACCAGCGGGTCGGAGGACGGCCAGGAGTTGACCTTGTACGGGTACAGGTCGGAGCCGTTCTCCATGGCGTCGGTGGCGCCGTTGTCGCCGGAGGCGGCGAGCACCGTGACGTCGCGCTCGGCGGCGGCCTTGAACGCGTACCGGAGCTTCTCGATGGACTTGAAGTCGCCCTTGTCGAAGCCGGGGAAGGTGTTCTCGGTGGCGCCGAAGCTCTGCGAGATGACATCCGCGCGGCCGGACTTGATCATCGCCTTCTCGGCGTCCATCATCTCCGGCAGGCCGGTGACGCCCTCGGTCTCGGCGACCCCGGTCTCGACCAGGACGATGTGCGCGTCGGGGGCGATCGCGTGGGCGTACTCCACGTCCAGCGTGGTCTCGCCGGCCCACCCGGTGTGATCCGGGTTGGTCGGGTCGAACACCGGCACGTTGCCCCACTTGACCACGTCGACCTTGGTGTCCTTGATGCCCCACTGCTGGTCGAAGACCTCCAGGTCGTGCTGGATGGTCGGGGAGCCGAAGGAGTCGACGATGACGATCGTGCGGCCCTTGCCGGTGACGCCCTGCTTGTAGAGCGGGTTCAGGTTGTACGCGGCGCGGTACTGCAGAGGCGAGTAGCAGTGGATGCCGATCTGCGACACGCACTCGGTGGTCGATATCGGCGCCACCCGGCCGGCGGCGGTGATGTGGCCGCTGGACGCCGGCCGGACGTGCACGGCGGATCCGCCCGCCGGGGCGGCGACGGCGGCCGCACCGGCGGTGGCCGAGCCGCCGGTCAGGGCGGTGGCCCCGACGGCGAGGACGGCGAGCGCACGGGTGGTCGAGCGGGAGCCCGCGGTGGCGGGGTGCTTGCCCATGGAACTCCTTGAGGGAAGGGGCCGACCGTATGGTCGGCCCCCATATCCCATCGGCATGAGGCGCTGTGTTCCATAGTCAGCTGGGAGCCGTTGGCATGATCCCAGCGGGCCACCGGATCGGGTAAAGACCGTCTCCGGATCGGGCAAAGCTCAGCGGGCGCCGCCGTTCACGTACAGCGTCTGGCCGCTCACGTAGGAGGCGTCCTCGCTGGCCAGGAAGGCGACCACGGCGGCGATCTCCTCCGGCAGCCCGACCCGGCGCAGCGGGGTGCGCTCGGCCGCCAGTGCCTGGTGGTCCTCGGCGCTGGCCCCCACCCGCTCGGCCGTGGCCGCGGTCATCGGGGTGGCGATGTAGCCGGGGGCGACGGCGTTCACGTTGACGTTGTACGGGCCGAGCTCGATCGCCAGGGTGGCGGTGAGACCCTGGATGCCGGCCTTGGCGGCGGCGTAGTTGGCCTGGCCCCGGTTGCCGAGGGCGGAGCGGGAGGAGAGCGAGACGATCTTGCCGTACTTCTGCTTCACCATGTACGCCTGCGCCACGTGGCTGCAGTTGAAGGCGCTGGTGAGGTTGACCGTCAGCACCGCGTCCCAGTCGCTCTTCGGCATCTTGAAGAACAGGTTGTCCCGGGTGATGCCGGCGTTGTTGACCAGGATGTGCAGCGCGCCGAGGTCGGCGACGACCTGGGCGAAGACCGTCTCGACCGCGTCGTGGTCGGCCACGTCGCAGCCGTAGGCGCGGGCCGTGCCGCCCTTGGCGGTGATCGCGTCGACGGTGGCCTGCGCCCGCTCGGCGGTGAGGTCGATCACCGCGACGGCCGCGCCCTCCTCGGCGAGGCGGGCGGCGGTGGCCGCGCCGATGCCCTGGGCGGCGCCGGTCACCACGGCGACCTTGCCTGCGAATCGCGTCATCTGACTGCTCCTCAGTTGTTCTCGACGAGTACGGCGGTGCCCTGTCCGACGCCGACGCACATGGTGGCCAGGCCCCGCCGGGCGCCGGTGCGGCGCATCCGGTGCAGCAGGGTGGTGAGGATCCGGGCGCCGGAGCCGCCCAGGGGGTGGCCGAGGGCGATGGCGCCGCCGGAGGGGTTGACCAGCTCCGGGTCGACGCCCAGTTCGCCGACGCAGGCCAGCGCCTGGGCCGCGAAGGCCTCGTTGAACTCGGCCTCCTCGACGTCGCCGAGCGCCCAGCCGGTGCGGCCGAGCACCTTGCGGACGGCCGGCACCGGGCCGATGCCCATGACGTCCGGGTGGACGCCCGCGGAGGCGCCGGCCACGTACCGGCCGAGCGGCTGCACGCCGAGGGTGCGCAGCGCGTCCTCGCTGACCAGCAGCAGGCCGGCCGCGCCGTCGTTCATCGGCGAGGCGTTGCCCGCGGTGACGGTGCCGCCGGCCCGGAAGACCGGCTTGAGGCCGGCCAGCTTGGCGAGCGTGGTGTCCTCGCGGATCGACTCGTCGGCGCCGACCGTGACGCCGTCGGGGCGGACGATCGGCAGCAGTTCGGCGTCGAACTGCCCGTCCTTGCGGGCGGCGGCCGCCCGCTGGTGGCTGCGCAGGGCGAAGGCGTCCTGCTGCTCACGGGTGATGCCGTACCGGGCGGCGACCTCCTCCGCGGTCTCGCCCATCGACAGGACGCCGTGCAGCTCCTTCATCCGCGGGTTGGTCAGCCGCCAGCCGAGCCGGGTGTCGAAGGTCTCCATCCGGTGCGGCAGCGCCTCGTCGGGGCGGGGCAGCACGAACGGCGCCCGGCTCATCGACTCGCAACCGCCGGCGATCACGACCTCGGCCTCGCCGGAGCCGATCGCCCGGGCGGCGGTGGTGACGGCCTCCATGCCGGAGGCGCAGAGCCGGTTCACGGTGGCGCCGGGGACGGAGTCGGGCAGCCCGGCGAGCAGCACGGCCATCCGGGCGAGGTTGCGGTTGTCCTCGCCCGCCTGGTTGGCGGCACCCCAATAGACGTCGTCGATCAGGGCGGGGTCGAGCTGCGGTACGTCGGCCAGCAGGCCGGTGAGGACGGCGGCCGACAGGTCGTCGGACCGTACGGTGGACAGCGCGCCGCGCAGCCGTCCGATCGGGGTGCGGCGGGCGGCGGCGAAGTAGACGGGACGCACGTCGTCGGGCTCCTTGTCTGGGGGTTGGTCCTGGCGGGTGGTCAGAACGCGTTGATGCCGGTCAGGGATCGCCCGATCAGCAGCTTGTGGATCTGGCTGGTGCCTTCGTACAGGGTCATCACCCGGGCGTCGCGCAGGTACTTGCCGACCGGGTACTCGTCGATGAACCCGTAGCCGCCGAAGACCTGCAGTGCGTTGTTGGCCGCCCGGACGGCCGCCTCGCTCGCGTAGAGCTTGGCGACGGAGGACTCGGTGGCGAAGGGGAGGCCGCGCTCGATGTGGTCGGCGACCCGCCAGGTGAGCAGCCGGGCCGCGTCGACGTCGACCGCGATGTCGGAGAGCAGCTCCTGGACGAGCTGGCGGGAGGCGATCGGGGTGCCGAACTGCTCGCGCTCGCCGGCGTACTTCACGGCTGCCTCCAGGCAGGCCCGGGCGATGCCGACGCAGCCGGCGGCCACCGACATCCGGCCCTTGGCGAGGGCGGCCATCGCGACGGTGAAGCCCTTGCCCTCGGCG
This sequence comes from Kitasatospora paranensis, assembly GCF_039544005.1. NCBI lineage: Bacteria > Bacillati > Actinomycetota > Actinomycetes > Kitasatosporales > Streptomycetaceae > Kitasatospora > Kitasatospora paranensis. The sequence continues at coordinate 6,672,526 of NZ_BAABKV010000001.1, forward strand.
CCGAGCCTGGCGCTGTCGGGCACCCGCACCCCGTCGAACACCAGCTCCGCGGTGGCCTGGCCGCGCAGCCCGAGCTTGCCGTGCACGGTGCGGCGCTCGAAGCCGGGCAGGGCGGTCTCCACCAGGAAGGCGGTGATGCCGCGGTGGCCGGGCTCGCCCGTCCGGGCGAAGACCAGAGCGACGTCGGCCCAGGTGCCGTTGGTGATGAACATCTTGCTGCCGGTGATCAGCCAGCCGTCGCCGTCCCGGACGGCCTTCGTCGTCAGGTTGGCGGCGTCCGACCCGGTGCCGGGCTCGGTCAGCGCGAAGCAGCCGAGCGCCTCGCCGGAGGTGAGGCCGGGCAGCCACCGGCGCTTCTGCTCCTCGGTGCCGTACGCGTTGACCGACTTGGCGACCAGGCCGAGCGAGACCGAGACGATGCCGCGCACCGCGGAGTCGCCGCGGCCGAGCTCCTCCAGCACCAGGCAGTAGGCGAGGTGGTCGCCGCCGCTGCCGCCGTACTCCTCCGGGATCGTCAGCCCGAGGAAGCCGACCGCGCCGAGCTTCGCGATCACCGACCGGTCCACCGACTCGGCGCGGTCCCACGCGGCGGCGAACGGGACGATCTCGCGGTCGGTGAAGTCGGCGGCGAGGTCGCGGACGGCGGCCTGCTCGTCGGACAGCTCAAGGTTCATGGCGGCGGGCACCTCGTAAACTAGCGCTGCAAGTTTTCTGTGACTCTAACCCGGCCGCCGCCGCCGCGGAAGACCCACCTGCAAGAATGTCGCTCACCCCACCCGGCCGAAGGAGGCGACGACGACCGTGCCCCGCCCGCGCACCCCGCTGCTCAGCCGCGAGCGGATCGTCGCCGCGGCGCTCGCCCTCGTCGACGCCGAAGGGCTCGCCGCACTGTCCACCCGCCGGCTCGCCACCGAGCTGTCGGTCAGCGGGCCGTCGCTCTACAACCACTTCGCCACCAAGGACGACCTCCTCGATGCCGTCGTGGACAGCGTGATGGGCGAGGTCGACCTCGGCATGTTCGACGCGCCGGAGGACTGGCGGGCCGCCCTGGCCGCCTGGGCCCGCTCCTACCGCGCCGCCCTCGCCGCCCACCCCAACGTCGTGCCCGTGCTCGCCCAGGGTCCCGGCCGCCGCCCCAACGCCCTGCGGCTGGCCGACGCCGTCTTCGGCTGCCTCGTCGACGCCGGCTGGCCGCGTGGCCAGGCCACCCGGATCGGCGCCCTGATGCGGTACTTCATCACCGGATCCGCCCTCGGCTCGTTCGCTGCCGGATTCCCCGAGGACGCCGGGGTGTACGCCGCCGACTACCCCCACCTCGCCGACGCCCACCGCCTCGCCGAGCACCGCCGCGCCGTCGACGAGGGCGCCTTCGAGACCGGGCTCGAAGCCCTCCTGGACGGCCTCGCCCTGCGCTACGCCCGGCTGCCGGACTGACCCGCGGTCACCGCGGCCGCCCCCGCTGACGGGCGGGCTGCCGGCCTTCCTGACGCCCGCGACCCGCGGGTGTCAGCCCATCCCTGCTGCACCGTGACCGACGTCGTGACCGACGTCGGGGCACGGCACCCGGGCGTAGCCGGGTGCCGTCCTCGGTGCTCGCCGGCGGTTCGGCGGCGGGCGCGACCGCGTCCCGCGCCGGCTCCTGAGCGGTCGTCATGTCCCGTGACCCCACGCGCCGGACGGCGGGTTCCGGAGGTTCGAGCGAATCCCCTTGCGCAATGGTCAAGAATCGTTGACCATTGCTCACATGCCCACCGACGATCTCCCCGAGACCTTTCACGTCACCACGGACGAGCAGTTGCGCGCCGTCTCCAACCTCACCCGTCACCGGATCATGGCCGTGCTCCGCTTCGAGCCTGCGACGATCACTCAGATCGCCGACCGGGTGGGCCTGGCGAAGGGGAGCTCCAGCTACCACGTACGGCTGCTGGAGCGGGCCGGTCTGGTGAAGGTGGTACGGACGCGGAAGGTCCGGGGCGTCACCGAGCGGTACTACGCCATGGCCGCGCGGTCGATCGAACTGCCGGATCCGGGCGAAGGAGGGCCGGATGTGCTGATGCGCCATGCGGTGGCGGACCTGGAGGCGTCGCCGGCGGACGGCGAGCGGCACGTGCGGATGGCGCACCTGCGGCTCACCGACGAGCAGTTCGCACAGCTGGGGGCGCGGCTGCAGGCACTGGCGGACGAGTACCGGGCGCTGTCCGATCCGTCAGTGCCGGACACCTCGCTCGTCTTCGCCCTGTTCCACCCGGCAGTGCGCGCGCAGAGCGAGGAGGGCTCCAAGTGAACGCAGAAACTCGGAAGTTGCCGACCGGATTCGGACGGCTGTGGACCGCGCAGACGGTCTCCTCGCTCGGCGACGGGGTCACGCAGGCCGCGCTGCCGCTGCTCGCGCTGACGCTCACGCGGGATCCGATGGCGCTCGCCGTCGTCACGGCCGCCGGAACGCTGCCGTGGCTGCTCCTCGGGGTGCTCGGCGGTGCGCTGGTGGACCGCTGGGACCGCCGCCGCACCATGTGGGTCGCGGACGCGGCGCGTGCGGTGCTGCTCGCGATACCCGCGGCGGCGGCCGCGCTCGACGTGCTGACCATTCCGCTGCTCGCGGCCGTCGCGTTCCTGCTCGGCCTCGGCTCGCTCTTCTTCGACACGGCTGCCACGGCCTACCTGCCGGATCTGCTCCGCCGCGACCCCGCACTCCTGGAGCGAGCCAACTCCCGCCTGCGCGGCGCCCAGACCGCCATGTCCGGCTTCGCGGGGCCGCCCGCGGGCAGTGCGCTGCTCGCGCTCGGGCGGGCGGTTCCGCTGGTCGCCGACGCGGTGTCGTTCCTGCTCTCCGCGCTGCTCGTCCGTACGCTGCCCGCCATGCCGCGCCCCGTGCCCGAGGTCCGCGAATCACTGCTGCGGCAGGCGCGGGCCGGGGCCTCGTACGTCTTCGGGGACCGGGTGCTGCTCGGGCTCGCGCTCCGCCCGGCGGTCGGGAACATCGCCTTCCTCGCCGTGGAGACCGTGCTCGCCCTCTTCGCGCACGACCGCCTCGGCATCGACACCTACGGCTTCGGCCTGCTCCTCACCGCGGAGGCCACCGGTGGCCTGCTCGGTGCGGGCATCGCCTCCCAGCTCGGCCGACGAATCGGCACCGGCACCGCGCTGACCTGTACGGCCGCCGTCGAAGGGCTTGCCGTCCTGGGCCTGGCCGCGGCCCCGAACCCGTACGCGGCGGGGTTGGCACTGGCCGTCTGCGGGGCCGGCATGGGAGCCACGATGGTGCTCGCCCCCTCCCTCCGGCAGGCGATCGTCCCGGCCCACCTGATGGGCCGGGTCGCCTCCACCTCCCGCATGCTGGCCATGTGCGCCGCCCCCGTCGGGGCGTTCCTCGGTGGCTGGCTGGCCACCAGGTACGACATCCGCACCCCGCTCTGGGCCGCCGGCGCCCTCCTCCTGGCGATGACGGCCGTCACGGCGTCCATGACCAGCAACCGCCGGGTCGAGGCGGCGCTGCGTGCCGCCGCCCCGGCCGGCGGTCCGGACCGGCCGGCCCTCCAGGAGCCCGCCCGGGAGAGCGCGGCCGCCGTGTCGTGACGCCTGCCGCGGAGGCGTCGTACCGGGCCGGGTGGCAGGCCCCGACGGGGCGCGACGAGTGGCCGGGTCGGTCGGGGTGCCGGCTGTCGGCCCTCGTCGTCCGCGTGGTCCTCGGCGGGCGCCGTCGGCCGGACGGAGGGATCCGCTCCGTCCATCGGGGCACCCGGCCGCCCCGCCGGTTTGCGCCCGCTGACGTACGGTCATGTCTAGGCGGCCGGCAGGCCGAGCCCTCCGGGTCGGCCTCTCCCCACCTGGAGGTCCGTACCGTGTCCGCTCGCCCGCTCCCACCCCGACGCCTCCACCGGCCGGGCCGGTGCGCCACCGCCCTGCTCGCGGCGGCGGCGCTGGTCGCCCTCGTCCCCGCCGACGCCGAGGCGGGCGGCCGCCCCGACAGCCCGTCCTCGCTCCAGCACCGGCTCGACGAGCTGGTGCGCGCCGCTGGCGGGCCGCCCGGTGCCATCGCGATCCTCCGGCGCGGCGACCGCTCGGAGGTCTACCGCTCCGGTGTCGCCGAGGTGGGGGAGCCGGGCGCACCGCGCGCCGACGACCACATGCGGATCGCCAGCGTCGCCAAGGCGTTCAGCGGCGCCGTCGCGCTCCGGCTGGTCGACCGCGGGGCCCTCGGCCTGGACGACACCCTCGGGCAGCGCCTCCCCGACCTCCCGGCGGCCTGGGCGGCCGTGACACTCCGCCAGCTCCTCCAGCACACCAGCGGGCTGCCGGACTACAGCGACTCCGCGGCCTTCCGCGCCGTCATCACGGCCGACCCGCACCACGTCTTCGACTCCCGGCACCTGCTCGACTACGTCGCCGACCAGGGCCTGCTCTTCACCCCCGGCAGCAGCTACCGGTACTCCAACTCCGACAACATCGCCGTCGCGCTGATGGCCGAGGCCGCCACCGGCCGCCGCTACGAGGAACTGCTCGGCCGGCTGGTCGACCGGCCGCTCGGCCTGCGCGACACCGGCCTCCCGCAGGGCTACCGGCTCCCCGAGCCCTACCTGCACGGCTACGACGTCACACCGCCGGACGCGCCGGTGGACGTCTCCACGCTGTTCGGTGCCTCCGGGGCCTGGGCCTCCGGCGGGATCGTCTCCACCCCGGCCGACCTGTCCACCTTCATCGGCGCGTACGGCGGGGGCGCCTGGTCACCGCGCCGACCCGCCGCCAGCAGCTGGCCTTCGTGCCCGGCGCCTCCGAACCCGCCGGACCGGGCACCAACGCGGCCGGCCTGGCGCTCTTCCGCTACACCACCCGCTGCGGCGTGGTGTACGGGCACACCGGCAACACCGCCGGCTACACCCAGTTCGCGGCCGCCACCCCCGACGGCCGCGGCTCGGTCACCGTCTCCGTCTCCGAGCAGATCAGCCAGTCCACCCGGCCGGCCCTGCTGGCCCGGCTGCGGGACGTCGAGGAGAACTTCGTCTGCGCCCTGCTGAACGACCGCCCGTAGGGCCTGTCGGACAAGCCCTGGCGCCACGGCCGCGGCCGGCGGCCCCCGCACGTGGCGGGGGCCGCCGGCCGCGTGTGCCGACCGTGCCGGTGACGGCGCCGGGCGGCTCAGCCGAGCTGGTTGATCCGGATCAGGTTGCCGGCCGGGTCGCGGAAGGCGCAGTCACGGACACCGTAGGGCTGGTCGGCGGGCTCCTGGACGACGTCCGCGCCGGTGGCCTCGATCTTGGCGAAGACGGCGTCGAGGTCGGAGGTCGCGAAGGTGATGTGGGCGTAGTTGCCCTTGGCCATCATCTCGGTGACGGTGCGGCGCTCGTCGTCGGTCACGGTCGGGTCGGCGGCCGGGGGCTCCAGCACGATGGCGGTGCCGGGCTGGCCGGCCGGGCCGAGGGTGATCCAGCGCATCGCGTCGTAGCCCACGTCGTTGCGGACTTCGAAGCCGAGCGCGTCGCGGTAGAAGGCGAGGCTGGCGTCGGGGTCGGTGTGCGGGAGGAACGTCCAGTGAATGGTGAGGTCCATGACTGCCACGCTAGTTGGGGGCAGCCGGCGGCGCTTCTCGATTCCTGACCGGTCTGGTGACCTGTTTCGCCACGCACGCCGGGATCCCCGCCGTCGCGTCCGCGGCGAGCTGCCGGTAGGTGCTGGGCGGCATGCCGACCAGCTCGGTGAAGCGCGTGCTGAACGTCCCCAGTGAGGAGTAGCCGACGGCGAAGCAGACGTCCGTGACGCTCTGGTCGCCCCGCCGCAGCAGGGCCATCGCGCGCTCGATCCGCCGCGTCATGAGATAGCCGTACGGCGACTCGCCGTAGGCCTGCCGGAACTCCCGGCTGAGATGCCCGGCCGACATGTGCGCGCCGCGGGCGAGCGCCTCGACGTCCAGCGGCTGCGCGTACTCCCGGTCGATCCGGTCGCGGACGCGGCGCAGCCGCGCGAGATCGCGCAGGTACGGCGCCGGGTCGGTTCTGCTGCTCACCCGAAAAGCGTGCCACACGCCACCGACGGCCGGGGGCGTTCGCCCTTCCGGCCGTCGGTGGCCTCGCCCGTGGCGGCGGACCGCGGGCGGCCGGTCAGCCGCCGACGTACGCCGCCAGGTGCTCGCCGGTGAGGGTGGCGCGGGCGGCCACCAGGTCGCCCGGCGTGCCCTCGAAGACGACCCGCCCGCCCTCGTGGCCCGCGCCGGGCCCGAGATCGATGATCCAGTCGGCGTGCGCCATGACCGCCTGGTGGTGCTCGACCACGATGACCGACTTGCCGGAGTCCACGAGCCGGTCCAGCAGCCCGAGCAGCTGCTCGACGTCGGCGAGGTGGAGGCCGTTGGTCGGCTCGTCGAGGACGTAGATGCCGCCCTTGTCCGCCATGTGCGTGGCCAGCTTGAGCCGCTGCCGCTCGCCACCGGAGAGCGTGGTGAGCGGCTGGCCGAGGCTGAGGTAGCCGAGCCCGACGTCGGCGAGCCGGGTGAGGACGGCGTGCGCCGCCGGGGTACGGGCCTCGCCCGCGCCGAAGAACTCCTCGGCCTCCGCGACCGGCATCGCCAGCACCTCGCTGATGTCCCGGCCGCCGAGGCGGTACTCCAGCACCGACGCCTGGAAGCGCTTCCCCTCGCACTCCTCGCAGGTGGTGGCAACACCGGCCATCATCGCCAGGTCGGTGTAGACGACGCCGGCGCCGTTGCAGGTGGGGCAGGCGCCCTCCGAGTTGGCACTGAACAGCGCCGGCTTCACGCCGTTGGCCTTCGCGAACGCCTTGCGGATCGGGTCCAGCAGCCCGGTGTACGTCGCGGGGTTGCTCCGCCGCGAGCCGCGGATCGGGCTCTGGTCGACCGAGACCACGCCCTGCTCGGCTCCCAGCGGGCCCTTGACCACCGACCCGTGCACCAGCGAGCTCTTGCCCGAGCCGGCGACACCGGTCACGACGGCCAGCACTCCGAGCGGGATGTCGACGTCGACGTCGCGCAGATTGTTCGCCGCCGCGCCGCGGACCTCCAGCGCGCCGGTGGGCCGGCGCACCGCCGCCTTGAGCGAGGCCCGGTCGTCGAAGTGCCGGCCGGTGGTGGTGCCGCCCTTGCGCAGCCCCTCGACGGTGCCCTCGAAGCAGACCGTACCGCCCCCCGTACCGGCGCCGGGGCCGAGGTCGACGACGTGGTCGGCGATCGCGATCGTCTCCGGCTTGTGCTCCACGACGAGCACCGTGTTGCCCTTGTCCCGCAGCCGCAGCAGGAGTTCGTTCATCCGCTGGATGTCGTGCGGGTGCAGGCCCGCGGTGGGCTCGTCGAAGACGTAGGTGGTGTCGGTGAGCGACGAGCCGAGGTGGCGGATCATCTTGACGCGCTGCGCCTCGCCGCCCGACAGGGTGCCCGCGGGCCGGTCGAGCGCGAGATAGCCGAGGCCGATCTCCACGAACGAGTCGAGGGTCTGCTGCAGCGCGGTGACCAGCGGCGCCACCGAGGGCTCGGCCAGGCCGCGGACCCAGTCGGCCAGGTCGCTGATCTGCATCCCGCAGGCGTCGGCGATGCTGATCTTCCCGATCCTCGACGACCGGGCGCCCTCGCTGAGCCGGGTGCCGTCGCACTCGGGGCAGGTGGTGAAGGTGACCGCGCGGTCCACGAACTCCCGGATGTGCGGCTGCATCCCCTCCCGGTCCTTGGACAGCATCGACTTCTGGATCCGCGGGATCAGACCCTCGTAGGTCATGTTGATGCCCGCGATCTTCATCCGGACCGGCTCGTGGTGCAGGAAGGCGTGCAGCTCCTTCTTGGTGTACGCGCGGATCGGCTTGTCCGCGGGGACCAGGCCCGACTCGGCGTACAGCCGGTGGTTCCAGCCGCCGCCCCTGTAGCCGGGCACGCTGATCGCCCCCTCGGCGAGCGACTTGGAGTCGTCGTAGAGCTGGGTGAGGTCGATGTCGGAGACGGTGCCCCGGCCCTCGCAGCGCGGACACATGCCGCCGGTGCGGTTGAACGTCGCCTTCACCGTGGTGCTGTTGCCGCGCTCGACCGTGATGGCCCCGCTCGCCCGGACGGAGGGGACGTTGAAGGCGTACGCGCTGGGCGGACCGATGTGCGGCTGCCCGAGCCGGCTGAACAGGATGCGCAGCATCGCGTTGGCATCGGTGGCGGTGCCGACGGTGGAGCGCGGATCGGCACCCATCCGCTGCTGGTCCACGGTGATCACGGTGGTCAGGCCGTCCAGCACGTCGACCTCGGGCCGGGCCAGCGTCGGCATGAACCCCTGCACGAAGGCGCTGTAGGTCTCGTTGATCAGCCGCTGCGACTCGGCGGCGATCGTGTTGAACACCAGCGAGCTCTTGCCCGAGCCGGAGACGCCGGTGAACACCGTCAGCCGCCGCTTCGGGATCTCGATGCTGACGTCCTTGAGGTTGTTCTCGCGCGCCCCGTGCACCCGGATCATGTCGTGGCTGTCGGCGACGTGCGGCTCGGGCGCGTGCGTCCTGGTCCTCGTGGCCATGCTCTTCGGTGTCTCCCTCTGTCGGGCGGGGGCCGCCCTCGCCGCCCCCGCCGGTGCCGCCCTCGCCGGTGCCGCCCGGCCGCCGCCCACCGGCGCCGGGGACGGCCCGGTGCCGGTGAGGCCCATGGCCGCCACGCTATCGGCGCCGCGGGGCCCGTGCTTCTCGATTCCTGACCGGACGGTCGGCCGTGCCGCGTGCGGAGGGTGTCGGACCGGCCCTACCCGGCGGTGTCCTGCGCGGCGGCCGCGAGCGCCCGGCGGACTTCGTCGGCCGGGTCGTCCTCGTGGTAGACCCGCTCGCTGAGCTCGATGCCGTCCAGGAACTCCTGGTACCGCACCGCGTACGCCAGGTGCATCAGCGGCCGCGCGAGGTCGAGCGCGCGCAGCGGGTCCGACCCCGGCACCGCCGCCGACCAGGCGCCGGCCCACACCGCGCGCACGTCCGCCCAGCGCTCGGGGCGGAGGAAGGCCCGCGGTCGCAGGCCGTCGAAGGCCGGATGGCCGTGGTGGGCGTCGGAGAAGTCCACCACCACCGTGCGCTCGCCGTCCGCGCGCCAGTTGCCCGGGTGGAAGTCGCCGTGCACCAGGGTCTCCGGGAGCCCGCAGGCCTCCAGTGCGGCGATCCGGTCGGGCAGCCGGTCGAGGAGGCGCTGCGCGGCGGTGCGCTCGTCCGCGGTCAGCGCGTCGATCCGCGGCAGCAGCAGCGCGACCTGCTCGGCGAGCCGGTGCGGCGAGCCGTCGCGCAGGCCGTGGTCGGTCACGCCGGCCAGCCGGGCCTGGGCCGCTACCGTCCGGGCCACCGCGCCCAGCATCGCGTCGTCCGGCAGCCCCCAGCAGTCCACGCCGGGGACGTGGTCGAGCAGCAGCTGGCCCGGTGCCGAACCGAGCACGGTCGGGACGAGCCCGCCGTCCACCGAGGCGATCAGGGCGATCGGCCCGGCCTCGTCCGCCCCGAACGGCGGCGTGGTCTTCAGCCAGACCGGCCCGTCCGCGGTGGGGATGCGCACCAGCCCGGAGAGGTTCCAGGTGCGCAGCTGCTCGACCGGGCCGGTGGCCGGGCGCCCGGCCACCCGCAGCGTGGCGCCGGCCCAGTCCAGGGCGGCCCGCAGCCCGTCGGCCCGCGCCCAGGCGGCGCGCAGCGGGTCCTCGGTGAGCTGGACGGTGCCGTCCGCGAGGGGGAGTTCAGGGCGTTGTACTGCCTCGGCGTGGTAGACGACGTGCCCGCCCGAGCAGCCCTCGCCGCCGGACGCCCCGACCAGCCGCAGCACCAGCACGGGCACCTCGAGCCGCTGCTCCAGCTCCCGGGCGACCGGTGCCACGTCCTGCCAGCGGGCGGTCGGCACCGGGAACGGCCCGACCTGCCCCAGGCGTTCGCCGTCGAGGGTCACCACTGCTGTCACCGTACGTGCTGCGCTGTCGTCCACCCGCGCATTGTCATGGCGCCGCAGCCGATGCGCCACCGGATTTCGGACGGCGGGTCACCAGGGCGGCCGGGCCAGGAAGGCGGGCCGCTGGGCCGGGTCCACCGGGTCGTAGTAGCGGTGGTAGACGGGTGTCAGGCCGCCGGAGACGGGCGGCACGATCCAGCTCCAGTCGGCGGGGGTGGGCCGCCCGAGCCGGCGCTCGCGCGCGATGTGCCGCAGGAACCGCTCGGACTCGGTGTGGTGGTCGGCGATGGTCACGCCGGCGGCCTGGAAGGAGTGCAGGACGGCGATGTTGAGCTCGACCAGGGCGCGGTCGCGCCAGAGCGTCCGGTCGCTGGAGGTGTCGAGCCCGAGGCGGTCGGCGACGGCGGCGAGCATGGCGTAGCGGTCGGCGTCGGCGAGGTTGCGGGCGCCGATCTCGGTGCCCATGTACCAGCCGTTGAACGGCGCCGCCGGGTAGCGGATCCCGCCGATCTCCAGCGTCATGTCGCTGATCGCGGGCACCGCGTACCAGCGCAGCCCGAGGGCGCCGAACCAGCGGTGCTCGGGGTGGGTCAGCGGCACCTGGAGGGCGGCGTCGTCGGGCACCTCGTACCAGCGGGGTTCGCTGCCGGGCCCGGTCTGGACGAGCAGCGGCAGGACGTCGAACCGCTCGCCGCCGCTCTTCCAGCCGAGTGCCCGGGCCCGCGCGGCCAGGTCGCCGCCGGCCGGGTCGCCCGTCCAGCCGCCGTCGGCCTCGCGGTAGCCGGCGTACCGGACGAGCTGCTGGTTGAGGATCCGCGCGGCCGGCCGGCCGGGCCGGTCGGGGGCGAAGACGGTGATGGTGGGCCGGATCCGGCCGCCGTTGGTGGCGGCCCGCAGGTGGTCGAAGCAGGCCTCGGCGACGGCGTCGGGATCCTCGACGTGCCGCAGGTCGCGCACCACCAGGCTCTGCCAGTAGAGCCGGCCGATGCAGCGCGCCGCGTTGCGCCAGGCGACCCGGGCGCCGAAGGCGAGCTCGTCGGGGGTGTGCCGGTAGCCGCCGGTGCGTTCGAGGTCGGCGAGGACCTGGCGGACCCGGTCCGCCGGGTCGCCGGCCGCGGGGTGCTCCCGGTGGTACTGGCGGACGAAGGCGACCGCCAGTCCCGCGACCGACCCGGCCGTCGGCTCGGGCGGCGCGGGCGGCGCGGGCGGTGCGGCGTGCTGGTGGGCGTAGGGGCAGGCCCCGGCGGTGGCGGCGGGTCTGCGCGTGCGAATGCGGCTGAAGATCAAGGACACATCCCTCCCGGATCCATGGGTACCGGATGTGTCCGGGCGGGCGCGCAGAGTGTGCGAATCGGCCCTACGCCCGAGCCCAACGGCGCTAGGGTGGCCCGACGCGCACGAGGGCGCCCGCCGTGCGGCGGGCGCCCTCGTGGACCTGTGCTGCCGCTCGGGCGGTCAGCCCATGTCCTCCAGCCGGACGCCCTTGGTCTCCTTCATGAAGCGGGCCACGAAGGGGATCGACAGCAGGGCGAACGCCGCGTAGACCGCGTAGGTCGCCGACAGGTTCCAGCGGGACATCGCCGGGAACGACACGGTGATCGCCCAGTTCGCCACCCACTGCGCGGATGCCGCCACCGACAGCGCGGCGGCCCGGATCCGGTTGGGGAACATCTCGCCGAGCATGACCCAGACCACCACGCCCCAGGAGAGCGCGAAGAACAGCACGAAGAGGTTGGCGGCCACCAGTGCCACCGTGCCCTGGAGGTCGGGCAGCGTGACGTTGTCGCCGCTGCCGGTCGCCGAGGAGAACGCCCAGGCGGCGGCGCCCAGGCTGACCGCCATGCCGGCCGAGCCGATCAGGGCGAGCGGCTTGCGGCCGATCCGGTCGACCAGCAGGACGGCGACCACGGTGCCGGCGATGTTGATCACCGAGCCGACGAAGCTGATCAGCAGCGAGTTGCTCTGGTCGATGCCGACGGACTGCCAGAGGATCGACGAGTAGTAGAAGATCACGTTGATGCCGACCAGCTGCTGGAACACCGACAGCCCGATGCCGACCCAGACGATCGGCAGCAGGCCGGCCCGGCCGCCCAGCAGGTCGCGGAAGCGCGGCCGGTGGTCCGAGGCGATCAGGCCCCGGATCTCGGCGATCCGGCCCTCGGTGTCGGCCTGCTCGCCTTCGACCTCGCGCAGCACCCTGCGGGCCTCGTCCAGCCGGCCGGCCGAGATCAGGAAGCGCGGCGACTCGGGGATCGCCGCCGCCAGCACGAAGTAGACCACCGCCGGGACGACGCAGATGCCGAGCATCCACTGCCAGGCCTCCAGCCCGAGCAGCGTGCCACGGGTGTCACCGCCGGCGGCGTCCGCCAGCAGCCAGTTCACCAGCTGGGAGATCGCGATGCCGAGCACGATCGCGGCCTGCTGGAAGGAGGCCAGCCGGCCGCGGTACCCGGTCGGTGCCACCTCCGCGATGTAGGTGGGGGCGATCACCGAGGCGATGCCGATCGCGGCGCCGCCGAGCACCCGCCAGCAGGCGAGGTCCCAGGCGGCGAACGGCAGCATGGAGCCGACCGCACTGACCGCGAACAGCACGGCGGCCGCCTTCATGACCCGAATGCGGCCGTACCGGTCGGCGAACCGGCCGGCGAGCGCCGCGCCGACCGCGGAGCCGAGCAGCGCGGAGGAGACGATCAGCCCGGTGGCGCCGTCCCCGATCCCGAACCGGTCCTGGATGCCGGAGACGGCGCCGTTGATCACCGAGCTGTCGTAGCCGAACAGAAAGCCGCCGAGGGCGGCCGCGGCCGTGATGAAGACCACGAACCCCAGTCGGTCGGGGGCGGCCTGGGCACGCTCCGCTGCGGGTTCTCGGGTGACGCTCACGATCGGACTCCTGGGTACTCAACACTGAGAGAGGCGTCGAGATCGTAACCCGCTTCTCTTCATCACTTGTACGCAGGATCCGATAGATGGGACAAAACGTCGATCACTGACTTCATTGATCGAAGGATTGAGCGGCCCCCGGGGGCCGGTCAGACGGGCGTGGCGAGGGACAGCCCGAAGCGCCCGGAGCCGTCCGTCCACCACTCGGTCAGCCGCAGGCCGGCCGCCGCCAGCTCGTCGGCCACCCGCTCGCGGCGGAACTTCGCGGACACCTCCGTCCGCAGCTCCTCGCCTGCGTCGAAGTGCACCGGCAGGTCCAGCGCCGGGATCTTCACGGTCTGCGCCCGCCGCGACCGCAGCCGCATCTCGATCCACTCCCGGTCCGCGTCCCAGAGCGCCACGTGCTCGAAGGCGTCCGGGTCGAAGTCGGCGTCCAGCTCGCGGTCCAGCACGTTCAGCACGTTCTTGTTGAACTCCGCCGTGACGCCGGCCGCGTCGTCGTACGCGGCCACCAGCACCGCCGGGTCCTTCACCAGGTCGGTGCCCAGCAGCAGGGCGTCGCCCGGCTCCAGCGCGCCCCGCAGGGTGCGCAGGAAGGCGGCCCGCTCCTCGGGGAGGAAGTTGCCGAGCGTCCCGCCCAGGAAGGCCACCAGGCGCGGCCCGCCGCGCGGCGGCAGCCCGAGCCCCTTGGTGAAGTCGGACAGCACGGCGTGCACCGCGAGCCCCGGGTACTCGGCGGTCAGCGCGTGCCCGGCCGCGTCCAGCGCGCTCTCGCTGACGTCCACCGGCACGTACGTCTCCAGCGTGCCCAGGCCGCGCAGGGCGTCCAGCAGCAGCCGGGTCTTCTCGGAGGACCCGGACCCGAGCTCCACCAGCGTCCTGGCCTTGGTCAGCACGGCGATCTCGGCGGCCCGCGCGGTCAGGATCTCCCGCTCGGCCCGGGTCGGGTAGTACTCGGGCAGCCGGGTGATCTCCTCGAACAGCTCGCTGCCCCGCGCGTCGTAGAACCATTTCGGCGGCAGCCACTTGGGACTCGCCGTCAGGCCGCTGCGCACGTCGTGGCGTAGCGCGTGGCTGAAGTGGTCGGCGGGCAGCAGGCGGGTCAGGTCGTAGGTGCTCACGGCGTGTCGTCCTTACGCGTCGGGGCTGTCGATGGGATGGACGGTGATGCCCGCCGGGGTGGCGAGCAGCAGGCTCCGGTCGGGGACCTCGGTCCAGCCGGGGGCGTCGTCGTACGGCTCGGAGGCGACCACGACGCCCGGGCCGGACCGGTGGAACAGCGTGTCGCCCCACGCGGTCGCGGCGATCGAGGAGCCGTCGGTCAGGAGCAGGTTCAGCCGGGCCGGGCCGTACTTCGCGGCCTCCCGGACGGTGTCGGCGAGCGCCTCGCCGAGCTCCGCGCCGGCCTGCAGTCGGGCCTGCACCAGCGCCCAGAGCAGGGCCGAGTCGCTGCGCGCCTCCAGCGCCATCAGCTCGGCGGCGGGCAGCGTGGCGGCCAGCGGTCCGTACGCCGCGGGCCAGCCGGGCAGTGCGCCGTTGTGGCTGAACAGCCGGCGTCCGTCGGTGAAGGGCGCGGCCGCCGCCTCGCCGGGGGCGCAGCCCGCGGTGGCGGAGCGGACGGCGGCCAGCAGGGCCCGGGTGCGCACCACCCGGGCCAGGTCGGCGAAGGCCTCGTCGGCCCAGACCGGCCCGGCCCTGCGGTAGCGGGCCGGCCGCTCGTCGCCGTCGGCGTACCAGCCGAGGCCGAAGCCGTCCGCGTTGACCGTGCCGTACCGTTGGCGGCGGGGCGCCCAGGACTGGTGCACCAGCGCGTACGGCGGCTCGGCCAGCACCGCGCCGGGGGCCAGCGGCTCGCCCAGGTAGGCGAGATGGCGGCACATCAGGCGCCCTCCTGGTCGCGGGCGGTGCGGAAGCCGGCGAAGATCTGCCGGCGGACCGGGTAGTCCCAGTTGCGGAAGGTGCCCCGGCAGGCGACCGGCGCCACCGCGAACGAGCCGCCCCGCAGCACCTTGTACTCGGGCCCGAAGAACACCTCCGAGTACTCCTTGTACGGCCAGGCCCGGAAGCCGGGGTAGGGCAGGAAGTCGCTCGCCGTCCACTCCCAGACGTCGCCGATCAGCTGCCGGGCGCCGCAGGGCGCCTGACCCGCGGGGTAGCCGCTGGCCGGGGCCGGCTGCAGGTGCCGCTGGCCGAGGTTGGCGTGCTCGGGGCCGGGCGCCGCGTCGCCCCACGGGAAGCGGCGGGAGCGGCCGCTCGCCGGATCGTGGCGGGCGGCCTTCTCCCACTCGGCCTCGGTCGGCAGCCGCCGCCCGGCCCAGCGCGCGTAGGCGTCCGCCTCGTACCAGCTGACGTGCAGCACCGGTTCGTCGGCGGGCACCGGCTCGGTGCCGCCGAAGCGCCGGCGCAGCCACTGGTCGCCGTCGCGGCTCCAGAACAGCGGGGCGCCGAGCCCGGCGTTCGTCCGGTGCTCCCAGCCCTGCGGCGTCCACCAGCGCGGGTCGTCGTACCCGCCGTCGGCGATGAAGGCCTGGTAGGCGCCGTTGGTGACGGGCGCGGTGTCCAGCCAGTAGGCGGGCAGGTCGACCCGGTGGGCCGGCCGCTCGTTGTCCAGTGCCCACGGCTCGGTGTCGGTGCCCATGGTGAACGGCCCGGCCGGCACCAGGACTTCGGCCGGAAGGCCGGTCGCATCGGCCGGTGCCGCAGGGGGCGGGGGAGCGGCCAGGACGGCTGCGCCCGCGCGCAGCTGGTGGGTGGCGAGCATGGTCTCGTCGTGCTGCTGCTCGTGCTGGGCGATCATGCCGAAGGCGAAGCCGGCGTCCAGCAGTGGCGCGCCCTCCAGCGGGCTGGCCTCCAGCAGGTCGAGCACCCGGCCGCGCACCTCGTGGGCGTAGCGGCGGGCCTCGGCGGGCGGCAGCAGCGGCAGGCTCGGCCGCTCGGCCCGGGGGTGTTCGAACGCGTCGTACAGCGGGTCGATCTCCGGGTGCATCGGGTCCCGGCCGCCGACGTTGCGCAGCAGCCAGAGCTCCTCCTGGTTGCCGATGTGCGCGAGGTCCCACACCAGCGGGGACATCAGTGGTGAGTGCTGCGCCGTCAGGTCGGGCTCGTCCAGGCAGTCGGTCAGGCCGGCGGTGCGGGCGCGGGCGGACTCCAGCTCGGCGGCGATCAGCTCGCGCAGCAGCGCCGGGTCGGTGCGGTCGGCGTTCAGCACGGTGCGTCCTCCTCGACGGCGGGGCGGCGGCCGGCCCGTACGGCGTCCAGCTGGTCGTCGGCGGGGCAGCGGCCGCGTGCGGGGTAGCGCTCGGCGTAGTCGGTCAGGGCGCGTCGCAGCGGTTCGGTGCCCGGGCGGCGGGCCAGCGCCCGTTCGGCGGCGGCGAAGCAGCCGAGGGCGGCCCGGCGCAGCTCGGGGTCGGCGGTGGCGTGGGTGGCGGCCCGTCGCCAGAGGCTGTTGCGCGGGGCGGCGGGCGGCTTGCCCCGGCCGAGCGGCTCCACGGCGGCGGACGCGGCGTCGGCCGCCTCCGGGTCGTCCAGGAGCGCGGTGACCAGGGCGAGCGGCACGAGCCAGCCGTCGCCGGGCTGGGCGTCGATCATCCGCAGCTCCAGGTGGCCGCGGGGCCGGACGGGCGGGAACAGCGTGGTGCGGTGGTACTCCAGGTCCGCGAGGGTGGCCGGGCGCTCACCGGCGCCGCGCAGCCAGTCGCGGAAGGTCAGCCCGGCGGGCGCCGTCCAGGGCACCGGGTCGGGGCGGCGGACGCAGAGCACCTCGGCGTCCAGCACGTACCGCGCCCAGGCCTCCCGGGGGTCGCCGTCGGCGGGCGGGGCGAGCGTGCGGCTCGGGTCCATCCGGGACCACACCACCTGGCGGCTGGACCGGAACCCGGTCGGCCGGCCGTCCAGCAGCGGGGAGTTGGCGAACGCGGCGACCAGCACCGGCCCGAGCCGGTGGAGGAGGTGCCAGCGGGCGGCCACGGCGGGCTCGGTGCCCGCGTCCACGTTGACCTGGACGGAGGCGGTGCCGGTCATCATGATCCGGCCCCAGGGCCCGGACCGGTCGAAGAAGGTCTCCATGGCCCGGTACCGGGGGTGTTCGGCGAGCATCCGGCGTTCGCGCCGCAGCGGGTCGGTGCCGGTGCCGGTCAGCCGGAGCCCCTCGGCGGCGAGTGCGGTGCGCAGGGCGGCCTGGTCGCGCCGGAGGTCCTCGGCGCAGTCGGCGGGGGAGGGGAGGGCCGGGAGCTGAGCTCGACCTGGCCGCCCGGTTCGCGGGTGAAGCGGGAGCCGGCGGGGAACCGCGGCCCGTCGGGGTGGTCCGGGAGGGCCGCCAGTGCGGCGGCCGTGCGCGCCGGGTCGACCGGTGCCTCCGGACATCGGGTGTCGTGGACGAACCACTCGGCCTCGACGCCCACCAGGGCGGGTGGCCCGATCTTGAAGCAGATGCCGGCCAGGTGGGTCTCGGCGGATGCCTCGGTCAGCGGTGTCACGCTCGGTGTCGGCACCGGCAGATCGGCGGTGCACTGCAGGTGGACTGGTATCACCGGACTCACCATCCCTCGGTTCGCGATTGCGGCCCGGTCTTTCCTGCTCAGTCTGCTACGCGTCAAACATCGCCGCCGCTTCACGCAGGTCAAGGCATGTCATGTGCGCGTCAATCGAGCGAGTGCCGTCGACAGGACGGTGAGCGGCAAGCCGTAGTTCAGCCGCAGGCCACCGCGGCCGCCCGGTCCGAAGTCGATCCCGTCCGACAGCTCGACATCACGCTCCGTCATCGCCGTGGCCCTCGCCCGTTCGGGTGGCAGACCCAGTGCCGCCGCGTCCAGCCACAGCAGGTACGACGCCTGCGGACGCACCACGACGGCCGGCCCGAGCGCCGCCAGCGCCATCTCCCGGGCGGCCACCAGGTGCCGCAGCAGCCCCTCCAGCCACTCCTCGCCCTCGCCCAGCGCCGCCCGCTGCACCACCTGCTCCAGCAGCCCGCCCTCCCACAGGCCGTACCCGGCCATCACCTCCAGCAGCCGCCCGCGCAGCGCCGCGTCCGGCACCAGGGCCCAGCAGCTCGGGATCCCGGAGGTGTTGAAGGTCTTGCCGACCGAGCCCAGGGTCACGGTGTGCAGCGCGGCCTCCCCGGCCACCGCCACCGCCACCGGGTGCCGCAGCCCGTGGTCGGGGTGCACGAGGTCGGCGTGCACCTCGTCCGAGACCAGCAGCCCGCCCTCGGCGGCCGCGATGCCGGCCAGCGCCCGGACCTCCGGGGCCGTCCAGAGCCGCCCGGAGGGGTTGTGCGGGCTGCTCAGCAGCAGGGCGCCCGGCCGCAGGGCGGCGAACGCCGCCACCGGCAGCCGGTAGCCCCCGCCGGACGGCTCCAGCGGCACCCGGCGCAGCGGCAGCCCGGCCGCCGCGCACAGCCCGGCGAAGCCGCCCCACTCCGGGTCCGCCGTCACCACCGGCCGTCCCGGGCCCGCCGTGCCTGCCGCCGTCAGCAGCAGCCGCAGCGCCGTCCTGGGCCCGAACGGCAGCAGCAGCACCCAGTCGGGATCCACCGCGACGCCGTGCCGCCGGCGGTACCAGTCCGCCACCAGCGCCCGGCCGTCCGGGTCGGCCACCGTGTACCCGTACGCGGGGTGGCAGGCCCGGGCGGCCAGGGCCGCGCCGATCGCGGGCGGGCCGGGCAGGTCCAGGTCGGCGAGTCCGAGCGGGATCCGCCCGGCGCCCGCCCGGGCCCACTTGCTGCTGCCCGTCCCGCTGCGGTCGAACGGCTCCAGCACGGCTGCTCCCTCCGGACGGCTGCGACGTGCGCTCCCACCGGCCACGCTACGGGAGCGAAGGGCCTGATGACGGCTCGTCAGGGCGGTGCGGCCGCGTTCGGTGCTTGGAGGAAGGGCCGCGCGGCGCGCCGGGCGGAGGCTCGCCGAGCGGTCAGGATTGAAAGGGGAGCGCTCCCACGAACCATGTGGGATTCAGGAGTTGAAGTCTGTCAGAGTCCTTGACGAGGCTCCGCCTTCATGGCTTGATATGCGTGAGCTCAGGGACTGCCCCGCAGCGTGGGGCGTGGTCGCCGCCGCTCCGACGATCCGTCAAGCACCCCCAAGAGCCGCACCATCGACGCATCGTCGAGTGTCAAATAAGTGGGAGCGCTCCCACATACTGCACTGCACTTCTGGGTCCGTCCCCCACCCGAAAGGATCCCGTCCGTGCCATCCCCCTGTTCAAGCGCCTGCGCACGGCCGCGGCCGCATCCGCGGTCGTTGCCGCCGCCGTCGTGCCCCTCGCGGCCGCTTCGACGGCCTCGGCCGCCACCAAGCTGGACAACCCGTACACCGGCGCCAAGGTCTACGTGAACCCGGACTGGTCGGCGAAGGCCGCCGCCGAGCCCGGTGGTTCGGCCGTCTCCAACCAGCCGACCTTCGTCTGGCTGGACCGCATCGCCGCCATCTCCGGCTCCTCCGCGGCCCGTGGCCTCAAGGCCCACCTGGACGCCGCCGTCGCCCAGGGCGCGAACCTCGTCCAGCTGGTCATCTACGACCTGCCCGGCCGCGACTGTGCCGCCCTCGCCTCCAACGGCGAACTCGGCGCCACCGAGATCGACAAGTACAAGACGCAGTACATCGACCCGATCGCGGCGATCCTCGCGGACCCGGCCTACGCCAACCTGCGGATCGTCAACGTCATCGAGCCCGACTCGCTGCCGAACCTGGTGACCAACGCCGGCGGCACCGCCGGATCCACCGACGCCTGCGCCACCATGAAGGCGAACGGCAACTACGAGGCAGGCGTCGGCTACGCGCTGCACACCCTCGGTGCGCTCTCGAACGTCTACAACTACATCGACGCCGCGCACCACGGCTGGCTCGGCTGGGACAGCAACATGACCCCCGCCGCCCAGGAGTTCAAGAAGGCCGCCACCACCGGCGGCGCCACCGTGAACGACGTCACCGGCTTCATCGTCAACACCGCGAACTACAGCGCCCTGACGGAGCCGAACTTCAAGGTCACCGACTCGGTCAACGGCACCACCGTGCGCCAGTCCAAGTGGGTCGACTGGAACCAGTACGTCGACGAGCTGAGCTATGCCCAGGCGCTGCGCACCAACCTGATCGGCCAGGGCTTCAACTCGAACATCGGCATGCTGATCGACACCTCCCGCAACGGCTGGGGCGGCACCGCCCGTCCGACCGCCGCGGGCCCGCTGACCTCCGTGGACGACTACGTCAACGGCGGCCGCATCGACCGCCGCATCCACGCCGGCAACTGGTGCAACCAGAGCGGTGCGGGTCTCGGCGAGCGGCCCACCGCCGCGCCCGCGACCGGCATCGACGCGTACGTGTGGGCCAAGCCCCGGGCGAGTCGGACGGCGCGAGCCAGGCCATCGCGAACGACCAGGGCAAGGGCTTCGACCGGATGTGCGACCCGACCTACACGGGCAACGGTCGCAACGGCAACAACCTGACCGGCGCGCTGGCGAACTCGCCGCTCGCGGGTGACTGGTTCTCCGCGCAGTTCCAGCAGCTGCTGGCCAACGCCTACCCGCCGGTCAACGGCGGCGGTGGCACCACCGACACCACGGCGCCGACCGCTCCGACCGGCCTGGCCTCCTCGGCCAAGACCGCGACCAGCGTCTCGCTCTCCTGGACGGCCTCGACCGACAACGTCGGCGTCACCGGCTACGACATCTACCGGGGCACCACCCTGGTCGGCTCCTCGACCACCGCGAGCTTCACCGACACGGGTCTGACCGCCTCCACGGCGTACAGCTACACCGTCAAGGCGAAGGACGCGGCGGGCAACGTCTCGGCGGCCTCGGCGGCGCTCTCCGTCACCACCTCCGCGGGTGGCACCACCGACACCACGGCGCCGACCGCTCCGACCGGCCTGGCCTCCTCGGCCAAGACCGCGACCAGCGTCTCGCTCTCCTGGACGGCCTCGACCGACAACGTCGGCGTCACCGGCTACGACATCTACCGGGGCACCACCCTGGCGGGCTCCTCGACCACCACGAGCTTCACCGACACGGGTCTGACCGCCTCCACGGCGTACAGCTACACCGTCAAGGCGAAGGACGCGGCGGGCAACGTCTCGGCGGCCTCGGCGGCGCTCTCCGTCACCACCTCCGCCTCCTCCGGCGGCACCGGCGCCGGCTGCACCGCGACCTACACGGTCTCCAGCGACTGGGGCGCGGGCTTCAACGCCAACGTCACCGTCACCAACACCGGCACCACCGCGATCTCCGGCTGGAAGGTCACCTGGACCTTCGGCGGCAGCCAGCAGATCACCAACCTGTGGAACGGCACCCTCGCCCAGTCGGGCCAGTCGGTGACCGTCACCAACGCGGGCTACAACGGCGCGGTCGCGGCCGGCGGCAACACCAGCTTCGGCTTCGGCGCGAGCAACTCGGGCGCCAACGCCGTTCCGACGCTCACCTGCACCGCGAGCTGATTCCCGGCACCAGCCGACACCTCCGCGGCCCGCACCACCGGTGCGGGCCGCGGGACCGGGCGGCCGACCCCACGGCGGTGGGGGCGGCCGCCCTCCGGCGTTCCGGTGGCGGCCGGCTCAGGAGCCGGCCAGTTCGTACGCCGAATTGACCAGCGCCACATGGCTGAACGCCTGCGGCATGTTGCCGAGTTGGCATCCCTCGTGCGGATCCCACTCCTCGGCCAGCAGCCCCAGGTCGTTGCCGAGTGCGAGCACCCGGGTGAACAGCGTCCGGGCCTCGTCCTTGCGGCCGAGCGCGCCGAGCGCGTCCGCGAGCCAGAACGAGCAGGCCAGGAAGGCGCCCTCGGGCCCGCGGAGGCCGTCCGGGGCGGCGTCGGTGGAGTAGCGGCGGATCAGGCCCCCGTGGTCGAGCCCGCTCTGCACGGCCTCGACCGTGCGGACCACCCGCGGGTCGTCCGGCGGCAGGAAGCCGCTCTTCACCACGAACAGCGTCGCGGCGTCGAGCGCCGTACCGCCGTAGTCCTGGACGAACACCCCGCGGCGGGAGTCGTAGCCGTGCTCGCAGACATCGGCGTGCACGGCGTCGCGCATAGCCCGCCAGCGGTCCACCGGTGCGGGCAGGCCGGTCAGTTCGGCCATCTTCAGGGCGCGGTCGGCGGCCACCCAGGCCATCACCTTGGAGTGCACGAAGTGCCGCCGGCCGCCGCGCACCTCCCACAGCCCCTCGTCCGGCTCCGACCAGTGCTGCTCCAGGAAGGCCATCAAGGTCCGCAGCAGGCTCCAGACCTGACGCTCCATCGGGATTCCGGCCTCCAGTGCCAGGTGCAGGGTGTCCACCACCTCGCCGTAGACGTCGAGCTGGAGCTGGCGGACGGCCGCGTTGCCGAACCGCACCGGGGCCGAACTCCGGTAGCCGGGGAGCCAGTCGGCCTCGGTCTCGGGCAGCCCGCGCTCCCCGGCGACGCCGTACACGGCCTGCAGGTCGCCCGGGTCGCCGGCGATCGCCCGCAGCAGCCACTTGCGCCAGGCCGCGGCCTCCTCGCGGAAGCCGCCGCGCAGCAGGGCGGAGAGCGTCATGCTGGAGTCGCGCAGCCAGCAGAAGCGGTAGTCCCAGTTGCGGACGCCGCCGATCGACTCGGGCAGCGAGGCGGTGGGCGCGGCGACGATCCCGCCGGTGGGCTCGTAGGCCAGCGCCTTGAGGGTGATCAGGGACCTCAGCACGGCCTGCTGCCACTCGCCCCGGTAGCGGCATCCGGCGGCCCACGACTGCCAGGTGTCGAGCGTGCGGGTGAGGGCGAGGGCCGGGTCCGTCCGGGGCGTGGACTGCAGGTGGGAGGGCTGCCAGGTCAGCAGGAACGGGACCTGGTCACCGGCCCGGACGGTGAAGTCGGAGGCGGTGGTGCCGTCCTGGCCGTAGGTGTGGATGCCGGGCGGCACGCGCAGCCAGGCCGAGTCCGGGCCGGCGACGGCGACCCGGTGGTGCTCGGTGCGGCGCACCCAGGGGTCCACCCGGCCGTAGTTGAAGCGCAGCCGCAGTTCGCCGCGCATCCGCACGGTGCCGGTGATGCCCTCGACGATGCGCAGCAGTTGCGGGACCCGGTCGCGGTGCGGCATGAAGTCGGTGACCCGGACGGTGCCGTCGGCGGTCGCCCAGATCGACTCCAGGACGAGGCTGTCACCGCGGTACTGACGCCGCGTGCAGGTGTCCGCGCCGACGGGTGCGATCCGCCACGCCCCGTACCGTCCGTCACCGAGCAGGCCCGCGAAGCAGCTCGGGGAGTCGAAGCGGGGCAGGCAGAGCCAGTCCACCGAGCCGTCCCTGCCGACGAGGGCGGCGGTCTGGAGGTCCCCGATCAGGGCGTAGTCCTCGATTCGTCCGGCCATCACGACCATTCTGCGCAGCTCGGCGGCGGTTCCGCCTGCCGCGCGGTCCCGGCGCGGCGGCCGCCCGGACAGCGGAGCGGGGATCGCCGGTTCCGCTTGCAAGGAAGATCAGATCATAGGAAAATCAGGGGGAGCTATTGTCTTTTACCGAGCCGGAGGGTGCCGTGACACGGCAACCGAACTGGGTGCCCGCCGGAACGGATCTCGAGAAGCCCAACGCGGCCCGGATGTACGACTACTACCTCGGCGGCTCGCACAATTTCGAGGCCGACCGCCGAACGGCCCGCCGGGCGGTGGAGCTCTGGCCGGAGCTGCCGCAGATCATGCGGGCCAACCGGGCCTTCCTCCGCCGTGCGGTCCAGTTCCTCGGTGAGGCCGGGGTCACCCGCTTCCTCGACATCGGCTCCGGCATCCCCACCTTCGGGCCGGTGCACGAGATCGCCCGGGCGATCCACCCGGAGTCCCGGGTCGTCTACGTCGACAACGACCCGGTCGCGGTGGCCCACAGCCGGCTACTGCTCCACGACGACCCGGCGGCCCTCACGATCGAGGCCGACGTGCGGTCCGTCGACGACCTGCTCTCCCGCCCCGAGGTCGAGGCGCTGCTCGCCGAGGGGCAGCCGGTCGGTGTGCTGCTGGTCGCCGTGTTGCACTTCGTGCAGGACGCCGACGACCCCCACAAGATCGTGGCCGCGCTGCGCGACGCCCTGCCGCCCGGCAGCCACCTGGCGCTCTCGCACGCCTCGCTGGAGGGCCGCCCCGACCAGGCCGGCGCCCACCAGGACATCTACCGCCGGACCCCGACGCCGCTCACCATGCGCAGCATGGCGGTCATCGAGAGCCTCTTCGACGGCTTCGAGCTGGTCGCCCCGGGCGTCGTTTACCTGCCCGAATGGCGGCCGGACGACCCCGCGGCGGTCGGCCCGCACCCGGAGCGGATGACCGGCGTGGCCGGCGTCGGGCGCCTCCCGTGAGCGACGGGCCGGCGGCCGGCGGCGCGGCGGACCTGCGGGAGGAGTGGGCGGCCCTGCTCGGGCGCGGCCACGGCGGAGCCGTCCACCCCCGGGTGCTCGACGGGCTGGTGGAGCAGTGCACCGACCTGCTCGAACGCTCCCGGCAGCAGCGACCGTTCGACCCGCGGCCGGCCCAGCGGGCCGGTGCGCTGCTGGTCGACGCCCACTTCACCGACCCGGACCTGCTGGCCCGGGCCGTCCAGATCCTGCACCGCCACCCCGCCCAGGGCAGTGGCGCGCAGCTGGCCGGCGCCTTCGCGGCGGGCTGGGCCGCCGCGCTGCGCGAGCGCACCCTGCGCGAGCAGGAGGCCATCCGGCTGGCCGCGGACACCGCCCGGCACGAGGTCGAGCGGGCCCTGCGCGAGTCCGAGGCCCGCTTCCGCGCGCTGTTCGAGAGTGCCGCGATCGGCATCGGCATCGGTGATGTCGAGGGCAACATCCTGGCCGTCAACCGGGCCCTCGGCGAGATCTTCGGGGCCGGCCCGGAGGAGATGGCCGGCCGCCGGGTCGGCGACCTCGTCCACCCGGAGGACACCCCGGGCGTCTGGGAGGCGTACGGCGACCTGATCAGCGGCACCCGGGAGTACCTCCAGTTCGACAAGCCGTACTACCGCAAGGACGGCGAGGTGGTCTGGACGCACCTGACCGTCTCGCTGATCCGCGACGACGACGGCGTGCCGAAGTACCAGGTGGCGATGTTGGAGGACATCACCGACCGGTACCGCCTCCAGGAGCGGCTGCGCCACCAGGCCACCCACGACCCGCTGACCGGGCTGCCCAACCGGGCCGCCTTCTTCGAGCGGCTGGAGCGGCTCTTCGAGGAGCCGGAGCCGGGCGCCAGGTTCGGCCTGTGCTACGTCGACCTGGACGGCTTCAAGGTGGTCAACGACAGCCTCGGCCACGACATGGGCGACCAGCTGCTGACCGCCGTGGCCGGCCGGCTGGAGGCCGCCCTGAGCCCGCTCGGGCACCTGGTGGCCCGGCTCGGCGGCGACGAGTTCGTGGTGCTGCTGGAGAACTGCCGCGGCGAGCAGGAGGCCGTGGCCGCCGCGAAGACGGTGCTGGCCGCGCTGGCGAAGCCGGTGATGGTCGGCGACCACAAGCTGGCGGTCGGCGCGAGCGTCGGTGTGCTGGAGCGCCGGGTGGCGACCACCACGCCGGGTGCGGCGGTGCGCGCCGCCGACCTGACGCTGTACCGCGCGAAGGAGGCCGGCCGCGGCCGGTGGACGCTGTTCGACCCCAAGGAGAACGCCCGCGCGGTCAGCCGGTACGCGGTGTCCGTGCGGATGCCGTCCGCGCTCGACCGCGGTGAGTTCTTCATCGACTACCAGCCGCTGGTCAACCTCGCGGACGGCTCGCTCGCCGCCGTCGAGGCGCTGGTGCGCTGGCGCCACCCGCAGCTGGGCGTGCTCGGCCCGGAGGAGTTCGTCGGCACGGCCGAGGAGACCGGCCTGATCATGCCGCTCGGCCGCTGGGTGCTGGAGCAGGCGTGCAGTCAGGCCGCCGACTGGGTCCAGCGGTTCGGCGACCGGGCGCCGCAGCTCAACGTCAACCTGGCGGTCCGTCAGGCGCGCAACTCCGGGCTGGTCGGGGACCTCGACCGGATCCTGCGGTCGACCGGACTGCAGCCGGCCAAGCTCCAGTTGGAGATCACGGAGTCGACCGTGGTCGGCCCCGAGGACGAGGCGCTGAAGTCGCTGCACGGCCTGGTCGACCTGGGTGTCTCCCTGGCCGTGGACGACTTCGGCACCGGCTGGTCCAACCTCGCCTATCTGCGCGACCTTCCGGTCTCCGGGCTGAAGATCGCCGGCTCGTTCGTCGGCGACCTGCACGACCCGGCCAAGGACACCCACCTGGGCTGGCGGATCGTCAGCGGCCTGGTGTCACTGGCCCACACGCTCGGACTGACCGTCACCGCGGAGGGTGTGGAGAACCGTTCGGACGCCGAGCGGCTCCGGCTGATGGGCTGCGACTGGGCGCAGGGCTGGCACTTCGGCCGGCCGGTGCGGCCCGGCGAGATCGCCCGCAGGATCGCCGAGGCCAACCTGCCGGAGGCTCCGGAGGCCGTCGACCTGGCGGCCCGGATCGGGGCGAAGCGGACATATCAGCCGGAAATCTGAAAAAACCCTTCAAATCCCCTTGACGGGGTGCGATCCGGGCGCAGATGATGGCTCCAATGGCACCGCTTTCCAGCGGGAGTCCACGCGTGACCGTCGGCGCTCTTCGAGCGCCCGAGACGACCGACGCATTGAGGGGCCGGGGCCGGGGGGCTCACGGAGGCCGGAGGGGGCTTTCAGGCCCGCGTCGCTGTTCGCTCTCCCCACCATCGAGGGCACATCTGTGCCCCTCCGCCTCCCGAGAGGCCCCTGAGCGATGAGCACCACCCTGCCTTCCGACCCCGCACAGCCGTCCCCCGCGTACCTCGGCCGACCGATGCGCCGTGCCGGAGACCGGGCGACCACCCCGCGGCCGATGCGCCGCGCCGGGGACTTCGCGACCCGGCACACCGTCAGCCTGGTCATCCCCGCCTTCAACGAGGCCCGCAACATCCCGTGGGTCTTCGAGCAGATCCCGCGCTGCGTCGACGAGGTCATCCTCGTGGACGGCGCCTCCAGCGACGCCACCGTCGCCGTGGCCAGGTCCATCCTGCCGAACGTGCGCAGCGTCGAACAGAGCGGCCCCGGCAAGGGCAACGCCCTGCGCACCGGATTCGCGGCCGCGACCGGCGACCACATCGTGATGATGGACGCCGACGGCTCGATGTGGCCCGGCGAGATCCCCCACTACCTGCACTTCCTCGACAACGGCTACGACTTCGTCAAGGGCTCGCGCTGCATCGCCGGCGGCGGGTCGCTGGACTTCACCCGCGTCCGCTCGCTCGGCAACCGGGTGCTGCTCGCCGTCGTCAACCGCCTCTACCACACGGTGCTGACCGACCTCTGCTACGGATTCTGCGCCTTCCGCCGCAGCTTCCTCGACGAACTCTGCCTGCACTCCGCGGGCTTCGAGATCGAGGCCGAGATGGTCGCACACGCCCTCCGCTCGGGCCTGCGCATCGCAGAGGTCCCGAGCCTCGAACTTCCCCGCCGCAGCGGCCGCTCGCACCTCCACGCCGTCTCCGACGGCCGGCGGTCCTGCGGACCCTGATCGCCGAGCGTCCCGGCGCCCGGTCCGCGGCGCCCGTTGCGGTGGGGGAGCGATGATGAACGGCGTCGACCGGCGTACCGCAGCAGCCTGCCCGCGCACTGCCGCCCGTGACTCGCTCTACACCCCCGTCCGGGTCGTCGAACTGGACCTGGACGAGCCGGGCGAGCTGCGCTCACCCGGCGGCCTCGGCCCGGCCGACCCGGACGGACGCGTGTTGGCGTTGGTGCGGCTGCACGGACACCCGCTCGGTCTGGTCACGGCCACCGGCACCGCAGGCGACCCCGCCACGCTGCGCCGGGCGCTGGTCGACGCCGCGCACCGGGAACTGCGCGTTCCCTCCCGTTCCACCGCGACGCCCGCGGCGCAGCCCCGTCGGGTCGGCCGCGCCCGGGCGCGTGCGGACCGCCCCACGGTCACCGTGGTCATCTGCACCCGCAACCGGCCCCGCGCGCTCCGCCGCTGCCTGGACTCGCTGCTGCGCACCGACTACCCCGACGTCGAGGTCCTCGTGGTCGACAACGCGCCGCTCGACGACACCACCCGCGAACTCGTCCGCACCCGCTACCGCGACCAGGTCCGCTACCTCCGCGAGCCCGTCCCCGGCCTGGCCCGCGCCCGGAACACCGGACTGGCCGCCGCCCGCGGCGAGATCTGCGCCTTCGCCGACGACGACCTGGTCATCGACAGCCACTGGGTGGCGGCCCTCGCCGAGGCCTTCGAGGCCGACGACCGGACGGGCTGCGTGACCGGGCTCGTCATGCCCGCCGAACTCGACACCGCGGCCCAGCTCGCCCTGGAACGCTACGGCGGGTACTCCCGCGGCTTCGCCGCCCGCAGCTGGTCGCTGCGCGAGCCCCCGACGACCCGCTGGTCCGGTACTCCGTGGGCCGGTTCGGCTCCGGCGCCAACATGGCGTTCCGTACCGCGATGCTGCGCAGCATCGGCGGGTTCGACCCGGCGACCGGCGCCGGCACACCGGCCCGCGGCGGCGAGGAACTGCTCGCCTTCTTCTCCGTCCTCAACGGCGGCCACGACATCACCTACCAGCCCGACGCCATCGTCTGGCACTGCCACCCGCGCACCGAGGAGGCGCTGACCCGGCAGATCTTCAACTTCGGGGTCGGCTTCGGCGCCTACCTGACCGCCGCCGTCTCGCGCCGGCCCGACGTGCTCGCCGACCTGGTGCGCCGGGTGCCGCTCGGCCTGTGGCGCTGGCAGGTCGCCCACCGGGCCCGCCGGCACGCGCCCTCCTGCGAGGCCGTGCCCGAGACCGTGCCCGGCCTCGGCCGGCGCGAGATCGAGGGGCTGCTCTACGGGCCGTTCGGCTACCTGTACAGCCTCTGGCACCAGCGGACGGCCCGGAGCGGGGCGTGGTCGCGATGACCACCGCCCCCGCCCTGCCCGTGCCGCCGGCCCGGATCGTCGACCTCGACCTGGACCACCCGGAGGACCTGCGCGCCCCCGGCGGCGCCCCCGCCCCGGCCGCCGACGGACCGGTGCTCGCCCTCGTCCGCCGGCGCGGCCACCCGCTCGGCCTGGTCACCGCCGCCGGCACCGCCGACGGCCCGGCCCTGCGCGCCGCCCTCCTGGCCGCCGCCCTGCGCGACGTCCGGGAGGCCCCGGCCGACCGGGCGCCGCAGGCCGCCGCCGGGCCCGGGCCCACCGTCACCGTCGTCGTCTGCACCCGCGACCGCACCGACCTGCTCACCCCCTGCCTGGACTCGCTGCTGCGCAGCGCACCGCCGCAGGCCGAGGTGCTGCTCGTCGACAACGCGCCGACCGACCACACCACCCGCGACCTCGTCCGGTCCCGGTACGCCGACCGGATCCGCTACGTGCACGAGCCGGTGCCCGGCCTCGCCCGAGCCCGCAACACCGCGCTGGCCGCCGCCACCGGCGAGATCATCGCCTTCACCGACGACGACGCCCTCGCCGACCCCGGCTGGGTCCCCGGCCTGCTCGCCGCCTTCCGCTCCGACGCGCGGATCGCCTGCGTCACCGGCCTGGTGCTGCCCGCCGAGCTCGACACCCCGGCGCAGGCCGCCTTCGAACGGCACTGCGGCTTCTCCCGCGGCTTCGCCGCCCGCACCTGGTCGCTCGCGGCCGGCTCGGCCGACCCGCTGTTCCCGTACACCACCAGCCGGTTCGGCACCGGCGCCAACATGGCCTTCCGGACGGCGGCGCTCCGGGCGATCGGCGGATTCGACCGGGCGACCGGCGCCGGCACCCCCACCCGGGGCGGCGAGGACCTGCTGGCCTTCCTGGACGTCCTCACCGCCGGCCACACCGTCGCCTACCAGCCGGACGCCCTGATCTGGCACCGCCACCGGCGCACCGACGAGGCGCTCGACGCCCAGGTCTACGGCTTCGGCGTCGGCTACAGCGCCTACCTGACGGCCGCCGTGCTGCACCGGCCGGCGCTGCTCGCCGGGCTGCTGCGCCGCCTGCCCCGGGCCCTGCCCGCCGCCGCCCGCGGCGGCCGCACCCCGACCGGCCGGCCCCGCGGGCACTCGCCCGCCGCCAGCTGCGCGGGCTGCTGTACGGCCCGTTCAGCTACCTGGTGAGCCTGCGCCGGCAGCGCGCCCTCGACGCCGGGACAGCGTCGTGATCCCCGTCGTCACCGCCCGCCGCAGCGCTGCCGCCCGGCCGTGCTCCTGCCCCGTGCCGCTGCCCTGCGAGTGCTCGTACACCACGCTGGTGCGGGCCCGGGCGCGCGCGCTGACCCGGCGCGCCGCCGGCGAGCCGCTGCTGCGCAACGGGCACATCCTGGCTGCCAGTTCGGTGCTGGCGGCGGTCTTCGGCTCGCTGTTCTGGATCTTCGCGACCCGCTGGTACAGCGCCGAGACCGTCGGCACCAGCTACGCGGCGCTCTCGGTCGCCGCGCTGATGTCCGGCATCGGCCGCTTCAACCTCGGCGACGTGCTGGTGCGGTTCGTCCCGCGGGCCGGCCGGCACACCGGGCGCCTGGTGCTCCGCTGCTACCTGATCAGCGGCGGCCTCAGCGCGCTCGCCGCCGCCTGCTTCCTGATGCTGATCCCGTACGTCGCCCCCAGCCTCGCATTCCTCCGCACCCCCGTGCTGGGCATCTCGTTCGTGATCGCCGCCGCCGGGTACTCGATCTTCGACCTCCAGGACGGCGCCCTCACCGGCCTGCGCCGCACCGGCTGGGTGCTGGGCGAGAACCTGCTGTTCGCCGCCGCCAAGGCCGCCGTGCTCGCGGCCTGCGCCGCCCTCGCCATCGGCACCGGCATCCTGGTCTCCTGGGCCGCGGCGCTGCTGCTCTCGGTGGTGGTGACCAACGTGGTGCTGTTCCGCCACGCCATCCCGGCCCACCACCGGGCCGACACCGAGGGCGCGCCCGTGCCGCGCCGGGTGATGCGGTACGCCGTCGCCGACTACCTCGGCAAGCTCGCCAGCATCATCACCTACTCGGTGCTGCCGCTGATGGTCCTCAGCCAGCTCGGCGCCGCCCAGAACGCGTACTACTCGCTGGCCTGGATCATCGCCGACACCTTCGACATCGCCGTCTTCGCGATGGGCGCCTCGCTCGTCGTCGAAGGCGCCCACGAACCGGGCCGGCTCGCCGAGCACGCCCGCCGGATGCTGCGCCACGCCGGTCTGCTGGTGCTCGCCGCGACCGTCGTCGTGGTCGCCGCGGCGCCCTGGATCCTCAGCCTGTTCGGACCGGCGTACGCCGAGAACGGCACCCCGGTGCTGCGCCTGATGGCCCTCGCCTCGCTGCCGACCGTCCTGTTCACGGTGGCCATCGACGTGGCCAGGGTCCGCCGCAACCTCGGCCGGCTGGTCGGCCTCCAGGTCGCGCACGCCGTCCTGGTCATCGGCCTCACGATCGTCCTGCTGCCCGCCTACGGCCTCACCGGTGTCGGCCTCGCCTGGCTGATCGCCTGCTGCGCCGTCGCCCTGCCACTGCTGCTCACCATGCCGCGCTGGATCCGCCCGCCCGAAGGGAGCCGGCCGTGACCGCCCGACCCGGCACCGACACCACCCTGTCCGTCGTCATCTGCGCCTACACCCTGGACCGGTGGGACGACCTGTCCGCCGCCGTGGCCTCGGTGCAGCACCAGCACCGCCCGCCGGACGAACTGGTCCTGGTCGCCGACCACTGCCCGGAACTCGCCCGCCGCGCCGCGCGGCGCTGGCCCGGGGTGACGGTCGTCCCCAACGAGGAGCGGCGCGGCCTGTCCGGCGCCCGCAACACCGGGGTGCGCGCCGTCCACGGTGAGGTGGTCGCCTTCCTCGACGACGACGCGGCGGCGGCGGCGGACTGGACGACCCGGCTGCTGGCCGGCTACCGGGACGGTGCGGTGCTCGGCGTCGGCGGCCTCGTCCGGCCGCGCTGGGACGGCGGCCGGCCGCGCTGGTTCCCCGCCGAGTTCGACTGGGTGGTCGGCTGCTCCTACCGGGGCCTGCCCCGGGGTGCCGCCCCGATCCGCAACTTCACCGGCGCCAACATGTCCTTCCGCCGCGCCGAGGCGCTGGCCGCCGGCGGCTTCCGGCTCGACCTCGGCCGGGTCGGCACCCGGCCGGTCGGCTGCGAGGAGACCGAGTTCTGCCTCCGGCTGGCCGAGCACCACCCCGGCGCGGAGCTCCGCTACGAACCCGCCGCGGTCGTCCACCACCACGTGCCGTCCACCCGCTCCACCTGGGCCTACTTCCGGGCCCGCTGCTACGCGGAGGGCCGCTCCAAGGCCGTGGTCGCCCGGCACACCGGCCCCCGGCCCGCGCTCGCCTCCGAACGCCGCTACCTGCGGCACACCCTGCCCGCCGCCGTCCTGCGCAGCCTGCGCCGCGCCGACCTGCGGGCCGCCGGCGCCCTGTGCGGCGGAGCCGGCCTGACCCTGCTCGGCTACGCGGTGGGCCGCACCCGCGGCCTCGTCACCGCTGCGGGCCCCGCCGCCGACGCGGGCACCGGCGGTACGGCGGCCACCGGCGGCGCGGCGGACCGACCGGTGAGGAGCCCGCGATGAAAGCCGTCCCCGTGTTCCTGTACCACTCGGTCTCCGACGACCCGCCGGACTGGATCGCGCCCTACACGGTGTCGCCGAAGGTGTTCCGCGAACAACTCGACAGGATCGCCGACGCCGGACTGTCGATCGTCCCGCTGCGGCGGCTGGTCGCCGCCCAGCACGGCGGCCCGCCGCTGCCGCCCGACTGCGCCGTCCTGACCTTCGACGACGGCTTCGCCGACTTCTATTGGACGGTCGCCCCGATCCTCTCCGAGCGCGGCCTGCCCGCCACCCTGTACGTCACCGTCGGCGCCATGCACCCGCCGGGCGCCGAGGCGACCGGCAGTCTGCTGCCGCCCGCGTCGATGCTGAACTGGCGCCAGGTCGGCACCATCGACACCCTCGGTATCGAGATCGGCGGCCACACGCAGACCCACGCCCAGCTGGACACCGTCTACGGACAGCGCCGCGCCGACGAGATCGCCGGCAGCAAGCACCGGCTGGAGGACGTCCTCGGCCACGAGGTCACCGCGTTCGCCTACCCGCACGGCTACTCCAGCCCCGCCGTCCGGCGCCGGGTCCGCGAGGCGGGCTGGACGTCCGCGACCGCCGTCGAGAACAAGTTCAGCTCGGCCGCCGACGACCCGCTGCGGATCTGCCGGCTGATGGTCCGCAACGACACGCCCGGGGAGACCTTCCAGGCCTGGACGGAATGCCGCGGCAGCCGCGTCGGGCCCATCCCGGAGAGCCTCTACACCCGCGGCTGGCGGGCCTACCGGCGGATGACCGCGATCGTGGGCAGCCCGGTCGGCGGACCGCCGAAGGACTGACCCGCGCCATGCCCACCGCCCAGCAGCCCCGCGTCACCCCGACGGCCGGAAGAGGGACGTCCGATGGTTGACCAGCAGATCACCGGCGCCGTGCACCCCGCCGGCCCCTGCCCGCCGGCCCCCGGCGGCGCCCCGTGCACACCCTGGCCGACCGCCTGATCGGCACCCGCGGCCCCGCCGCCTGGATCGCCCCGACGGCCCTGCCCGCCGCGATCGCCCTGTGGATCATGGCCCTGCGCGGCACCCGGCTCGACCGGATGGGCGACCTCGGCCTGCTGCAGGCCCTGCCCCGGGTCTACTGGGCGGCCTTCGCCGTGCTGCTGGTGGGCTTCGTCGCCGTCCTCTACCAGCCGCGGCTGCGCCGGGGCTGGCCCGCCGCGTACGTGATCACGCTCATCGCGATGATCCACGCCACCCCCAGCATCCTGTACCCGACGCTGCGCTACGCGTGGGCCTGGAAGCACATCGCGGTCGTCGACGCCATGCTCCGCCACCACGGCACCGTGCCGAACGCGGGCGGCCTGGAGATCTACAACGAGTGGCCCGGGTTCTTCCAGCTGAACGTGCTCTTCCTGCGCGCCACCGGGCTGCACTCCGCCCTCGGCTACGCCTCCTGGTACCCGCTCGCGGCCAATCTGCTGCTGCTCGGCCCGCTGCTGATGCTGTACCGGGCCCTCACCCGGAGCCGCCGGCTGATCTGGGGCGGGGTCTGGCTGTACTACTCCGCCTCCTGGGTCGGCCAGGACTACTTCTCCCCGCAGGCGTTCGCCTACCTGCTGTTCGTGCTCGTCCTCGCCCTCGTCCTCGGCCGCCTGGCGGTGCTCCGGCGGGCCGCCGAGGCAGGCCCGGGCACTGCGGACGGCCCGCCGCCCGAACCCTCGGCCGCCACCGCGCTGTCCGCCGGCGGCACCCGGCCCCGCGCCCTGCGGCCCGGCTGGTACGTGCTGGTGCTGGTGCTGATCGCCGGGATCGTGGTCTCGCACCCGCTGACCCCGGTCATGCTGATCAGCGTCCTCACCCTGCTGTCGCTGCGCCGCCGCAACCGGCGCACCGTGCTGCCGGTGCTCGTGGCGGCCGTCGGGATGACCTTCGCCTGGGACTCGACCGTCGCCCACCCGTACCTGTCGCGGAACATCAACAGCCTGATCGCGGGCCTGAGCGCCGCCGACAGCAATGTGCGGCCGCCCGGGCAGCTGAGGCTCGGCACCATCGCACCCGACCAGGCGCTGGTCTCCTGGCTGGCACTCGGCATGTCCGGCGTGCTCGGCCTGCTCGCCGTGATCGCGCTGATCACCCACCGCTGGGTGCGGCGCACCGGCCTGATGGCGGTCCTGTTCGGCCCGCTGCCGCTGCTGCTGGCCAACAGCTACGGCGGCGAGATGATCCTGCGCGCCTACCTGTTCGTGCTGCCCGCCACCGCGTTCCTGGCCGCCACCCTCGTGCTGCGGGCCGGGCGGCGGCCCGGCGTGGACCGCGTGGTCGCGGCCGCCGCCGCAGCAGCGCTTGCGATCGGCATGTTCGGCAACTACTACAGCAAGGAGGCGATGAACTACTTCTCCCCCAGGAGGTGGCCGCCCTGCGCCAGGTCACCGACATCGCGCCGCCGGGCTCCCGGATCGTCTCCGTCACCGGAGACCTGCCGGGCGGCGAGATGCACTACGACGACCGGACCCAGGTGATCCTCAGCCAGCTCTCGGCCGGCACCCAGCGGCAACTGCTGGCCGACCCGCTGCCGGTGCTGCGCCGCGAGCTCACCACTCCGGCCGTGCCCGGCCCGTCCTACCTGGTGCTGACCCGCGCCCAGGCGGAGGCCTCGCGGCTGACCGGCCTCCTGCCGGACGACACCGTCCGCCGGCTGGCCGACCTCGCGGCCGGGTCCCCGGAGTTCCGCGCGGTGTACGTCGGCCCCGACGCGGTGGTCTACGAGTACGCGGCGCCCACCCCCGCGACCACCGGCCCGGTGGCGCCCGCCGGCGCCACCCCGGCGCCCGACCAGATCCAGCCGAGCGGGAGGCAGCCATGAGCAGTACCGTCCCTCCCGCCGCGCTGCGCTGGGCGCTGGCCGTCCTCGCCTGGGCGGCCGCGGCGGCCACGGCGCTGCCCGCCGGGCCGCTGCGGGTGGCCGTCGTGCTGCCCGCCCTGCTGGCCGTGCCGGGCACCGCGCTGCTGCTGCGGTGCGGCCTCCAGGACCCGGGCTCGGGCCGGACGGGCCGCCTGGCCGCGGTCGTCCCGGCAGTGGCGTCCAGCGCGGCCCTGGCCGCGGTCACCGCCGGGGCCCTGTTGCTCACCCACACCTTCACCGCCCGGCGGGCGCTGCTCGTCCTCGCCGTGCTGACCACGCTGCTCGTCGCGCTGCCCTTCCGGCGCCGGCGGGCGCGCCGCCCCGCCGCCCATCCGGCGGCCGGGCCCGGCGGGCCGACGTCCCGACCGGCCCGGCCGCCGGGTGCCCTGCGCACCCGCCGGGGGCGCGACGGGCCGGCTGCCTGGCCGCCGGCGCCCTGCTGGCCGGCGTGGCGGCCTGCAGCGACCCGACCTCGCTCACCGCCGCCCCGCACGCGGCCGCCGCGAGCACCACCCCGTCGGCCGCCGATCCGCCGATCGCCCCCGGCGCCTGGCACCAGGTGTTCCACGACGACTTCACCGGCGACAGGCTGTCCGCCGCCGACTGGACGACCTGCTACGACTGGAACGACCACGGCTGCACCAACGCGGGCAACCACGAACAGCAGTGGTACCTGCCGGGCCAGGTCGCGGTCGACGACGGGAAGCTGGTGCTCACCGCCGACCGCAGGGTCACCCGCGGCAGCGACGGCGTCACCCACCCGTGGACGTCGGGGATGGTCAGCACCGGCCGGGACAGCTGGACGGGGACACCGCGGCACACCTTCACCTACGGGTGGTTCGCCGCCGCGCTCCAGGTGCCCGCACAGGCCGAGGGCATGTTCCCGGCGTTCTGGCTGATCCCCGCCGAGAGCCGGGGTACGCCGCCGGAGGTGGACATCGCCGAGTTCATCAACACGGCGCAGTACGCCGACGCCAATCTGCACTGGGCGGCCGCGGACGGCAACGACACCCACATCGGCCACCGCTCCGGCCCGGCCGACTACGCCGCCGGCTACCACGTCTTCGCCGTCGACTGGGAGCCGGACTCGGTCACCTGGTACATCGACGGCGTGCAGCGCTTCCAGGTGACGGAGCCGGCGGCCGTCCCGCATGTGGCCATGGAACTGGTCCTCGACCTCGCGGTGGGATTCCAGACCTCACCGCCGGCGAACGTCGACTCCGCCCGGATGAACGTCGGCTGGGTGTCCGTCTGGCAGCACTGACCGCCGCGCCAGCGGCGCTACGGTGAGGACTCTCCCCTGGCCGGGTCGCCGGCCGGGTCGTCGGTCGGGTCGTCAGGAGGGCGGAGCGATGCAGCCACACGGGCCCGAGCTGGACCGCGAGGTACCGGCCCTGCTGGTCAAGGTCGGGCACTACCCCGATGCGTACGGGGCCGCGGGCGCGGCGCGCTCGCTCGGCCGGGCCGGGGTGCCGGTGTACGCGATCGTCGAGGACCGGCTGACGCCGACCGCGCTCTCCCGCTACGTCCGCCGCGCCTTCGTCCGGCCCAGCACCGGCCGCGAGCCGGTGCAGCGGCTGGTGGACGGGCTGCTGGAGGTGGGGCGGGCGATCGGCCGGCCGAGCATCCCGGTGCCCACCGACGACGAGGCCGCCGTGCTGCTCGCCGAGCACCGGGCGGAGCTGTCCCGCTGGTTCCTGGTGCCGCCAGTCCCGGCGCATCTGCCCCGCCGGCTGGCGGACAAGGGCGGTCTGTCCGAGCTGTGCCGGGCGCACGGCGTCGCCACACCGCGGGTGTGCACCCCGGCCGACCGCGCGGAGCTGCTGGCCACCGCCCGCTCCTGGGGCTACCCGGTGGTGCTGAAGAACCTCGCACCGTTCACCCGGCTGGACCGGCCGGCGGTCGGCTCCACCACGATCGTCCCCGACGAGGCCGGGCTGAGGGCCTGTGTGCCCTCCGACGGCCCGCTCTCGGTGCTGCTCCAGGAGTACCTGCCGCAGACCGACGCCGAGGACTGGATCACCCACCTCTGCTGCGGCCCGGGCGGGGATCCGCTGCTGGTCTTCACCGGCGTCAAGGACCGCTCGTGGCCGCCGGAGACGGGCGTCACCACCCGCGGCCGGGCCCGCTCCAACCCGGAACTCGCCGCCATGGCCGCCGACTTCTGCCGCAGCATCGGCTACTGCGGGACGGCCGACCTGGACTGGCGGCTCGACCACCGCGACGGCCACTACAAGCTGCTCGACTTCAACCCGCGCAACGGCGCACAGTTCCGCCTGTTCGAGACCGCCGACGGGGTGGACGTCGTCCGCGCGCTCCACCTGTCGCTCACCGGCCGCCCGGTTCCGTCCGGCCCGCAGGTGCCGCGCAGCTTCCGGGTCGGCCGCCTCGACCTGCTGTCCGCGACCACCACGGCCTGGCGGGAGCGCCGCAGGCCGTGGGGGCTCTGGCCGGACGGCCCGACCGAGCGGGCCTGGGTCTGCCGGGACGATCCGGCCCCCGCGCTGATGGCGGCGCTGCGCTTCGGCGTTCCCGCGCCGTACCGGCTGCTGCGCTCCGCGCTCGGCCGCTGAGTGGCCGAGCGCGGAGCGGGGCGGCTCAGCGGCGTCCGGCGATCTCCCGGCTGATCCGGCGGGCGGCGAAGCCGGTGCCGCAGACGAAGCGCATCAGCGGGCCGAAGGTGTCTGCGGCGCTCAGGCCGGCGAAGAACAGCCCCGGCACCGACGACTCGAAGCCGCCCGACAGCCGCGGCGCCCCGGCGTCCGTCCGCCGCACCGCCCGGCGCAGCCGCTCGTCGAGCAGCTCCTGCCGGGCCACGTCCACCCGGTAGCCGGTGGCGGCGAGCACGTGGTCCACCTCCAGCACCTCGGTGACGCCGTCCAGCCGCAGCCGCAGTCCGCGGTCGGAGGGGTCGGCGCCCAGCAGGGTGTGCCCGGTGAGGACGGGGACCCGCCCCTCCACCCGGTCGCGCAGCCACCAGGCACCGGCCGGTCCGAGGATGCGGCGCACCCGGTCGGCCCGGGCGGCGTCCGGGAGGTAGCGGAACCCCCATGGCATTCCGCTGTAGCCGCGCAGCGGCCAGCCGGGGCCCAGCGGGGTGGCCGGCCGGACCAGGCGCTCCACGGCGGACCGGTCGCCGGGGCGGTCGACCTCCGGCGGGTCGCCGAAGACCAGTTCGGGCCGGCGGGCGACGAGGGTCGGGGCGGCCCCCGACTCGTGCATCAGGGCGGCGCTCTCCAGGGCGGACTGGCCGGCCCCGACGACCGCGACCCGCTGACCCGCGAACTTCCCCAGGTCCGCGTGCTCGCTGGTGTGCGAGCCGAGTCCGGCGTCGACGGCCGGGGCCAGTTCGGCGGGCGTCCACGCGTACGGCCGCAGGCCGTTGGCCAGCACCACGGACCGGGCGTCCAGCACCTCGCCGCGCTCCAGCAGCAGCCGGAAACCCTCCCGTCCGGGCTCGATGCTCACCACGGCGCTGCGCTCCACCTCGGGCACCCGCTGCTGCTGGAACCATTCGCCGTACGCGATGAACTCGGCGATCGGGATGGGGTACAGGTCGCCGACCGACGGCTCGCCGCGACCCACCCGGTAGTCGTTGAAGCCGTACCGCCGGGTCGGATCGGCGATGTCGGACGCCCGCGGCGTGGACTTGAGGAACATCCCGACCGGCATCCGGGCCCGCCAGCCCTCCATCGGCTCGCCGAACACCCGGAAGCCGACCCCCAGCCCCTTGAGGTGGGCGGCCACGGCCAGCCCGTACGGGCCGGCGCCGACAATCACCGCCGGTACCGCGTCCGGGGGCGTCACCACGCACTCCGGGGCGAAGGACGGAGCCTGTCGGCCGCACCGGCCGAATCACGACGGGACGCCATGGGCCACCTCCGTGGAAGAACCGTGGGACCAGCATGCGGCCGTCCGGTCGATTCGGCACGTCAGAGCGGGGCCGTACGGCCGGGCCACCCGGCCGTGCGGCCCCGCGCCGGCGGTCAGTAGCGCTGGGCCCGGACGACCTTGGCGCTGTTCGACTGGACCTGCTTGTCGCCGTGCGCCAGGACGGTGCGCCGCTCGCCCGGCGCGACGTCCGCGGTGCCGACCACGACCGTCTCCACGGTCGCTCCGGACGAGTCCGAGAAATCCACCTGGACGGCGTAGTTCGCCGCCGTCGACGTGGAGTTGGTGATGGTGAGGATCGCGGCGGGGTAGCCGTCCGTGGCGGTGGTGGGCACGCCGGTGAGGGTCACGTCGGAGAGTGCGTTGCCGGTGCCGGTGGCCCCGGCCAGCGCGGTGGAGGCGCTCGCCCGGGCCATCGAGATCTGTGCGGACACCGAGGACTCGAAGGCGGCCGCCCGGGACTGCACCGAGGAGGCCGCCGCCGACGCCGAGGCGGCGCGGGCGGAGGCGGCCTCGGAGAGCAGCGAGGCGGCGCCGGACGCCGCGGCGGAGGCCTGCTCACCGCCGAGTTCGGAGGCCTCCGCGGCCGCCGAGGCGGCCCGCACGGAGGCCTCGGACGCGGCCGACACGACGGCGGGGCTGATCCCGCCCACGGTCTTCTCCGAACTGCTGCACGCGGCCGCGCCCGCGGTCAGCGCCGCGGCGGACGCGAGGATCGCGC
The DNA here is from genome assembly GCF_039544005.1 of Kitasatospora paranensis. Taxonomy (NCBI): domain Bacteria; kingdom Bacillati; phylum Actinomycetota; class Actinomycetes; order Kitasatosporales; family Streptomycetaceae; genus Kitasatospora; species Kitasatospora paranensis. The sequence goes on from NZ_BAABKV010000001.1 coordinate 6,712,225, forward strand.
AGGCCTGGGCGGCGGGGCCGGTCAGGGCGCGGCGCAGGGGGTGCCGCTCGGCGGGGCCGGAGGGCGTGGTCATGGCTGGCTCCTGGGGTCTGACGGCCGACGGGTGCACGGCTCCTCCAGCCTGCGAAAGCTCCGGCGTCGCCGCGAGTGGTGCTGGGCCGGGCGGGCGGTGCCCCGCACGCCGCGGCCCGGCGTCGGTCAGTACCGCAGCACCGCGACGATCCGGTCGTGCTCGGCGAGCCCGTCGTCGGGCAGGAACACCACCTCCGCGCCGTGGTCGAGCGCGGCCTCGACGAGTTCGTCGACGATGTCCTCGCGGACGCCGTCCTCCCAGCCGGCCGTCGGGTCGCCGTTGAGCGGCGCCAGGTGGCCGTCGGTCAGCCGGACCGTCCGCTGGAAGTGCTCCTCGACGGCGACCATCTCGGCCCGGCCGCCGCGGACGGCCTCCCAGACCTCGTCCAGGCCGGCCGCGAAGGTGCGCCTGCTGCGGGCGGTGTCCAGGGCCGACCCGACCCGGTCGGCCTCGCCGGCGGTGAAGGCGGCGCGGGCCGGGGCGATCTCCTGCAGCAGGACGCGCTCCGGGCCGTCGGCCAGGCCGCCCTTGAGGACGGTGCCGGCGGGCGCCTTGGCAGCCCCGCCGACCTCCTGGAGCAGGGCGACGGCCTGGGCGAGACCGACCAGGAAGAGCGGGCGCCGGTCCGTGGCCAGCAGGGCGGCGAGCGCGCCGTCGACCGTCCGCAGGAAGCGCCGGGTCTCCTCGTCGCTGAAGGTGCTCGGCTGGTCGCCGACCCGCTCCTCGCGCTGGACGTCCCACTGGAGTTCCTCCGGCGCGGCGGGGAAGCCGTTCCCCTCGTGCCGGTTCAGGCTGTCACCGGCGCCGCTCCACAGGGTCGCCCGGTCCGCCGCCACCGCCAGCACCCAGTACGGGCGGGCCTGGGCCTTCGCGGCCACCAGGTTGCTGGTCAGGAAGGTGTCGCTGAGCACGACCCGCTCCGGTACCTCCCGGGGCAGGGTCCACACCTGGTGCTCGCCGGTGGTGGCGTACAGCACCAGGCCGTCCAGCGAGTGCCGCAGGTCGACCGCGGCGACGGCGCGCTCCAGCTGCCGGTGCAGGTCGATCCGGTCCTGCCGGGAGGCCTCCGGGTCGGCGTCGATGCGCCGCTCGGCCTCCGACAGCAGGTTCCGCAACCGGACGGCGTCCTGGGCGTTGTCCGGTTCGCGCCGGTGCGTGGGCATCGTCAGGGAGACCGCGGGGTACGGCCTGGCGGTGCGCAGTTCCCGCAGGGTGTCGGCGGTCAGGTCGTCGGTTTCCATAGGGGCCTTCCTGGTCGGTCCGCGCCGGCCGGTGGCCGGCGGGGCCGCGGCGTGGCGGTCGCGGAACGGCACGGCCCACCGCCAGCCTGGCGCGGCCCCCGGCGGCCCGCCCCCGCATCGCCGCCGACCGGGTTACCCCGCGCGGGTCAGGCGCCGACCGGGAGCAGCTCGATGCCGTGGCCGAGGGTGCGGTCCGTGCCGTCGGCCTTCGTCCGCAGGTAGCGGACGTTGCTCTCGGAGAGGTGGACGCCGGTGGCGACCCGCTCGGCGACCTCGACGCCGTGCCGGGCGAGCTGGCCCGCCTTGTCCGGGTTGTTGCTGAGCAGCCGGACGGCCGGCGCGCCGAGGGTGGTGAGCATCTGCGCGGCGGCGGTGTAGTCGCGGCCGTCCTCGGGCAGGCCGAGGGCGGTGTTGGCCTGGTAGGTGTCCAGGCCGGAGTCCTGGAGCGCGTACGCGTCGAGCTTGTTGTAGAGGCCGATGCCGCGGCCCTCCTGGCGCAGGTACAGCAGGTAGCCGCCGGCCTCGGCGATCCGCTCGACGGACTCGCGCAGCTGCGGGCCGCAGTCGCAGCGCGCGGAGCCGAACACGTCGCCGGTCAGGCACTCCGAGTGCAGCCGCACCAGCGGGGTGCCGCGGACCTCGCCGAGGGCGAGCGCGAGGTGCTCGGCGCCGTCGGTCAGCCCGTGGAAGGTGAACACCTCGGCCTCGACCCGGTAGCCGTCGGGGAAGGCGAGCGGGATGCGGACCCGCGAGCGCACCGTGGCGGGCGCGGGGAGCTTGGCCCGGGCGGTGTCGGTGTGCGGCATGGCCGGCCTCCGTGGTCGATGGTGGTTCACATTCGAACATCGTGCGCGGGTCCGACCGTACCTCGATGTTCCAATTTGAACAACACGGTTCCCGACAGCCGTGTTCCGCCCGGTACGTCCCGTTCGGCCCACCACGCCCGGCCGTCGGACCGTTCGGCCCCGCAAGCTGGGCGTGGGACGTCACCGACCACGAGGGAGCACCATGTCCAAGGCGTTCGGCTATCGGGCGTACGGCGGGCCGGAGAACCAGGAGTTCTTCGACCGCCCGGTACCCGACCCGCGCCCGGGCCGGCTGCTGATCGCCGTCCGTGCCGCCGGGGTGAACCCGGTCGACTGGAAGATCCGCAACGGCTGGCTGGGCACCGATGCCCCGCTGCCGCGCGCCCTCGGGGTCGAGGCCGCGGGCGTCGTCGAGCGGGTCGGCGCGGGGGTCGAGGGCTTCGCGGTCGGCGACGAGGTCTTCGGCGTCACCCTGGACGGCGGCTACGCCCGGCACGCCCAGCTCGACGCCGCCGAGGCCGCGCACAAGCCGCCCGGGGTCTCCTTCGCCGCGGCCGCCGCGCTCCCGGTGGCCGCGGCCACCGCATACGACGCCGTCGAGCAGATCGCCCTGGAGCCCGGCCGCACCCTGCTGGTGCTGGGCGTGGGCGGCGGGGTCGGCAGTGCGGCGGCCCAGATCGCCCGGGCCCGCGGCGTGCACGTGGTCGGCACGGCGGCCGACCGCAACCGCGGGTACGTCGAGGAGCTGGGCGCCACCCAGGTCCGGTACGGCGAGGGCGTCGCCGACCGGATCCGCGCGGCGGCGCCGGAGGGGTGGACGGCCTGCTCGACCTGATCGGCGGCGCGGACCTCCGGGAGGCGGCCGCGGTGCTGGCCGACCGCACCCGGCTGGTGTCCACCGCCGACCCGGACACCGCAGCGGCCCTCGGCGGATCCGCGGTGCGCCGCACCCACGGCGGCGCGACCCTCGGCGAGCTCGCGCGCCTCGTCGCCTCCGGCGACCTCGACCCGAGGATCACGGCGACCTACCCGCTGGACCGGGCCGCCGAGGCGCTGGCCGAGGTGGAGTCCGGACACGCCCGCGGCAAACTCGTTCTGGTGATGGAGTGACATGAAGATCGACAAGTCCGCCGTCGGCGCGCCCTGCTGGGTCGAGCTCACCAGCGCCGACCCGTCCGCGTCCAAGGCCTTCTACACCGAGCTGTTCGGCTGGCGGGCCGAGGTGGACCCCCGGCCGGAGGCCGGCGGCTACACCGCGCTGCTGCTCGGCGAGTCCGCCGTCGCGGGCCTCGCCCCGCAGGGCCGGGAGGGCGGGCCGACCGCCTGGTCGGTCTCCTTCGCCAGCGCGGACGCCGACGCCACGGCCGCCAGCGTCCGGGCGGCCGGCGGCCGGCTCCTGATGGAGCCCTCGGAGGTGCTCGACCTCGGCCGCTTCGCGGTGGCCGCGGACCCGGCCGGCGCCGCGTTCTCGATCTGGCAGGCCAGGCTCTTCCAGGGCGTCGGCCTGCTGAACGAGCCCGGCTCGCTCGGCTGGGTGGAGCTCGCCACCCGGGACACCCACGGCGCCAAGGAGTTCTACGCCCGGGTCTTCGGGTGGAGCGTCACCGTCGGCGAGATGTACACCCAGTGGGGCCTGGCCGGCCACGACTTCGGCGGCATGATGGACATGGCCGACCAGTTCCCGGCCGACACCCCGCCGTACTGGATGCCGTACTTCGCGGTCGCCGACGTGGACACCACCGCCGAGCGGGCGGTCGGGCTCGGTGCCACCGTGACCCTGCCGCCCACCGACGTCCCGGACGGCCCCCGGCTCGCGGTGCTGCACGACCCCCAGGGCGCGGTCTTCGGCATCCACGTCGCCGACCCCGCGGCCGGATAGCCGGCGGGCGCCGCCCCGGGCGCGCACCCCGGCCGGTCAGCCCGCCAGGGTGCGCTCCAGCCGTCGCAGGGCCACCGCCATCGCGGCCGGGCCCAGCACAGCCGGGTGGACGGCCGCGACCGCCACCCGGGCGTCGACCACCCCGAGCGCCGGCTCCCGTAGGGAGTTCACACCCCCACGTTGGACCTCTCCTCGGACTCGGCCGCGGCCCTGGCCCGGCCTGCGGACCCCCGCCCGGTGCGCACCGCCCAGCCGGCCGCGAACGCCGTCACCGCCAGCGAACCCACCGGCACCCAGTCGCCGAGCCGGTCGTACCAGGTCAGCGCCGACGACCCGGCCAGCGGCACCGCGACGGTCAGCGCGCCCGAACCGGAGGTGTCCAGGCGGGCGAGGCGCCGTCCCTGCCGGTCGTACGCCACGGAGTCTCCGGTGAGCGCCGCCTGCACGACCGGCCGCCCGCTCTCGGCCGCCCGGATCGCCCCCAGCGAGGCGTGCTGCGCCGGCGCCCAGGTGGCTTGGAAGGTCGAGGTCGACGACTGGTACACGATCAGCGGCGCGCCGTCCCGGGCGGCGGCCCGCGACATGTCGGGGAAGGCCGACTCGAAGCAGATCAGCGCGCCGACCGGCAGCGGCCGGCCGGCCCGGTCGGTGGCGGGCAGCAGCCGGAACGCGCTGCCGGGCGCGCGGTTCTCCGCCGCGGCCTTGCTGACCCCGGCGATCCAGCCGAACAGCGGCCGCAGCGGGATGTACTCCCCGAACGGCACCAGCCGGATCTTGCGGTAGCGGGCGGCGATGCCGTCCGGCGTGACCAGGACGGCGTCCTTGGAGATCCGGCCGTCCGCCTTGCGGGCGTCCTCGCCCACCAGGACCTGCGCGCCGGTGGCGGCGGACAGCGCCCGGATCCGGCCCAGCACCGCCGTGTCGCGGTCCAGGTCCGCGGTGGTGCTGCTCTCCGCCCAGACCACCAGGTCGACCGGTCGTCCGACCAGCCCCGCGGTGATCCGCTCGCTCGCCGCGAGCCGCGAGGAGTCGTCCGGCGTCTGGCCGGGCTGGACGAGTGCCACGGTGACCGTCCGGCCCGGGGCCGGTTCCGGCAGGGCCGCGAACAGCACCGGGCCGGCGGCCAGCACGGCGGCCGCGGCCGCGACCGGCAGCGCCCGCGGCCGCCCGGTGCAGGCGATCACCACGGCCGTGTTCACCGCCGCCACTGCCGCGCTGACCAGCCACACCCCGCCGACCGAGGCCAGCGCCAGCACCGCCGGGTGCTGCCACTGGCTGGCCCCGAGCAACGCCCACGGACCGCCCAGCGCGTGCCACGACCGGGCGAACTCGCAGCTCACCCAGACCGCCGGCACCACGACCAGGGCGGCCAGGGCCCGTCGCGTCGTCACCCGCCCGTGCAGCAGTCGCCAGACCGTGTACCCGAGGGCGGCCTGCAGGGCGCCGAACAGCACGGCCAGGGCCGGCAGCCCCGGGCCGATCGACGGCACCAGCCAGTACATCGCGACCAGGATGAAGCCCGCCCCGAACCACCAGCCCCGCACCGCCGCCTCCCGGCCGCTCCCGGCGGCCCGCATCAGCAGCATGCCGGGCACCAGGGCGACCCAGGCCAGCCAGTCCCAGCCCGCTCCGGGGAACGCCAGCACCGGCAGCCCGCCGGCGGCGAGCGAGGCGTAACGGGCGGGCCTGGTGAGGGCGGTGCGCAGCGTCATGCCGAGATTGTCCCCCGCGAACGCGTCCGCAGACGTGCCGTGCGCGCAGCGGGCCCGACGGACGGAGGGGGCGCGCGGAACTGCGCGAGGCGGTGGCGCGGCGCCGCACCGCTCCGCCCGCGCGGATCCCCGCGCCCCCGGCCGTCACCCGAACGGGTCGGTTACTCCTCGCCCTCCAGGTCGCCCTCGGTCTCCAGGAAGGCCTGGCGGAGCGCGTCGATCAGCGCCGCGTCCGGCTCGGCCCACAGCCCCCGGTCGGCGGCCTCCAGCAGGCGCTCGCTGATGCCGTGCAGCGCCCACGGGTTGGCCTCGCTGAGGAACTCCCGGTTGACCGGGTCGAGCACGTACTCCTCGGTGAGCTTCTCGTACATCCAGTCCGCGACCACGCCCGTCGTGGCGTCGTAGCCGAAGAGGTAGTCGACGGTCGCGGCCATCTCGAAGGCGCCCTTGTACCCGTGCCGGCGCATGGCCTCCATCCACCGCGGGTTCACCACCCGGGCGCGGAAGACCCGGGCCGCCTCCTCGGTGAGGGTGCGGGTGCGGACGGTCTCCGGGCGGGTGGAGTCGCCGATGTAGGCCGCCGGGTTCTTGCCGGTGAGCGCCCGGACGGTGGCCACCATGCCGCCGTGGTACTGGAAGTAGTCGTCCGAGTCGGCGATGTCGTGCTCGCGGGTGTCGGTGTTCTTGGCGGCCACCGTGATCCGCTTGTAGGCGCTCTCCATCTCCTCGCGGGCCGGCCGCCCGTCGAGACCCCGGCCGTACGCGTAGCCGCCCCAGACGGTGTACACCTCGGCGAGGTCGGCGTCGGTGCGCCAGTCCCGGCTGTCGATCAGCTGGAGCAGGCCGGCGCCGTAGGTACCGGGGCGGGAGCCGAAGACCCGGACGGTCGCCCGCCGCTCGTCGCCGTGCTCGGCGAGGTCGGCCTGGACGTGCGCCCGGACGAAGTTGTCCGCCGGGTCCTCCTCCTGGCGGGCCGCGAGCCGCACCGCGTCGTCCAGCAGGGCGACCACGTGCGGGAAGGCGTCCCGGAAGAAGCCCGAGATGCGCAGCGTGACGTCGATCCGGGGGCGGCAGAGCTCCGCCAGGGGGATCGCCTCCAGGCCGGTGACCCGGCGCGAGGCGTCGTCCCAGACCGGGCGTACCCCGAGCAGCGCGAACGCCTCGGCGATGTCGTCGCCGGCCGTGCGCATCGCGCTGGTGCCCCACAGCGAGAGGCCGACCGACGGCGGGCAGGCGCCGTCGTTGTCGGCGCGGTAGCGCTCCACCAGCGAGGCGGCGAGCGCCTGCCCGGTCTCCCAGGCGAGCCGGCTCGGCACCGCCTTGGGGTCGACGGAGTAGAAGTTGCGGCCGGTCGGCAGCACGTTCACCAGTCCGCGCAGCGGCGAGCCGGACGGGCCCGCCGGGACGAATCCGCCGTTCAGCGCGTGCAGCACCGCGTCCAGCTCGTCGGTGGTCGCCGACAGCCGCGGCACCACCTGGCGGGCCGCGAAGTCCAGCACCTCGCGGACGGGCCCGGGGTGCCCGGCGGCGACCTTCTCCACCGCCTCCGGCGACCAGTCCTCGGCCTCCATCGCCTCGACCAGGGCGCGGGCCTGCGCCTCGGCCGCGTCGGTGGCGCCGAGGGTGAGCGCCGCCTCGTCCAGGCCGAGCGCCTCGCGCAGGCCGGGCAGTGCGCTGACGCCGCCCCAGATCTGCCGGGCACGCAGGATGGCGAGCACGATGTTGACCCGGTCGGTGCCGGCCGGGGCCTGGCCCAGCACGTGCAGGCCGTCGCGGATCTGGGCGTCCTTCACCTCGCACAGCCAGCCGTCGACGTGCAGCAGGAAGTCGTCGAAGCCGTCGTCCTCGGGCCGCTCGTCCAGGCCCAGGTCGTGGTCGAGCCGGGCGGCCTGGATGAGCGTCCAGATCTGCGCCCGGATGGCCGGCAGCTTCGCCGGGTCCATCGCGGCGATCGAGGAGTACTCGTCGAGCAGCTGCTCCAGCCGGGCGATGTCGCCGTAGCTGTCGGCGCGGGCCATCGGCGGCACGAGGTGGTCGACCAGGGTGGCGTGCGCCCGGCGCTTGGCCTGGGTGCCCTCGCCCGGGTCGTTGACCAGGAACGGGTAGATCAGCGGCAGGTCGCCGAGGACGGCGTCCGGGCCGCAGGACGCCGACAGCGCGGCGGTCTTGCCCGGCAGCCACTCCAGGTTGCCGTGCTTGCCGAGGTGGATGACGGCGTGCGCGCCGAACCCGCCGTCCTCCTGCGCGGCCTGGATCCAGCGGTAGGCGGCCAGGTAGTGGTGGCTCGGCGGGAGGTCGGGGTCGTGGTAGATCGCGACCGGGTTCTCGCCGAAGCCGCGCGGCGGCTGGATCAGCACGAGGAGGTTGCCGGAGCGGATCGCGGCGAGCACGATGTCGCCGTCCGGGTTCTGCGAGCGGTCGACGTACAGCTCGCCGGGCGGCGGCCCCCAGTGCTCCTCGACGTCGGCGCGCAGCTGCTCGGGCAGCCCGGCGTACCAGCGCCGGTAGTCGGCGGCCGGGATCCGGACGGGGTTGCGGGCGAGCTGCTCCTCCGTCAGCCAGTCCTGGTCGTACCCGCCGGCCGCGATCAGCGCGTGGATGAGCGCGTCGCCCTCGTGCTGTGTTGCTCGCCCGCTCGCCTCCGGGCCCTCCTGGCCCGGCGCCGACGGTCGTTGCTCCGTCGCTCCTGCGTCGCTCCCTCGCGCCTCCCTTTCGGCACCGGCGGGCCCTTCGGCTCGGGGCGGTACGGCCCGCCCGTTCGCCTCCGGGCCGTCCAACCCCGGCAGGTCGGTGCCCAGGTCCATGCCCTCCGCGCGCAGCCGGTGCAGCAGCCGCATCGCGCTGGCCGGGGTGTCCAGGCCCACCGCGTTGCCGACCCGGGCGTGCTTGGTCGGGTAGGCGGAGAGGACCAGCGCGAGCCGGCGCTCGGCGGCGGGCGTGTACCGCAGCCGGGCGTGCCGCACCGCGATGCCAGCCACCCGGGCGGCCCGCTCGGGGTCGGCGCGGTAGACGGTGAGGCCGTCCTCGTCGAGCTCCTTGAAGGAGAACGGCACGGTGATCAGCCGGCCGTCGAACTCCGGCACGGCGATCTGGGTGGCGGTGTCGAGCGGGGACAGCCCGTCGTCGCTGGCCTCCCACTGGGCGCGCGAGGAGGTCAGGCAGAGCGCCTGCAGGATCGGGCGGTCGAGGGCGGCGAGCGCACCGGCGTCCCAGGCCTCCTCGTCGCCGCCGGCCTGGGCGTCGGCCGGGCGGGTGCCGCCGGCGGCGAGCACGGTGGTGACGATCGCATCGGCCTGCGCCAGCTCGGCCAGCAGCTCCGGCTCGGCGCCGCGCAGCGAGGAGCAGTACAGCGGCAGGGCCCGCGCGCCGTGCGCCTCGACGGCCCGGCAGAGCGTCTCGACGAAGGCGGTGTTGCCGCTCATGTGGTGGGCGCGGTAGTACAGCACCGCGATCAGCGGGCCGTCCGTCGGTGCGGCGGAGCGCTCCAGGCGGCCCCAGGCGGGCGCGGAGGCGGGCGGCGCGAAGCCGTGGCCGGTGAGCAGCACGGTGTCGGAGAGGAACGCGCCGAGTTCGGCCAGGTTGGCCGGGCCGCCGTGCGCGAGGTAGGCGTGCGCCTCGGCGGCGATGCCGGCCGGGACGGTGGAGAGCTCCATCAGCTGGGCATCCGGGGCCTGCTCGCCCGTCAGCACGATCACCGGGCGGGGCCCGGCCAGCAGGGCGTCCAGGCCGTCCTCCCAGGCGCGGCGCCCGCCGAGGAGGCGGACGATCACCAGGTCGGTGCCCTCGACCAGGGCGGGCAGGTCCTCGGCGGCGAGCCGGGCCGGGTTGCCCAGCCGGAAGGGCACCGGGCCCTGCGCGGCGCGGGCGCTGAGCAGGTCGGTGTCGGAGGTCGACAGCAGCAGGATCATGCGGAGGGCCTCCCGGCCGGGTCGGTGTTCCGTGGCGTACGGGCTGCGAGGAGGGTCGTGCGGCGGGGGGCCGTCGGCAGCGTCGCGGGGACGGCGGGCGCGGGCTCGGCGCGTCCGGTTCGGACGGCGGAGCCGGGCATGCGGCAGCGCACAGGTCTGGCCTTCCTCGGGGTCCGCGCCCCGTGGCGGTCGTCCCCCGGCGGTGGCCGGGGAGGGCGGGCGTCGGCGGGAGTTCCTGGCTCCACGGCGCTGAGCCGTGGTTACAGTGGCGGGACCGCACCGGATTTGCACCGGTTTCCTCCGCTTGCCGTCGCTGGCGTCGGGCGGCCCGCACGGACCGCCCGGGCAGCATCGTACGGGGTGCCGTCGGGCGGCGGGGCGGCCTGCGGACTGTGATCTACGAGACGGGGCGGGCGGTCGGACAATCTGTATGCTCGCCGCCATGCCCTCGACACCCGACGCCGCCGCGCCGGGCTCCGCCGGGCCCGACCGGGGCCGTGCGGACGCCTGCCCAGGGGCCCTTCGTCTGCATCCGGCCGACGACGGCGCCCTGGCCCGCATCCGGCTGCCCGGCGGTCTGCTGACGAGCCGTCAGGTAACGGCGCTGGCCGACGCGGCCGAGCTGCTCGGCGACGGCGCGCCGGAGATCACCTCGCGGGGCAACGTCCAGCTGCGGGGCCTTCGTTCCGACTGCGGCGCCGAGCTCGCCGAGCGCCTGCGGTCGGTCGCCCTGCTGCCCTCGGAGACCCACGAGCGGGTCCGCAACATCGTCGCCTCGCCGCTCGCCGGCCTCGACGGCGCCGGGTACGCCGACGTCCAGGCCTGGGTGCGCGAGCTCGACGCACGGCTGTGCCGCGCCGACTGGGCGCCTGGCCTGTCCGGCAAGTTCCTGTTCGCGCTCGACGACGGCCGCGGCGACGTCGCCGCCCTCGACGCCGATGTGACATTGATCGCAAGGCCCGGCGGCACCGCCCTGCTGCGGCTCGGCCGGTCCGCCACCGCCCGGGCCGTCCCCGCCGGGCAGGCCGTGACCGCGGCCCTCGACGCCGCCCGCCACTTCCTGGCCGCCCTGCGCGAGCGCGGCCTCGCCGCCTGGCACCTGCGCGAGGTGCCCGACCTGCTGCCGCCCGGCGGCGAGGAACTGCCCGACCTGCCGGGCACCCACCCCGCGCCCGGCGTCCTGCCGGGCGGACTCTCCGTCGGCCTGCGCTTCGGCCGCGCGGACGCCGACCGGTGGCGGACGCTGGCCGCCGCCGCACCCGACGGCGTACGGCTGACCCCGTGGCGCGGCGCCGTGCTGCCCGGTGCGGCCCCCGGACTGCTGCCGGAGCTCGCCCGCGCCGGGTTCCTCACCCGGCCCGGCACCGCCTGGGACCGGGCCACCGCCTGCACCGGGCTGCCCGGCTGCGCCCGGTCGCTCGCCGACGTGCGCACGGACGCCGTGCTCGCGCTGGGACGTGCGGAGGATGCCGGACTGCCGGTGCACTGGTCGGGCTGCGAGCGGCGCTGCGGTCACCCCGCCGGCCGGTGGGTGGATGTGCTGGCAACCGGGCAGGGCTATCGGGTGACGCCGGTCGGGACACCGGCGCCCCCTGTGGAAGTGACGACGGACGAGATGGCCGAGGCGGTCGCCGAGGCCCGGAGGACCACGTGATCGAGTACGAGAAGGACGGCGCGGCCATCTACCGCCAGTCCTTTGCCACCATCCGGGCCGAGGCCGACCTGGCCGACCTGCCGGCCGACGTCTCGCAGGTCGCGGTGCGGATGATCCACGCCTGCGGGATGACCGATCTGGTCGCGGACCTGCTGTACTCGCCCGGCGTGGTGGCCGCGGCGCGCGCCGCCCTGCACGCCGGGGCGCCGATCCTCTGCGACGTCAACATGGTGGCCAGCGGGGTGACCCGCAAGCGGCTGCCCGCCGACAACGAGGTGCTCTGCACCCTCACCGACCCGGCGGTCCCCGGGCTGGCGAAGGAGCTGGGCACCACCCGCTCGGCCGCTGCCATGGAGCTGTGGCTGCCCCGCCTGGAGGGCGCGGTGGTCGCCGTCGGCAACGCGCCGACCTCGCTGTTCCGACTGCTGGAGATGGTCGAGGCCGGCGCGCCCCGGCCGGCCGCGGTGATCGGCGTCCCGGTCGGGTTCATCGGCGCCGCCGAGTCCAAGCAGGCGCTGGCCGAGCACCCGGCGGCCCTGGAGCACCTGGTCGTCCGCGGCCGCCGGGGCGGCAGCGCCATCGCCGCCGCAGCCATCAACGCGATTGCGAGTGAAGAAGAGTGACGGAACGTCAGACCGGCCGACTGTACGGTGTCGGGCTCGGCCCCGGCGACCCGTCGCTGCTCACCGTGCGGGCCGCCGAACTCATCGGCAAGGCCGACGTGGTGGCCTACCACAGCGCCCGGCACGGCCGGTCCATCGCCCGCTCCATCGCCGACCGCTACCTGACGGGTGGTCAGATCGAGGAGAAGCTGGTCTACCCGATCACCGTGGAGCCCACCGACCACCCCGGCGGCTACCGCGGCGCGCTCGACGACTTCTACGAGGAGGCGTCCGCCCGGCTCGCCGCCCACCTGGACGCCGGCCGCGACGTCGTCGTGCTCGCCGAGGGCGACCCGCTGTTCTACGGGTCGTACCAGCACATGCACAAGCGGCTCGCGCACCGCTACCCGACCGAGGTGGTGCCCGGGGTGACCTCGGTCAGCGCCGCCGCGGCCCGGCTCGGCAGCGCGCTGGTGGAGGCCGAGGAGACGCTGACGATCATCCCCGGCACCCTGCCGGAGGAGGAGCTGACGGCCCGCCTCGCCGCCGCCGACTCCGCCGTGATCATGAAGCTCGGCCGGACCTTCCCCGCGGTGCGCCGCGCCCTGGAGCGGGCCGGGCGCCTCGCCGACGCCCAGTACGTCGAGCGGGCCTTCATGGACGGCGAGCGCACCCTGCCGCTCGCCGAGGTCGACGCCGACTCGGTGCCGTACTTCTCGGTGGCCGTGCTGCCCAGCAAGGTCGCGCCGCTGCAGGCCGCCGAGCCCGTTGAGCCCGCCGGGTCCGCCGCGGCCGGCCGGGGCGAGGTCGTCGTCGTCGGCACCGGCCCCGCCGGGCCGCTCTGGCTCACCCCGGAGGCGCGAGGCGCCCTCGCCGCTGCCACTGACCTGGTCGGATACACCACCTACCTGGACCGGGTGCCCGTCCGCCCCGGCCAGATCCGGCACGGCTCGGACAACAAGGTCGAGGCGGAGCGGGCCGAGTTCGCGCTCGACCTCGCCCGGCGCGGCCGCCGGGTCGCCGTGGTCTCCTCCGGCGACCCGGGCGTCTTCGCGATGGCCACCGCCGTCCTGGAGGCGGCCGGCGCCGACCCGTACCGCTCGGTGCCGGTGCGGGTGCTGCCGGGCATGACGGCCGCGCACGCCGCGGCCTCCCGGGCCGGCGCGCCGCTCGGCCACGACTACGCGGTGGTCTCGCTCTCCGACCGGCTCAAGCCCTGGGAGGTCATCGCCCGGCGGCTGCGCGCCGCCGCCGAGGCGGACCTGGTGCTCGCCCTCTACAACCCCGGCTCCAAGTCCCGGACGACCCAGGTCGGGCTGGCCCGCGACCTGATGCTGGAGTACCGCGCCGCGGACACCCCCGTGGTGATGGCCCGCGACGTCGGCGGCCCGACGGAGCGGGTGCGCACCGTGCGGCTGGTCGACCTCGACCCGGCCGAGGTCGACATGCGCACCCTGCTGCTGATCGGCTCCTCGCAGACCCGGGTGGTCGCCCGGGACAACGGCACCGAGGTGGTCTGGACGCCGCGGCGCTACCCCGAGGACTGACGGCCGCTCACCACAGCTCGGCACTCCGGGCGGCGACCGCGGCGAGCACCCGCTCGACCGCGGCCGCCGCCGGCAGCGCGTCCGGCCGGTGACCGTCGCGCAGCCGGAGCGCCACCCGGCCGTCGGCCGCCTCGGCCGCGCCGATCACCGCCTGGTACGGCACCAGCCGGGCGGCCCGCACCCTGGCCCCCAGGGTGCCGTGCTCGGGGCCGGCCAGCTCGGCCCGCAGCCCGGCCTCGGTGCACCGCCGTACCAGCGCACGGGCCTCGGGCAGTTGGGCGTCCGAGACCGGCAGCGCGACCAGCTGGACGGGCGCCAGCCAGGCCGGGAACGCCCCGCCGTGGACCTCGATCAGGTGGGCCACGGCGCGTTCCACGCTGCCGATCACCGCCCGGTGCACCATCACCGGCCGGTGCCGGGCGCCGTCCGGCCCGGTGTACCCGAGGTCGAACCGCTCGGGCTGGTGGAAGTCCACCTGGACGGTGGACAGGGTCGCCTCGCGCCCGGCGGCGTCCGCGATCTGCACATCGATCTTCGGACCGTAGAACGCGGCCTCGCCCGAACCCTCCTCGTACGGCACCCCGGCGTCGTCGAGGACCTCGGTGAGCACGGCGTTCGCGCGCCGCCACAGGGCGGGGTCGGCGACGTACTTGCCGCCGTCGCCCGGCAGCGACAGCCGGTACCGCGACGCCTCGATGCCGAGTGCCGCGTACGCCTCGCGGATCAGCGCGAGCGCCGCCCGCACCTCGTCGGCGACCTGGTCGGGGCGGCAGAAGATGTGCGCGTCGTTCAGCTGGATCGCCCGGACCCGGGTCAGCCCGCCGAGCACCCCGGAGAGTTCGGAGCGGTACATGCCGCCGAGCTCGGCCATCCGCAGCGGAAGGTCGCGGTGACTGTGCGGCCGGGAGCGGAACACCACCGCGTGGTGCGGGCAGAGGCTGGGCCGCAGCACCAACTGCTCCCCGCCGAGGTCCATCGGCGGGAACATGTCCTCGGCGTAGTGCGCCCAGTGCCCGGAGATCTCGTACAGCTCGCGCTTGCCCAGCACCGGCGAGTACACGTGCCGGTACCCGGCGCGGCGTTCGGCCTCCCGGACGTACTCCTCCAGGGCGTGCCGCACGGCGGCGCCGTCCGGCAGCCAGTACGGCAGCCCGGCGCCGATCAGCGGATCGGTGTCGAACAGGTCCAGTTCGCGGCCCAGCCTGCGGTGGTCGTGCATCGCGGTCTCCTCGGTCTCCTGAACGGGGGAGGGACGAGTGACCGCACAGCACGAAGCCCCGGGGCACTCGCCCCGGGGCTTTCGACAGCAGGTGTCAGCGCGCCGGGACTCTCTCCGGCGTCGTCGTCGCGGCTGCGCAGACAGGCTTCATGGCGCCAGGCTAACCCGGGACGGGAGACGTCCGCATCCGGTTTGCCCGGCCGTCCTCAACCGGCCTTCGGCAGCGGGAAGTTGGCCCGCATCACCGCGTCGAAGGCGGCGTCCGGGAGGAGCCGCTTGGCGATCATCGTGCCGCGGGCCATCGCCCCGATCGCGTAGCGGGCCCGCGGCCGGCGCACCGTCGCGGCCCGGACGATCACCTTGGTGGCCGCCTCGGCCGTCACGGCGCCGCTGCGCCGGGTGAAGGCCTTGTTGGCGTACATGTCGGCGAGTGCGGTGGTGAACGAGCCGTACGGGCCGGAGCCGTCCGGCATGGTCGCGACCGCGGTGCCGCCGAAGCCGGTGATGGTGGGGCCCGGCTGCACCACCACGACCTCGACGCCGAACGGCGCGACCTCCAGGCGCAGCGAGTCGCTGATCGCCTCCACCGCGTGCTTGCTGGCGTGGTAGAAGGCGCCGCCGGGCGGGGAGAAGCGCCCGCCCATGGACGAGATGTTGACGATCCGTCCGCGGCCGGCGCGGCGCATGCCGGGCAGCACCAGCTGGGCCATCCGGACGAGCCCGAACACATTGGTGTCGAACTGGGTGCGGACCTCGGCGGGGAGGCCAGCTCCACCGGCTGGTGCAGCCCGTAGGCGGCGTTGTTGATCAGTACGTCGACCTGCCCGTGCGCCTCCTCGACGGCGGCCACCGCCGCCGCCATCGACTGCTCGTCGGTGACGTCCAGCGCCAGGGTGGCGATGCCCCGGGCGGCGAGGTCGGCGAGCGTCTCGGGGCGCCGGGCGGAGGCGTACACGCGGTGGCCCGCGGCGTGCAGCGCGAGGGCGGCCTCCCGGCCCATGCCGGAGGAGCAGCCGGTGATCAGGACGGTCCTGGGGGTGGTCATCGCGGGGCCTTTCGGTGCAGGAGATCCCAGACGGCCTCTTCCGCCTGGGCCAGGGCGTCGGGGGAGATGCCGCCGAGCCCCTCGGTGCGGTGCAGTTTGACCAGGCCGGTGAAGGCGCCGATGGCGAGGGCGACCAGCTGCTCGGCCGAGCCGTCGCGGATCGCGCCGGCCTGCTGGCCGCGCGCGATGAAGTCGGCCGCGATCCGGTCGATCTCGGCGGCGAGCGCCAGGCTCTCGGGATCGAGGAAGGTGTCGTGCTGCTGGTGCTCCAGGAAGACGAACGCGTCCGGACGGCTGCTCGCGAAGCGGGTGAAGCCGCACCAGAAGCGGCCGAACTCCTCGCGGGTGGAAGCGCCCGGGCCGCCGTCGCCGAGCGCGTCGGCGAGCTCGTCCAGCAGGCCGCGCTTGGCGTGCTGGAAGGCGGCGTTGCCGAGCGCCTCCTTGCTCGGGAAGTACCGGTAGATGCTGCCGACGCCGACCCCGGCGCGCTGGGCGACCGCGGGCATCTGGGTGCCCTCGTAGGTGCGCTCGGCGAACAGGGCGGTCGCGGCGTCCAGCAGCTGCCGGGCGAGGTCGGGCTTGCGTGGTGTCACGGAATGAATGTTCATTCCGCGCGACGCGGATGTCAAGCGACTCCTAGACTGGGGCCATGGCGCGGCTCAACGACCAGGTCGGCGCGCTGCTCCAGGAGTACGCCGACCTCCTCCTGCTGACCGGCGGCGACGCCTACCGGGCGCGGTCCTACGAGAAGGCCGCCCGCTCCGTGGCCGGCCACGCCGGGGATCTCGACGGCCTCGACGCCAAGGGCCTCCAGACCATTCCCGGGGTCGGGAAGTCCACCGCCGGCAAGATCGCCGAGTACCTCGGCACCGGCCGGATCCAGGCCCTGGAAGCGCTGCGGGCCGACATCCCGCCCGGCGTCCGCGAGATCATGGGCATCCCGACCGTCGGCCCCAAGAAGGCCGCCCTGATCCACCGCGAACTGGGCGTCTCCACCGTCGACGAACTCCTCGACGCGGCCCGCACCGGCCGCCTCGACGACCTCCCCGGTCTCGGCGCCCGCACCGCCGGGAACATCGTGCGCGGCATCCAGGTCCTCCGCAGCGGCGCCGGGCGCAGCCTGCTCGACGCGGCCCTCGCGCTCGCCGCCGAGATCGCCGCCGCCGTCCGGGCCGCCCCCGGCTGCGAGCGCTGCGCCCACGCCGGCTCGCTGCGCCGGATGCGGGAGAGCGTCGGCGACGTCGACATCCTGGCCGCCGCGCACGACTCCGCCCCGCTGATGGCCGCGCTCACCGGACTCCCGCTGACCGCCGAGGTGCTGGTCGGCGGGCCGACCAAGACCTCGGTCCGCACCACCACCGGCGTCCAGGTCGACCTGCGGGTCGTGCCGCCCGAGGACTGGGGCGCCGCCATGGTCTACTTCACCGGCTCCAAGGCCCACAACATCAAGCTGCGCGGCAGGGCGGTCAAGGCCGGCCTCAAGCTGTCCGAGTACGGGCTCTTCGACGCCGGCGACGGCCGCCGGATCGCCTCCCGGACGGAGGAGGAGGTCTACGCGGCGCTCGGCCTGCCCTGGATCCCGCCCGAACTGCGCGAGGACCGCGGCGAGATCGAGGCCGCCCTGGCCGGCGGACTCCCCGTCCTGGTCGAGGAGTCCGACCTCCGCGGCGACCTGCACACGCACACCGACCTGACCGACGGCCTGGCCCCGCTGGAGGAGATGCTGGCCGCCGCGCACGCCCGCGGCCATGCCTACTACGCGGTCACCGACCACGCGCCGGACCTCAGCATGCAGCGCATGACCGACGCCAAGATGCTCGCCCAGCGCGAGCAGCTGCGGTCACAGGCCGGCCGCCACGGGCGGATGCGACTGCTGCACGGCACCGAGCTGAACATCGGGCCGGACGGCGGCGTCGACTGGCCGGCCGCCTTCCTCGCCGGCTTCGACATCTGCGTGGCGTCGATCCACTCGCACTTCGGCCTCGACCGCGACGCCCAGACCCGCCGTCTGCTGCGGGCCTGCGAGAACCCGTACGTCCACGTCATCGGGCACCCCGCCACCCGGCTGCTCGGGCGGCGCGACGGCATCGACGCCGACTGGGAGGCGGTGTACGCGGCCTGCGCCCGTACCGGCACCGCCCTGGAGGTCAACGGCTCGCCCGAGCGCCTCGACCTGGGCGACGAACGGATCGCGGCGGCCCGCCGGCACGGGGTCCGGTTCGCGATCGACAGCGACGCGCACGCCGTCGGCCACCTCGGCAACCTGCGCTACGGCGTCGCCACCGCCAGACGCGGCGGGCTGACGGCGGACGAGGTGGTCAACACCTGGCCGCTGACCCGGCTGCGCGCCTTCCTGCGGGCGAAGGCCCGCTGACGCGCGCCGGGCGGGCGGCCGTCAGGAGCGACCGGGAGCTGCCGCTTGTGCTCGGTGACCCGGTAGCGGCGGACGATCGCCCCGAAGGCGGCCTCGCCGACCGGCCGGCCCTCCAGGAAGTCGTCGATCTCGTCGTAGCTGACGCCGAGCGCGTCCTCGTCCGGCAGGCCGGGGTTCAGCGTCTCCAGGTCCGCGGTCGGGGTCTTGTGGACCAGCTCGGCCGGCGCGCCCAGCAGCTCCGCCACCGCGCGCACCCGGCGCTTGGTGAGGCCGGTGAGCGGGACGACGTCGGCCGCGCCGTCGCCGAACTTGGTGAAGAAGCCCGACACCGCCTCGGCCGCGTGGTCGGTGCCCACGACCAGGCCGTCCTGCGCGCCGGCCACCGCGTACTGGGCGACCATGCGCTGGCGGGCCTTGATGTTGCCGTGCACGAAGTCCTGGTGGCGCGCGTCGCGGAACTCCGTGCCGCCGGCCAGCGCCGCCTCCAGCGCGGCATCGGCGGCCGGCTTCACGTCGACGGTCAGGACCCGGTCGGCCCGGATGAACTCCAGCGCGAGCTGCGCGTCCTTCTCGTCGGCCTGGACACCGTACGGCAGCCGCATGGCGAAGAAGGTCGCCTCGCCGCCCCCGGCGCGGACCCGCTCGACCGCGAGCTGGCACAGCCGGCCCGTCGTCGTGGAGTCGACGCCGCCGCTGATGCCCAGCACCAGCGAGCGCAGGCCGGTGGAGGTCAGCCGGTCGGCGAGGAAGGCCACCCGGCGCTCGATCTCCTGCCGTGCGTCGAACGACGCGCTCACCTGGAGATCGCGGGCGATCTCCTGCTGCAGGGATGTGGACGCCACGTCGGTCACGCTTGCTCCTCAGCCGGGCCCGTGGGCACAATCGGCACGCGCCGCCGGGCCGGGGCCACGGGCGCGTGCGGGGGACGGAAGCACTCTAGAGGACGGCCAGCCAGGCCGCGGCGGCGGCCACGTCGGCGGCGACCGGCACGCCCGCCGGGGCCGGGGGCCGGCGGACGACCACCACCGGCAGCCCGAGCTCGCGGGCGGCGGTGAGTTTGGGCGCGGTGGCGGCGCCGCCGCTGTCCTTGGTCACCAGCACGTCGATCCGGTGCGCGCGCAGCACCGCGCGCTCGCCCTCCAGCGTGAACGGGCCGCGGTCGAGCAGGAGCTCCGTCCGCGGCGGCAGCGGGGTGTCCGGCGCGTCCACCGAGCGGGCCAGGAACCAGTGCTGCTCCAGGTGGGCGAAGGCGCCCAGCCCCTGCCGTCCGGTCGTCAGGAAGACCCGTTCGCCGAGCCCGTCCAGCGCCCGTGCCGCCTCCGCCAGCGAGCCCACCAAGTGCCAGTCGTCCCCGTCGACCGGCCCCCAACCGGGACGCCGCAGCGCGAGCAGGGGAACATGGACCTCGGCGGCCGCCGCGGCCGCGTTCCGGCTGATCCGCTCGGCGAAGGGATGGGTGGCGTCGATGAGTGCGTCCACGTGCTGCTCGCGCAGCCAGGCGGCGAGCCCCGCGGGGCCGCCGAAGCCGCCGATCCGCACCTCGCCGACGGGCAGCCGCGGCTCGGCGACCCGGCCCGCCAGCGAGCTGGTCACCCGGTGCGTCCCGTCCGCGGCCAGGTCGGCGGCCAGCCGCCGGGCCTCGGTGGTGCCGCCGAGGATCAGGACGTGCATGGGGACTCCAGGAGGCGGACGTGGCTGAGGCGGGCGGCCGGGCGGCGCAGCTGAAGAGTAGCGGGCTGCGGCACGGCTGGACGACGGGTGCCTGCGCCACCGCGGCCACCACCGCCGCGTACACCGCGCTGCTCACCGGCGAGTTCCCCGACCCGGTGACGATCACGCTCCCGAAGGGGCAGCAGCCGGCGTTCGCGCTGGCCGTCGAGGAGCTGGCCGGCGGCCGGGCGACGGCCGGCGTGGTCAAGGACGCCGGCGACGACCCCGACGTGACGCACGGCGCGCTCGTCCGCGCCACCGTCTCGCCGGGCGAACCGGGTACGGGGGTGGTCTTCCGGGCCGGGCCCGGCGTCGGCACCGTCACCAAGGCCGGCCTGCCGCTGGCGGTCGGCGAGCCCGCGATCAACCCGGTGCCGCGGCAGATGATGCGCGACGCCGTCGCCGGGGTCGCGGCCCGGTACGGCGGCAGCGGAGACGTGGTGGTGGAGGTGTCGGTGGACGACGGCGAGGAGATCGCCCGCTCCACCTGGAACCCGCGCCTGGGCATCCTCGGCGGCCTGTCCATCCTCGGCACCACCGGGATCGTCGTCCCGTACTCGTGCTCCGCGTGGATCGACTCGATCCGGCGCGGGGTGGACGTGGCCCGGGCCGCCGGGCACACCCACGTCGCCGGGTGCACCGGCTCGACCTCGGAGAAGGTCGCGGTGGCCGAACACGGGCTGCCCGAGGACGCGCTGCTCGACATGGGCGACTTCGCGGGCGCGGTGCTCAAGTACCTCAAGCGCCACCCGGTGCCGAGGCTGACCATCGCCGGGGGCTTCGCCAAGCTGTCGAAGCTGGCGGCCGGCCACCTCGACCTGCACTCGGCGCGCTCGCAGGTCGACAAGGGCCGACTCGCCGCGCTGGCCCGCCGCGGCGGCGCCGACGACGCGCTGGCCGCGGCGGTCGCGACCGCCAACACCGGCCTGGAGGCGCTGCAGCTGTGCGCCGCCGCCGGGGTGCCGCTGGGCGATCTGGTGGCCGAGGAGGCGCGGGCCACCGCGCTCGGCGTGCTGACCGGCTCGCCGGTCGCGGTGGACGTCCTGTGCATCGACCGGGCCGGCACGGTCGTCGGCCGGGCCGCTCCCGCCGGGCCCGGCGTCAGCCGATGACGGCCTGCGCGTCGATCTCCACCAGCATCGGCTCCTGCGGGAGTTCGACGAAGACGGTCGTCCGGCAGGGCTTCACGCCCTTGACGTTCTCCTCGATGAACGCGGCGTAGACCTCGTTCATCAACGCGAAGTCGGACCGCTTGGTCAGGTAGACGCGGAACATCACCACGTCCTCCACGGTGCCGCCGCCGGCCTCGATGATCGCCTTGACGTTCTCCAGCGTGCGGCGGGTCTGCGCCCGGACGTCGCCGTGGTGCACGTACGCGCCGGTCGCCGGGTCCTGCGGGCCCTGCCCGGAGACCTGCAGGATCGGGCCCTTGCGCACGCCCTGCGAGAACATCCAGGCCGGGGCGGGCGCGCCCTCGGTACGGATCTCGGTCTTGTCCACGGTCTCTCCTCAGTGGTGACGGTCGGTCAGATGGCGGGTGCCCCGGCGTCGCCGGAGACCGCCCGGGCGGTGGCGAGCAGCCGCGGCAGCAGCTCCAGCACCTGTTCGTAGGGCAGCACGACGTCCGGGACGGATATCGACACCGCCGCCACGACCCGCCCGGTGGCGTCCCGGACGGGCGCCGCGACACAGTTGATGAACGACTCGTGCTCGGCGTGGTCCTGCGCCCAGCCCTGGGCGGCGACCTGCTCCAGCTCGGCCAGCAGGGCCTTCGGCCCGGTGAGCGTGCGGGCGGTGTACGGGGTGTACTCGATCCCGGCCGCCACCCGCCGGCGCTCGGCCGGCGGCAGGTCCGCCAGCAGCACCTTGGCGACGGCGGCGGAGTGCAGCGCGGCGCGCAGCCCGATCCGCGAGTACATCCGGACGGGCTGGCGGGAGTCGTACTTGTCGATGTAGACCACCTCGCCGCCCTCG
The DNA here is from genome assembly GCF_039544005.1 of Kitasatospora paranensis. NCBI lineage: Bacteria > Bacillati > Actinomycetota > Actinomycetes > Kitasatosporales > Streptomycetaceae > Kitasatospora > Kitasatospora paranensis. The sequence goes on from NZ_BAABKV010000001.1 coordinate 6,733,969, forward strand.
TAGGCCGCCAGGTGCACGGTCTGGCCGGTCGCGGCGTTCAGCTCGGCCAGGTGCGGCGCCGCGATGCGGCGGATGCCGCGCTGCTCCAGGGCGAGGCCGGCCAGCGCGAACAGGCCGGCGCCCAGGTGGTAGCGGAACGCGGAGTCCCGGTGGACGAACCGCTCCTCCTCCAGCGACTGCAGCAGCCGCAGCACGGTGGTCTTGTGCACCCCGAGCAGCTCGGCCAGCTGGTCCAGCGAGCGTTCGCCCTCGCCGAGTTCGGCCAGCAGGCGCAGGGCGCGGGTGACGGTCTGGCTCATGGTGCTCCTGGTGCTCCGAGCGGTGCGGCCGGTCGGCCGAGTACCGGGGACATGATGCCGTCCGCGGACACCCGGGTCGCCGCCCACTCGCGCGGCGACGCGGCGAGCAGGGCCTCGACGACGGCCGGCGCGGGGGCCGGCCCTGGTCGGCCGCCGCGGTGAGCGCGACCGCCGCGCACAGGTGGCCGAGCCGCAGCCGGCGCCGCTCGTCCAGCCCGCGCAGGGTGCCCGCGAGGTATCCGGCGGCGAACGCGTCGCCGGCCCCGGTCGGCTCGACCACGTCGACGGCGAGCGCGGGCTCGACCACCGGCCCGCCCCGGGTCAGCGCGGTCGCCCGGTGCTCGGCGTCCTTGACCACGATCGTGGCGGGGGAGGGAAGCGGGCCCGCAGCGCCGCCGGGTCGCCGGTGCCGAACGCGGCCTCGGCCTCGTCCGCGCCGAGCAGCAGCACGTCGGCCGCGTCCAGCAGGGCGGGCAGCACACCCGCGTCGCGCCCGCGCCACAGCACCGGGCGCCAGTTGAGGTCGACGCTGACCAGCCGGCCCGGCCGGCGGTCCGCGAGCAGGGCGCGGACGAGGGCCAGGCAGCCGTCCGAGAGCGCCGGGGTGATGCCGGTCAGGTGCAGCAGCCGGGCGCCGTCGAGCAGCCGGGCCGCCGCCGGATCGGCCAGCAGGGCGGGGAGAGGGTGGAGGCGGCGGATCCGGTGCGGTAGTAGTGCAGCCGGCTGCGGCCCGCGCCGAGGTCGTGCGGCAGGGCCGAGCCGCCGGTCTCCTTGACGAAGAGACCGGTGGGTCGGTGCGGGTCGACGGCGACCGCGGAGACGTCCACCCCGTGGCCGGCGAGCTCGGCGGTGAGGCGGCGGCCGAAGCCGTCGTCGCCGACCCGGCCGATCCAGGCGGTCGGCACACCGAGCGCGGCGAGCGCGCAGGCCGTGTTGGACTCCGCGCCGCCCACCGCGGGGCGGTAGCCGCCGACCGTCTCCGGCGGCCCGGCCCGGTCGGGCAGCAGCGCGGCCATCGACTCGCCGAGACAGACCGCGTGCGGGGTGGCCGTGCCGTCCTGCTCCGCCATCCGCCGCTCTCCTCCGGTCGTGGGTGGCGTCGTTGACCGCCGTCCGCCGGGAATGTTAGAACCGTGCCACCAGGATGCGCAACAGGGGTTGCGTATGTCGCAACTCCGCAGCTCATGAGTGTTCTGCGGATCGAGGGACGGACCGATGGCCGATCTGCTCTTCCGCGGTGCCACCGTCGTCGACGGCACCGGCGCCGACCGCTACCGCGCCGATGTGACCGTCACCGACGGCGTCATCGACGGCATCGGCCGCGGCCTGCGCGCCGCCCGCACCGTCGACGCCGACGGCCTCGTCCTCGCCCCCGGATTCATCGACATGCACGCCCACTCCGACCTGCGCCTGCTGGTGGATCCGGCACACCCGTCCCGGGTCACCCAGGGCGTCACCTGTGAGGTCCTCGGCCAGGACGGACTCTCCTACGCGCCCGTCGACGACACCACGCTGCCCGCGCTGCGCCGCCAGCTCGCCGGCTGGAACGGTGACCCGGCGGGCTTCGACTGGAGCTGGCGCACCGTCGGCCAGTACCTGGACCGGCTCGACGCCGGCATCGGGGTCAACGCCTGCTACCTGGTGCCGCACGGCAGTCTGCGGATGCTGGTGACCGGCTGGGACGACCGCCCGCCCACCCCCGCCGAACTGGACCGGATGCGCGCCCTGCTCGCCCAGGGCCTGCGCGAGGGCGCCGTCGGCCTCTCCAGCGGGCTCAGCTACACCCCCGGGATGTACGCCGACACCGCCGAACTCGCCGCCCTGTGCGCCGTGGTAGCCGCCCACGGCGGCTTCCACGCGCCGCACCAGCGCTCCTACGGCAGGGGCGCCCTGGAGGGGTACGCGGAGATGGTCGAGATCAGCCGCCGCTCCGGCTGCCCGCTGCACCTCACCCACGCCACCATGAACTTCGACCTCAACCGCGGCCGGGCCGGCGAACTGCTGGCCCTCGTCGACGCCGCGCTCGCCGAGGGCCTCGACGTCAGCCTGGACAGCTACCCGTACCTGCCCGGCTCCACCACCCTGGCGGCGCTGCTGCCCGGCTGGGCCTTCGAGGGCGGGCCGGACGCCGCGCTCGCCCGGCTCGCCGACCCGGCCGCCCGCGAACGGATCCGCGCCGACCTGGAGGTGCACGGCAGCGACGGCTGCCACGGCGTCGTCGCCGACTGGGCCACCGTGCAGATCTCCGGTGTCGGCGACCCGGCCCTCGCGGACCGGGTCGGCCGGACGGTCGCCGACCTCGCGGCCGCCGCCGGGACCGGCGGCACCGAGGTCTTCCTCGACCTGCTCGTCCGCGACCGGCTCGCCACCACCGTCCTGCAGCACGTCGGCGACGAGGAGAACGTCCGCGCCATCATGCGCCACCGCGTGCACACCGCAGGCAGCGACGGGCTGCTCGTCGGCGCGCGCCCCCACCCGCGGGCCTGGGGCACCTTCCCCCGCTACCTGGGCCACTACGGCCGCGAGGAGGGCGTCCTCACGCTGGAGCAGGCGGTCACCCGGATGACCGGGCGGCCCGCCCGCCGGCTGCGGCTGGAGCGCCGCGGGCTGATCAGGCCGGGCCACCACGCCGACCTGGTGCTGTTCGACCCCGGGACGGTCCGGGACACCGCCACCTACGACCACCCCCGGCGGCCCGCCGCCGGCATCGCCGACGTCTACGTCAACGGGACCGCGGTGATCGACCGCGGCCGCACCACCGGGGCGCTGCCCGGCCGCGCCCTGCGCCGCACCGACCGAGGGACCACCGCCTGATGACCGTCTCTGCCAATGTCACCGCCACCGCCACCGCCACCGCCACCGCCCCTGCCTCCGCCACCGCCGCGCTCCGCGCCGACCTCGCCGCCGACCCGGTGATCGCCGTCGTGCGCGCCCCCGGATACCCGACGCCGCCGCGCTCTGCGCGGCGCTCGCCGAGGGCGGCATCCACCGGGTCGAACTCACCTTCACCACACCGGAGGTGACCGTCCACCTGGCCGCGGCCGCGGCCGCCGGGCACCGGGTCGGCGTGGGGACGGTGCTGACCGCCGACCAGGCCGAGCGGGCGGTCGCCGCCGGCGCGGCGTTCCTGGTCACACCCGGCTGCCGGCCCGCCGTCGCGGCGGCGGCCCAAGCCGCCGGCGTCCCGGCCGTCCTCGGGGCGCTCACCCCCACCGAGGTCGCCGAGGCCGTCGACCTCGGCGCGGCGGCCGTGAAGGTCTTCCCGGCGCGGGCGTTCGGTCCCGGCTACTTCCGGGATCTGCACGGCCCGTACCCGGACGTCCCGCTGGTGGCCTCCGGCGGGGTCAACGCGGGCAACGCCGCCGACTTCCTCGCGCACGGCGCCCTCGCGGTCTGCGCCGGCAGCGACGTGGTGCCGGCCGATGCCGTGGCGGCGGGCGACTGGGCCCGGATCACCCGGCTGGCCGCCGCCTTCACCGCCGCCTGCCGCCGCCCCGCGGCGTAGGCCCGGTGCCGGGCCCGCGGCTCAGCCGCAGGGCTCGTGCGGCCGCTCGCGCTCGGACGAGTACAGGTGGCTGTCGCGGAACTGCTCGGCGCCCAGGGTGCGGCCGACCAGGATGACGGCGGTGCGCAGCACCCGGCCTCCTTCACCTGCCCGGCGATGTCGCCGAGCGTGCCGCGCAGCACCAGCTCCTCGGGGCGGCTCGCCATCGCGACCACCGCGGCCGGGCAGTCGGCGCCGTAGTGCGGCAGCAACTCCTCGACCACGCCGTCCACGTAACGGGCGGCCAGGTGCAGCACCAGCAGGGCGCCGCTGCGCCCGAGGGTGGCGAGGTCCTCGCCCTCGGGCATCGGGGTGGCCTGCCGGGCGACCCGGGTGAGGATGACGGTCTGGCCGACCGTCGGTACGGTCAGCTCCCGCTTGAGGGCGGCGGCCGCGGCGGCGAACGCCGGCACGCCGGGCACCACCTCGTACGGGATGCCGGCCGCGTCCAGCCGCCGCATCTGCTCGGCGACCGCACTGAACACCGACGGGTCGCCGGAGTGCAGCCGGGCCACGTCCAGGCCCTCGTCCCGGGCGCGGACGAACTCGGCGGTGATCTGGTCGAGGTTCAGCTCGGCGGTGTCCACCAGCCGGGCGCCGGGCGGGCACTCGGCGAGCAGTTCGCGGGGCACCAGGCTGCCCGCGTACAGGCAGACGCCGCAGGCGGCCAGCGTGCGCTGGCCGCGCACGGTGATCAGATCGGCGGCACCGGGGCCGGCCCCGATGAAGTAGACGGTCACTGCACTTCCTCCTCGATCGACTCCGCCGCCGGCTTGACGGCCGACCACTGCGTCACCGGCATGGCCTGGCGCCAGCCGGTGAAGCCGCCCACCGGGACGGCGTGTGCCACGGCCAGCCTGACCAGCTCCCCGCCGTGGCGGCGGTACCAGGTCAACAGCAGCGCCTCGGACTCCAGGGTCACGGTGTTCGCGACCAGGCGGCCGCCCGGCGCGAGCGCCTGCCAGCAGGCCTCCAGCAGGCCCGGCGCGGTCAGCCCGCCGCCGACGAACACCGCGTCGGGCACCGGCAGTCCGGCCAGCGCCGCAGGCGCGGGGCCGGTCACCACGCGGAGCCGCGGCACCCCCAGGGTGTCGGCGTTGCGCCCGATCCGCGCGGCGCGCGCCGGGTCGCGCTCCACGCTGACGGCCCGGCAGCTGCGGTGCGCCCGCAGCCACTCGATCGCGATGGAGCCGGAGCCGCCGCCGACGTCCCACAGCAGTTCGCCGGGGGCGGGCGCCAGCGCGGCCAGGGTCGCGGCCCGGACGTGACGCTTGGTCAGCTGTCCGTCGCTCTCGTACGCGTCGTCCGGCAGGCCGGGCACGAGGGGGAGCGCGGCCCGGCGCACTCCACGGCGACGATGTTCAGCGGGTCCCCGGCCGGGTGCGACCAGGCGGCGGCGGTGCCCTCGACGATCCGCTCCCGGTCGGCGCCGAGCTGCTCCAGCACCCGCAGCCGGCTGGCGCCGAAGCCGCGGTCGGCGAGCAGGGCCGCCACCTGGGCCGGGCCGTCGGCGTCGGCACTCAGCACCAGCAGCCGGCGGCCGTCGGACAGCGCCGCGGTCAGCCCGGCGAGCGGTCGCCCGACCAGGCTCACCACCTCGGTGTCCTCCAGCGGCCAGCCCAGCCGGGCGCACGCGTACGACACCGAGGAGGGGTGGGGCAGGATCCGCAGCCGGTCGGCGCCGACCGTCTCGGCGAGGGTGCGCCCGATGCCGTGGAAGAGCGGGTCGCCGCTCGCCAGCACCGCGATCCGGCGGCCCGCGTGGGCGGCGATCAGGCCGGGTACCGCGGGCCGCAGCGGCGAGGGCCAGGGGACGCGCTCGGCGGTCACCCCGGCGGGCAGCAGCGCCAGCTGCCGCGGGCCGCCGATCACGACCTCGGCCGCGGCCAGCGCCTCCCGGGCCGCCGGGGCCAGGCCCGCCCAGCCGTCGGCACCGACCCCGACGACGGCGATCTCGGACGCGGGGACGAGGGCGGTCAACGGGACTCCTTGCAGCTCGGACGGGCAGCGGCAGCCTACCGGCCCACCCCGGGCCGGGGGCTGTCCCGAGCGGCAAACCCGTTGCCCGCGACCTGCGACGTTCGCCACACTGCCGCCATGACGAACCTTCGAAAGGCCCATGGCGCGTAGGCCGCCCGCCCGCGTCCGCGCGGGCCTCGCCCGGGCTCCGCGCCCGTACGACACCGCACCGCGCCGGGTGGTGCCCGGCCTCTCCGCACCGGCCCGGCGCCAGGTCGCGGACTTCGAACGCACCGGCCCGGGCCCCGGCTCGGTGGCGCTCGCAGTGGCCCGCTGGGCCGCGTGGGTGCACGGCCGCCGGGTGCACGAGCCGGGCCCGCCGGACGACCTGCCCTGCTGCGACACCGGGGCGGAGCGCGTGCTGCTGCAGCGGGCCCTGCACGCCCTCCCCGGCCGGGCCGTCCGCGAACTGCGCGCCGTCCTCGCCCCGTTGGACGCGGAGTACCTCGCCCGGCTCCGCCCCGACCCGCGGCACAACGGCCGTGAGCGGTGGTGGACGGAGGTGCTGCCCTGATGCTCCGGGCGCGGATCGTGGGCACGCCGGGCCTCCGGGCCGGGCCTGACGGGGCGGCAGGGGATCGTGCGAGAATGCCGCCAGTGTCGATGTTGATCGTGAAGCTGCTTCTCGCGCCCGCGCTCGTGGTCGCCTCGTCCCTGGCCGGTCGGCGCTGGGGCCCCGCGCTGGCCGGCACCCTGGTCGCACTGCCGATCGTGGCCGGCCCCATCCTCGCCATCACCTGCCTGGAGCACGGCCGGGTGTTCGCCGCGCGGGCCGCGGCGGCCTCGCTGCTGGGCCTGGTCACGCTCGCCCTGTTCGCGGTCGTCTTCGCCCTGCTGGCCCGGGCGCCGCGCACCGGCCACTGGGCTGTCGCGCTGCCGCTGGCGTGGCTCGTCTGCCTGATCGCGGATCTCGCGCTGTCGCGGCTCCCGGTGCCGCCCGTCGTCGCGCTGTGCCTGTCCCTCGCCGCGACGGTCGCCGGCGCGAAGGCCCTCGCCCGCACGCGGAGCGGATCGGCGGCCGGAGCGGCGGCCGGGGTGACCGGGTCGGCGGCCCGGCGGACCCCGTGGTGGGACCTGCCGGCGCGGGCCGCGGCCACGGCGTTGCTGGTCACCGCGGTGACCACGGCGGCGGCGCATCTCGGCCCCGACCTGACCGGTGTCCTCGCGCCCTTCCCGATCGGCACCAGCGTGGTCGCCGCCTTCGCGCTGGCCCAGGGCGGAGCAACGGTCGCCATGGCGACGCTGCGCGGCGTGCTGCTGGGCCTGTGGGGCTTCGCCGCCTTCTGCTTCCTCGTGGCCGAACTCGTCGAACCCCTCGGTGGTGGCCAGGCCTTCGGGGTCGCCGTCGTCTGCACCCTGGCCCTCCAGGTCACCGTCGGCCGCCTCCGGGCGGTGACCGCCGCCCGACGGGAGTTCGCCGCCTACGGCCGGTAGGGCAGTTGCGGCACCTCGAAGCAGGTGGTCGTCATGTCGGGCACCTGGGTCACCCAACCGCCGCGGCCGTCGTTCGCGGAGTCATCCCAGCGGGCCGCGTCCAGGCAGGCGCGGGTGGGGCCGCTCGGGCGCGGCGCGTGCGTGAACGCGGCGGGCAGCAGCAGCCCGTGCGCGTCGTACGGGGTGCCGCTGTTCATGAAGTGCTCCACGCAGGCCCGGGTCAGGTCGCTGCCGCACGGGTCCATCGCGTCGGTCAGCCACTGGGCGCCGGCCCACCCCTCCAACTCCCAGGCGGAGAGCAGCCCCTGTCGCTCGGGGTAGTACCGGGCCATCGCGTTGCGGAAGGCCTGCACGGCCGGGTAGCGGACGTCCTCGTAGTTGCGGCTCGCCGAGGTGGCCCACAGCGCGTTCCGGCAGCCGGGGAGGCCCGGTAGTCGGTGCCCACCGTCGCCGTCCAGTTCTGCACGTTGGTGACCTTGGCCTTCAGTTTCACCCCGGCGGCGTCCAGGGCCTGGCAGAGCGCCGCGTTCCCGCGGGTGTCCATCGCGTCGAAGAGCAGTTCGCTGCCGTCGGCCTTCATCGCGGCCGCCACGGCCTGGAAGCCGGGCACCGCGAGGTCGACGGTCTGGGTGAGCACCCGGTACCCCTCGGCCCGCAGGCCGTCCGCGATCTGCCGGGCGTAGCGCGCCGAGTCGGCCTGGTCGTAGGAGACCACGGCGGCGCTGCGCGCGCCGAGCCGCTCCTTGAAGAAGCGGTACACCTCGGTGCTCTGGTACAGCGTGCCGTCCCAGCCCACCGCGCGGCCGTCGCGCGGGGCGCTGCTGCCGTAGATGCCGTACAGGTGGGGCCAGCGCTCGTACTCGGTGCCGATCGGCTGGCCGCCGACGTCCGGGACCCCTTGGAGCTGACGTAGGGGGCGCCCGCGTAGTCCAGCACGCTGCCCGAGACCAGGGCGAACACCTGCTCGCGGTCGATCAGCCGGTGCACGCAGTCCTGGTTCCCGATGCCGCTGCCACCGTCGTCGCAGGTCACCACCTGGACGCTGCGGCCGTGCAGCCCGCCGGCGTCGTTCAGCGCCCGGAAGAACGCCAGTGCGCCGTACCGCGGCCCGGCGAAGGTCTCCGACCCGACCGGGCTGGTCAGCGACGTGATGACGCCGACCTTGATGCTGCCGCGGGTCACGCCGGTGTCGGCGGCCCCGCCGCTGCCCGCGGCGGCGGGGCCGCCGAACGCGCTCGGCGGCAGCCGGGTGCCGCAGCCCGCGACGGTCAGCAGCAGCGCGGCGCCGAGGGCGGCCCCGGCGCGGCGTGCGCGCCGGGCCGCCCGTGCCGGCCCGGTCAGCTGCATCCCGGTACGGCGCTGCTGCCGGCCTGGGCGACCAGCCCGCACAGGGTGCTCGTGGAGACCTTCCACGTCCCGCCGTCGAGCACGGCCTGGCCGGTGGCCGAGGGCTCGACCACGTTGCCCTGCAGGGAGAGCGTGTAGGTGACGGTGGCGGTGGTCGGGGAGGTGAACTCGACGCCCTTCACCTCGGCCTTGACCTGGCCGACCCGCGGGTCGGCGGCGAAGCCCTGCAGGGCCGGTGACAGTGCCTGGCCGTTCTGCAGCAGCGCCGCCTTGTCCTGGATGGAGGTCGCCGGGTCGAAGAACTTCTGCCAGTTCGTCGTGATCTCCGCCTTCGCGGCGGCCGGGTCGGCAGGGGCGCTGCCGCTCGGTGACGCCGGGGCGGCACTCGACGCCGGGGCCGAGGCCGACGGCGAGGAGGAGGACGACGACGAGGACGAACTGCACGCCGCCGCCAGGACCAGGGCGGCGAGCACCGCACCGATCCGGGCGGCGGTGCCCGCCCGTGCCCGGTACCGCACCGGCGGGCGCCCGTCCGGGTGCCGGTCGGCCGCCTGCGTGGACTCGCTCTGGGTGGTCTGCATCTCGCTCACCGCGTTCTCCTCCGACCGGAGGGCCGGCCCTCCCGCTGTCGGGCCCGGTCACTCGTCCCGAAACCGCTCTGTGTCCATGCTGCGACGCCGTGCGCCGCACGTCACACTGTGAAGGCCGATCAGCGGACGAATCACCGTCAAACCGAACGAAACGGTCGGCGGCGGCGCTGGACAGGAGAAGGCGGGGACATCGCGATGAACCGGCTGCCCAGGCCGAGTGCCTCGGGCCTGCTCCGCGCCCTGCGCGAGTGGCCCGGCTGGTTCACGCTCGCGGGCGGCGCCGTGCTCTGCGTCCTCGGCTGGTACGGCGTGTCGGGGGAGAGCCAGGCCGCCCGTCAGCTGCCGTACCTGGCCTCGGCGACCGCACCGGGGGCGGCCCTGATCGTCGCCGGTGCGGTGCTGATCGCCGGTCGCCCGGGCCGGGGTGCCGGCGGCGCGCCGGCCGACCGCCGGCTGGACCAGCTGTACGCGCTGCTGGTCACCGAGGCGCCGGCCGCGGAGCCCGGCCGGGTCGCGGCCGGGCCTCCGGTCGGCCTGCCGGACGGCACGCTCTACCACCGGCCGGACTGCCCGCTGGCGGCGGGCAAGCCCGGTGCCGCACCGGTCGACGCGGCGGCCGTCCGGGCGCGCGGGCTGGCTCCCTGCCCCGTCTGCGACCCGGAGCCGCCCGCCGGAGCGGGCCCGCCGCCGGCCGCCGGGCCCACGCCGGCCCCAGGCCCGGGGCCGTGACCGGCGCCGCCGGCCTGACCGCCGACCTTGCGCTGGCCGGGCTGTCGGTCGGCAGCGCGGCGGCGCTCAGCGGTGTCGGCCTGGTCGTCACCCACCGCGCCACCGGCGTGCTCAACCTCGCCCAGGGCGCCCAGGCGATGGCCGTGGCCTACCTGCTGCGCGAGCTCGTCGTGGTGGACGGCTGGCCGCTGTGGGCGGCAGCCGTCTGCTGCCTGCTGGTCGTCGCGCCCGCCTTCGGGGTGCTGCTGGACCGCGCGGTGTTCCGCCCGCTGCGGCGCCGGGGTGCCGGGGCCGGCGAGACCATGGTCGCCGGCATCGGCGTGTTCGTGCTGCTGATCGGGGCCGTCGTGCTGCTGCTGGGCAGCGAGCCGCACGGCGACGCCCCCGCCCTGGTGCCCGCCGACCGGCTCGCCGACCTCGGCGGGCACGTGCTGCGGCTGGACACCGCGGTGCAGCTGGCCAGCGTCCTGCTGCTGGCCGGCGCGGTCGGCGCGGTCACCCGGTACACCCCGTTCGGCGCCGGGCTGCGCGCCGTCGTCGACAACCCCGCCCTGGCCGCCCTGTCCGGCATCGACGCCGACCGGGTCTCGGCCGCCGGCTGGGCCTTCGGCTCGTTCACGGCCGGTCTGGTGGGCGTGCTGCTCGCACCCTTCCTGCTCCTCGACCCGTACGGGCTGCCGCTGCTGGTGATGGCGACCATGGCGGTCGCCGTCGCGGCCCGGCTGCGCAGCCTGCCGGTGGCGGTGGCGACCGGGCTGGCGCTCGGCGTCGCCCAGAGCGAGCTCACCCGGTTCCGCCCGGCCGGGCAGCTGCTGCCGCTGGTGCAGGCCGTGCAGGCCAACCTGTTCACGGTGGCGCTGCTGGTCGCCGCGCTGCTGCCGTGGCGCCCGGCGCCGCCCGACACCGGGCTGGCCGCCGCGGGCGGACCACCGGGCGCGCGCGGCTCCACGGCGGTGCGCGCGCTGTGCGCGGTGCTCCTGCTGCTGCCGTTCGGCTTCCGCAGCGACGACCTGCGGCACGCCCTGACGGTGCCCGCCCTGGCCTTGGTGCTGCTCTCGGTGGTCGTGGTCACCGGGTACGGCGGGCAGGTCTCGTTGGGCCAGGCGGGGTACGCGGGGCTCGGCGGCCTCGGTACCGCGCTGCTGATGTCGGGGCGGATCCCGGGCCTGCCCGCGCTGCCCGCCGCCCCCGCGCTGCTGCTCGCCGTCGCCGCCACCGTGCCGCTGGGCCTGCTCACCGGCGGTCCGGCGATCCGCCGCCGCGGGCTGGCGCTCGCCCTGGTGACGTTCGCGGTCGGCACGGCGCTGAGCCGGCTGGTCTTCGAACAGCCCTACGCGACGGACGGCCTGGCGGTCGACCGGCCCGCGTTCCTGGCCGGTGACGGCGCCTTCTACGCCGCGGAGCTCGTCCTGCTGGGGCTCGGGCTGCTGCTCGTCCGCAACCTGCACCGCGGCATCCTGGGCCGCTCGCTCACCGCGATGCGCGACCACCAGGCGGGGGCGTCGGCCGCCGGGGTCGACGTGCCCCGGCTCAAACTGCTGGTCTTCATGGCCGGGGCGGGCCTGGCGGCGCTCGGCGGCGGCCTGCTGACGCTCGGCGGACGGGCGTTCTCGGCGGACGCCTTCGATCCCGTCCAGGGCCTGCTCTGGTTCGCCACCGTGGTCGTGGCGGGGGCGGACAGCGCGGCGGGCGCGGTGCTCGCCGCCGCGCTGCTGGTCGGCCTGGACAGCGGGACGGCGGCGGGCGTCTCCGCCGTGGTGGTCGGCGCCCTGGCCACCGGGATCGGCCGGATCCCGGGCGGCCTGGCCGGTGGCGTTCGGCGGCTGACCGGCCGTCCGGCCGCCGGGCCCCGGCTGACCCCGCTCGGCGAGCGGGTGCGCCGCGGCCTCGCGGCGGGCGGGGCGCACGGCACGCAGTCGACCAGTCGTCATGTCGACAGTGCGGCAGGCTCGGAGCCGCCCTCGTGAGCGCCGGTCTGACCGCCCGCGGGCTCGTCCGGCGCTTCGGCGGGATCGCCGCGGTGGACGGCGTCGACCTGGCCGTGCCGCCGGGCCGGATCACCGCGCTGGTCGGCCCGAACGGCGCCGGCAAGAGCACCCTGTTCGACTGCCTCAGCGGCGCCGCCCGGCCGGACACCGGCCGGGTCCTGCTGGCCGGCCGGGACGTCACCCGGCTGCCGGACCACGCCAGGGCCGGGCTCGGCCTGACCAGGACCTTCCAGCAGATCGCCGTCTTCCCCGGGCTGACGGTCGGCCAGAACGTCCGGATCGGCGCCGACCCCGGCCGCCGCGGCACCGTCCGCGGGCTGCTCGGCCTGCCCGCCCCGGGCCGGGCCGCGAGCCGCGCGGCCGCCGACCGGGCGCTGCGGCTGTTCGGGCTGGAGGCCGTCCGGGACTGGCCCGCGGACCGGCTGCCCACCGGCGCCCTGCGCATGCTGGAACTCGCCCGGGCGCTCGCCGCCGCCCCCGGGTCCTGCTGCTGGACGAGCCCGCGGCCGGGCTCGACCTGGCCCAGACCGAGCGGCTGGCCGCGGTGCTGCGGGCGCTGGCCGCCGACGGCATGGCACTGCTGCTGGTGGAGCACGACGTCCAGCTGGTCGGCGCGCTGGCCGACGCGGTGTACGTGATGGCGGACGGGCGGATCCTGGCCCGCGGACCGACGGCCGCCGTCCTCGCCGACCGCCGGGTCAGGGCAGCCTGGGGCGGATCGTGACCGTCGCCGCCGAGCTGATCGGCGTCCGTGTCCGGTACGGCCTGCTGGAGGCGCTGCACGGGGTCGACCTGGCCTTCCCGGCGGGCCGGGTGACCGTCCTGCTCGGCCGCAACGGCTCCGGCCGCACCACCGTGCTGCGCACCCTGGCCGGTGAGCTCCGGCCGTCCGCCGGCCGGGTCACCTGGCGCGGACGGGACGTCACCGCCCTGGGCGGCCACCGCCGGGCCCGCCTGGGCGTCGCCCTGGTCCCCTCCGAGCAGGCGGTGTTCGGTGCGCTGACCGTCGCCGAGAACCTCGCCGCCGGGCTCGGCCGCGGCGCGGACGAGCGGGAGTGGCGGACGTACCTGCCCGAGCTGGGTCCGCTGCTGGAACGCCGGGCCGGCACCCTCTCCGGCGGTCAGCAGCAGATGGTCGCGCTCGGCCGCGGGCTCGCGGCCCGGCCGGAGCTGCTGCTGCTCGACGAGCCGGACCGCGGCCTCGCCCCGGCCGTGGCCGCCCGGATCCACGCCCGGCTGCTGGCCGCGGCGGCGACCGGCGGCCCGGCCGTCGTGCTGTCCGCCGGGTCGCTGCCGCCGACGCTGGCCGGCGCCGCCGTGGTGTACGTGCTGCGCCGGGGGCGGGTGGCGTTCGCCGGGGAGCCGGCCGAGTTCGCCGGGACGGCCGGCCCGGCCGCAGCCGACGCACCCGGCGGGCCGGTCACGGGGTGACGACGGCGAATCCCGGGTCGGGGTCGTCGAGCAGCCCGACCAGCCGCGGCAGGTTGCCGGGGTCACCGCCGACCGTGACCCCGCTCGGAGAGCCGCCGGCGAGCAGTCCGATCAGCTGCGGCCGGGTGAGGGTCAGCGTGGTGTCGGCCGGGCCCGGGTGCGGCTCGCCGGCGGGGGCCGACCGGTGGGTGAGCGCGCCGTTGGAGAGGGTGAGCCGCCAGATCCGGTCCTCGTCGGTCAGGTGCCAGTCCATGGTGAGCCGGGTGTCCCAGGCGCGCGGCCCGTCGATCCGGATCGCCAGCGAGTCGATCAGCTGGTCGACGGTGAGCGCCGCGGTCATCTCGGGGTTGGCGGTGTCCACCGCCACCTCGGCGTGGGTCCCGCGCAGTTCCATCGCGGCGGTCAGGTAGAAGTTCCGCCAGGTGCCGTTCTCCGCGCCGTGCCCGAGCCGGTCGTAGACGGCGGCCAGCGCCGCCTTCGCGTCGGCGTCGTCCGGGTCGGCGAAGACGAGGTGGTTGAGCAGGGTGGCCGCGAAGCGCAGGTCGCCGTCCTCGGCGTAGCCCAGCGCCTTGACCAGGGCGGCGTCCCGGCCGCCGGCGAGGTCGACGTAGCGGGTGGCGAGCGCGGTGGGCGGGTGCTCCCACAGGTGGGCGGGGTTGCCGTCGAACCAGCCCAGGTACCGCTGGTAGACGGCCTTCACGTTGTGGCTGACCGAGCCGTAGTAGCCGCGGGCGGCCCAGGTCCGCTCCAGGGCGGGCGGCAGGGCGAACTGTTCGGCGATCTCGGGGCCGGTGAGGCCCTGGTTGAGCAGCCGCAGCGTCTGGTCGTGCAGGTAGGCGTACAGGTCGCGCTGGCCGGTGAGGAAGTCGTGGATCTCCGCGGCGCCCCAGGTCGGCCAGTGGTGCGAGGCGAAGGCGACGTCGGCCTGGCCGCCGAACAGGACCGTCGTCTCGTCCAGGTAGTGCGCCCAGATCCGCGGGTCGCGGACCTCGGCGCCGCGCAGCGTCAGGATGTTGTGCAGGGTGTGGGTGGCGTTCTCCGCCATGCACAGTGCCCGCCGGTCGGGGAGCAGGAAGTTCATCTCCGCCGGCGCCTCGGTGCCCGGGGTGAGCTGGAAGACCATCCGCACACCGTCGACGGTCTCCTCCTGCCCGGTGCGGGTGATGTCGAGGGTCGGCGGCACCAGGCTGATCGTGCCGGTGGAGGTGGTGGTGCCCAGCCCGCAGCCGATCTGGCCCGCCGGGCCCTTGGGCAGTGCGGAGCCGTACATGTAGACCGCACGGCGCGTCATGGCCGCGCCGGCGTAGACGTTCTCGCTGACCGCGTGCGCGAGGAAGCCGGTGGGCGCGAGCACCGGGACGGGCGCGGAGCCGTGCGGGACGATCGCCCGGGAGCCGCCGAAGTGGTCGCCGTGCGAGTGCGTGTAGACCATGGCGGTGACCGGGCGGGGCCCGCGGTGCTCACGGTAGAGGGCGAGCGCGGCCGCGGCGGTCTCGACGGAGATCAGCGGGTCGACCACGACGACGCCGGTGTCGCCCTCGATCAGCGTCATGTTGGACAGGTCCATCCCGCGGACCTGGAAGATGCCGTCGGCGACCTCGTACAGCCCGTGCCGGGCGCAGAGCCGGCTCTGCCGCCACAGACCGGGGTGCGCGGTCGGCGGGCACTCCTCGGCGAGGAAGCCGTAGGCGGCGGCGTCCCACACCGGCGCGCCGTCGGCGCCGGTCACCGGCCCCGCCGGGGCGCCCGCGACGAAGCCGCGGTCCGCGTTGTCGAAGTCCCGGGTGTCCTCGAAGGGCAGTTCGGTCATATCGGCACGATAAGCGGAACCCGGGCATTCCGGGCGTTCGGTGCACCCGCCCGGCCCCCTCCCGGGCCTCAGCCCGCCGGGGGCTCCTGCGTGCGGTCGCCGAGCCGCCGGTTGCGGGCCGCGCGGTCCCGCAGCCGCTGCTCGGCGGAGGTGCCGGTCAGCGCGCCGAGGGCGAGTGCGACGGCCTGGCCGACCCGGGAGCAGAACGGTGCGGGCTCGTCCGCGGCGTCCGGCCGCTCGGTGACCACCTGGTCCACCAGGCCCACCGCCGCCAGGTCGTACGCCCCGATGCCCTGGGCGCGGGCCATCTCGGCCGCGTGCCCGCCGTCCCGGTGGACGATCGCGGAGGCGCCCTCCGGCGGCAGCGGCGACAGCCAGGCGTGCTCCGCCGCGATCACCCGGTCGGCGGGCAGCAGGGCCAGCGCGCCCCCGCCGGAGCCCTGGCCCAGCAGCACCGCCAGCACCGGCGTGCGCAGCGCGGTGAGCAGGTTCAGGCAGTGCGCGATCTCCACCGCCACGCCGTCGAGTTCGGCCTGCACGGAGAGTTCGGCGCCGGCCGTGTCGACCACCGTCACCAGCGGCAGCCGCAGCTGCTCGGCGAGCCGGGCGGTCCGCCGCACGGCCCGCAGGTCGGCGGCGGTGAACGGGCGGTCCCCGCCGCGCTGCTGGCCGACCACCACGGCCGGGCAGCGGCCGAACACCGCGAGAGCGCGCAGCAGCGCGCCGCGCTCGCCACCGGGTGCGCCGAGCAGCACGTACTCGTCGGCGCCGGCCTCCAGCAGCTCGCGCACGCCGGGCCGGTCCTCGCGGCGGGTGCGCCGCACCGAGTCCCAGGCGTCGGTGGCGGTGCCGGCCGGCCGGCCGGGGGCCGGCGCCGGCTGGGGACGGGCCGGGTGCCGAGCACCGACAGCACCCGCCGCAGCTGCCCGCGCAGCTGCTCCGGCGGGACGACCGCGTCCACCAGCCCGCGGGCGGCGAGCGTCTCGGCCCGCTGGACGCCGGGCGGCAGCCGGACGCCGCGCAGCTCCTCGTACACCCGGGGGCCGAGGAAGCCGAGCCGGGCGCCGGGCTCGGCCAGGACGACATGGCCGAGCGTGCCCCAGGAGGCGAACACCCCGCCCATGGTGGGGTTGCGCAGATACGTCAGATAGGGCAGCCCGGCGGCCTGGTGGGCCTGGACGGCCGCGGTCACCCGGACCATGCAGAGGAAGGCGGCGGCGCCCTCCTGCATCCGGGTGCCGCCGGAGACCGGCAGGGCGAGCACCGGCAGCCGGGCGGCGGTGGCGCGCTCGACGGCCCGGGTGATCCGTTCCGCGGTCGCCACCCCGATCGAGCCGCCGAGGAAGCCGAACTCCGAGGCGATCAGGGCGACCGGCACCCCGTCGATCAGGGCCCGGCCCGTGGTGACCGCCTCGTCGAGGCCCGTCCGGGCGCGGGCACGGGCCAGCGAGGCCGTGTACGCCGGGTCGGCGCCGGGGTGCGCCACCGGCTCGTCCCAGCACCGGAAGGTGCCCGGGTCGGCCACCAGCTCGATCAGCCGGCCCGCCGTCGGACCGCGTTCCTCGCCCATGCGCACCCCCGTGCTCCGGCGGGTGCTGCTGCCCGGCACCCGCTGTGCGCCCAGGGTACGGGCCGCGGAACCGGCCGGCGGTGGCGGCCCGGTGGGCCGTCACCGCCGGCTGCGGGGAGTGCCGCGGAGGTGCCGCGGCGCCCTGCGGTCAGAAGTTGATCATGTGTCCGGCCAGGCCGTGCACGGCCTCCTTGACCGCCTCGCCCAGCGTCGGGTGCGCGTGCACGTTGCGGGCCACCTCGTGGACGGTGAGGTCCCACTGCTGGGCGAGCGTCAGCTCCGGCAGCAGTTCGGTGACCTCGGGGCCGATCAGGTGCGCGCCGAGCAGTTCGCCGTGCTTCCGGTCGCTGATCAGCTTCACGAAGCCCGCGGCGTCGCCCAGGCCGTGCGCCTTGCCGTTCGCGGTGAAGGGGAACTTCACCACCTTGACGTCGAAGCCCTGCTCGCGGGCCTGCGCCTCCGTCCAGCCGAAGCTGGCGATCTGCGGCTGGCAGTAGGTGGCGCGCGGAATCATCACGAAGTCCAGCTCCATGGTCTCCGCGCCCGCGATGGTCTCCGCCGCGATGACGCCCATCGACTCGGCGGCGTGCGCCAGCATCAGCTTCGCGGTGACGTCGCCGATCGCGTAGATGTGCGGGATGTTGGTGCGGCTCCGGCCGTCCACCGCGATCGCGCCGCGCTCGGTGAGCTTCACCCCGGTCACCTCCAGGCCGTAGCCCTGGGTCCGGGGCGCGAAGCCGATCGCCTGGAGGACCTTGTCGGCCTCCAGCACCTTCTGCTCGCCCTTCTGGGTGACGGTCACCCGCACCTTGGCGTTCGGGTCGGAGTCGTCGATCGCGTCCACCCGGGTGGAGGTCAGCACCTCGATGCCCAGGCGCTTGTACCGCTTCGCCAGCTCCGCCGAGACCTCGGCGTCCTCCAGCGGCACCATCCGGTCGAGGAACTCGACGATCGTGACCTTCACGCCGTAGTTGTGCAGCACGTAGGCGAACTCGACGCCGATCGCGCCCGCACCGGCGATGACGATGCTCTCCGGCAGGGTGTCGGTGAGGATCTGCTCCTCGTACGTCACCACCCGCTCGCTCAGCGAGGTGCCGGGCAGCAGCCGGGTGCTGGCACCGGCCGCGATGATGCAGTGGTCGAAGGTCACCGTCTCGACGCCGCCCGCGGTCAGCGAGACCTGCAGGGTGTGGTCGTCGACGAAGGTGCCCCAGCCGTCGAACTCGGTGATCCCGTTCTTCTTCGTCAGGTAGTGGATGCCGGCGACCCGGCCCTCCGCCACCTTGCGGCTGCGCAGGTACGCCTCGCGGTAGTCGAAGCTGACCGAGCCCTCGACCTTGATGCCGAAGGTCTTGGCCTCCTTGGTGAAGATGTGCGCCAGCTCGGCGTTGCGCAGCAGCGCCTTGGACGGGATGCAGCCGACGTTCAGGCAGACCCCGCCCCAGTACTTGGTCTCGATGACCGCCGTGCGAAGCCCGAGCTGCGCGGACCGGACCGCGGCGGTGTACCCGCCCGGGCCCGCACCCAGGACCACGACGTCGAAGTGTGAGCTCATGAGCCACACGATAGACCCCGCCCGCCGTCCGCGGGCCGGGCCCCGGTCGGCGCCTCCCGGGCCGCGCGGCCCGGGAGGCGGTGGCATCCTGGGAGAGGCCGTGCCGCCGCCCGGTCGTGGTGCGCCGCAGGTCAGGCCGCTTCCAGGGTCCGCAAGGGGTTGCCCGATGAGTCCGTCCGCCAAGCTCGCCGCGCTGCCGTGCGGCCGCCGCAGCAAGTGGATCGTGCTGGTCGTCTGGCTGGTGCTGCTGATCGCCGCCGTGCCGCTGGCCGGCAAGCTCACCGGCGCAGAGAACAACGAGGCCACCAGCTGGCTGCCGGGCAACGCGGAGTCGACCGAGGTGCTGGACGCCCAGCGGGCCTTCTTCCCGACCGACACCGCCCAGGCGGTGGTGGTCTATCAGCGCGACAGCGGCATCACCGTCGCGGACCGCGCCGAGGCCGTCCGGGACGCCGCCGCCTTCGCGCAGGCCCCGCACGTGGCCGGCCCCGTCATCGGCCCGCAGGTCTCGGCCGACGGCAAGGCGATGCAGACCGTCGTCCCGATCGACATCGGCACCGGCGGCTTCAACGACCTCAAGCCCGCCGTCGACTCGTTGCGGGCCACCGCCGCCGAGAACAGCCTCGGCATGACCACCCACGTCACCGGCCCGGCCGGCATCGGGGCCGACGAGTCGGAGGCCTTCGCGGGCATCGACGGCACCCTGCTGTTCGCCACCGTGGCCGTGGTGATCATCCTGCTGCTGCTCACCTACCGCAGCCCGGTGCTGTGGCTGCTGCCCCTGCTGTCGGCCGGCATCGCGCTGTTCGTCGCCGAGGCGGTCATCTACCTGCTGGCCGCGCACGCCGGGCTGACCGTCAACGCGCAGAGCGCCGGCATCCTGATCGTCCTGGTCCTCGGCGCCGGCACCGACTACGCGCTGCTGCTCACCGCCCGCTACCGGGAGGAGCTGCGCAGACACCACGACCGCCACGAGGCGATGGCGTTCGCCCTGCACCGGGCCGGCCCGGCGATCCTGGCCAGCTCCGCCACGGTGATCGTCTCCATGCTCTGCCTGCTGGTCGCCGAGATGAACTCCACCAGCGGCCTCGGGCCGGTCTGCGCGATCGGCGTCCTGGTGGCGCTCGCCGCCATGCTCACCCTGCTGCCCGCCGCGCTGGTGATCGTCGGCCGCTGGGTGTTCTGGCCGGTCCGCCCGGCGTACGGCACCGCGGAGCCCACCCGCACCGGGCGCTGGGCGCACATCGGCGGCTGGATCGGGCAACGCCCCCGCAAGGTCTGGATCGGCACCGGCCTCGCGCTCGCGGTCTGCAGCCTCGGCCTGGTCTCGCTGAACGCCAACGGGCTGTCCACCGCCGACACCTTCACCAACAAGCCGGACTCGGTGGTCGGCCAGCAGGTGCTGGTCGCGCACTTCCCGGGCGGCACCGGTGCGCCGCTGACGATCGTCTCCACCGCCGACGGCGTCGCCCGGGTGCGGGTCACCACCGCCACCACCCCCGGCGTGTCCGGGACGACCCCGCCGCTGGTCAAGAACGGCCAGGCGATCTTCCAGGCGACGCTGACCGACCCGCCGGACAGCCAGGCCGCCAAGGACACCGTCGACCGGGTCCGCAGCGCCGTGCACGCCGTGCCCGGAGCCCAGGCCCGGGTGGGCGGCAACACCGCGGTGATCCTGGACGCCGGCCGGGCCGCCTCGCACGACAACCGGGTGGTCATCCCGCTGGTGCTGGTCGTCGTCCTGCTGATCCTCGGGGCCCTGCTGCGCGCCGTGGTGGCACCGTTGGTGCTGATCGCCACCGTGGTGCTCTCCTACGCCGCCGCGCTGGGCATCAGCGTCTTCGTCTTCACCCACCTCTTCCACTTCGCCGGGCAGGACAACGCCTTCCCGCTGTTCGTGTTCGTCTTCCTGGTCGCGCTCGGCATCGACTACAACATCTTCCTGATGACCCGGGTGCGGGAGGAGGCCGCGCACCGCGGGACGCGCGCGGGCGCGATCGCCGGCCTGGCCGCCACCGGCGGCGTCATCACCTCGGCCGGGCTGATCCTCGCCTCCACCTTCGCGGTGCTCGGCACCCTGCCGGTGGTCGCCTTCACCGAGATCGGTTTCGCGGTGGCCCTCGGCGTACTGCTGGACACCCTGGTCGTGCGCTCGGTGCTGGTCACCGCCATCACCATGGACCTCGACCACCGGATGTGGTGGCCCAGCCGGGTCGGCCCCCGGGCGGAGTCCCCGCCGCAGGTCGCGGTCGGCTCCGAACACCCGTGAGGCCGGGGCCGGTCGGCGCTCGCCCGCGCGTCGGGAGCTGTTCACGCCCGGGTGGGCGCGCCGTTCAGCCGGGCTCCGCCAGGCTGGCGGGCCATGAGCGCTTCGCATTCCGACGGTCGTTCAACCCTCTCCCGGCGCGGCCTGCTGGCCGGCGCCACCGGCGCCGGGCTCGGCGGCGCCGTCTCCTCGCGGGGGCCGCCCCCGCCGCCGCGGCGAGCCCGCTGCTCCAGGACCGGCCCGGCCGGCTCGGCGCGCCCCGGGTGGGCGGGCTCCACCTGCAGTTCGGCGCCGACGCCTCCCGCGAGGTGGTGGTCTCCTGGCACACCACCGCCTCCGTCTCCCGCCCCCGGGTGGTGTACGGCACCGCGGCCGGCGGCCTCGGCCGCACCGTCCCCGCCGACACCACCACCTACCGCGACGCCAAGTCCGGCACCGAGGTCCGGGTCCACCACGCGCGCCTCACCGGACTGCACCCGGACACCGACCACGTCTACGCCGCCGTCCACGACGGCGCCACCCCGAGCTCGGCACCGTCCGCACCGCCCCGCGCGGCCGCGGCGCCTTCACCTTCACCAGCTTCGGCGACCAGGGCACCCCCACCACCGGCCGGCTCTCCGGCACCACCTGGGTCAACGACAACCTGGGCAGCCCGGCGGCCGGCGACACCACGGCCGGCGTCGAGCGGATCGCCCCGCTGTTCCACCTGCTCAACGGCGACCTCTGCTACGCCAACCTGGCGAACGACCGGGTCCGCACCTGGTCCGACTGGTTCGAGAACAACACCCGCTCGGCCCGCCACCGCCCGTGGATGCCCGCCGCCGGCAACCACGAGAACGAACTCGGCAACGGCCCGCTCGGCTACGGCGCCTACCAGGCCTACTTCACCCTCCCGGACGCCGGCGCCGACGAGCAGCTGCACGGCCTCTGGTACGCCTTCACCGCCGGCGCCGTCCGGGTGATCAGCCTCCACAACGACGACGTCGCCTACCAGGACGGCGGCAACTCCTACGTCCACGGGTACTCCGGCGGCGCCCAGGAGCGCTGGCTGGAGCGCGAGCTCGCCGCGGCCGACGCCGACCCGGGGATCGACTGGATCGTGGTCTGCATGCACCAGGTGGTGATCTCCACCGCGGACCGCTTCAACGGCGCCGACCTCGGTATCCGCGAACGCTGGGTGCCGCTGTTCGACCGGTACGGGGTCGACCTGGTGGTCTGCGGGCACGAGCACCACTACGAGCGCTCCCACCCCATCCGCGGCCAGCAGCCCACCGACACCCGCACCCCGATCCCGGTCGCCACCGCCACGGACGTCATCGACACCACCCGGGGCACCGTCCACATGGTGATCGGCGGCGGCGGCACCTCGGCCCCGTCCAACCAGCTGTTCTTCAGCCCCGCCCGGGCCCGGGTCATCACCGGCGTCGGCGCCCCCGACCCGGCCACCGGCAAGCGGCCGCCGCAGTACGTGCTGGAGGACGCCCCTGGTCGGCCGTCCGGGACGCCGACCACTCCTACGGCTTCGCGGCGTTCACCGTCGACCCGGGCCACGGCCGGGCCGACACCACCATCGCCGTCACCTACTACGCCGTCAGCGGGCCGTTCGGCGACCTGCTGCCGGTCGACCGGTTCACCCTGACCCGGCCGCGTGGCCGCGGGCGGCGGAGCTGACCGCTCGTCGACCACGCGGCGGCGCACCCCGGGCACGGCCCGGGGTGCGCCGCCGCGTGCCGGCTCAGCGCAGGCAGAGCACCGCCTCCAGGGCCCGGGTCAGCTCCGTCTCCGGGTCCCGCGCCGCGTCCGCCGACCGCCAGGCGACGAACCCGTCCGGACGCACCAGCACGGCGCCGTCCGCAGCGATCCCGTACGCGGCGGTGAAGTCCGCGTCCGCCTCCGGCGCGAGCTCGTGCTCGGTCCCGGTACCGACCCGGTACGCCGTCAGCGGCACACCGAGCCGCTTGCCGACCAGCTCCGCCGCACCGTGCCAGGCGTGCGCGTCCGGGCCGGCCAGCAGCACCGGCACCGTCTCGAACAGGTCCAGCGTGGAGATGGACACCCCAGCCCGGCGCAGCGCCACGTGCGGCGCCCGCCCGCCCGGCGAGCCGTCCGCCGCGAAGTTCTCCGGCACCGCCGGCCCGTCCGGGTCCGCGCCCACGACCGCGCCCGCCGGGTAGCGGTAGCCCAGGGCCACCGCGAGCACGCCGCGCTGGCGGCCGGTGCCCGGCGTCACGTCGTACCCCGGGTGGCGGTGCTCCGCCGAACGCGCCGTCGCCCGCTCGCCGGTCGCCACCGCCACCGGCCGCCGCTCGCGCCCGTACGACTCCAGCAGGCCGGGTCCGGCCCAGCCGCCGATCACCGCCGCCAGCTTCCAGGCCAGGTTGTGCGCGTCCTGGATGCCGGTGTTCGAGCCGAACGCGCCGGTCGGCGACATCTCGTGCGCCGAGTCGCCGGCCAGGAACACCCGGCCCACCCGGTACCGCTCGGCGACCCGCTGCGCCGCGTGCCACGGCGCCCGGCCGGTGATCTCCACCTCCAGGTCGGGCACGCCCGCGGCGGCCCGGATGTGCGCGATGCAGCGCTCGTCGGTGAACTCCTCCAGCGCCTCGCCCCGCTCCGGGTGCCACGGCGCGTGGAAGACCCAGTGCGCCCGGTTGTCCACCGGGAGCAGCGCACCAGCGCCCTGCGGGTCCGTCAGGTAGCAGGCGATGAAGCGCCGTTCACCCACCACCTCGGCCAGCCGCTCCGCCCGGAAGGTGATCGACACGTTGTGGAACAGGTCGCCGGGGCCGGTCTGGCCGATCCCCAGCCGCTCCCGGACGGGGCTGCGCGGGCCGTCGGCCGCCACCAGGTACTGGGCCCGCACGGTCTGCTCCTCGCCGGTCTCCCGGTTGCGGAGCAGGGCCGTCACCCCGTCGGCGTCCTGCTCGAAGGAGAGCAGCTCGGTGGAGAACCGCAGCTCGCCGGTGAGCGACTTCGCGTGCTGCAGCAGGACGGGCTCCAGGTCGTTCTGGCTGCACAGGCACCAGCCGGACGGGCTGAAGCGCTTCAGCGCGCCGCCCGGGTCGATCTCCTTGAACAGCCACTCCTGGTCGGAGCCGGTGAGCGTGTCGGCCTGCAGGATGCCGTGGTTCTCGGCGAGCACGGACGCGGCCTCGCGGATCGCCGGCTCCACCCCCGCCACGCGGAACAGCTCCATCGTCCGGACGTTGTTGCCACGCCCGCGCGGGTGGTGCGAGGTGCCGGAGTGCTTCTCCACCAGCAGGTGGGGCACCCCCAGCCGTCCCAGGAAGAGGGACATGGACAGGCCCACCAGGGAGCCGCCCACGATCAGGACGGGCAGCCGGCCGTCGGCGGTTCGGTTCATTCGGTCACTCCAGTCGGTCGAGCAGGTCGGGGTCCGATCTCAATGTCCCCACCGGTCGTCCGTGCCCGCGCGGTCTGTGGCGCCCATGGCCCAGCCTTTTCGCCCGGATGGGTTCCTGCCCTCGCACGATCGGTGACGGACCGCCACGCTCGGACTCAGTCCTCGTGACCGTTCTCGGTCACGGCCCGCTGCCACCAGCACCGGACCGCCGCGAGTGACGACCGCCGGCCGGCCGCCCCGGCCCCGCCGGCCGCCTCCTCCCGGCCCCGGTTCCCGGGCGCCGGAACGCGGTGCGAAGGCCTGCGACGCTCACCCCTCGAGAAGAACGAGTGAAGATGACGACCCTCACCGAACCCGTGTCCGACCAGAGCACCGCCCTCGACGTCCCGCGGCTGCGCGTCGTCCTGATGTGCGACGTCATGGCGGGCGAGCAGGACCGCTTCCTGCGCGCCTACGAGCAGTTGCGGCACCAGGTCGCCGCCGTCCCCGGCCACGTCAGCGACCAGCTGTGCCAGTCCATCGAGGACCCGTCCCAGTGGCTGATCACCAGCGAGTGGGAGAGCGCCCAGCCGTTCCTGTCCTGGGTGGACAGCGAGGCGCACCGCGAGATGGTCAAGCCGCTGCACGGCTGCGTGCGCGACACCCGTTCGCTGCGCTTCAGCATCATGCGGGAGACCGCGGGCGACTACACCTACGACGGCCCGGACCCGGTCGCGGACGGCACCGTCCGGCACGCCCTGACCTTCACCGTGAAGCCCGGCAGCGAGGCCGAGGTCGCCCGGATCCTGGCCGGCTACACCTCGCCCAAGGCCCGGGTCGACGCGCACACCCGGCTCCTGCGCACCTCGCTGTTCATGCAGGGCAACCGGGTCGTCCGGGCCGTCGAGGTCTCCGGCGACCTCGGGGCGGCGCTGCGCCACGTCGCCCAGCAGCCGGAGGTACGGGCGGTCGAGGAGGCCATCAACCCGTACCTGGAGGAGGCCCGGGACCTGAACAACCCCGACTCGGCACGCGCCTTCTTCATGCGTGCCGCGCTGCCGGCGGTGCACCACATCGCGTCCTCCGGCAAGCCCTCCGGCGCCGTCCACCGGTACGCGCTGCGCTACCCGGTGCGGCCCGGCCACGGCGCCGCCGCGGCCGGCCTGCTGGCCCGTCAGGACCGGCTCGCCGTCGAGGAGCGCACCGCGCTGGTGGCGAGCACCGTCTTCCACCGCGACGACGTGGTCGTCCGGGTGATCGACCTGGCCGTGCCGGCCGAAGCCGAGCCGGCGCTCGCCCTCGGCGTGGTCGGCCCCCGCGCGGCCGGCGTGCTCGCCCGCCTCGTCGAGCTGGACGAGCACCACGACCTGCGCACCTCGGCGGGGATCACGCGCTGCCTGTCCGACATCGGCATGCAGCTGGTCACCGACCGGTCGGCCCAGGACGCCTGAGCCCGATCCGCCCCCGGCGTCCGACCGCCGGTCACTTCCTCTCCTTGCCAAGCCTTTTGGAGGCATCAACCATGACCACGGAGTTTCCACGGATCGTGCACGTCGACGAGGCACCGCCGAACGTCCGCCGCGGCGGCGATCTGCGCGCCATGCTCACCCCGGCGACGGTGGGGGCCACCAGCGGCTTCATGGGCCTGGCCATCATCCAGCCGGGGGACCGGATCGCCGAGCACTACCACCCGTACTCCGAGGAGTTCGTCTTCGTCGTCGCGGGCGACCTGGAGGTCGACCTCGACGGCGAACCGCACCGGCTCCGCCGGGACCAGGGCCTGCTGATCCCGCTGAACGTCCGCCACCGCTTCCGCAACGTCGGCAGCGACGAGGCCCGGATGGTCTTCCACCTCGGCCCGCTGGCCCCCGGCCCGAGATCGGCCACGTCGACACCGAGGAGACCCTGGCCGGCGCCCCGGAACCCGCCGGGATCACCTCGTGACGCGGCGGGTGGTGGTCACCGGGCTCGGCGTGGTCGCGCCCGGCGGCAACGGGGTCCCGGCCTTCTGGGACCTGCTCACCGCGGGCCGGACCGCGACCCGCGGCATCACCTTCTTCGACCCCGCGCAGTTCCGCTCCCGGATCGCCGGCGAGTGCGACTTCGACCCGTACGCGGCCGGGCTGGACGCCGACCAGGTGGCCCGCTCCGACCGGTACATCCAGTTCGCGCTGGCCGCCGCCGCGGAGGCGGTCCGCGACGCCGGCCTCGACCTCGCCGCCGAGGACCCGTGGCGGATCGGCGTCTCGCTCGGCACCGCCGTCGGCGGCACCACCCGGCTGGAGCACGACTACGTCGGCGTCAGCGCGCACGGTGCCCGCTGGGACGTCGACCACCGGGCCGCCGATCCGCACCTGCACCGGGCGTTCACCCCGGCCACGCTGGCCTCGGCCGTCGCCGAACAGGCCGGCGCCCAGGGCCCGGTGCAGACCGTCTCCACCGGCTGCACCTCCGGCCTGGACGCGGTCGGGTACGCCCTGCAGGCGGTCGAGGACGGCCGGGTCGACATCTGCGTCGCGGGAGCCTCCGACTCGCCGATCTCCCCGATCACGGTCGCCTGCTTCGACGCCATCAAGGCGACCTCCGAGCGCAACGACGACCCGGAGCACGCCTCCCGGCCGTTCGACGCCGGCCGGGACGGCTTCGTCCTCGGCGAGGGCGGCGCCGTGCTCCTCCTCGAGGAGTACGAGCACGCCCGCCGCCGCGGGGCGCGGATCCACTGCGAGATCGGCGGGTTCGCCACCTTCGGCAACGCGTACCACATGACCGGGCTCACCCAGGAGGGCCGGGAGATGTCGGAGGCGATCGACAGCGCCCTCGCCCACGCCCGGCTGAACGCCTCGGACATCGACTACGTCAACGCGCACGGCTCGGGCACCAAGCAGAACGACCGGCACGAGACGGCCGCCGTCAAGCGGTCGCTGGGCGCCCACGCCTACCGGACACCGATGAGCTCCATCAAGTCGATGGTCGGGCACTCGCTCGGCGCCATCGGAGCGATCGAACTGGTGGCCTGCGCCCTCGCGCTGGCCCACGGCGTGGTGCCGCCCACCGCCAACTACGAGACCCCGGACCCGGAGTGCGACCTGGACTACGTGCCCAGGACGGCCCGCCAGATACCGCTGCGCCACGTGCTCTCGGTCGGCAGCGGCTTCGGCGGCTTCCAGTCCGCGGTCGTGCTCAGCAGAGAGGGGGCACGGACATGACCCGAGCCCGACCGGACCGGCGGACGGTGGTGACCGGCATCGGGGTGATCGCACCCAACGGTGTCGGAGCCGACGACTTCTGGAAGGCCACCCGCGAGGGTGCCGCCGTCCTCGGTCCGATCACCCGCGAGGGCTGCGGGCAGCTGCCGCTGCGCGTGGCCGGCGAGATCCGCGGCTTCGACCCGGAGCGGACGGTCGAGGGCCGCTACCTCGTCCAGACCGACCGGTTCAGCCACTACGCGATGGCCGCCGCCGACCTCGCGCTGGAGGACGCCCGGTACCGGCCGGACGAGAACGCGCCGTTCTCCACCGGCGTGGTCACCGCGGCCGGCTCCGGCGGCGGCGAGTTCGGCCAGCGCGAGCTCCAGAACCTCTGGGGCCAGGGCTCGCGCTTCGTCGGCCCGTACCAGTCGATCGCCTGGTTCTACGCCGCCAGCACCGGCCAGATCTCCATCCGCGGCGGCTTCAAGGGCCCGTGCGGGGTCGTCGCCAGCGACGAGGCCGGCGGGCTGGACGCGCTGGCGCACGCGTCCCGGAGCATCGCCCGCGGCACGGACACCGTGGTGGTCGGCGGCGCCGAGGCGCCCCTGGCCCCGTACTCGATGGTCTGCCAGCTCGGCTACCCCGAGCTCAGCCTCGTCGAGGACCCGGCCCGCGCCTACCTGCCGTTCACCCGGGAGGCCAACGGCTTCGTCCCGGCGGAGGGCGGCGCCATGTTCGTCCTGGAGGACGAGCGGACGGCACGCCGGCGCGGCGCCAGGATCAGGGCCGAGGTGGCCGGGCACGCCGCCACTTTCACCGGCGCCTCGCGGTGGGCGGAGTCCCGGCACGGACTCGCCCACGCCATCCGCCAGGCCCTGGAACAGGCCCGCTGCGCACCGGACGAGGTCGACGTGGTCTTCGCGGACGCCCTCGGCGTCCCGGAGGCCGACCTCGCCGAGGTGCAGGCGCTCGCCGACGCGCTCGGCGCGCACGCCGGCCGGGTGCCCGTCACGGCCCCCAAGACCGGGACGGGCCGGGCCTATTGCGGTGCGCCGCTGCTGGACACGGCCGCCGCGGTGCTCGCCATGGAACAGGGCTTCGTGCCGCCCACCCCGAACGTCGCCGACCCGGCCCACGACCTCGACCTGGTCTGCGGCTACGGCCGCACGGCCGAGCTGCGCACCGCCCTGGTGCTCAGCCGGGGGCTGATGGGCTCGAACGCGGCCCTGGTGCTGCGCGCCGGCGGCGGCCGGCCGTCCTGACCGGCCGTCCTGACCGGCCGGCCTCATGAAGACAGCCCGCACGAACACAGGAGCAACCATGAACCACCGCCTCACCCACGCCGAACTGGCCGCGCTGATCCGCGCCCGGGCCGGCATCGCGGTCGCCCCCGAGCAGTTGGAGCGCCCCGACGCCACCTTCGAGGAGTTCGGCGTCGACTCGCTCGCACTGCTCGGCATCGTCGGCGAACTGGAGAACCAGTTCGGCAGCCCGATCGTCCCCGGCGCGGAGATGTCCAAGACCCCGCAGGACTTCCTCGACGCCGTCAACTCCTCCGTCAAGACGGGAGCCTGACCCATGCCCGGCCACACCGACAACGAGATCCTCATCAACGCGCCGCTCGACCTGGTCTGGGACGTCACCAACGACCTGGAGAACTGGCCGCAGCTGTTCAGCGAGTACGCCTCCGTCGAGGTGCTCGACCGGGTGGGCCCGAAGACGACCTTCCGGCTCACCATGCACCCGGACGAGAACGGCACGGTCTGGAGCTGGGTGTCCGAGCGGGAGACCGACCGCCCGGGCCTGACGGTCAAGGCGCGGCGGGTCGAGCCCGGTCCGTTCGAGTTCATGAACATCCGCTGGGAGTACACCGAGCACCCGGGCGGCACCCTGATGCGCTGGATCCAGGACTTCGCGATGAAGCCCACCGCGCCGGTCGACGACCACGGGATGACCAACCACATCAACCGCAACTCGCGGGTCCAGATGGAGCTCATCCGGGACAAGGTCGAGCTGCGGGCGGGCAAGGAGTGAGCGGCATGCACCGTTCGCTGATCGTCGCCCGGATGCGCCCCGGGTCGTCCGAGGACATCGCCGGCATCTTCGCGGACTCCGACCGCGGTGAGCTGCCCGGACTGATCGGGGTCACCGGCCGGAGCCTGTTCCAGTTCGGCGACCTGTACCTGCACCTGATCGAGGCCGAGCGCCCGCCCGGCCCGGCCGTTGCCGAGCACGTCCGCCACCCCGAGTTCCGCCTGGTCAGCGACCGGCTCCTGTCCCATGTCCAGGCGTACGACCCGGACACCTGGCGGGAGCCCAAGGACGCCATGGCGCGGGAGTTCTACCGCTGGGAGCGGGCTGCGGGCTGATCCCCGTCCCGCCCGCCGCGCTCCGCGGAACTCGAACAGCCGGCCCCACCGGGGCCGGCTGTTCGACGTCCTGTCCTGTCCCGTCCCGGTGCGGGATGCGAGATGCGGTTGTGGGGGCGGGTGCGGCCGGGAAGGCCGGCGGCCCGCCGGTGGGGGACCGGCGGGCCGCAGAGCGGGAGCTGATCGGGGCTCAGGCCTCGACGACGCTCTCGAAGGCGTGCAGGTACGGATTGACCGGGCGGACCTCGTCGACCCGCAGGCCGGCCTCCGACATCAGCGAGAGCATGCTCTCCCGGGTGTGCTTGGCGCCGCCGACGTTGAGCAGCAGCAGCAGGTCCATCGCGGTGGTGAAGCGCATCGAGGGGCTGTCGTCGACCAGGTTCTCGACGACCACGACGCGGGCGCCCGGGCGGGCCGCCTTGACCACGTTCGCCAGCGTGCGGCGGGTGGACTCGTCGTCCCACTCCAGGATGTTCTTGATCAGGTAGAGGTCGGCCTCCACCGGGATGTCCACCCGGCAGTCGCCCGGCACCAGCCGGGCGCGGTCGGCCAGCACGCCGCCGGGGCGCAGCCGGGCGTCCGCCCCCGCCACCACCTGCGGCAGGTCGAGCAGGGTGCCGTGCAGCTGCGGGTGCTTCTCCAGCAGGCCGGCCAGCGCCAGGCCCTGACCGCCGCCGATGTCGACCACCCGGGAGACGCCGGTGACGTCCAGGAAGGCGACCAGGTCGGCCGCGGACTGCCGGCTGGAGCTGCTCATCGCCTTGTCGAAGACCCGGGCGGACTCCGGGGCGTCGTCGTGCAGGTAGGGGAAGAACTCCTTGCCGAACACCTCGGGGAAGACGTTCCGGCCGGTGCGGACGGCCTCGTCCAGCTGCGGCCAGACCTGCCACGTCCACGGCTCGGTGCACCACAGGGCGATGTTGCGCAGGCTGTTGGGCGCGTCCTCGCGGAGCATCCGGGACATGTCGGTGTGCGCGAAGCGGTCGTCGCCGGTCTCGGTGAAGATGCCGTAGCTGCTGAGCGCGCGCAGCAGGCGGCGCAGCGGCCGCGGCTCGACCCCGAGGGCGGCGGCCGCGTCGCGGACGGCGGTGGGGGAGTCGCCGACCGCGTCCGCGACGCCGAGCGAGGCGGCGGCGCGGATGGCCGCGGCGCACGCGGCGCCGAAGACCAGTTCGCGCAGCCGCATCACGGCGGGCGGCGAAGCGGCGGGCGCGGGCGCGGCGGGTGCGGCCGCGGAGTGCGCGGTGGGTGGTGCGGTGAGGGACATCGGGCGCCTTTCGTACGGGGGCAGGGGATGTGCCCGGCGAGGGGGAGGGGTGCGGACGCTCAGCAGCGGCCGGCGGGCTCGGAGACCTGGCAGGTGTTGCGGGTCCAGGTGTTGCCGGTGCCCGTGTCGCGGTCGGCGAGGTCGGCCGGCCCGTTGCCGGTCACGAGGTTGTCGCTGATCGCGATCCCGGAGTTGGGCACGCCGACCAGGCTGGCGAACAGCACCACGCCGCCCGACATCGGCGACGAGCCGTGGTTGTCGCTGACCCGGTTGCCGGTCACCCGGGAGTCCTCGGCGCCGGTGAACAGGATCCCGGTGCCCTGGATGGCGGCCAGCCGCGGCGTGGGCGCGCAGTACTTGTTGTTCTCGTGCACGTTGTTGTTGCTGACCGTCAGCGCGCCGGCCCGCGGCACGCCCTCGTCGCCGACCACGAAGACACCGCCGCAGTTGCCGGTGATGTCGTTGGCGTCGACGGCGAGGTCGCGCAGCCTGCGGACGGTGACGCCGATCCGGTTGCCCTCCAGGTGGTTGCCGCGGACGACGGTGCCGCCGGTGTCGATGGCACCGCCCTCGTTGGCGACCGAGTTGGCCAGGAAGATGCCGGACTGGCCGTTGCCGGTGGCGTCGTTGCCGGAGAGCACGGAGCGGACGGAGAGCTCCTCGCTGATGCCCTGCTGGCCGTTGTCGTGGACGCCGACGCCGACCACCCGCAGGCCGTCGGTGGCGGAGACGTCGATGCCGTTCTTCGGGTAGCCGTTGACGCTCAGCGAGGCGATCCGGACGCCGGTGAGCGGCTGGGCGGCGGTGCCGCGGACGCAGACGCCGTGGCCGGCGGCGGCGCACGCGCCGGCCGCCGTGCCGGCGGCCGGCATCAGCACCGTCCGCTCGCCGACCCCGCGCAGCGTCAGGTCGGAGCGGGTGATCAGCACGCTCTCGTGGTAGGTGCCGGCGGTCAGCTGGACGGTGTCGCCGGGGGCCGCCGCGTCGACGGCCTGCTGGATCGACTCGCCGGGGTTGACGGTGAGCACGGTCGCGGCGTGGGCGGGCGGGGCCGCGCAGAGGCTCGCGACCAGGGCGGCGAGGCCGCCCGCGAGGTAGTGGGTCCGTCGCATGGGCATGGAGCTGTGGCCTGCTTTCCGGGGTGGGAGTCCGAGGGCGCGGATCGGCACGTGCACGACCCGCCCCCGTCGACGCTAGGAGCGCCCCGGGTGGGCCGCCACCGGTGGTAGCCGGTTCGGTGCGTTCCGCTCGGCCGGGCGGGTGGCGTCCGTGGCGGTCCGTCATGTCCCGCCTCCCGCCGCGCGCGACGCGGCCCGAAACCTGTCGGACGAGCCCTAGACGTCGGCGGGGGTCTCGACCGCGGTGTCCGCGCCGGAGCGGTCGATGTCGCTCTCCCGGACGAGCCAGAGTGCCAGCGCCGCACCGGCCAGGCTCACCACGGCGCCCATCAGCAGCACGGTGTTCAGCCCGGACAGGAAGCCGGCCCGGGCCGCGTCCGACAGCGCCTGCCGGGAGGCGGCCGGGGCCGCCGCGAGCACCTCCGGGAGGCTGCCCGAGGAGGCCACCTCCACCAGCTGGCGCGGGTGCGCCGCCTGGGCGGCCGGGGTGCCGGCGGTCAGCGCGGTGACCCGCTCGGTGCCGCGCCCGACGAAGACCGCACCCCACACGGCGATCCCGACCGCGATGCCGACCTGCCGGAAGGTGTCGTTGACGCCCGCCGCCATGCCGCTGGCCTCCTTCGGCACCACGCTCACCGCCACGTCCGCGATCACCGGGTTGACCAGGCCGACCCCCGCACCGGCGACCAGGAAGCCGCCGAGCAGGGTCGTCCAGGTGTCGTCCGCGGTGATGCCGCCCATCAGCAGCAGGCCGACGCCGACCGCGGCGAGGCCGACGCCCAGCATCAGCCGGGCCTGCACCCGGGTCAGCAGCGCGCCGGCGAGCGGCGCCACCACGAAGCTCAGCACGGTGGTCGGCAGGTAGCGCAGGCCGGCCTGGAAGGGGGACAGCCCGAGGTAGTTCTGCAGATAGAGCGTCAGGTACAGGAACAGCGCGAACAGCGAGCTGGAGACCGCGAACGCGGCGAGCTGGACCCCGGTGAAGGCCGGCCGCCGGAACAGGCCCAGCGGCAGCATCGGCTGCGGGACGCGCAGCTCGACGGCGACGAACGCGCCGAGCAGCAGCGCGCAGCCGGTGAACAGCCCGACGATCAGCGCGCTGCCCCAGCCCTCGGCGTTGCCCCGGACGAGGGCCAGCACCAGCAGGAAGAGCGCGAGGCTGAAGGTCGCCACGCCGGCCCAGTCGATCCCGGTCGCGTTCGGGTCGCGGCTCTCCCGCAGCTTCAGGAAGGTGAGCACCACCGCCGCCGCGCCGATCGGCACGTTCAGGTAGAAGATCGACTCCCAGCCCAGGGAGTCGGTCAGTACGCCGCCGATCAGCGGTCCGACCGCCACCGCGACACCGATCGTCGCCCCGTACACGCCCATCGCGGTGCCGCGCTCGCGTCCGGCGGCGAACTCCTGGGCGATCAGCGAGAGCGACACGGCGAACATCACCGCGCCGCCGACCCCTGCAGGGCGCGCGCCAGGTTGAGGAAGGTCGGGTTCGGGGCCACCGCGCAGAGCAGCGACGCCACCGAGAAGACCACCAGTCCGAACACGAACATCCGCCGCCGCCCGAGCCGGTCGGCCAGCGAGCCGGCCGTCAGCACCAGGGCCGCGAGCGTCAGGGCGTACGCGTCGAACACCCACTGGAGGTCGGTGAAGCTCGCGTTCAGGTCCTTGCGGATCGACGGCAGCGCCACGTTGACGACCGTGATGTCGAGCAGCAGCATGAAGGTCGCCACCGACACCGTGAGCAGGGTCCACCACCGGCGTTCCACGGCATCTCCTCGCTCACGTCCGTCGTCACCGCTACGACCGTAGGCGACCGCGGGCCGTGACCCGTGGACGGAGCGCGGGCGCGTCGCGGCGGACCGCTCAGACGGGGAGCGCGGGCAGCTCCGTCCGGCGCAGCCAGGCGTCGAAGAGGCCGTCCAGCGGGCGGTCCGCGTAGCGGCCGGCGTGCGCGGTGAAGTCGGCCGTGGTCACCGACGAGTGCCGGCCGGCCGCGACCCAGCCGCGCACCATCCGGAAGAAGGCGTCGTCGCCGAGCTCCCGGCGCAGCGCGTGCACGGTCAGCCCGCCCCGGTCGTACAGCCGGTCGTCGAACATCAGCCGCCGGCCCGGGTCGCCCAGGAGCAGGTCCTGCGGCTGCCGGGCCAGCTTGCCGTGCGCGATCGCCGCGCGGTGCTGCGCGGACGGCCCGCCGGAGCGCTCCGACCAGAGCCACTCCGCGTACTTGGCGAAGCCCTCGTTCAGCCAGATGTGGCGCCAGTCGGCGACCGTCACGCTGTTGCCGAACCACTGGTGGGCCAGCTCGTGGGCGACCAGCCGCTCCGAGCCGCGCACCCCGTCGAGGTGGTTGGTGCCGAAGGTGGCCAGCCCCTGGGCCTCCACCGGGACGTCCAGCTCCTCGTCGGCCACCACCACGGCGTACTCACCGAACGGGTACGGCCCGAACAGCGTCTCGAACAGCCGCATCATCTCCGGCTGCCGCCCGAAGTCGTACTCGAACTGCGGCAGCAGCCTGGCCGGCAGGTAGGCGCTCTGCGGCACGCCGCCCGGCAGCGCCTCGTGCAGCCTGACCTCCCGGTACGGGCCGATCGACAGCCCCACCAGGTAGCTCGCCGTCGGCGCGGACTGCTCGTACACCCAGGTGGTGCTGGAGGAGCGGGTGGTGCGGGTCAGCAGCCGGCCGCCCAGCACCACCGTGTACGCCGACGGCACGGTCACCGACACCTGGTAGCTCGCCTTGTCGGCGGGCCGGTCGTTGCACGGGTACCAGGAGGGCGCGCCGACCGGCTGGCTCGCCACCAGGGCGCCGTCGGTCAGCTCCTCCCAGCCCAGGCCGCCCCACGGGCTGCGCACCGGTCTGGGGTTGCCCGACCAGTGCACCTCGACGGTGAAGGCGGTGCCCGCCGCCGGAGCGCGCTCGGGGCGGATCCGCAGCTTGCCGGCCCGGTGCGACCAGCGGGGCGCCTTGCCGTTGACCAGGATCCGGCCGATCTTGAAGTCGGCGAGGTCGAGGGCGAACTCGCGCAGCGGGGCAGGTCCCGCTATGGCCACGATCCGGGCGCTGCCGGCCAGCCGGTTCGGCGCGGGCCGGTAGTCCAGGGTCAGCTCGTAGCGGTGCACCCGGTAGCGGCCGTCCCCGTTGTTCGGGAAGTACGGGTCCGTCGCAACGGCCTGCTTGGTGCTCACCGGCTCGGTCACTCCCTGCGCGGACTGGGGCATGATCACTGCTGCCAGGCCTCGATCGGGTTGCCCAGCCAGCGGCTGTCGGCGGGAACGGTCTCCGCACGCATCACCAGCGACGCCGGCCCCAGCGTGGAACGCTCCCCGACCGTGCTGCCCGGCAGCACGATTCCGCCCGGGCCCAGCGTGGAACCCTCGCGGAGGACCACAGTATCCAGCCTCATGATCCGGTCGTGGAAGAGGTGGGTCTGCAGCACGCAGCCCCGGTTGACGCTCACCCCGTCCCCCAGGGTGACCAGGTCGGCCTCGGGCAGCCAGTAGCTCTCGCACCAGACGCCGCGGCCGATTCGCGCCCCCAGCGCCCGCAGCCAGACGTCCATCACGCCGGTGCCCGGCACCGCGCCGATCAGCCACGGCACCGCCAGGACCTCCACGAAGGTGTCCGCCAGCTCGTTGCGCCACACGAAGCCGCTCCACAGCGGGTGCTCCACCGCCCGGTACCGGCCGACCAGCAGCCACTTCGCGGCTGCCGCCACCGCGCAGGCCGCCACCCCGGCGGCGAGCAGCACCGGCCCCGCCAGCAGCGGGGCGTCCAGGGCGCACAGCGCCGCCGCGGTCAGCACCGCCAGCGCCGACGACGCCAGCACCGGCACCAGCCGGGCCAGCTCCACCAGCCCGCGCGCCCACAGCAGGCGGGCGGGCGGCTCGTACGTCAGGCTGACGTCGCCGGTGTCGGCCGCGCGCGGCAGCCGCACCGGCGGCATGCCCAGGTACGAGCTGCCGCGCTTGGCCTTCTTCGGGGCCGCGGACAGCACTCCGACCAGCCCCCGGTCGGGCACCGACCGGCCGGGCGCCGTCATGCCGGAGTTCCCCAGGAACGCCTGCCGCCCGATCTCCGCCTTGCCGATCCGCACCCAGCCGCCGCCCAGCTCGTACGGGGCGATGAGGGTGTCGTCCGCCAGGAAGGCGCCGTCGCCGACCTTCGTCAGGCTGGGCAGCGCCAGCACCGTCGACACCTCGGCCCGCCGGCCCACCCGCATGCCGAGCAGCCGCAGCCACACCGGGGTGATCAGCCCGGCGTACAGCGGGAAGAGCGTCTCGCGGGCCGCGTCCATCAGCTGGCTGACCGTCCACGCCTGCCAGCCGACCCGGCCGTGCAGCGGGTGGTAGCCGGTGCGCAGGCCCGTGCTCAGGAGCCGCACGAAGAGCAGCACCAGTGCCGCGTACACCAGGCCGTACACCAGCGTGGCGGGCACCACCGCGACCAGGGCGCCGCGCAGGGCCTGGCCCAGGCCGTCGCCCGGGTGGAC
Source organism: Kitasatospora paranensis (assembly GCF_039544005.1). Classification (NCBI taxonomy): domain Bacteria; kingdom Bacillati; phylum Actinomycetota; class Actinomycetes; order Kitasatosporales; family Streptomycetaceae; genus Kitasatospora; species Kitasatospora paranensis. The sequence goes on from NZ_BAABKV010000001.1 coordinate 6,770,323, forward strand.
GAACCGGCCCGCGGTCAGCAGCGCCGGGAGCAGCGCCAGCACCGGCAGCGTGCTCAGCCCGAAGCCGGTCAGCCCGTACACCGCCGCCCAGCGCGGGGTGCGCGGCGGCCGCTGCTTGGGCCAGCCGCGCTCGGCCTTGCCGAGCTTGACCGCCGGCGCGCCGCCCCAGCGCTGCCCGGTCGGGATCTGGCCGGCCACGCCCGAGCCGGGCGCCACCTCGGCCCGCTTGCCGACCCGCGCCCCCGGGAACAGCGTGGACCGGGTGCCGATCACCGCACCGGCGCCGATCCGGACGGCCCCGATCTCCAGCCGGTCGCCGTCCAGCCAGTAGCCCGACAGATCGACCTCGTTCTCCACCGCGCAGCCCTTGCCCAGCCGCAGCATGCCGGTCACCGGGGGCAGCGCGTGCAGGTCCACCTCCGGGCCGACCCTGGCCCCCAGCGCCCGGGCGTAGCGGATCAGCCAGGCGCCGGAGAGCCCGGTCGCGCCACTGGTCTCGGCCAGCCGCTCGGCCGCCCACAGCCGCAGGTGCACCGAGCCGCCGCGCGGGTGGGTGCCCGCGCGGACCCCGCGCAGCAGCAGCTGGGCACCGCCGGCGGCGATCGCCAGCCGGCCCGGTGCGGTGAACAGCAGCAGTGCGCCGGCGCCGACCGCCCACCAGGACGCGGTCGGCGCCCACGGGTAGTCGCCGACGGCGGCCAGCACGTTGCCGAGCGCCAGCAGGGCCACCGTCCAGCGCAGCCCGACCAGCGAGAACAGCGGCAGCAGCGCCGCCAGCTGCACGGCCTTGGCCCGGGCGGGCACCGGCGCGATCACCCGGGCGGTGCCGTCCTCCGGCCCGGAGCGCTCCAGCAGCCGGGCCAGCTTGCGCAGGGTGGGCTGCTGGTAGACGTCCATCACGGAGACCGACGGGTAGCGGCCGCGCAGCAGCGTGGTGAGCCGGGCCGCGGCCAGGCTGCCGCCGCCGATCGCGAAGAAGTCGTCGTCCGCGCCGCGCACCGGGGTGCCGAGGATCTCGGCCCACTGCTCGGCGAGCCAGGCCTCGGTGCCGTACAGCTGTTCGGTGGGGCCGTCCTGCTCCAGGTCGGGCAGCGGCCACGGGAGCGCGTCGCGGTCGACCTTGCCGGAGGTGCGGGTCGGCAGCTCGTCGACCGGGGCGAGCAGCGGTACCAGCGCGGCCGGCAGCTCGGCGCGCAGCCGCTCGACGGCGCCGGCCCGGTCGAAGCCCTCCTGGACGACCAGGTAGCCGACCAGCAGCTGGTTGCCGCTGCGCGCGGTGCGCACCGCGGCGGCCGCGCCCGCCACCTTGGGCAGCGCCTGGAGGGCGGCATCGACCTCGCCGAGCTCGATCCGGCGGCCGCCGAGCTTGATCTGCTCGTCACCGCGGCCGAGGAAGACCAGCCCCTCCGGCTCCGCGCGGACGATGTCGCCGCTGCGGTAGGCGCGCTCCCAGCCGAGCGAGGCCAGCGGCGCGTACTTCTCGGCGTCCTTCACCTCGTCCAGGTAACGGGCCAGGCCGACACCGCCGATCACCAGCTGCCCGGTGCCGCCCATCGGCACCGGCTCGTCCGCGCCGTCGACCACGGCCAGCTCCCAGCCGTCCAGCGGCAGACCGATCCTGACCGGGCCCTCCCCGGTCAGCAGCGACCCGCAGGCGACCACGGTGGCCTCGGTGGGGCCGTACGTGTTCCAGACCTCGCGGCCCTCGGTGACCAGCCGCTCCACCAGCTCCGGCGGGCAGGCCTCGCCGCCGAAGATCAGCAGCCGGACCTCGTTCAGTGCCTCCGACGGCCACAGCGCGGCCAGGGTCGGGACGGTGGAGATCACCGAGATCTCCTGGTCGGCCAGCCAGGGGCCGAGGTCGGCGCCGCTGCGGACCTGGGCGCGGGGCACCGGGACGAGGCAGGCGCCGTACCGCCAGGCGAGCCACATCTCCTCGCAGGAGGCGTCGAACGCCACCGACAGCCCGGCCATCACCCGGTCGCCGGGCCCGATCGGCTCGTCCTGGAGGAACATCGCCGCCTCGGCGTCCACGAACGCGGCCGCGTTGCGGTGGGTGACCGCGACGCCCTTGGGCCGGCCGGTGGAGCCGGAGGTGAAGATGATCCAGGCGTCGTGGCCCGGCGTGGGGCGGCCGGGCTCCGTCCGCCCGATCCGCAGGTCGGTGAGGGCCAGGCCGGTGGTGAGCACCGCCTTCACGCCGGCCTCGCCGAACACCAGCTCGGCGCGCTCGTCCGGGTCCTCGGCGTCCACCGGCACGTAGGCGGCGCCGACCGCGAGCACCGCCAGCACGGCCACGTACAGGTCGTTGGTGCCGGACGGCACGCGGACCCCGACCCGGTCGCCCAGGCCCACCCCGGCCGCGGCCAGCCGGGCCCGCAGGTCCTCGATCTCGGCGGCGAGGGCGGCGTAGCTGAGCACCGTCGTGCCGTCGTCGAGGGCGGGCTCGTGCGGGTGCGCCGCGGTGGTGGCGGCCAGGATGTCCACCAGGGTGCGGGCCGCGGGTGCGGCCCGGCCGGGGAACAGCGCGGCGTGCCCGGGTGCGTCGGTGCCTGCGGACGGGGCGCCTTCGCTCGGCGCACCTTCCCTCGTCGTGACAGCCATCCGTCCTCGTCCTCGTCCCCGCATCGCGTGGCCCGCTCCGCACGAGGCGGCGCACCGGCGCCGCTCACGTCGACCCGAAGCAGGACAACCCCGCCGATTCTATCGGCGGGGTTGTCGTCGGGCGGGACCTGAAGGCCTCGGCCGGCCCGGTTGCGCCCGCTCGGGCGAGGGCGGGCGGGCCGGCCCCGCCCCTCCGGAGCGTGCTCAGGCCGCCGCGGGAACGGATCCGGCGCGCACCGGGTCGGCGGTCGCCAGCTCGGTCAGGGCGGTGCGGACCTCGTCGGTGAGCTCGGTCTCCGCCAGGATGGCGACCGCCTCGGCCCGCCGGGCGTCGAGCATCGCCTTGATCGCGGTGCGGGCGCCGGTCTCCTCGATGGCCCGGCGCAGCGCGGCGGCCCCGGCCTCGTCGAGGTCGGGGTCGCCGTGGTGGCGTTCGAAGACGGCGAGCTGGGCCGGGGTGGCGTTCTCCATCGCCCAGGAGAGCAGGACGGTCATGCACCCGTTGCGGAAGTCGTCGGTGCTGGACTTGCCGGTGACCCGCTCGTCGCCGAACACGCTCATCAGGTCGTCCTGGAGCTGGTATGCCTCGCCGACCGCCTCGCCGAAGCGCTTGAACGCGTCGAGGACCTCCTCGGGGGCGTCCGCGAGGGCGGCGCCGAACTGGAGCGGGTACATGGTGTTCGAGCGCGCGGTCTTGAGGAGGGCGACGTTCATCGCCTGGTCGATCGAGGGGAGCGGCGGGCCCGCTCCTCCATGTCGAGGTACTGGCCCAGCCACACCTCGGAACGCAGCAGGTCGTTGGGCAGCCGGCGGGTGGCGAGCTGCTTCGGGTCCATGCCGCTGGCGAACATCAGCTCGTCCGACCAGGCCCAGGCGATGTCGGTGAGGCAGAGGGTCTGCACGAGGGCGTAGTGGTCGCTGTCGCCGCGCCACCCGCGCTCGCGGTGCAGGTCGGCGAGTCTGCGGTGGAGGGCGGGCAGGCCGCGGCGGGTGTCGCTCTGGTCGAAGATGTCGTCGACGATGAGGGCGGCCCAGTGGAAGAGTTCGAGGGCGGCGCCGATGGCGATGATCTCGGGGCCGTCGGGGCGGCCGCCGGCCTGCCAGCCCCAGTAGGCCCACATGCCCTGGAGCCGCTTGCCGCCCTCCAGGACGCACTCCTTGATCAGGTGGGCGGCCTCGCCGGCCCGCAGGTCGCCGAGTTCGGCGATCTTCCGGTCCAGGAAGCGGGTCAGTTCGGCGTCGACTCGGGACGGTATGTTCCTGGCCTGCGTGGTGGGGAACAGCGTCATCGTGGCTCCTCGTGGCCGGTGCACGACCGGCGGCAGGGGCACCTGTGGGTGCGGGGGGACGGGCGTGCTGATGCATGCCGCGGGGGAGCGGCGGTACGGGGGAGAGCGGGAGAGAGGTGCCCGGGCGGGTCAGACGGGTGCCAGCGGGCCGTCGAGCCAGCAGGTCTCGAAGGTCCGGCTGTCGGCCCGGGCCGCGATGGCGGCGGCGCTGATCGGGGAGATCGGCTGCGGAAGGCCGTCCGGGGGAACCAGGCGAGGCGCCGACACAGGTCGGGCTCCAGGTTGTCCGGCGCCCCCGTCCAGTGCCGGGCGGTGAAGAAGGCGGTGAGTGCCCTGATCTCCGTACCCTCGCGGTAGTCGACCGTCACGACGTGCGCGAGGTCGTCGGGGTCGATGCCGATGCCGAGTTCCTCGCGGGCCTCGCGCACCGCGGCCTCGGGGAGCGTCTCGCCGCCCTTCAGATGACCGGCCGGGACGCTCCAGTAGCCGTCGGCCCAGCGGGTTCCGGAGCGCAGGGCCAGCAGGACGTGGCCGTCATCCCGATAGAGCATCAGATTGACGCCGAGTGAAGTCGAGTCCTGCGTGGCCGGGTTCACGATCGGACGGTTCCCTTCGTTCTTGATCGTCGGAGTCGTTTCCCATTACGTCATGTCAGAAACAGTTCTCACCAGAGAAACTGGACAGTAGTTGACCGCAGGTGCTCGAAACCGAAAGGATCAAGCCACATGCGGTCGCGCGGAGGCCACGGCCGTGATACCTCCAAAGGCTCCCACCTGCACCGCTTGTGACTCTTTGTCAGAGTGGATGTGGACATGGCTGATTGGGGGATCCGGCCGCACGTATCAGGCTATGATCCCTACGGCGCTTATGTCTTGTCCCGATTGGGCCGTATTGTCCCCGCATTCGGCCCGGGTCCGCAGGGCGGCCGACCCGCGGCCGCGCCGCTCCTCGTCGACCCCCGAGACCTGCGCCGACAGGCCTCCCCGATCGTCGTCAACCCCCAAGGATGCAGATGGTTCGCGCTGGATCACCACCTGGAAGCGAACGACTCGCCACCGCTGCCCTCTGGCTGCTTCCCCCGGCCGTCCTGGCCGGATTCGCCGCTGCGGCCTACGCCGCGCACGGCCAGACCCGCACCGCCGTCCTGTGGTGCGGAACCGCCGCGGCCGTCGTCGTCGCCCTCACCGTGGCCGAAGCCACCCGGCGTGCACGCGCCAACGCGCGCTCCCTGGCCCGGGCCGCCGAACTCCAGCAGCGCTTCGCCGCGTTGGACGACCAGTGGCAGCGCAGACTGATCGAGCAGGAGGCCGAGACGGCCCGGCTCGCCGATGTCGTGCTGCCCGAGGCGATCACCCGCCTGCAGACCGGCACCACCGCCGACGAGGTGCTCCGCTCCTCCGCGCCCGGCGCCGACGGTCAGCCCCAACTCCAGTCCGCGCACCGGCGCGTGCTGCACGCCGTGGTGGACGCCGTCCAGGCCGAGGAGGACCTGCGCGACTCCGCGCAGCGCTCCTTCGTCAACATCGCCCGCCGCGTCCAGTCCATCGTCCACCAGCAGGCCCAGGACCTGCGGCAGATGCAGGACCGGCACGGCCGCGACCCGGAGGTCTTCGGCGACCTCCTGCACCTCGACCACGGCACCGCCCTGATCGGCCGGCTCGCCGACAGCATCGCCGTCCTCGGCGGCGCCCGCCCCGGCCGCCAGTGGCACCGGGCCGTCCCGATGTTCAGCGTCCTGCGCGGCGCGATGTCCCGGATCGTCGACTACCAGCGGGTGGACCTGCACTCCGTCTCCGAGGTCGCCGTCGTCGGCCCCGCCGTCGAACCGCTGATCCACGCGCTCGCCGAACTCCTCGACAACGCCACCCGTTACTCCCCGCCGCACACCCGGGTCCACCTCACCGCCATCGAGATCCCCTCGGGCATCGCGGTGGAGATCGAGGACAGCGGCGTCGGCCTCAGCGAGGAGGCCCGGCGGCGGGCCGAGCGCGTGCTCTCCGACGCGCCCAGCGGCCTCGACCTCGCCGACCTCGGCGAGGCGCCGCGGCTCGGCCTGTCGGTGGTCGGCCGCCTCGCGCAGGCCAACAACTTCCGTGTCTCGCTGCGCCCTTCCGCGTACGCCGGGGTCCGCGCGGTGCTGGTCATCCCCTCGGACCTGATCACCACCGTCCCGGCACCCAGCACGCCCGCCCAGGGCACCAACGTCCCGGCACCGCGCCGCTTCACCGCGCCGCAGCCGATGATGGCCGGCGAGCCGCTCGACGAGGCCGCCGAGGTGGAGCGCAACGCCCACGGGCTGCCGCAGCGCCGCCGCCGCAACCTGGCTGCCGCCCCGGTGGCCACCCGTACCGCCCCCGCGTCGCGCCGGCCGTGCCCGCGACACCCGCACCGGCCGCTCCCGCGGTCGAACCGGGCCTGTGGATGGGGGCCTTCCAGAGTGCCATCTCCGGCGAGAGCACGGTGACCGTCGACGTCCGCGCCACCGGCGACGACTCGTCAGACAAGGGTGAATAGCAAATGATGCACCACCGGCCCAACATCGACTGGATGCTCAAGGATCTCGCGGAGAGCGTCCCGCAGACCCGGCACGTCGTCGTGCTGTCCGCGGACGGCCTGCGGATGGCCCAGTACGGCACCGACCACGACACCGCGGACCGCCTGGCCGCCGCCTGCGCCGGCCTGCAGAGCCTGTCGACCGCCGTCGCGAGCGAGTTCCCGCACGGTGACGGCCGGATGCGGATGGTGGTGATCGAGGTGGGCGGCGGCTTCTTCTACCTGATGGCCGCCGGTGCCGGCGCCTACCTGGCCGTGCTCGCCGACGAGGGGGTCGACCCCGGGCTCATCGGGCAGCGGATGCGCGACCTGGTGGCCAGGATCGGCGCCCATCTGACAAGCCCGCCCCGCGTCGACGGGTTGGTGGGATGACGTTAAAGGACCAACGATGGCAGGACAGCGGGCCCGAGCGGCTCTACGTCATCACCGCCGGACGCAGCCGCCCGGAGGCTGAGGCCGAAGTCGACCTGGTGACGCTGATCGTGGCCCGTGCCGCACCCCAGCCGAGCATGCCGCCCGAGCACGTCGCGATCCTGCGGATGTGCCAGGCCCCGCTCTCGGTGGCCGAGATCTCGGCCCACCTCTCCTTGCCGATGAGCGTGGTGGCCGTGCTGCTGGCCGACCTGCTGGCCTCCGAGAGCGTCGAGGCCAGAGCCCCCGTCCAGGCGGCCAGACTGCCGGACCTCGAACTGTTGGAAGCGGTGATGCATGGACTCCAGAAGCTCTGACACGTACGCCGGGACCCGGGCGTACGCGGAGCCCGGCCCGGTGCAGGCGCTCGCCGAAACCACCACCGCCGCCGTCAAGGTGGTGATCGTCGGCGGCTTCGGCGTGGGCAAGACCACCCTGGTCGGCGCCCTGAGCGAGATCCGGCCGCTCACCACCGAGGAGACGATGACCCAGGCCGGGGTCGGCGTGGACGACGTGGCCGGTGTCGAGCGCAAGACCTCCACCACCGTCGCCATGGACTTCGGCCGGATCAGCCTCAACGAGCAGCTGGTCCTGTACCTGTTCGGCACCCCCGGTCAGGAGCGCTTCTGGTTCCTGTGGAACGGCCTGTTCCACGGCGCGCTCGGCGCGGTCGTCCTGGTCGACACCCGCCGGCTGGAGGTCAGCTTCGACGTGATCGGACGCCTGGAGGAGCGCGGCGTCCCGTTCGTCGTGGCGGTCAACGCCTTCCCGCAGGCGCCCGTTCACCCCGTCCCGCACCTGCGCGCCGCCCTCGACCTGCCCGACTCGGTGCCGATCGTCGACTGCGACGCCCGCGACCGCGGCTCCAGCCGGGACGTCCTGCTCACCCTGATGCGCTACCTGCACTCACTCGCCGCCTCCCCGGAGCAAAAGTGACCACCCTGCCCCCCAACCCCCTGGACACAGCCGGGCTCGTCCCGCCCCCGGCTGCCCGGCCCACGCCGGCGGCCCGCCGGCCGCACCCACCCCGGGCAGCCTCGGCGTGACCCCCTCTACGGCCCGCTCGCCGAGTCCGACCCGATGGGCCTGTACGAGCAACTGCGCGCGCAGCACGGCCCGGTGGCACCCGTCCTGCTCGACGGCGAGGTGCCCGCATGGCTGGTGCTCGGCTACCGCGAGAACGTCGAGGTCACCCGGGCGCCCAGCCGCTTCTCGCGCGACCCCCGGCTGTGGCGCGACTGGCAGCAGGGCATGATCGCCGAGGACTCCCCGCTGCTGCCGATGATGGGCTGGCGGCCCGACTGCGTCTCCGCGGACGGCCCCGAGCACCAGCGGCTGCGCGCCGCGCTCACCGAGAGCCTCGCCCAGTTCGACCGCCGCGGCATCCGCCGCCACGTGCAGCGCTACGCCAACCAGCTGATCGACGGCTTCTGCGCGGACGGCAGCACGGAACTGCTCAGCCGCTACGCCCAGCACGTGCCGATGCTGGTCCTGACCCACCTCTTCGGCCTGCCGGAGGAGGACGGACCGGGCCTGGTCGAGGCCGCCGCCGCCCTCATAAAAGGCACCGAGAAGGCCGTCGCCGGCAACCAGTTCATCCTGGACACCCTCGAACAGCTGGTGAAGGACAAGAAGACCGCACCGGGCCGGGACTTCGCCACCGCGCTGATCTCGCACCAGGCCGGGCTCACCGACGACGAGGTGCAGCACCACCTGCGCCTGGTCATGCTCGCCACCAACGAGACCACCACCAACCTGATCGTCAACACGCTCCGGATGGTGCTCACCGACCCGCGCTTCCACGCCTCGCTCACCGGTGGCCTGCTGACCATCGCGGAGGCCGTGGAGCAGGTCCTGTGGGACGAGCCCCCGCTGATGGTCTGCCCGGGCCGCTGGGCGACCAGCGACACCGAGCTGGCCGGCCAGCAGATCAAGGCCGGCGACCTGCTGCTGCTCGGCCTCGCCGCGGGCAACGTCGACCCAGCGGTGCGGCCCGACCCCGCCGCCCGCCTGCACGGCAACCGCTCGCACCTGGCGTTCAGCCGCGGCCCGCACGAGTGCCCCGGCCAGGACGTCGGCCGGGCCATCACGGATGCCGCGGTGGAGACCCTCCTCAACCGACTGCCGGACATCCACCTCGCGGTCACGGACGACGAGCTGCGCTGGACGTCCTCGTCCTGGGCCCGGCACCTGAACGCCCTGCCCGTCGCGTTCGCCCGCCGGTCGCCGGACGAGGGCCGGCCGCAGCCGGCCCGCCCGGCCCGCCCGGCGCCGTCCACGCCCGAGCCGCCCGCGCCCGTCGGCGCGGCGCCGACGCCGGTGTCCGTACCGGCCCCGGCCGCACCGGCCGCGGCCCAGCCCCTGATGCCGACGCCCGGCCCGGCCGCCCGGCCCGCCGCGGCCGGCCAGGCCGCGCCGGTGCCGCCGCAGCGCCGCGGCTTCCTCGCCCGGCTGCTCCGCCGGGGCTGACGCGTCCGCCGGGGCCGACACGCCACGGCAACGCGCCACGGCGCTGCGAAGGTGCCCGGGACGACCTCGGTCGTCCCGGGCACCTTCGCGTCCGGAGCGCCGCCCACCCGGCCGGCCGAACGCCCGGACCGGGCCGCCGGGGCAGGCGTACCGCCGGGCGCTGCGCCGAGGGGCAGCACCTGGTGCACGGTGCGACGATCGGGGACAGGACAGCCCCGACACCCCCGGAAGGGGGACCAGGATGGGTTCCACACCGACCCCCGGCCACCGACGTGCGCGCCTCGGGCCGAGACTCCTCGCGGCTCCGGCCGCCGCCCTGCTGGTGGCGGGCGCTGCCGCCTGCGGAGGGCCGCCGGGCCCCGCCGCGCCACCCGCCGCGGCCACCGCCACCGGGGTGTCCGCATCCGGCAGCCCGGCGGCCGGGTCCCCCTCGCCGGCGCCCTCGCAGACCTCGCCGCTGCCCTCGGCCGAACAGCTCGGCACTGCGCTGCTCACCGCCGACGACCTGGGCCCCGCGTTCCTGGCGCCGCCCGACGAGGGCCAGTCCGGCAGCGGCAGCTCCACGACCACCGGCTGCCCGGCGCTGGGCGACCTGCTGGGCGGCGGGGACGACAGCCGGCCCGGCCGGGTGCACGTCGAGACCGAGTTCACCACCGCCGACGCCACCCCGTACGTCGGGGAGACACTCACCACGGAGGACGAGGCTGCGCTGACCGACGAGTACGGGAAGGCGGTGCAGGCCCTCACCACCTGCCGCTCGGTCACCTTCACCGGCTCGGACGGCAGCGTGACCTTCGCGCTCACCCCGACCGGGCTCGGTGGGCCCGGGGTGTCCGCCGTCCGCATGGACGGGGACCTCCAGGGCACCGCGTTGAACGGCTACCTCGCGGTGGAGCGCGTCGGCCCGGCCTTCCTCACCTACTGGTACCTCCAGGTCGACAGCGCGTCCTCGCAGCTCGCCGCCGCGCTGTACCGGCAGGCCTCCGACAAGGCCGCCCAGGTGCTGACCGGCGCGACGCCCTCGCCGACGGCCGGCGGCGGAGCGGCCGGCGCCGCCGTCTGACCGGACCGGACCGTACCGGGCCCCGGGCCCCGGGCCCCAGGCGCTGGATGCGGGGCGCGGGTCGGGCGTCGGGTGTCGGGCCGGGCGGATCCTGTGCCCGGTCCGGGCGAGCCCGCCGTGCGGCGGCCGGCGCTCCTGCGGACGTCAGCCGAGAACCTCAGGGATGCCGGGAGTGAGCCAGTGGAGGCGGTCGGCGAGCCCGGCCGCGGCGAAGCGGGCGGTGACGTCCTCGCGATCCTCGGTGAAGTGCTGCCACGAGGTGTAGTGGACGGGCACGACGGTGCGCGCGCCGAGGGAGCGGCTGAGCGCGGCGGCCTGGTCGCCGTCCATGCTGATCAGCCGGCCGTCCCGGTACTCCTCGAAGCGGGCGGCGCCGAGGTGCAGCAGGGCGGTCCCGATGGTGAACCGGCGCCCGACCTCGTCGAGTTCGGCGATGTGGACGGTGTCGCCCGAGATGTAGACGGCATCGTTCTCGCCGGGTACCTCCAGGACGAAGCCGACGACGTCGCCGATGTGCTCGGCGGGCGTCCCGGTGATGCGGAGGGTGGTGCCTGCCACGGTGAGTTCGTGGGTGGTCCACGGGGCGAGTCCGATCGCGCCGTCGCCGAGGCGCTCGGCGCCGCTGACGGTGGTGACGACCGGGCGTCCGGCGAGCAGCGTCCGGCCGGTGACATCGAGATTGTCGGCGTGCTCGTCGTGGCTGAGCAGGACGGCGTCGATCCGCGGTAGGTCGCGGGCGGCGACCGCGGGGCCGGCGGTGCTGCGCAGGACGACCGGGCCGTACGGGTAGGTGGACTGCGCAGGGTCGAAGACGGGGTCGGTGAGCAGGCGCAACCCGCCGATCTCCAGCAGGACGGTCGCGGTGCCGATGTGGGTCACGGTGATCTTCATGGTGGTCGTTCTCCTGGTCGGGGCGTGCCCGGGTGCTCCGGGCATGCCGGGGGTCGGCGCGGCGCGCGGTCGCGCCGTACCGGGGACGGGGGCCGGGGGTCGGGGGTCGGGGATCGGGTGTCAGGCCGGGGCGGAGATCCGGAAGCGCTCCCGGTAGTCGCCGGGGGTCGTGCCCAGGCGGTCGCGGACGACGCGGTACAAGGTCTCGACCGAGCCAGAGCCGCAGGTCCTGGCGATGTCGGCGGTCAGCCGGTCGGTGCGTTCGAGCAGGCGGCGGGCGGCCTCCAGCCGCATCTGCTCGACGAAGGCACCGGGTGTGCTGCCGGTCTCGGCGAGGAACACGCGGGCGAAGTGCCGTTCGCTCATCGCCATCCGGCCGGCCAGCGCCGGCACCGACAGATCGCCGTCGAGGTGTTCGCCGATCCAGCGCCGCAGGCCGCGGATGTCCTCACGGGTGCCGGGGAGCTGTGCCAGGGGGACACTGAACTGACTCTGTCCGCCCGGCCGCTGCATGTACATCACCATCGCGCGGGCGACGTCGAGCGCGACCTGGTCGCCGTGGTCCGCGGCGACCAGCGCCACGGCGAGGTCGATCGACGCGGTGATCCCGGCGCTGGTCCACATCCGCCCGGACCGCACGAAGATGGGGTCGGCGTCGACCTCGACCGCCGGGTGGTCCGAGGCGAGCCGCGCGGCCGTCGCCCAGTGGGTGGTGGCCCGATGGCCGTCGAGCAGCCCGGCGGCCGCGGTGACGTGCGCACCCGCGCACACCGACGCCACCCGCCCTGCGGCCGGCCCCGCTTCGCGCAGCCACCTCACCACCCCGGGGTCGACGCGCGGCACCGCGCTGCCCGCGCCGACGTCCACCCGGCCGGGCACCACCAGCGTCCCGATCGGGTCCGGCTGCCCGGCGACGTCGCGCTCGTCGAACCCGTACTCCGCGAACCCGTACTCCGCGAACTCGTGCTCGACGTAGAGCTGCACGCCGGAGAACGTCGGCACCGGGCCGCGTCGCTCGGCGACCAGGCGCACGTCGTAGCCCGTACGCCGCCCGTTCGATCGCAGCATCCGGTCCGCGGTGGCGAACACCTCGGCGGGGCCGGCCACATCCAGCGCGTCGATTCCGGGGAACACGGCGATCACCACGAGGTGGGGATCACGAAGCGAAGCGTCCATGCCCGCCACTCTCGCCTGCCGCGAATCCGTCCGCAATGACGCGACTCTGCAGGATCCGGCCATGGATCCGGCCATGGATCCGAGCGGCGCAGGGCACCCCGCCGCGCGGCCACCGCGCGGTCCGCCCTGCGGTGCCGCGCGCCCGGGGCATGCAAAGGTGCGGACCGAGGACTGCCTCGATCCGCACCTTGTCACTGCTTCATCTCCCCGTGGGGAGATGCTCTGTGTCCGAGGGGGACTTGAACCCCCACGCCCGATAAAGGGCACTAGCACCTCAAGCTAGCGCGTCTGCCATTCCGCCACCCGGACGGGGTGTCGTCCGCGCGGCGTGTCCCCGCGCTGACATGGATAACAGTAGCAAAGATCCGCTTCGGATCCCAAAACCGGCCCCCGGGCGCCCGCCGGGCTTCGATCGGCCGGGTCGGCGGGCCGACCGGACGGTGCCCGGGGGCCGGAGGGGCTTGGGGTGGCGCGGCCGCTGGGGGAGGATGGCGGAACGGTGCCCGCACGCCCGGTCCGGGCCGGGGGTGGCGTCGAGGAACGCCGGGCGGGCCGGATACGAGGAGTGGCCGTGAGTGAGTCGAAGGCAGGGTCGGGTACCCCGCGGGTGACGGCCGAGTCGGAGGTCGCCGAGATCTGCCGTGACCTGATCCGCATCGACACCAGCAACTACGGGGACGGCTCCGGGCCCGGCGAGCGCAAGGCGGCCGAGTACGTCGCGGAGCAGCTCGCCGAGTTCGGGGTCGAACCGCAGATCTACGAGTCGGCCAAGGGGCGGGCCTCCACCGTCGTCCGGATCGAGGGCGAGGACCGTTCGCGCCCCGGCCTGCTGATCCACGGCCACACCGACGTGGTGCCGGCCAACGCCGCCGACTGGACGTACGACCCGTTCGGCGGCGAGATCGCCGACGGCTGCGTCTGGGGCCGCGGCGCGGTCGACATGAAGGACATGGACGCGATGACCCTGGCGGTCGTCCGCGACCGCCTGCGCACCGGCCGCAAGCCCCGCGCGACCTCGTCCTCGCCTTCGTCGCGGACGAGGAGGCCGGCGGCACCTACGGCGCCCGCTTCCTGGTCGACAAGCACCCCGAGCTGTTCGAGGGCGTCACCGAGGGCATCGGCGAGGTCGGGGGCTTCTCCTTCACCGTCAACGACCAGGTCCGGCTGTACCTGGTCGAGACGGCGGAGAAGGGCATGCACTGGATGCGGCTCACCGTCGAGGGCCGCGCCGGCCACGGCTCGATGGAGAACGACGACAACGCCATCACCGAGCTCTGCGAGGCCGTGGCGCGCCTCGGCCGCCACCGGTTCCCGCTGCGGATCACCAAGACCGTGCGGGCCTTCCTGGACGAGCTGTCCGACGCCCTCGGCGTCGAGCTCGACCCGGAGAACATGGACGAGACGCTCCGCGTCCTCGGCGGCATCGCCAAGATGATCGGCACCACGCTGCGCAACACCGCGCAGCCGACCATGCTGGGCGCGGGCTACAAGGTCAACGTGATCCCCGGCCAGGCCACCGCCCACGTGGACGGGCGCTTCCTGCCCGGCTACGAGGAGGAGTTCCTGGCGGAGCTGGACTCGGTGCTCGGCCCGCGGGTCAAGCGGGAGAGCGTGCACTCGGACCGGGCGATCGAGACGAGCTTCGACGGGGCCCTGGTGGACGCCATGCAGTCCGCGCTGCGCGCCGAGGACCCGATCGCCCGCGCCGTGCCGTACTGCCTCTCCGGCGGCACGGACGCCAAGTCCTTCCAGGACCTCGGGATCCGCTGCTTCGGCTTCGCGCCGCTGCAGCTCCCGCCGGAGCTCGACTTCGCCGGGATGTTCCACGGCGTGGACGAGCGGGTGCCGGTGGACGGGCTGAAGTTCGGGGTGCGGGTGCTGGACCGCTTCCTGGACGCCTGCTGACGGCGCCGTAGGACCTCCGCCGCCCCGCCGCGGCACCCCGGCCCCGCAGACGGCCGGGGTGCCGCGGCGTCCGCTGGCACGAACTCCTCAGGTGTGGGGCCCGGACCGGACGCGGTCCGTCTCGTAGGCCCACATCGCGACCTCCACCCGGTTCCGGGCGCCGAGCTTGCCCATCAGGCTGGCGAGGTGGGTCTTCACGGTGCTGAGGCCGATGTGCAGCTCACCCGCGATCTCCTGGTTGGTCCGCCCGCGGGCCACGGTCAGCAGCACCTGCTCCTCCCGCTCCGTGAGCGGGTCGACCGGCTGCCGTCGGGCGCCGGCGGGCGCGGTGCCGGCGAAGGCCCGCAGCAGGCGGGTGGTGACGCTGGGCGCGATCAGCGCCTCGCCGTGCGCGGCGGCCCGGACGGCCTGCGCGAGCAGGGCCGGCCCGGCGTCCTTGAGCAGGAAGCCCCGGGCGCCGGCCCGCAGCGCGGCGTGCACGTACTCGTCGAGGTCGAACGTGGTGATGACGACGACGGCGAGCGGGTCGCCGACGGTCGGCCCGGCGAGCGCCAGGGTCGCGCCGATGCCGTCCAGCCCGGGCATCCGGATGTCGAACAGGCATACGTCCGGGCGCAGCCGACGGGCGAGTTCGACGGCGCGCAGGCCGTCGGCGGCCTCCGCGACCACCTCGATGTCCGGCTGCGCGTCGAGGATCATCACCAGCCCGGTGCGGACGATCTCCTGGTCGTCGGCGACCAGCACCCGGATGCTCATACCGCCACCGGACGGCACGGCAGCACCGCGGTCACGGTCCATCCCCGGCCCGGCCCGGGCCCGGCCCGGAGGGTGCCGCCGAGCAGGTCGGCGCGCTCCGCCATGCCGGTGAGGCCGTAGCCGGGCGACCCGGCCGGGCGGGCGTGGCCCGCCTCGCCGTCGTCGCTGACCCGCAGGCGGACCTGCTCGGCGCCGACGGTGACCCGGACCTCGATGCGGGTGGCGTGCCGGGCGTGCCGACGGGCGTTGGTGACCGACTCCTGGGCCAGCCGGTAGAGCGCGGCCGCCACCGAGGGCGGGAGGCCGTCGGTGGCACCGTCGACCTCCACGTCGACCGGCGGGCCCGGCTGCGCGTCCCCGCCGAGCCGTTCGAGGTCGGCGAGTCCGGGGCCGGGCGTGAGGTCGGCCGGCCGGTCCCGGCGCAGCACCCGGACCATGCCGCGCATCTCGGTGAGGGCCCGCGAGGCCTCGGTCTCGATCACCCGCAGGGCGTCGGTGGCGGCGTCCGGGCGGAGCCCGGAGGTGGCCAGGCCGGCCTGGGCGCGGATCGCCATCGCGGACACGTGGTGGGCCACCGTGTCGTGGAGCTCGCGGGCCAGCCGTTCGCGTTCGAGGAGTCTGACCCGGTCGAGCTCGCGCAGTCGTGCACCGGCCCGGTAGCGCACGGCGACCCCGAGGGCGCCGGCCGCGAGCAGCACGGCGAACCGTGCCACCAGGTCGCCGGGGCCCGTCCAGTGGAGGGCACTCGCCAGGCCGACCTTGCCGACCATGACCGCGGCGCCGGCCAGGGCCTGAGCCCCGGAGCCCCAGCGCAGCAGCGCGTACGGCAGCACGACGAGGTAGGCCATGGAGTAGAGCTCCGGCATGCCGCCGCCGGTGATCAGCGGGACGAGGGCGGTGCCGGCGAAGGCGACGGCCACCATGGCGAGCGGCTGCTGTCGGCGCCACACCAGGGTGGGCACCAGCGCGACCACGACGGCCACCGAGAGCCACCGCCAGGGAGGTCCGGCCGGAGCACGCCCTCCAGCACCGCTGCCGGTGCCAGCAGCCCGGCGAGCAGCACATCCCGTCGGCCGGGCGGCGGGATGCGGGGTGGCCGGGGCTCGGCCCGTGCGGTCCGCACGGCCCGCAGAAGTTCGCGCATCGGGTCATCGTACGAGCGCCGGCCGGTGCCGCGGATCGACCGAAAGTACGAGGACCCGGGGTGGTCGGTGCGTTCGGAACGGGGCGGTCGGGGAGGCCGCGGGCGGTGGCCGGAGCCGGGCCGTCCGCATTGTCCGAGGGAATGATTTGGGACAGCCGGAATCGCGCCCGGAAAAACGATTCTTCCCCTATTTTTCGGGCCGATCTGACGTTCGAGGCATCACCGTTGCGGGTGAATGGACGATCCGCGCCGTACCCCGTTTGCCGCAGTGTCGTTCAACCGGGTGCAGTCCGGGGGAACGGGCTGCGGAATCGACCAGGAGGACTCATGAAGGCCAAGAAGATCGCCGCCGTCGTCGCCGCCACCGGTGGGCTCGTGCTCGTCGGCGCGGGTGCCGCCTCGGCCCACGGCGGCGCCGCCGCCGAGGGTGTCGCGGCCGGCTCCCCGGGCGTGCTGTCCGGCAACCTGATCCAGGTGCCGGTGCACATCCCGGTGAACGTCTGCGGCAACACGATCAACGTGATCGGCCTGCTCAACCCCGCGTTCGGCAACAGCTGCGCGAACATCTGAGCAGTGCCGGGGCGTTGATCCCGGTCTTCTGACGGTGCCCCCGAGCGGTGGATCCCCGCTCGGGGGCACGTCTGTGTCCGGGCGCCGTCCAGCGGCCGTTCCCGGGCCCACTCGATCGGATGAAGATGCTGCGTCCGGCTCAACCTTCGGGCTTTCCATTCGTTGAGTGGTGTACGGGCGAAGATCTCGTCAGGAATTCGGACTATCAGAGGAATCAGGGGAGTTATGCGACAGGTCGCAAAGAGAGGGATCCTCACCGCCGTCGCCACGGGCAGTGTCCTGGCCTCCGCCTCGGGTTACGCCTACGCGGCCGGCAGCGAGGCCCAGGGCGGCGCGGCGAACTCGCCCGGCGTCGGCTCCGGGAACTCGGTGCAGGTTCCGGTGGACATCCCCGTCAACGCGTGCGGCAACACCGTCAACGTCATCGGGCTGCTCAACCCCGCCTACGGCAACCAGTGCGGCAACGTCTCCACCGGCCACCACGGCGGGTCCGCCGCGGGCGGGTCGGGGCAGACCGCTCCGGGCGGCGGCGCGGCGGGTGTCCCCGGGGGCGCCGGCGGCGACCACCAGGCCGGCGGCCACGAGGGGGCACCCGCGGCGGCGGCTCCTCGGCGAGCGGTGGCAGCCACGGCTCCCCGGGCGTCGGCTCCGGCAACACCGCGAGCGTCCCCGTGCACGCCCCGGTCAACGCCTGCGGCAACACCCTGGACGTGGTGGGTCTCGCCAACCCGGCCTTCGGCAACAGCTGCGGCAACCACTCCGTGGCGCACCCGCCGACCACCCCGCCGGAGCACTGCGGCTGCTCGGAGACCCCGCCCGTCCCGCCGACCACCGGCGAGCAGACGCCCCCGCCGCCCACCGGCACCGGGCGCACCGGTGACTCGGTCGGCCAGGCGCCCGCCGTCCCGGTCGTGCAGGCCGCGCGGCTGGCCTCCACCGGCGCTTCCGACATCGGCGGTCTCGCCGCGGCCGGTGCCGCCCTGCTGCTCGGCGGTGGCGTGCTCTACCGGCGTTCCCGGGCGGGCGCCCGCTGACGCCCGTCCCCCTCGCCCGCTGACGCGTGCCGCACCGCGCATGCCCGCCCCGGCCGCCACCGTGCGGCCGGGGCGGCTGCGCCGTCGCTGCGGGCGGCACCGGCCGGGCGCTCAGCGCACCGCGGTCACCAGCTGCGGACCTGCCGGATGATGCGGCGGCGCAGCCGGACGGTCCGGCTGCCGTCCGGGTAGAGCCGCAGGCGGTCGAGCTCCCAGTTGCCGTACTCGGCGTGGTCGGTCAGCAACTGCCTGGCCGCATTGCGGCTCGTTCCGCGCGGCAGGCGCAGCGACTGGTACTCGTACTCGGGTTGCTGCACCAGCTTCGGTGGGGTCAAGTCTTCCTCCTGCCTCGTGCCATCCGCCTGAACGCCAGCCTACGGCCTGCCACCGACGGCCGAACCCGGTGGGCGGCGGGCCGTCCGGCCCCGGTGGCGGCGGGTGCGGACGGTCCGGGAGCCGCGTGACGGGCGATCAGTTCCGGTAGCCGGAGCGATACCCCCGCGTCGGCCGGGTGAAGCGGGAACCGGGTGTTCCGGACACGTCCGGATGGCACAGATCCACGCGGATCGGACATCAGGGGGAACTTGTCGTGAATTCGTGGGCCGAGGTGACAACCCCTGTGCGTGTCGTCACCGGGTGGGGATAGCGTCTGCACCATGTCTGATGCCGCGCAGGTCACCATCAACGAGGTACGGGCCGCCGCCGAGGCGGTCAAGGCCGCCATCGACCGGCACCTGGAGGCCGTCGCCGGCACCACCGAGGAGAGCGATCCGGCCGTGGTGGCCGCCTACGAGGAGCTCGCCTCGGCGGCGATCACCTACGACCAGCTGCTGTACGAGGTCTTCGACGAGGTGACCCCGTTCGAGGTGCCCGGCGACGAGGGTTCGGGCGGGTACCACGGCCCCGAGCAGCCCGAGGCGATCAGCGTGCTGATCCGCCGCGACTACCTGGTCGCCGACCCGAAGCGGCTGCGGGCCCAGGCCGAGCGGGTGGAGGCCTCGCTCACCCCCGGCGGAGGCACCGCGGGCGGCGTGAACGCGGCGATCGGCGTGCTGTTCGGGGAGTTCGAGCCGGACGAGATCGCGGCGCGCTGCGAGGAGTTCGGCCTGGAGGAGGGCGACTCGACGCTCTGGGTGTCGGCGTCCGAGCCGACCGACCCGGGGAGTGGCTGCCGGAGCCCTTCGACGGCGCCGACCCCTCCCTGCTGATCTGCCGGTTCGACGTCAGCGAGGTCTACGACGACGAAGCGGAGGCGTTCGGTCCGGAGTCCTGACCCGGACGCCCGGCGGCAGCGCGGCCGGGGGCGGAGGCATTGCGCCTCCGCCCCCGGCCGTTTCCGTGTGCGGCTGTCGGGTGCGGCTCAGAACTCCTGGCCGGCGTGCTCGGCGAGGATCGCTCGCAGCCGGGTGGTGCGGTCCGTGGCGGGCCGCTCCGCGACGGCCTGGGCCAGCGCCGGGCCGCCGCCGTGGATCACCGACAGGTGGCGCTCGGCGCGGCCGAAGGCGGTGTACACCCACTGCCGGGTGAGTCCGGCGACGGCGTCCCCGGGGACGACGGCGACCACGCCGGGCCAGCGGCGGCCGACGGCCTGGTGGGCGGTGAGCGCCCAGCCGTGCCGCAGCCGGGTGGTCTGCGCGGGCGACAGGGTCAGCCGGGCGCCGTCCGACAGTTCCAGGTGGAGACCGGCGGCGTCGCCGTCGAGCACCCGGCCGGGCAGCGTGGTGCCGGGCGCGGGGGACCACGCCACCCGGTCGCCCGGGTCGAAGCCGCCGAAGACGCCGGGGCCCGGGTTCAGCCGGGCCTTGGCCGCGGCGTTGAGCGCCCGGGTGCCGGCGCTGCCGGCGTGCCCGGGAGTCACCAGCACCACCTCCTCCGCGGGGATGCCGAGAGCCCGCGGGATGGAGTCGGCGAGCAGCTGGACGGCGCGGTGGACGGCCTCGTCCGGGGTCTGCGCGGCCAGCACCACGACCTCCTTCTCCGGGGCCTCGACCGGCTGCAGCTCGCCGATCGAGACGCCGGAGACCAGCTCGCCGATCGGGCCCGGGTCGGGGGTGCGGGAGGCGACCACCGGGCAGAACCTGGCGGCCAGCAGGTCGGCGGCGAAGCGGCCCGGGCCCGCGGACCACAGCTGCCCGGGGTCGACGCTGAGCACCAGGCGGGTGCCGTCGGCGACGGCCTCCAGCAGGGTGGCGGCGAGTTCGACGTCGAGCAGGTGGGCCTCGGGGACGACGAGCAGGTCCGCAGCGAGGGTGCCGTCCACGGCGCGGCCGGGGCCGGTACGGCCGGTCAGCAGGTCGCCGAGGACGGCGATCCGCCCGGCGGCGGAGCCCGGTGCCGCCGCGGCGAGGGCGCGGCACCCGTGGTCCGTCCAGGGCGCGGCCCAGGCCTGCAGGCCGAGGCCGTCGGCGGCGGTGAGCAGCGCGGCGAGCTCGGCGCGGGAGGCCTCGCCGCCGGTGTGCACCACCAGGGCGCTGTCGGCGACGGCGCGGATCAGCGCGGTGGCCGAGGAGGACGTCGCGGCCTCGGCGGCGGCTGCCCAGGCGGCCGGGCCGGGTCGGACGGGCACGTAGGCGGGGGCGGCGGTCGGCTGCCCGCTCCCGCCGTCCTCGACGCCGCCTGCGGCGTCCCCCTCCTCCTCGGCGTCCCCCGCAGCGTCGGCCGTGCCCGCGTCCTCGTCCGTACCGGCGTCCTCGGGGGTGCCCTCGACGGTGTCCGCGTCGTCGTCCGTGCCCGGGACGAGGGTGGACAGCACCCGGACGAGGCCCTCGCCGAGGCTCTCCTCCGCGAGCGCGAGGCGCTCCAGGGCGAGCAGGGTCCGGGTGGGCGGCTCCTCCTCGTCGGAGCCGTGGTGGCCCGGCAGCTCCTCCTGGAAGGCCATCACCAGGCCGTCCACGACGACCTCCTGGAGGGCCGCGGCCGGCTCGGGCAGGCCGAGTCGCTGGAGGCCCGCGGCGACCTCGCCGATCTCCTGGGCGGAGTGCCCGCGCAGCGCGGCCTGCTCCAGCAGCCAGGGCACCAGGGCCCGGGCGCGGCGCGGGTCGCCGGGGCCGGCGGCCGGGCCGAGCAGGCCGCGGGCGAAGCCGTCCGCCTGCTCCGGCCGGACGTCCGGCAGCGCCAGCACGGCCCACGGGTCCTCGCGCAGCTGCTCCGCGGCGCCCTCGCCGAGGGCGGCGACGGCGGGCTCGGCCAGCGCCGCGGGGCGCCGCCGGCGGTCAGGAGCTCGGCGGCGGCGGCCAGGGCGGCCGCGCGCTGCTCGTCACCGGCGGGGCCGGCCGGTGCGGCACCGGCCGCGGCACCGGCGTCGGTGGCCGCCCCGGCATCAGGGGCGGCGGGCCCGGACGACGAGCCCGCCGCGCGGATCGCCTCGGCGAGCGCGGCGACCGCCTCGGCCTGCCGGTCCGGGGCGGTGTGCTCCGCTTGCGTCATGTCAGCTCCTCACGGCCGGCGTCACAGCTCCGTCCAGCCCTGGTCCGGGTAGCGGTGCACCGGCGCCGAGACGTCGTCCAGCGCACCGCGGATCTCACCCGGAAGCGTAAGGGCCTCCGCCGACAGCGCCGCCTGCAGCTGGGCGGCCGTGCGGGCGCCGACCAGGGCGGAGGCCACCCCGGGCCGGTCCCTGACCCACGCGAGGGCGACCTTGAGCGGGCTGCTGGCGAGGCCGTCGGCGGCGGTGGCGAGGGCGTCGACGATCCGCCGGGAGCGTTCGCCGAGGTACGGCTGGACGACGGCGGCGTGGTAGGTCGACGCCCCGCGGGACTCGGGCGGCACGCCGTGCCGGTACTTGCCGGTCAGCACGCCGCGGCCGAGCGGGGAGGAGGCGAGCAGGCCGATGCCGGTGTCCTGGGCGGCGGGCAGCACCTCGCGCTCCAGGCCGCGCTGGAGCAGCGAGTACTCGAGCTGGGCGGCGGCCGGCGGCACCCGGGAGGGGTCGCCGTGGTGCCAGGCGGCGGCCTTGGCGAGCTGCCAGCCGCTGTAGTCGCAGAACCCGGTGTAGCGGGCCCGCCCGGACCCGACCGCCAGGTCGAGGGCGTGCAGGGTCTCCTCCATCGGGGTCGTCGGGTCGTACCCGGCCACCTGCCAGAGGTCGACGTGGTCGGTGCCGAGCCGGCGCAGCGAGGCGTCGAGGGCGGCGAGCAGGTGGCCGCGGGAGGTGTCGTGCCGGGGGCCGGGGCCGCCCAGCGCGCCGGCCTTGGTGGCGATGACGAGTTCGGAGCGGGCGACCAGGCCGTCGGTGAGCCGGGAGAGCAGGTACTCGGCGCCGCCGTCGGCGTACCCGTCGGAGGTGTCCACGAGGGTGCCGCCGGCGTCGACGAACGCCTTGAGCTGCTCGGCCGCCTCGTGCTCGTCCGTGTCGCGGCCCCAGGTCATGGTGCCGAGGCCGAGCCGGGAGACCTTCAGGCCCGTCCGGCCGAGGTGGCGCTGTTCCATCGGGACGGCCCTCCGAAGGCTGGTAAATCCGCAGGTGGGCAGGGAGCCCCCACGTCGGCAGAGCGTAGCGGCAGCGACACGAAGCGTAGGCGCGACCCGCGCGTACGGGTGACGCAGGCCACAGCTACCGGCCAGTAGCATGGCGGGCGGCGGCGGGGCTACCCTCGCCCTACGGACCGACTGGAAGGCGTCACCCCTATGCGACTCGGCATCAACCTCGGCTACTGGGGACTCGGCATGGACGCCGACAACATCGCGGTCGCGCAGGAGGCCGACCGGCTCGGCTACGCGGTCTGCTGGGCGGCCGAGGCGTACGGCTCGGACGCCGCCACCGTGCTCAGCTACGTCGCGGCCAAGACCGAGCGGATCGACGTCGGCTCGGCGATCTTCCAGATCCCGGCCCGCACCCCCACCATGACCGCGATGACCGCGGCCACACTGGACACCCTCTCCGGCGGCCGCTTCCGGCTCGGTCTCGGCGTCTCCGGCCCGCAGGTCTCCGAGGGCTGGTACGGCGTCAAGTTCGACAAGCCGCTGGCCCGCACCCGCGAGTACGTCGAGATCATCCGCAAGGCGATGGCCCGCGAGCGCCTCGTCCACGAGGGCGCCAACTGGACGCTGCCGCTGCCCGGCGGCCCGGGCAAGCCGATCAAGCTCACTGTGCACCCGGTGCGCGAGCACATCCCGCTCTACATCGCCGCCATCGGCCCGAAGAACCTGGAGCAGACCGGCGAGATCGCCGACGGCTGGCTCGGCATCTTCTTCGCCCCCGAGCACGCCGCGCTCTCCGTCGACCCGCTGAAGGCCGGCCGCGCCAAGGCCGGGCTCACCCTGGACGGCTTCGACCTGTGCCCGACCGTCACCATCGCGGTCGGCGACGACGTCAAGGCCGCGGCCGACCTGCAGCGCGACTACGCGGCGCTCTACATCGGCGGCATGGGCAGCAAGGAGAAGAACTTCTACAACCAGCTCACCCGCCGGATGGGCTTCGAGCAGGCCGCCGACGAGATCCAGGAGCGGTACCTGGCCCGTGACAAGGCGGGCGCCGCGGCCGCCGTCCCGCACGAGCTGATCGACGCCACCTCGCTGCTCGGCGACACCGCCCGGATCGCCGACCGGATGCAGGCCTACGCCGACGCCGGCGTCACCACGCTGACCCTGGCCCCCGCGGGCTTCACCCTGGCCGAGCGGATCACTGCCCTGCGCACCGGCGTGGAGGCGCTGGAGCGCGCCGGACTGGCCTGACCGCGCCGTCGCCCGGGCGGCCCGGGTGCCCGGGGCTTGTCCGACAAGCCCCGGCGCGCCCGGGCCGCCCGCGGCGTCTCAGAGCCAGCCGGCCCGCTTGAAGAACCGGTGCAGCACGGCACAGACCCCCACCATCAGAGCCACCGCCGCCGGGTAGCCCCAGACCTCGTGCAGCTCCGGCATGTGGTCGAAGTTCATGCCGTAGATGCCGGCGATCAGCGTCGGCACGGCCGCCAGTGCCGCCCACGCGGAGATCTTCCGCATGTCGTCGTTCTGCTGCACGCTGACCTGCGCCAGGTTGGCGCTGAGGATGTCGGACAGCAGCCGGTCGAGGCCGTCGACCAGCTCGTTCACCTTCGTCAGGTGGTCCAGCACGTCCCGCAGGTAGGGGCGCAGCCCCTCCTGCACGTACGGCACGTCGGCCCGCACCAGCCGGGTCGCCGGCTCCTGGAGCGGCGCCGTGCCCCGGCGGAACGCCACCACCTGGCGCTTGAAGCCGTAGATCCGCTCGGCGACGCCGCGCGAGCGCCCAGGGGCGAACACCTCGGCCTCCAGCTCGTCCAGGTCCCCCTGGAGCGTGGCGGCGAGATCCAGGTAGTCGTCCACCACCCGGTCGCAGACCCCGTAGAGCACCGCCGCCGGGCCGTGGCGCAGCAGGTCGGGCTGGGCCTCCAGGTCCTTGCGCAGCGAGGCCAGCGGGCTCACCGCCCCGTGCCTGACGGTGATCGCGAACGCGTCGCCGATGAAGACCAGCACCTCGCCCACCTCGACCGCCCGCTCGGCCGCGTGGTACCCGGCGGTCTTCACCACCGTGAAGAGCGACTCCGGGTACACCTCCAGCTTCGGCCGCTGGTGCGCGGCGGTCAGCGCATCCTCGACGGCCAGCGGGTGCAGGCCGAACTCGGAGGCGACCAGGTCGAGTTCCTCGGACGTCGGTTCATGGAGCCCGATCCACACGAAGGCGTCCCCGTCGGCGCGGGCGGCGTCCAGGGCGTCCGAGAAGTCGGCCGGGCCCTCGGTGCGCTGCCCGTCCCGGTAGACGGCACAATCGACGATCATGCCGGACATTCTCGCCTGCCCGGCGGGCGGCCCGCGCCACCTCCGCCGAAAGCACACCCGATGGGCACCGCGCCCGCGCCGGGCCGGCCGGGCCGGATCCGGGCCGCCGCGGGGGTGGTGCGAGGCCGTAGGCTGGGCGCCATGCCCACGCTGCTGCTCGTCCGCCACGGCCGATCGACCGCCAACACCGCCGGGGTCCTGGCCGGCTGGACACCCGGCGTGGACCTCGACGACACCGGACGCGGCCAGGCGAAGGCGCTCCCCGGCCGGCTCGACGGCATTCCGCTGGCCCGGGCCGTCAGCAGCCCGCTGGAGCGCTGCCGGCAGACCCTGGCCCCGCTGCTCGCCGAGCGCCCCGAACTCGGGGAGCCGGCCGTGGACGAGCGCCTCGGCGAGTGCCACTACGGCGACTGGACGGGCCGTCCGCTGCGCGAGCTCGCCGAGGAGCCGCTCTGGCGGACGGTGCAGGACCACGCCTCGGCCGCCGCCTTCCCCGGCGGCGAGTCGCTGCGCGAGCTGAGCCACCGCACCGTCGACGCCGTCCGCGACTGGAACGCCCGGATCGCCGCCGAGCACGGCGAGGACGCCGTCTGGATCGCCTGCACCCACGGCGACGTGGTGAAGGCGGTCGTCGCCGACGCGCTCGGCCTGCACCTCGACCACTTCCAGCGGATCTCCGTCGAGCCCTGCTCGGTCACCGCGATCCGCTACACCCCGCACCGCCCGTTCCTGCTGCGCCTCGGCGACACCGGCGCCCTGGCCTCGCTCGCCCCCAAGGCCGCCCCGCACCCGGTGCCCGCCGGCGACGCGATGGTCGGCGGCGCGAGCTGACACCTGTCGCCGCACGGCTGCGGCGCACGTCGTAGGGTGGCCGGTGAGCCCCCGTCCGAAACCATCCGGAGCGAGAGAGTGCCCCGTCAGGTCTTCTTCTACGACCAGCCCGAGCGGTTCGTGGCCGGTACCGTCGGCCAGCCCGGATCGCGGGCCTTCTACCTGCAGGCCAGCGCCCGCGGCCGGATCACCAGCGTGCTGCTGGAGAAGGCCCAGGTGGCCGCGCTCGCCGAGCGGGTCGACGAGGTGCTCGACGAGGCCCTGCGGCGCAGCTCCGGCTCCGTCGCGATCCCCGCCGTCGCCCCCGCCGAGCTGCTCGACAGCGCCCCGCTGGACCTCCCGCTGGAGCAGGAGTTCCGGGTCGGCACCATGGCCCTCGCCTGGGACGGCGTCGACGAGCGCCTCGTCGTCGAGGCGCAGGCCGTGGTCGAGGACGCCGAGGGCGAGGAGGCGGCGGTCTTCGACGACGAGGACGAGAACGGCCCCGACATGCTGCGGGTGCGGCTGACCGGCCCGATGGCCCGGGTCTTCGCCAAGCGCGCCCTCGACCTGGTGGCCGCCGGCCGCCGGCCCTGCCCGTTCTGCAACCTGCCGCTCGACCCGGAGGGCCACCTGTGCCCGCGCGCGAACGGGTACCGACGCTGAGCGAGGACCAGGCCGCGGACACCGTCCCCGGCACCGACCCGGCCACCAGCGCCGCGCTGGCGGCCGATGTCCCCGCCGCCCTCGGCCTGCTGCGCGAGGGCACGCTCACCGTGCACGGCCGTCTCACCGACGCCTCCAACGCGGTGCTCTACTGCACCGCCGAGCTGGACGGCGTCACCGCGCCCTGCGTCTACAAGCCGGTCGCCGGCGAGCGGCCGCTGTGGGACTTCCCGGACGGCAACCTGGCCGGCCGCGAGGTCGCCGCCTACGAGGTCTCCGCCGCCACCGGGTGGGCGCTGATCCCGCCCACCGTGCTGCGGGACGGGCCGCACGGCCCCGGCATGGTCCAGCTCTGGGTCGAGCCCGATCCGGACGCCCCGGAACTGCTCGACCTCCAGGACCCGGCCGGCCCCGCGGCCGGCTGGCTGCCGATCGTCCGCGCCGAGATCGAGGGCGGCCGCACCGCGCTCCTCGTCCACCGCGACGACGGACGGCTGCGCCGCCTCGCCGTCCTCGACGCGGTGATCAACAACGCCGACCGAAAGGGCGGGCACTGGATACCGGCCGCCGACGGCCGGCTCTACGGCATCGACCACGGCGTCACCTTCAACGTCGAGGACAAACTGCGCACCCTGCTGTGGGGCTGGGCCGAACGGCCGCTGCCCGAGGACGCCCGCGAGGTGCTCGGCCGGCTGGCCGGCGACCTCGCCGGGCCGCTGGGGGAGCGGCTGGCCCCGCACCTCACCCCGGCCGAACTGGCCGCCACCGGGGCCCGGGTGGCCGCGCTGCTGGCCGCCGGACGCCATCCGCTGCCGTCCCCCGACTGGCCGTCGATCCCCTGGCCGCCGCTCTGAGCGGACCACGGTGCGGCGGCGGCCGGGGCGTCCCGGCACGGGGAGGTTTCCGGCCGATCCGGCCGACTGGTTAGCCTTTCAAATGATCGCAAGGTTAAAGTCGGAACCATGCATGCCTGGCCCGCCTCCGAGGTTCCCGCCCTGCCTGGTCAGGGGCTCCCCCTTCGTATCTTCGACACAGCCACGAGCAGTGTCCGGGAGGTCGTGCCCCAGGGCCCGACCGCCCGCCTCTACGTCTGCGGCATCACCCCGTACGACGCCACCCACCTGGGCCACGCCGCCACCTACAACACCTTCGATCTGGTGCAGCGGGTCTGGAAGGACGCCGGTCACGACGTCCTCTACGTCCAGAACGTCACCGACGTCGACGACCCGCTGCTGGAGCGGGCCGTCGCCACCGGCCAGGACTGGACGGCCCTCGCCGAGCGTGAGACCGCGCTCTTCCGCGAGGACATGACGGCCCTGCGGATGCTCCCGCCGGCGCACTACATCGGCGCCGTCGAGTCCATCCCGTGGATCGTCCCGCTGGTGAAGAAGCTGCTGGCGAGCGGCGCCGCCTACGAGCTGGACGGCGACATCTACTTCTCGGTCGACGCCGACCCGCACTTCGGCGAGGTCTCCGGCCTCGACCGCGACGCGATGATGCCGGTCTTCGCCGAGCGCGGCGGCGACCCGCAGCGCCCCGGCAAGAAGCACCCGCTGGATGCCCTGCTGTGGCTCTCCGCCCGGCCGGGCGAGCCCGCCTGGGACACCGAGCTCGGCCACGGCCGGCCCGGCTGGCACATCGAGTGCGTGGCGATCGCCCTGCAGTTCCTCGGGATGTCCTTCGACATCCAGGGCGGCGGCAGCGACCTGTCCTTCCCGCACCACGAGATGGGCGCCGCGCACGCCCAGGTCGCCACCGGCGAGCACCCGTACGCGCAGGCGTACGTGCACGCCGGGATGGTCGCCCTGGACGGGCACAAGATGTCCAAGTCCCGCGGCAACCTGGTCTTCGTGTCGGCCCTGCGCCGCGAGGGCGTCGACCCGGCGGCGATCCGGCTGGCCCTGCTGGCGCACCACTACCGGGCCGACTGGGAGTGGACGGAGCGCGACCTCGCGCAGGCCCAGGAGCGCCTCGCGCTGTGGCGCGCCGCCGTCTCCCGCCCGGACGGGACGCGCGCCGAGGGCATGCTCGCCGAGGTCCGTGCGGCACTCGCCGACGACCTGGACGCACCGGCCGCGCTCGCCGCGGTCGACCGCTGGGCCGCCGCGCAGAACGCGGCCGGGGGCGACGACATCGGCGCCCCCGGCCTGGTCTCCCGGACGGTCGACGCCCTCCTCGGCGTGGCGCTGTGACCACCACCTGAGGTTCTGACGGAACAGGACGGCCGGGCACGGTGACGTGCCCGGCCGTCGCTGTGCCGCCCCACGGTGCGAGCGGCGTGCCGGTCAGTGCCGGTAGGCGGGCATACCGGGGCCGGCGACCACCAGCACGGGCGCGGACGAACCGTCCACCGGCAGCGTGACCACGCCGGCGGTGGTGCGGGCCGCGATCGTCCGGCCGTCCGGCGACCAGGCCGGCTCGGTGTAGTCCGTGGTCGCGTGCGGGGTGAGGTCCCGGGCGACCGGGTTCTCCTTGTGCACATCCTGCACGAAGAGGTGGTCGTGGCCCGCGACGGAGCGCACGAAGACCACCTCGTCGCCGTCCCGGGAGAGCGCCGGCTCGGAGCCGGTGGCGATCGCGGCGCCCTGCTGGCGCATGTAGTCGTCGCGGATGTAGACCTCGTGGTCGGTGGTGTTGGCGTAGACGGTGCTGCCGTGCTGCATGCCGCCGCCGCTGATCCAGACGTTCCCGGTGGTCGGCAGCGGCTTCGCGTTGTCGTCGGAGAAGGTTTTCAGCGACAGGGGCTTCGGCGTGGCCCCGATGGCGGTCGCGGGCACACCGACCAGCCGGGCGCCGGTGCCCTGTCCGACGGTGAAGAGGATGTTGTTCTTCGCCGGGAGGCCGACGGGGTCGGCAGCGTCGACCTGCCAGGTGGGGTGGGACCAGGTCTGCCCCCGGGGTTGCGCGCGACTACGACGCGGTGGCTGCCGTCGGCACGGGACACCGACAGGTCGCCGGCGCCGTCGATGAAGGCTGCCCGGCCGCCGTCGGGGGACCAGGCCAGGTCGCGGACCGCGGTGTGGAAGTCGACGCTGGTGCCGTTCATCAGGACCAGGTTGGTCCCGTTGCTGATGGTGAGGCCCTGAACGGCGCCGTTCCGGGCAGGTGCGGTGGTCCGGCCGGCGGCGGACGCGGTGACCGGAGCGGTGGGGCTCGGCGGCGCGGACGGCGTGGCGGAAGCGGTGGCGCCGGACAGCGCGGGAGCGGCCGAGGAGGCCGCGTCCGACGGCTTCGCGGCGGTGGCCGGTGCGGCATTGCCGGCGGCCACCCCGGTGGCGGCCTGCGGGTCGCAGGCGGACAGCAGCAGCGTGCTCCCGACGGTGAGGGCGGAGACGAGTGCGGCGGCGGCGTGACGGCGGGCACGAGCGGACATGAGGAGTTCCCCGGAGTGTGGTGTGACGGTTGGACGCCGTGAGCGGTGTGCGTGCCCGGGATCCCCCCGGTCGACCCTCGTCCGTGCGATGGGAGGACTCTGTCAGTCGAACGTCCCCGAACAGTGCGTCGGATGTCACCGGCTTGCAACAGCCTGGCGGGCTGTCAACTAGCCCCCAGGGAACGCCCTCCGTGCGCGCGCTACTCCTCGGCGCCGCCGTCCCCGTCCCCGTCCTTTTCGGCGTCCCCGGCGTCCCCGGCGTCCTTGGGGTCCTCGCCGTCCTCGGCCTTCTCCTCCTCGTCGGGCCGGGACTCCGGCCGCTCGGTGGCGTGGCCGCCGGTGACCGGCTTCTCGCCGGTCGGGCCGAGGTTCTCCCGGCGCCGCAGGTAGCGCTCGAACTCGCGCGCGATCGCGTCGCCGGACGCCTCCGGGAGCTCCGCGGTGTCCTGGGCCTCCTCCAGCTGCTGGACGTACTCGGCCACCTCGCTGTCCTCGGCGGCCAGCTGGTCCACCCCGAGCTGCCAGGCCCGGGAGTCCTCGCCGAGCTCGCCCGGCGGGATCCGCAGGTCCAGCAGGTCCTCCAGCTTGTTGATCAGCGCCAGGGTGGCCTTGGGGTTGGGCGGCTGTGCCACGTAGTGCGGCACCGCGGCCCACAGCGTCACGGCCGGCACCCCGGCGTGCGCGCACGCCTCCTGGAGCACGCCGACGATCCCGGTCGGGCCCTCGTACTTGCTCTCCTCCAGGTCGAGGGAGCGGGCGAGGGCCGCGTCCGAGGTGACCCCGCTGACCGGTACCGGCCGGCTGTGCGGGGTGTCCCCGAGCAGCGCGCCGAGGATCACCACCAGTTCCACGCCGAGTTCGTGCGCGAATCCGAGCAGTTCGTTGCAGTACGAGCGCCAGCGCATGCTCGGCTCGATCCCCCGGACGAGGACCAGGTCCCGGGTCTTCGGCTCGTTCACCCGGACCACCGACAGGCGGGTGGTCGGCCAGGTGATCCGGCGCACCCCGCCGTCGAGCCAGACGGTGGGGCGGTTGACCTGGAAGTCGTAGTAGTCCTCGGCGTCGAGGGCGGCGAAGACCTTGCCGCCCCACGTCTCGTCCAGGTGGCCGACGGCCGCGGAGGCGGCGTCGCCGGCGTCGTTCCACCCCTCGAAGGCGCAGATCATCACCGGGTCGATCAACTCGGGGACGTCCTCCAGCTCGATCACCCAGCGTCTCCCTCCGTCGACCGGTGCCGCCCCCTCCCGGTCCGCGGACCGGTGGCCGGCTGCCGGCCTGTCGAACCTCGCGTGGAACGCCCTGTTCCACGGTCCTACCTGCCCAGCCTACGGGCTTTGATGCCTTCCCAGGCCGGAGTGCGAAGCCTATCCGAGCGCGGCGTCGGACACGCTCGGCAGGTAGCCGCCGACCTGCCCCTCGGCCTTCGGATGGAACGACTCCCAGAGCGGCAGCGTGACCGGGTGGATCCACTCGCCGGCCGCCCCCTTGCACGCCTCGTGGCCGTCGAACGCCGCCCTGACGTCGGCATAGTGGAACCCCTGCTTGGCGGCCTGAGCCTCGATCAGGTCGTCCAGGCGGTCGGTGAGGGCGTTGAAGCGCGCCCGGCGCGGCTCCGGCGCGACCGGGCAGGACGCGCCCGCGCCGAGCAGGTGCGGGTAGCCGGTGACCACCACCCGGGCGGCCGGGGCCTGCGCGTCCAGCGCCCGGTACAGCGTGGCGAGCCGGTCGGGCAGTTCCTCGCGCAGCCGCCGCTCCGACTCGTCCAGCGCCCGGTCGCAGTGGCCGTCGGTGGTGAAGGGCTGGAGGCACGCCACGGCCGCGTCGCCGAAGGCCAGGTCGTTGCCGCCGATGGTGAGGGTGACCAGGCCGGCGTCGGCCGGCACCCGCGGCACCTGGTCGCGCAGCACGTCCGCGGTGAGCGCACCGCTGCACGCGGCGAACAGGAAGTCGGCGGGCCCGTGCGCGGAGCTCCACAACTGCGGGTAGGAGCGGGCGGAGCGGTGGCAGGCGCCGCTCGCCGGGTCGTACTGGCCGGCGCCCGCGCCGGCGGCGAAGGAGTCGCCGAGGGCGGCGTACCGGACGGGCCCGGGGGCGGCCTGGGCTGGGGCCGCGGCGATCAGCAGCGGGGCGGCGGTCAGGGCGGCGATCAGGGGGAGCGCACGGTCGTATCTCCGGTCGGAGCGGGGACGGATCGTCACGCATCGTAGCCGTTCGCGCACGGAACGAGAGAGCGGCTTGCTCTGCAAATTCACGCAAGCGGTTTGCGTTTTTTGCCGTACACTCGCACCCATGACACGACGACTTGCCGAGGTGGCCAAGAAGGTCGGGGTGAGCGAGGCCACCGTCAGCCGAGTGCTGAACGAGAAGCCCGGCGTCTCCGAGGCGACCCGCGCGGCTGTGCTCACCGCGCTCGACGTCCTCGGCTACGAGCGGCCCACCCAGCTGCGCGGGGAGCGGGCCCGGCTGGTCGGACTCGTCCTGCCCGAGCTGCAGAACCCGATCTTCCCGGCCTTCGCCGAGGTGGTCAGCGGCGCGCTGGCCGGCCAGGGCTTCACCCCGGTGCTGTGCACCCAGACCGCGGGCGGCGTCTCCGAGGCGGACTACGTCGACCTGCTGCTGGAGCAGCACGTCTCCGGCGTGGTGTTCTTCGGCGGCCTGTACGCCCAGGGCGACGCCCCGCACGAGCACTACGACCGGCTCGCCGAGCGCAGTCTCCCGACGGTGCTGCTGAACGGCGCCATCGAGGACCTCGACTTCCCGCGGGTCTCCTGCGACGACGCGGTCGCGGTCGAGCAGGCCGTCTCCCACCTGCGGCAACTCGGCCACAGCAAGATCGGTCTGGTGCTCGGCCCGGCGGATCACGTGCCGTCCCAGCGCAAGCTGGCCGCGGCCCGCGCCGCGCTCGGCCGGGTCGGCCTGGAGCTGCCCGACATCCACGTGGAGCGCGCGCTGTTCAGCCTGGAGGGCGGGCAGGCGGCCACCACCCGGCTGCTGCGGCAGGGCGTCACCGGCGTGGTCTGCGCGAGCGACCCGCTGGCGCTCGGCGCGGTGCGCGCGGTGCGGCGGGCCGGGCTCTCGGTGCCGGACGACGTGTCGGTGATCGGCTACGACGACTCCTCGTTCATGATGTGCACCGATCCGCCGCTGACCACCGTGCGCCAGCCCATCGAGGCGATGGGGCGAGCCGCGGTGGAGCTGCTGGTGGGCGAGATCGCCGGGGTCAAGGTGACCCACGACGAGCTGCTGTTCGAGCCGGAGCTGGTGGTGCGGGGGTCGACGGCCCCGGCACGCGCGCGGGGCTGACCGCGGACTTCTGACGACCCTTCGGCTGAGGGCGGGCACTTCGGTGCCCGCCCTTTTCGTATGCCCACCTTCGGCACCATCCGTTGACATGCTTGTAGCACCTCTGTAACTCTTGGCTGCCATCGCGCAAATGCTCGACAGATCAACGTCATTTTCGCGATGCCTTCCGCTCAATCCCACTGCAACTTCCCCCACAGAGGCAGGACCAGGGATGGGACACCCGCGCAGCCCGCACCTCCCCGCAGCCCCCGCCGCACCCGGCGCGGGCCCGGCCGTCGTGCCCCCCACCGCGCAGCGCCGACAGACCGTCACCACTCGGATCCGGTCGACGCGGTGGACCGCCGCGACCCCGGTCCCCCGGAGCTCCACCCGCTAGTCGGCCCACGCCGCCGAAGGATTCGGGCCGCCGCCACACTCCGGCGGTCCGAGCCGGGGCCGTCCCACGCCCCGGCGCACCCCTGCGGGGTGCGCGCGGCGGAGCCGGGGGACACCTCGCCGCGCACCGTCATGAACCGATGAGACAGAGGGACGTCATGAGAACCACGCGTACACTGCCGCGGCTGAGCGCCGCGACGGTCGCGACCGGGCTGTTGCTGATGGTGGTCGGGCCGGTCGTCCCGGCCCACGCCGCCGGCGGTCCGAACCTCGCGGCCGGCAGGACCGTGACCGCGAGCAGCGCCACCGGCGCCCAGGCGGTCGCGCTCGTCAACGACGGCAGCCAGGACACCTACTGGGAGTCCACCAACAACGCGCTGCCGCAGTGGGTCCAGGTCGACCTGGGCTCCGCCACCGCGATCGACCAGGTCGTGCTGAAGCTCCCGGCCGGCTGGGGCTCCCGCAACGAGACGCTCAGCCTGCAGGGCTCGACCGACGGCTCGAACTTCTCCACCATCCTGGGTTCCACGGGCTACTCGTTCGACCCGGGCTCCGGCAACACGGTCAAGCTCAACTTCGCCGCCACCAGCACGCGTTACGTGCGCGTCAACGTGACCGCCAACTCCGGCTGGCCGGCCGCCCAGGTCTCCGAGCTCGAGGTGTACGGGGCGACCAGCGCCTCCTCCAACCTCGTCCGCTCGGTCACCGCGAGCAGCGCCAACTCGCCCTACACGGCGGGCAACGCGGCCGACGGCAACGCCGGCAGCTACTGGGAGAGCGCCAACAACGCCTTCCCGCAGTGGCTCCAGGCCGACCTCGGCTCCGCGGTCCCGTTCAACAAGCTGGTCCTGAAGCTGCCCGCCGGCTGGGAGTCCCGCACCGAGACCCTGAAGGTGCAGAGCTCCACCGACGGCACGAACTTCACCGACCTGGTCGCCTCCGCCGGCTACCAGTTCGACCCGGCGACCGGGAACTCGGTCACCGTCAACGTGAGCACCGCGACCGCCCGGTACGTGCGCCTCAACTTCACCGCGAACAGCCAGTGGTCGGCCGCGCAGCTCTCCGAGTTCGAGGTCTACGGCCCCGCCACCGGCGACACCCAGGCACCCAGTGCCCCGGCCTCGCTGGCGTACACCCAGCCGGGCTCCGGCCAGATCAAGCTGACCTGGAACGCGGCGACCGACAACGTCGGCGTCACCGGCTACGACATCTACGCCAACGGCAGCCTGCTGACCAGCGTCGCCGGCAACGTGCTGACCTACACCGACAGCCAGGCGGACGGGGCCACCGTCTCGTACTACGTCAAGGCGAAGGACGCCGCGGGCAACCAGTCCACCGCGAGCAACACGGTGACCCGCACCGGTGCCACCGGTGACACCCAGGCGCCCAGTGCCCCGGCCTCGCTGGCGTACACCCAGCCGGCCTCCGGCCAGATCAAGCTGACCTGGGGCGCGTCGAGCGACAACGTCGGCGTCACCGGCTACGACGTGTACGCCAACGGATCGCTGCGGGCGAGCGTCGGCGCCGGTGTGCTGACGTACACCGACAGCCAGGCGGACACCGCCACCGTCTCGTACTACGTCAAGGCCAAGGACGCGGCCGGCAACCAGTCGGACACCAGCAACACGGTCATCCGCACCGGCCAGACCGGCGGCACCGGCACCAACCTGGCGGCGGGCAAGCCGATCACGGCCAACTCGTCGATCTACACCTTCGTGGCGGCCAACGCCAACGACAACGACACCACCACCTACTGGGAGGGCGCGGGCGGCAGCTACCCGAACACCCTCACGGTGGCGCTCGGCTCGAACGCCGACACCGGCTCGGTGGTCGTGAAGCTGAACCCGGCCTCCGCCTGGGGCGCCCGCACCCAGACCATCGAGGTGCTGGGCCGCGAGCAGAGCAGCTCGACCTTCACCAGCCTGGTGGCCGCGAAGGCGTACACCTTCGACCCGGCCTCCGGCAACACCGTCACCATCCCGGTCTCCGCCCGGGTCGCCGACGTCCAGCTGAAGATCACCAGCAACACCGGTTCCGGTGCGGGCCAGGTGGCCGAGTTCCAGGTGGTCGGCACCCCGGCGCCCAACCCGGACCTCACCGTCACCGGCACCACGGTGTCGCCCGCCAACCCGGTCGAGACCGACAACCTGACCCTCTCCACCACGGTGAAGAACCAGGGCACCGCGGCCGCCGCGGCCACCTCGGTCAACCTGTACCTGGGCTCGACCAAGGTCGGCACCGCCCAGGTGGGCGCCCTCGCGGCCGGTGCCTCCAGCACCGTGACGGCCGGCGTCCCGGCGCAGAACGCGGGCAGCTACCAGCTCTCCGCCAAGGTCGACGAGGCCAATGCGGTCATCGAGCAGGACGAGACCAACAACACCTGGACGAGCCCGTCCGCCCTGGTCGTCGCCCAGGTGGCGAGCTCCGACCTGGTGGCCTCCCCGGTGGCCTGGTCGCCGTCCAACCCGGCCGCCGGCAACGCGGTCAACTTCTCGGTGGCCATCAAGAACCAGGGCACCTCGGCGGCCGCCTCCGGCAGCCACGGCGTCACCCTGACGGTCACCGACGCGACGACCGGCAGTGTCGTGAAGACGCTGACCGGCTCGTACAGCGGCGCCATCGCCCCGGGCGCCACCACCTCCCCGGTGTCGCTGGGCAGCTGGACGGCGGTCAACGGCAAGTACACGGTGAAGACGGTCATCGCGACCGACAGCAACGAACTGCCGGTCAAGCAGGCCAACAACACCACCAACCAGTCGCTGTACATCGGCCGCGGCGCCAACATGCCGTACGACACGTACGAGGCCGAGGACGGCGTGCTGGCCGGCGGGGCGGCCGTGGTCGGCCCGAACCGGACGATCGGCGACATCGCCGGCGAGGCCTCCGGCCGCAAGGCCGTGACGCTCAACTCGACCGGCTCCTCGGTGGAGTTCACCACCAAGGCGCCGACCGACTCGCTCGTGACCCGGTTCTCCATCCCGGACTCGGCCGCGGGTGACGGCACCAGTGCCACCCTCGACGTCTACGTCGACGGCACCTTCCTCAAGGCCATCAACCTGTCGTCCAAGTACGCCTGGCTGTACGGCAGCGAGACCGCGCCCGGCAACTCGCCGAGCTCGGGCGGCCAGCGGCACATCTACGACGAGGCCAACCTCCTGCTCGGCACCAACGTGCCGGCCGGCCACAAGATCAGGCTTCAGAAGGACTCGTCCAACACCAGCCAGTACGCGATCGACTTCGTGAGCCTGGAGCAGGCCACCCAGATCGCCAACCCGGACCCGGCCAAGTACGTGGTGCCGACCGGCTTCGCGCAGGGTGACGTGCAGGCCGCTCTCGACAAGGTCCGGATGGACACCACCGGCACCCTGGTCGGCGTCTACCTGCCCCCGGGCGACTACCAGACCGCGAACAAGTTCCAGGTCTACGGCAAGGCGATCAAGATCGTCGGCGCCGGCCCGTGGTTCACCCGCTTCTACGCGCCGCAGGACCAGAGCAACACCGACGTGGGCTTCCGCGCGGACTCGACCGCCAACGGCTCGACCTTCTCCGGGTTCGCCTACTTCGGCAACTACACCTCGCGCATCGACGGCCCGGGCAAGGTGTTCGACTTCGCGAACGTCGCGAACGACACCATCGACAACATCTGGGTCGAGCACATGGTCTGCATGTACTGGGGTGCCAACACCGACAGCATGACGATCACCAACTCGCGGATCCGTGACACCTTCGCCGACGGCATCAACATGACCAACGGCTCCACGGACAACCTGGTCTCCAACAACGAGGCCCGGGCCACCGGCGACGACTCGTTCGCGCTGTTCTCCGCGATCGACGCCGGCGGCGCCGACGAGAAGAACAACGTGTTCCAGAACCTCACCGCGCTGCTGACCTGGCGCGCGGCCGGCATCGCGGTGTACGGCGGCTACGCCAACA
The DNA here is from genome assembly GCF_039544005.1 of Kitasatospora paranensis. Taxonomy (NCBI): domain Bacteria; kingdom Bacillati; phylum Actinomycetota; class Actinomycetes; order Kitasatosporales; family Streptomycetaceae; genus Kitasatospora; species Kitasatospora paranensis. The sequence goes on from NZ_BAABKV010000001.1 coordinate 6,807,380, forward strand.
CCTTCCGCAACATCTACATCGCGGACACCCTCTGCTACTCGGGCATCACCATCTCGTCGCTGGACTTCGGCTACGCGATGAACGGCTTCGGCGCCTCGCCGACCACCGACCTGCAGAACATCTCGATCGTCCGCGGCGGCGGCCACTTCTGGGGCTCGCAGGTCTTCCCGGCGATCTGGGTCTTCTCGGCCTCCAAGGTGTTCCAGGGCATCCGGGTGAGCGACGTCGACATCACCGACCCGACGTACAGCGGCATCATGTTCCAGACCAACTACTCCGGCGGCCAGCCGCAGAACCCGGTCACGGACACCGTCTTCACCAACATCTCCATCACCGGGGCGCAGAAGAGCGGTGACGCCTTCGACGCCAAGTCCGGCTACGGAATCTGGGCCAACGAGATGCCCGAGGCGGGCCAGGGCCCGGCGGTCGGCTCGGTCACCTTCAACCACCTGACGCTGAGCAACAACTACAAGGACATCCAGAACACCACGTCCACGTTCCACATCACCGTCAACCCGTAACGATCGCGCAAACGAAGCAGGGCGGGCCCTCGGGGCTCGTCCTGCTTCGGCGTTCTCCGGGGCCGCTTGCGGTGTTCTTGACAGTCGTTGCCGGGCCGCGCGGCGGACACGGCCGGGAGTCGGTCAGGACACGGTCGGGACACGGCCCCGCGGTCGCCGAATCGGCCCAACCGCCCTGCAGGGGCCGGTTTCCAGGCCACCCCGGGTGCACCGGCCGGGCGGGCCCCGCAGCGGCCCACCAGGGGCCCGCCACGGGCCTCCGGGGTCGTTCCGCAGGCCAGCCGGGCGCCCGGGGCGTCGGCGCAGCCATGCGGGCACAGCAAGGATGAGTCGAGTTTTTGCGAAATCTCGTCGACATCTTGTGGACATCTGTCGAGACTGGTTAAGTAGTCGACACCAGCCGGCGCTGCAGCCAGAGAGGCAGTGTCCGCGACTCGGCCTCGCACGTTCCCCGCCCCCGGACGGCTCCAGGGGCGACCCCCACCGGAAATCCCACGGGCTCTCCCGCGCCCCGGCGCAGCCCACCGTGCTTGAAAGGGTCCACCCGAATGAACAGAGACCGGCTCCTCCGCAGAACCGTCGCCCTCGCCGCCGCTGCGGGTCTCGCGCTCACCGCGGCCGCCTGCTCGTCGTCCGGCAGCAGCAGCTCGGGCAACTCCGGAGACTCCGGCAAGGCGTCCGCCGGCGCCGCGCTCGACCCGAACACCAAGGTCACCATCAGCATCGACTGTCAGCCGCCGACCACCAAGCCTGCCGAGCGCAAGGAGTGGGCGGACGACATCGCGGCGTTCAACAAGCAGTACCCGAACGTCACGATCAATGCCAAGGACGCCTCGCCCTGCGAGGACCCGGCCGCTTTCACCGCCCAGCTCAAGGGCAAGACCCAGCCGGACGCCTTCTACACCTACTTCACCGACCTGAGCCAGGTCCTGGACGCCGACCAGGCCGAGGACATCTCCGCCTACGTCAACGACCAGACGGTGCCGGCCCTCAAGGACATCGACCCCTCGGTCATGGCCACCCTGAAGTCGGACGGCAAGCTGTACGGCCTGCCCACCACCAACTACAAGATGGGCCTGCTGTACAACCGCAAGCTCTTCAAGCAGGCCGGCCTCGACCCCGAGAAGCCGCCGACGACCTGGGCCGAGATCCGCGAGGACGCCAAGAAGATCGCCGCGCTCGGCAACGGCGTCAACGGCTACGGCGACTACAGCGCCACCAACCAGGGCGGCTGGCACTACACCGCCGAGCTGTACGGCCTGGGCGGCTCGATGACCACCGAGGACGGCAAGAAGGCCGCCTTCAACACGCCCGAGGGCAAGCAGGTCCTGCAGAACCTGAAGGACATGCGCTGGACCGACAACACCATGGGCGCCACCCAGAGCCTCAAGTGGCCCGACCTGATGACCCAGATGTCGACCAACAAGCTCGGCATGTACATCGGCGCCCCGGACGACATCACCTACATGGTGCAGACCCTCAAGGGCAGCTACGAGGACTACGGCATGGGCCCGATGCCCGGCCAGAAGGCGGCCCTGCTCGGCGGCGCCGACTACATGTTCAAGAAGGGTTCGACCCCGGACCAGATCAAGGCCGGCATCGCCTGGATCAACTTCAAGTACCTGACCATGGGCAAGGGCCAGTTCGACTACGCCCGCACCAAGGCCGACGGCCTCCCGGTGGGTCTGCCGCAGCCGTTCTTCTTCGGCGGCGCCACCCTGGACGCCGACAACAAGGCCAAGGCCGCCAGCGCCACCGTCCCGGTCGCCAACTACGCCCCGTACCTGGCCGTCCAGGTGCCCGGCAAGACCGAGCCCGCCAACGCCCAGCAGATCTACAAGGTCCTGGACAACGCCGTCTCCTCCGTCCTGACGGACAAGAACGCCAACGTCGACAAGCTGCTCTCGGACGCCGAGAGCCAGGTCAACCAGGTGCTGGCGAACCTCCAGTAACGGCCCGTGGGGGCCGGCCGGCGGGCCGGCCCCCACGCACGCCCGAGCCACACCGTCCGACCGACCAGGAGTACTCCCCATGGCAGCGATCAGTGTCTCCGCCCGACGGAAGACCGAGCCACCGGCGCAGGAAAACCCCTCCCAGGGCCGCGCCGCCCTCCGTCAGCGCCTCCGCAGGCATCTCACCGGCCATGGCTTCCTGCTCGGTGCCCTGCTCTGCTTCGCGTGCTTCTCGTGGTGGCCGATGGTCCGAGAAGTCATCATGAGCTTCCAGAAGACCAAGCGCGGCAAGACCACCTGGGTCGGCATGGACAACCTGGACCGCATCTTCCAGGACCCCGACTTCTGGCACGCGTGGCGCAACACCCTGCTGTTCACGGTGCTCGCCCTGGTGCTCGGCTTCGCCGTCCCGTTCGCCGTCGCCGTGCTGCTGAACGAGCTCCGCCACGCCAAGTCCTACCTGCGGGTGCTGGTCTACCTGCCGGTGATGATGCCGCCGGTGGCCTCGGTCCTGCTCTTCAAGTACTTCTACAACCCCAGCTACGGCCTGTTCAACAACGTGCTGCACGCGCTGCACCTGCCGACCTCGGCCTGGCTCAACTCGCCGGACATGGCCATGCTCTCGGTCGTCATCGCGGCCACCTGGATGAACATGGGCGGCGCCACCCTGATCTACCTCGCCGCCCTGCAGGGCATCCCCGGCGAGCTGTACGAGGCCGCCGAACTCGACGGCGCGAGCCTGCTGCGCAGGATCTGGCACGTCACCATCCCGCAGACCCGGCTGATCCTCTCGCTGCTCCTGCTCCTCCAGGTCGTGGCCACCATGCAGGTCTTCGTCGAGCCCTACCTGCTGACCGGCGGCAACGGCCCGCAGAACTCGACGCTGACCGTCGTCAACCTCATCTACCAGTACGCCTTCAGCTTCAACAACTACGGCAGCGCCTCCGCGCTCGGCCTGGTCATGCTGCTCGTACTCGCCGGCTTCTCCGCGCTGTACGTGCGCCTGAGCCGCACCACCGACTAGGACGGAGCCCGCCATGGCAGACACCTCGACCCGGACGCTGATCTCCGAGACTCAGCTGAGCCGCCCGCTCGGCAAGGCCGTGTACTGGACGGTCCTCACCCTGGTGGTGCTCGGCTTCACCCTGGTCTTCCTCGGCCCGCTGTACTGGCTGGTGACCGGCGGCCTGAAGTCCACCCAGGAGGTCATCCAGAACCCGCCGACCTTCTTCCCGTCCCACATCCACACCGACACGTACAGTGAGGCGTGGTCCAAGCTCAACATGGGGCGGCTGCTGTTCAACACGCTGTACTACGCCTTCGGGGCGCTGGCCTTCCAGCTGGTCTTCGACGTGGCGGCGGCCTACTCGCTGTCCAAGCTCCGGCCGGTGCTCGGCAACGCCATCCTCGGCATGATGCTGGCGACGCTGATGATCCCGTCGACCGTGCTGATCGTGCCGCAGTACCTCACCGTGCTGGACCTGCCGCTGCTGCACGTCAACCTGATCAACACCCCCTGGGCGATCTGGTTGCCGACCGTGGCGAACGCCTTCAACATCTTCCTGCTGAAGCGGTTCTTCGACTCCGTTCCGGAGGAGCTGATGGCGGCCGCGGCCATCGACGGCGCATCGCCGACGCGGGCTCTGTGGTCGATCGTCCTGCCGATGTCCCGGCCGATCCTGGGCGTGGTGTCCATCTTCGCCGTGGTGAACGTCTGGAAGGACTTCCTGTGGCCGATGCTGGTGCAGCCGGACCCGCGGAACCAGCCGCTCAACATCGGGATCAACTCGCTGTCGATCGGTGTCCCGCAGAACGTCGTCATCGCGGCACTGGCGATCGCCTCGCTGCCGACGATCGTGTTCTTCCTGATCTTCCAGCGCAACATCATGGCCGGCCTCACTTCCGGCGGGCTCAAGGGCTGACGGCCCACCCCTTTCCGAAAGGACTACGTACCGTGGTACAGCAGCCCGACCGCCCTGACTGGTGGCGAGACGCGGCGATCTACCAGGTCTACCCGCGCAGTTTCGCCGACGGCAACGGCGACGGCACCGGTGACCTGGCGGGAATCCGCACCCGGCTCCCGTACCTCGCCGAACTCGGCGTCGAAGCCGTCTGGTTCAACCCGTGGTATCCGTCGCCGCTCAAGGACGGCGGCTACGACGTCGCGGACTACCGCGCCATCGACCCGGTCTTCGGCTCGCTGGAGGAGGCCGAGAAGCTGATCGCCGAGGCGTCCGACCTCGGCATCCGCACCATCGTGGACATCGTGCCCAACCACGTGTCGGACCAGCACCCGTGGTTCCGGGCGGCGCTGGCGGCCGGCATCGGCAGCCCCGAGCGCGACCTCTTCCACTTCACCGAGGGCCGCGGCGAGAACGGTGAACTACCGCCCAACGACTGGCAGTCGGAGTTCGGTGGCTGCCCGTGGACGCGGATCGAGGACGGGCAGTGGTACCTGCACCTGTTCGCGACCGAGCAGCCCGACCTCAACTGGGCCCACCCGCAGGTCCGCCGGGAGCACGAGGAGATCCTGCGGTTCTGGTTCGACCGCGGCGCCGCCGGCGTCCGGATCGACTCGGCCGGCCTGCTCACCAAGGAGCCGGGCCTGCCGGACTTCGAACTCGGCGTCGACGTCCACCCGTTCGTGGACCGCGACGACCTGCACGAGATCTACCGCTCGTGGCGTGCGATCGCCGACTCCTACGAGCAGCCGCGCGTCCTGATCGGTGAGATCTGGGTGCCCGACACCGAGCGGTTCGCCCGTTACCTGCGCCCGGACGAGCTGCACACCGCGTTCAACTTCGACTTCCTGGCCCGGCCCTGGGCCGCCGCGGAGCTGCGGTCCTCGATCGACGGCACGCTCGCCGCGCACGCCCCGGTCGGTGCGCCGGCCACCTGGGTGCTGTGCAACCACGACGTGACCCGGACGGTCACCCGGTACGGCCGGGAGGACAGCCGGTTCCAGTTCGCCACCAAGGCGTTCGGCACCCCCACCGACCTCGCGCTCGGCCTGCGCCGGGCCCGTGCGGCGGCGCTGCTGTCGATGGCGCTGCCCGGTTCGCTCTACCTGTACCAGGGCGAGGAGCTCGGTCTGCCGGAGGTCGAGGACCTGCCGCTGGACCGCATGCAGGACCCGATGCACTTCCGTTCGGGCGGCACCGTCCCCGGCCGGGACGGCTGCCGGGTCCCGCTGCCCTGGTCCGGCCGGGAGACGCCGTACGGCTTCGCACCCGCGGGCGTGGAGCCGTGGCTGCCGCAGCCCGCGGACTGGGCGCCGCTGACGGTGGAGGCGCAGACCGGCGACGCGCACTCGATGCTCGAGCTGTACCGGGCGGCGCTGCGGATCCGCCGGGAGCGGATCACCGGGGAGTTCGGCTGGCTGCCGTCCGCGCCGGACGTGCTGGCCTTTCGCCGCGCGGACGGCTTCGGCTGCCTGGTCAACCTGGGCGAAGCCCCGGTGCCGCTGCCTGAGGGGGCGCGGCCGGTGCTCGCCAGTGGTCCGCTGGCGGAGGACGGCCTGCCGTCGGACACGGCCGTGTGGCTGGAGTTCCTGGACAGTCGTCTATGATTACTGGACAGTTGTCCACGAACTCGGAGTGATCATGCAAGCGGTGGCGAACGTCCTGGTCGGCCTGGTGGCCGCACTGCACGCGTACATCCTGGTCCTGGAGATGTTCCTCTGGGAGCGCTCCCCAGGGCGGTCGCTCTCCGGCTTCGACGCGGAGCTCGCCCGCACCACCGCCCCGCTCGCCGCCAACCAGGGCCTCTACAACGGGTTCCTGGCGGCCGGCCTGGTCTGGGGCCTGATCGCCGCGGACCCGGTCGGCCACGACGCCCAGGTGTTCTTCCTGTCCTGCGTGGTGGTGGCCGGGCTCTACGGCGCCGCCACCGCCAACCGGCGGATCCTCTTCGCCCAGGCGCTGCCCGGCGCCCTCGCCCTCGCCGCCGTGCTGGCCGCCGGATGACCGACCCGCGCGCCGAGCGCACCAGGGCGCGGCTGCGGGCGGCCCTGGTCGCCGAATGCCGCGAGCGGCAGCTCGCCGAGGTGAGCGTATCGGCCGTGGTCCGCCGGGCCGGGCTCGGCCGGGCCACCTTCTACCTCCACTACGAGGACCTCCAGGCGCTCGCCGTCGACGCCTGCGGCGAGGTCGTCCGGGACGCGGTGGAAGCCCTGCACGACTGGCGCGGCCCGGTCGACCCGGCGCGGCCGCCCGACGCACTCGCCGCCTTCCTCGCGGCGGCAGCCGAGCACGCCGCGCTCTACCGCACCCTGCTCACGCCCGGCGGCGGCGGACCACTCGGCGACCTGATGCACCGTCAACTGCGCGAGCGCAGCCGGACGGAGCGCCTGCGGGCCGGCGCGCCGCACCCGGACACGGTGGCCTCCGCGGTCGCCGCCGCCTTCACCGGGCTGCTGGCCGACTGGCTGCACGGTCTCATCGACGCCGACCCGGCCACCCTGGCGGCCCGCGCCTGGCGGCTGCTGGTCGCCCTCCACCGGGTCCCGCTGGACGGCTGAGCGTCAGGCGCACCAGCCGCCGCGGTACGCCGCCCAGTCGGCGGGCGTGGCGGTGTAGTCCACGTACAGGGCGAGGCCGAACGCCTGCCGGTCGCGGCCCCCGAGCGCGAGCCGGGCGCCGCGCACCGCCGCCGCCACCGTCTCGGCCGAGCCGCGGTGGGAGAAGGTGTCCTCCCGGTAGGCGGGCAGGCCGATCAGCAGGTCCACGCCGGCCGGCGTGGCGGCCAGCGCCAGCCCGGTCTGCTGCGCGACGTACCCGCCGTACAGCGCCTCGACGGGCATCGCGGTGTCGTACGTCATCACGGCGATCTGCTCGACCCGGGCGGCGACCCGGCCGAAGTACGCCTGCGACCACCACTTGCCGTGGCCGGCGGCGACGACGCCCACCCGGTGCAGGCCGGGCAGCGGGTCGATCTGCGGGGCGGCGACCGAGAGCGGCACCCCGGCGGCGGCGGTCACCGCGTGCACCCCGTCGAGCAGCGCGAGGAACCCCGCGGAGCCGGACCGGACGGGTTCGAGGTCCAGGTGCACGCCGTCGAAGCCCAGCGCGAGGGTCTGCCGGGCCGAGCCAGCCACGCGCTCCCGGACGTCCGCGCGGTCCAGGTCGAGTGCGTCCTTCTCCGGTTCGACCTCGTCGCCGAGCCAGGCCTGCACCCGTATGCCGGGCAGCCGCCGGTGGACGTCCGCGACGAACCGGGCGGCCCGCGGGGCGAGGCCGGCCCGCAGCGAGCCGTCGTGCTCCAGCGGCCCGGTGTGCACGTACAGGTCGTGGACGCCGGTGCCGTCGAGGCGGGCGGCCAGGGCCGTCAGGTCGGCCTCGCCCCTGCGGCCGTCCACCCAGGCGTGGCCGAGCCAGACGGCGTCCCGCCCCCTCGTCCGGGCCTCGGCGGACGGGTCCCCGGCGTACTCCAGGCGCAGGGCGGCGGCGCAGCCGGCCACCGCCAGCAGGGCCGCCACCACGGCTGCCGCCAGGACGGCGGCGGCGGCCCGCACCGCGGGCCGCCGAACGGGCAGGCCGCGCCACCGGCCCCGCAGGCCGCGCCACCGGGCCCGCAGGCCGGCGGCACCGATCCGGCGAAAGCGCACCCCGACACCCCTCCCGTCGCCTCCGTTCAGGTGGAGAAGACGCCCAGGATGCGGAACGGGTTCCGTACCCGGACGGGTGTCCGGATACCCTGGCGAGGTGCCTCCCCTGTCCGGATGGGGACGCATAGCCGACAGCCGTCGCACCCAGGGAGTAGCCCCATGGCCACAGCCGTCCCCTCGTCCACATCGCAAGACCGCGCGAACGCCCTGCGCGAGGCCCTCGCCTCCCGGGTGGTGGTGGCGGACGGTGCGATGGGCACGATGCTCCAGGCGCAGGACCCGTCGATGGAGGACTTCCAGCAGCTGGAGGGCTGCAACGAGGTGCTGAACGTGACGCGGCCGGACATCGTCCGGTCGGTGCACGAGGCGTACTTCGCGGTGGGCGTGGACTGCGTGGAGACGAACACCTTCGGTGCGAACCACGCGGCGCTGGGGGAGTACGACATCCCGGAGCGGGTGTTCGAGCTGTCGGAGGCGGGCGCGCGGATCGCCCGCGAGGTCGCGGACGCGTTCACGGCCGGCGACGGCCGCACCCGCTGGGTGCTGGGCTCGATCGGCCCGGGCACCAAGCTCCCGACGCTGGGCCACGCCCCCTTCGAGCTGCTCCGGGACGGGTTCGAGCGCAATGCGGCGGGCCTGATCGCGGGCGGTGCGGACGCGCTGCTGATCGAGACCAGCCAGGACCTGCTGCAGACCAAGGCCGCGGTGCTGGGCGTGAAGCGGGCGCTGGCGGAGGCCGGGCTCGACCTGCCACTGCTCGTCCAGGTGACCGTCGAGACGACCGGCACCATGCTGCTCGGCTCGGAGATCGGCGCGGCGCTGACCGCGCTGGAGCCGCTGGGCATCGACTACATCGGCCTGAACTGCGCCACCGGCCCGGAGCAGTACAGCGAGCACCTGCGGTACCTGGCGAAGAACGCCAAGGTGGGGCTCTCCTGCATGCCGAACGCCGGCCTGCCCGTCCTCGGCAAGGACGGCGCGCACTATCCGCTCTCGCCGGCGGAGCTGGCGGACGCGCACGAGACGTTCGTGACGGAGTACGGGCTGTCGCTGGTGGGCGGCTGCTGCGGGACGACGCCGGAGCACCTGCGGCATGTGGTGGAGCGGGTGCAGGGCCGTCCGGTGACGGTGCGCGACCCGCGGCCGGAGTCGGCGGCGGCGTCGCTGTACCAGTCGGTGCCGTTCCGGCAGGACCTGTCGTACCTGGCGATCGGTGAGCGGACGAACGCGAACGGGTCGAAGAAGTTCCGCGAGGCGATGCTCGCCGAGGACTGGCAGGCCTGCGTGGAGATCGCGCGGGAGCAGATCCGCGAGGGCGCGCACCTGCTGGACCTCTGCGTGGACTACGTCGGCCGGGACGGTGTGACGGACATGCGGGAGGTGGCGGGGCGGCTGGCGACGGCCTCGACGCTGCCGATCGTGCTGGACTCCACCGAGCCGGAGGTGCTGCGCGCGGGTCTGGAGCTGCTGGGCGGCCGTGCGGTGCTGAACTCGGTGAACTACGAGGACGGCGACGGCCCCGAGACCCGGTTCGGGCGGATCGCGTCGCTGGCGCGCGAGCACGGTGCCGGCCTGATCGCGCTGACCATCGACGAGGAGGGCCAGGCGCGCACCGCGGACAAGAAGGTCGCGATCGCGGAGCGGCTGATCGGTCAGCTGACCGGCGAGTACGGCGTCGACGAGGGCTCGATCCTGGTGGACTGCCTGGCGTTCACGCTGGGCACGGGACAGGAGGAGTCCCGCCGGGACGGCATCGAGACGATCGAGGCGATCCGCGAGCTGAAGCGCCGCCACCCGGCGGTGCAGACCACGCTCGGCCTGTCCAACATCTCCTTCGGCCTCAGCCCGGCGGCCCGGGTGGTCATCAACTCGGTCTTCCTCCACGAGTGCGTGGAGGCCGGCCTGGACTCGGCGATCGTGCACGCGGCGAAGATCGTGCCGATCGCGCGCATCCCCGAGGAGCAGCGCGAGGTGGCGCTGGACCTGGTCTACGACCGGCGCACGGAGGACTACGACCCGCTGCAGAAGCTGCTGCAGCTGTTCGAGGGTGTCACCGCGTCGTCCACCCGTGCCTCGAAGGCGGAGGAGCTGGCGGCGCTGCCGCTGGAGGAGCGGCTGCAGCGGCGGATCATCGACGGCGAGCGCAACGGCCTGGAGGCGGACCTGGACGAGGCGCTGACGTCCCGTCCGGCGCTGGAGATCGTCAACAGCACGCTGCTGGCCGGGATGAAGGTGGTCGGCGAGCTGTTCGGCTCCGGCCAGATGCAGCTGCCGTTCGTGCTGCAGTCCGCCGAGGTGATGAAGACCGCGGTGGCGCACCTGGAGCCGCACATGGAGAAGTCCGACGACGAGGGCAAGGGCACGATCGTGCTGGCCACCGTCAAGGGCGACGTCCACGACATCGGCAAGAACCTGGTCGACATCATCCTGTCCAACAACGGCTACACCGTCGTCAACCTCGGCATCAAGCAGCCGGTGTCGGCGATCCTGGACGCCGCGCAGGAGCACAAGGCCGACGTGATCGGCATGTCCGGCCTCCTGGTGAAGTCCACGGTGATCATGAAGGAGAACCTGGAGGAGCTGAACCAGCGCGGCCTGGCGGCGGACTTCCCGGTGATCCTCGGCGGCGCCGCCCTCACCCGGGCCTACGTCGAGCAGGACCTCCACGCGATCTACCAGGGCGAGGTCCGCTACGCCCGGGACGCCTTCGAGGGCCTGAAGCTGATGGACGCGCTGGTCGCCGTCAAGCGCGGCGTCCCCGGCGCCGCCCTGCCCGAGCTGCGGCAGCGCCGCCACGCCCGGGTCGAGGTGCAGGAGCCCGAGGAGGTCGACCTCGGCCAGGTCCGCTCCGACGTGTCCGTCGACAACCGGGTGCCGACCCCGCCGTTCTGGGGCGACCGGATCGTCAAGGGCATCCCGTTCGCGGACTACTCCTCCTGGCTGGACGAGGACGCGCTGTTCAAGGGTCAGTGGGGCCTGAAGGCCTCGCGCAGCGGGGACGGCCCGTCGTACGAGGAGCTGGTGGAGACCGAGGGCCGGCCGCGGCTGCGGATGTGGCTGGACCGCCTGCAGACCGAGGGCTGGCTGGAGCCGGCCGTGATCTACGGCTACTACCCGGCCAACTCCAAGGGCGACGACCTCGTCGTCTTCAACGACGACGGCTCCGAGCGCACCCGGTTCACCTTCCCGCGGCAGCGCCGGGGGCGCCGGCTCTGCCTGGCGGACTTCTTCCGCCCGGAGGAGTCCGGCGAGCGCGACGTGGTGGCCCTGCAGGTCGTCACCATGGGCAACCGGATCTCCGAGGCCGCGAACGAGCTGTTCGCCGCGAACGCCTACCGCGACTACCTGGAGCTGCACGGCCTGTCCGTCCAACTGGCCGAGGCGCTGGCCGAGTTCTGGCACGCCCGGGTCCGCTTCGAGCTGGGCTTCGGCGACGAGGACCCGCAGGACGTCCGCGACATGTTCGCCCTCAAGTACCGCGGTGCGCGCTTCTCGCTCGGCTACGGCGCCTGCCCGGAGCTGGAGGACCGCGCCAAGATCGCCGAGCTGCTGAAGCCCGAGCGGATCGGCGTGGTGCTCTCCGAGGAGTACCAGCTCCACCCGGAGCAGTCCACCGACGCCATCGTGATCCACCACCCCGAGGCGAAGTACTTCAACGCGAGGTAACCCGTCCGCTGCGCTCCGTTCGGCAGGATCCGGCGGGGCGGGCGTATTCTTGATGATCCTGAACGGGCCGGTCCGCTCACCAGCGGGCCGGCCTGTGCCATCCCCGGACATGTCCGGCCACCAGGCGAAAGGACAGCCATGACGACCATCTCGACCCCCACCACGAGTCTCGAAGGCACCGGCGGAGGCCTCCAGGCCGTTCTGCTCGACATGGACGGCACGCTGGTCGACACCGAGGACTTCTGGTGGCAGGCCGAGCGGTCGCTCTTCGCGGAGTTCGGCCACGTCCTGGACGAGGCCGACCGGGCGCACGTGGTCGGCGGGCCGATGACCAGGGTGATCGACTACCTGCTCGCCCGCACCGATGTCCCGCTCGCCCCCGCGGAGCTGACCGTTCTGATCAACCAGCGGTTCGTCGACCTGCTGGCCGACGGGGTGCCGCTGATGCCGGGGGCCGAGCGGCTGCTCAACACCCTCGACGCGCACGGCGTCCCGGCCGCGCTGGTCTCCGCCTCGCACCGGCACATCATCGACATCGTGCTGCGCAGCCTCGGTGCCGAGCACTTCGCGTTCTCGGTGGCCGGCGACGAGGTGCCGCGGACCAAGCCGCACCCCGACCCCTACCTCGCGGCCGCCGCCCGGCTCGGCGCCGACCCGGCGCGCTGCGTGGTGATCGAGGACGCGCCGACCGGTGTGCGGGCCGCGGAGGCGGCCGGCTGCCCGGTGATCGCGGTGCCGTCGGTGGCGCCGATCGAGCCCGCCCCCGGCCGTACCGTGCTGCCCTCGCTGGAGCTCGTCGACCTGGAGCTGCTGCGCTCGGTGGTGGCGGCACGGGTGTGACGCGGTGTGAGATCGGTCTCTCTTCCGGCACGGGATGTTTCCGGACAGCAGTGTGGTCGTAACGGTCCGTACGGGACGCGAGCGACAAAGCGGACAACGGCTGACAGATCGTCGGGTTGCGGGGCCCGCTCCGCCGGTCCGCCCGCGGCGGGCCTCCGTCCGGCCAGCGGAGCGGGGCGTCCGCTCGTGACAGGCTTCTCCGGTAAGTCCCCGAAACGGGGTCGAACGGACCGTCCGCAGCGGCGTGCACCACCCGTGCCCAGCCGAACGGCGGCCCACCGGCGCCCTCCCACAGGCCTGCCGTACGGAGAAGGAACCCATCCCGCATGTCTTCTGCCAACCGCCTGGCCGCGCTCGGCTGCGCCGCCGTCGTGGCCACCACGGCCGCCGGCTGCGCCTCCGCTACCAAGGTCGTCACGGGCGGGGACTCGCCCTCCACGCTCACCATGGGCACGGTCAACGTGACCAGCGTGCTGGACCCGGCCGGCGCGTACGACGCGGGGTCCTGGCTGGTGCTGAACAACACCTTCCAGTCGCTGCTGAGCTTCCCGCCCGGTGCCAGCGTCCCGCAGCCCGACGCCGCGCAGTCCTGCGGCTTCACCGGCACCGACGCCAAGACCTACGAGTGCACGCTGCGCAGCGGCCTGAAGTTCTCCAACGGTCACGCGATGACCGCGCAGGACGTGGTCTTCTCGATCGACCGCATGCTGAAGATCAACGACCCGAGCGGCCCTGCGTCGCTGCTGTCGACGATCAAGTCGGTGCAGGCCAAGAGCGACTCCCAGGTGGTCTTCCGCCTCAACGCCCCGGACGCGGTGCTCCCGGCCAAGCTGGCCTCGGCGGCCGGCTCGATCGTCGACCACACCGTCTTCCCGGCGGACGGCCTGCTCGCCAACGACAAGCTGGTCGGCTCCGGTCCGTACAAGATCGACAGCATCGCGGAGATGGACGGCGGGAACGGCACCCCGGGCAAGATCAGCCTGTCGGCCAACTCGCAGTACACCGGTGACGCGAAGCCGCAGACCAACAAGGTCGACATCCGGTACTTCAACACCCCGGACGAGCTGAAGAGCGCGCTGGAGGGCGGCCAGGTCGACCTCGCCGACAACAGCCTCGAACCCACCGCCGCCGCCAAGATCAAGGACGACCAGCTGTCCGGCAAGGGCGACCTCAAGGTCGCCGAGGGCGAGAGCGCCGAGACCCGCTACCTGGTGTTCAACACCAAGGACGCGGTCACCGGCAACCCCGCCGTCCGCCAGGCGATCGCCCAGCTGATCGACCGCAAGACGCTGGCCCGCTCGGTGTACGCCGGCACCGTCCAGCCGCTGTACTCGCTGGTGCCGGTCGGCATCACCGGCCACAACACCGCGTTCGCCGACCGCTACGGCGACCCGGACGTGGCGAAGGCGAAGAAGCTCCTCGGCAACGCCAAGGTGCAGACCCCGGTCAAGCTGACCCTGACCTGGTCCCGGGCGCGCGCCGGTGCGGCCGAGATGAACGAGTTCAAGAAGGAGCTCGACGCCAGCGGCCTGTTCGACGTCACGGTCAAGCAGGAGCCCGACTGGAAGAAGTACCAGGCGGGCTGGAAGGCCGGCAGCTACCAGGCCTACACCGTCGGCTGGACCCCGGACTACGCCGACCCGGACGACTTCGTCAGCCCGATCGTGGTCGACGGCGGCGCCTTCCACAACAGCTGGGACGACCCGCGGATCAGCGGCAAGCTGGTGCCGGACAGCATCAAGCTGACCGACCGCTCGGCCGGTGGCGCCTACGCGCAGATCCAGAACCTGGTCGCGGAGGCCGCGCCGGTGATCCCGATCTTCCAGGCGAAGTCGTTCTACGCCTCGCGCAACGACATCACGGGCGTCGAGTCCACCGTCGACACCACCGGCGTCGTCCGCCTGTGGGCGATCGGCCGCGCCGCCAAGAACTGACCGTACGCCGACGGCCCGTCCCCCGCTCAGCGGTGGGGGGACGGGCCGTCGGCGTGTCCGGGGTCAGAGCGCGCCGGGGCGGACCAGACCGGACTCGTACGCGTACACGGCGGCCTGCACCCGGTCGCGCAGCTGGAGCTTGGTCAGTACGTGGCCGACGTGGGTCTTCACCGTCGTCTCGCTGACGAACAGCTCCGCGGCGATCTCCGCGTTCGACAGCCCGCGGGCGACCAGCCGCAGCACCTCCAGCTCGCGCTCGGTCAGCGCCCCCAGCGCCTGCGGCGGGGCCTCGTCGCCGGACGGCAGCTTGGTGGCGTACATGTCCAGCAGCCGGCGCGTCACCGACGGCGCGAGCATCGCCGCGCCGTCCGCGACCACCCGGATCGCCTGCACCAGCTCCTCGGCGGGCACGTCCTTGAGCAGGAAGCCGCTGGCCCCGGCGCGCAGCGCCTCGACCACGTACTCGTCCAGGTCGAACGTGGTCAGTACCAGCACCTTCGCCGGACCGTCCCGGCCGGGGCCCGCGATCCGCCGGGTCGCCTCCACCCCGTCCATCCGCGGCATCCGGATGTCCATCAGCACCACGTCCGGCTGGAGCGCCCGGACCTGCTCCAGCGCCTGCTGACCGTCGCCCGCCTCGCCGACCACCACCAGGTCGGACTCGGCCTCCAGGATCATCCGGAAACCGGTGCGCAGGAGCGGCTGGTCGTCCACCAGCAGCACTCGGATCGTCACCTACGACTCCTTGCTCAGCATGGGATCCCCCGCGGGATCGTCCTCGGACCGTCTCGCCGACGGCAGCGGGTACGGCGGGGGAGTGCCGCCGAACTCCGGGCAGCTCGCCCGGTGGTCGCACCAGTCGCAGAGCCGGTTGCGGGTCGCCGGGAAGTCGCCCGTCTCCACCGCCCGCGAGATCGTCTCCCACAGCGCCAGGAGCTTGCGCTCCACGGCCAGCAGATCCGCCTCGTCCGGGTCGTACGTGACCACGTCGCCGCCGCCGCCCAGGTACACCAGTTGCAGGCGCCTGGGGATCACGCCCTTCCAGCGCCACACCACCAGGGCGTAGAACTTCATCTGGAACATGGCCTTGCCCTCGAAGTCCCGCGAGGGCGCCCGGCCGGTCTTGTAGTCCACCAGCCGGACGTCGCCGCTCGGCGCGACGTCCACCCGGTCGATGTAGCCGCGCAGCAGCAGGCCCGACTCCAGCGACGTCTCGACGTACAGCTCGCGCTCCGCCGGGTGCAGCCTGGTCGGGTCCTCCAGCCGGAACCACCGGTCCACCAGTTTCTCTGCGTCGCCCAGCCAGCCGGCCAGCGCCGCGCCCCGGGGTCGTCCGGGAACAGCTCCGCGAGCTCGGGCCGCTCGCCCAGCAGCCGCTCCCACTGCGGGCGCAGCAGCGACCGGGCGAGCTCCGCCGTGCGCTCCGTCGGCGGGTGGTCGAACAACCGCTCCAGCACCGCGTGCACCACGGTGCCCCGGGTCGCCGCCGGGCTCGGCGGCTCCGGCAGCCGGTCGATCACCCGCAGCCGGTAGAGCAGCGGGCAGGTCATGAAGTCCCCCGCCCGCGACGGCGACAGGCCGGTCGGCGCGGCGGCCCGCCGGGGCGCCGGCACGGTCTCGTTCTGGTGCATGCCCTCGACCCTATTGCCCGCCGCTCACATCTCGCTGCCGGGCCGCTCACAAACCCGCCGCGCGGGTATGACTCCTGTGCGGGACCACGGTACGAGGGGCGCGCGGGGATTCCCCGCGGAGATCACGTAGCGTGGGCCGCACCCGCCCGGGCCGGACGGCAGGGGCGGACCACGGCGAAGGGGCAGCGGTGACCGACACCAGGGGGCAGCAGACCTCCGAGCAGCCGTCGACGGGAGGGCCGCAGGACGGTGACCCGCGCGGCGGCATCCTGGTCGGCCGGCCGTTCGGCGTGCCGATCTACGTCACCCCGTCCTGGTTCGTCATCGCGGCCCTGATCACCTGGATCTTCGGCGGCCGGCTCTCCGACGTGCTGCCCGACCTCGGGGCCTCCCGGTACCTGGTGTCGTTCTCGTTCGCGGTGGCCTTCTACGCCTCGGTGCTGGTGCACGAACTGGCCCACACCGTGGTCGCCCTGCGGTACAAGCTCCCGGTGCGCCGCATCCAGCTGCACTTCTTCGGCGGCGTCTCGGAGATCGAGCGGGAGGCCTCGACCCCGGCGCGGGAGTTCTGGCTCGCCTTCGTCGGACCGCTGCTGTCGCTGCTGCTCGGCGGTGTCTTCTACCTGGCCCTGGACGGCGTCGAGTCCGACACCGTGCCCGGCGTCCTGCTGGCCGGGCTGATGGTCAGCAACCTGGTCGTCGCCGCCTTCAACCTGCTGCCCGGCCTGCCGCTGGACGGCGGCCGGATGCTGCGGGCCGTCGTCTGGGCGGTCACCGGCCGTCCGATGGCCGGCACCGTCGCCGCGGCCTGGGTCGGCCGCGGGCTGGCCCTCGTCGTGCTCTTCGGCCTGCCGCTGTTCAGCGCCGCGCAGAACCCCGGGCAGTCCACCGGCGACAGCCTGATCGACGGTGTCCTCGCCGCCGTGCTGGCCGTGATCATCTGGAACGGGGCGACCGCCAGCGTCCGCAACGCCCGGCTGCGCGAGGTACTGCCCGGCATCACGGTGAAGGAGCTGGCCCGCCGCTCGATCGAGGTGCCCTCCGACACCCCGCTCGGCGAGGCCCTGCGCCGCGCCCGCGAGGCGCAGGCCGGCGCGATCGTCGTGGTCGACGGCCGCGGCGACCCGATCGGCCTGGTCAAGGAGGCCGCCGTCTCCGCGGTGCCCGAGCACCGCCGCCCCTGGGTCGCGGTCGGCGCCGCCGCCCGCGACCTGGAGCCCGGGCTGCGCCTGGACGTGGCCCTGGCCGGCGAGGACCTGCTGAACGCGCTGCGCCGCACGCCGTCCAGCGAGTACCTGATCGTCCGCCCGGACGGCACCTCGTACGGGGTGCTGGCCCTCGCGGACCTGGAGCGCCGGCTCAGCTCGGCGCTCGGCAGGCGCTGATCCCGGCCGCCCGGCGCCGCCGCCCACCGCCCCCGGGCGGGCGGCGGGGCCGGCTGGTCGGGGAGGGCCGCTGTTCCCTTAGGATTGTCGGCATGTCCGAACCGACCGGTGCCACCCGCCGACGCGGGCCCTTCCAGGTCGGGGACCAGGTCCAGCTGACCGACCCCAAGGGCCGCCACTACACGTTCACGCTCCAGGCCGGGAACCAGTTCCACACCCACAAGGGTGCGTTCCCGCACGACGAGCTGATCGGCGCCCCCGAGGGCACGGTCGTACGCACCACGGGCAACGTCCCGTACCTCGCGCTGCGCCCCCTGCTCCCCGACTACGTCCTGTCCATGCCCCGCGGCGCAGCCGTGATCTACCCGAAGGACGCCGGCCAGATCCTGGCCATGGCGGACATCTTCGCGGGCGCCCGCGTGGTCGAGGCCGGCGTCGGCTCCGGCGCGCTCTCCACCTACCTGCTGCGAGCCGTCGGCGACACCGGCATGCTGGCCTCGTACGAGCGCCGCGAGGACTTCGCCGAGATCGCCAAGGGCAACGTCGAGCGCTACTTCGGCGGCCCGCACCCGGCGTGGAAGCTCACCATCGGCGACCTCCAGGACAACCTGGTGGAGGCCGACGTCGACCGCGTCATCCTCGACATGCTCGCCCCCTGGGAGTGCCTGGACGTCGCCTCCAAGGCGCTCGTCCCCGGTGGTCTGATCTGCTGCTACGTGGCGACCACCACCCAGATGTCGAAGACCGTCGAGGCGCTGCGCGACCACGGCACCTTCACCGAGCCGCAGGCCTGGGAGACCATGGTCCGCACCTGGCACCTGGAGGGCCTGGCCGTCCGCCCGGACCACCGGATGATCGGCCACACCGGCTTCCTGCTCACCGCCCGGCGCCTCGCCGACGGTGTCGAGCCGCCGCTGCGCCGTCGCCGTCCGGCCAAGGGCGCCTACGGCGAGGAGTACGACAACGGGGCCCCCGAGCCCTCGCTGGCCGAGCGGGCCGCGGCCCGCCGGGCCTCGCGCGAGTCGGCCGCGGCCGACGGCGTCGACCTGCCCTGACACCGCGACAGCAGCACCGCCGAGGGGCGGCGCACCGGACGACGAACCGGCGTGCCGCCCCTCTGTGCTGCCTGCCGGTTTTCCGTCCGACCCGGTGGGTCCGGGCCGTCCGGCCTGTGGGACGATGCTCGCTCACGACACCCGCCGCGCCTGCCGCGGCGGCCCCGGAACCGTGGAGGGGACTGCCTGGTGGATGCTGCGAGCGACACCCCCGTGCTGGTCGGCGCCGAGGGCGCGAAGGCCGCGGAGGCCGGGGCGAAAGCCCCGGCGCACGCCCGAGGCGGGCTCCGGCACTGGGCGCTGGTCGCCGCAGGCTGTGCCGCGGTGGTCGGCGGCGCGATAGCCGCCGATCCGGCCGAGGGCAGCCCGACGCCGGTCCACCCCACCGCGAAGGCCGCGCCGCCGGCCGCCGCGCCCGATCCGGCGAAGGCCGAACTTCCCCTTGACTGCGGACCGTTCCCGGTCTCCGTCGCCCTGAAGGTGACCGCCGACCTGGGTGACGGCACCCCGGCCACGATCGTCGCCGCGCACTGCGCCGCGGACAACGGCACGCCGCCGGACGGCGTCTTCGTGCTGACCGCCGGCCTGGGCGGCCGCCCGGTGGTGGCGGCGACCCTGCTGGACCCGCTCAAGGACAACCTGACCGTCACGGTGCTGACGGTGCGCAGCGACGGCACGGTGCACGGCCTCGCCCGCGGCTACTCCTCGGTGGACGTGCCGCGCTGCTGCCCCGACCGCTCGCTGGAACTGAACTGGAGCCGGCGCGGCGACCGCTGGGTGCGGGCCGAGAGCGCGGCGCCCGCGATCCGGGCCTGAGCCCCGCTCAGGCCCGTCGGGGGCTCACTCCGCGTCGGGTCCGTAGACCTCGACCCGGTCGCGGACGCGGCGCACGTGGATGCAGTCGCCCGGGCACTCCTTGGCGGAGTCCACCACGTCCTGAAGCAGCGTCAGCGGCACCGGCGCGGTCTCGCCCGGCTGCTGGCGCAGCTCGTCGTCGTCGCCCTTCACGTACGCCAGGCCGTCGATGTCCAGCTCGAAGACCTCGGGCGCGTACTGCACACAGATGCCGTCACCGGTGCACAGATCCTGGTCGATCCAGACCTCAAGCTCTTCGCCGGTCGCCGCCATGTCTCCTGCCGTTTCTGTCCCGGAACGCCCCGCTTTGCGTGGCATTTCCGCCCTCGATCCTGGGTCGACCTTACCCCTGGTCTGCTTTGAACCGATGAGCGGTGGGCACATCCACTACCAGAGGGGAAGCAACGCAAGGGCGAAGATCGGACACGCCCGATCCATCTTTCTGATCTAGGGGTTTACAGACCCCTGGGTCCAGGTAGGTTTGGGTCGTCCAGCTCCCCCAGGAGGAGGTGAGGACCGTGGCAGCCCACGATGACGACTACAACCGCAGCGCCGGCCGGCCCGCTCGTGGTTCCGACGAGGCCGCGCAGGTCTCGTACCTCGAGCAGGAGATCGCCGTTCTGCGTCGCAAGCTCGCCGAGTCGCCGCGCAACTCGAGAATCCTCGAAGAGCGCGTCGTCGAGCTCCAGACCAACCTGGCCGGTGTGACCGCCCAGAACGAGCGGCTCGCAAGCACCCTCCGCGAGGCCCGCGACCAGATCGTGGCCCTCAAGGAGGAGGTCGACCGCCTGGCCCAGCCTCCGGCCGGATTCGGCACCTTCCTCACCGCCAACGAGGACGGCACCGCCGACATCTTCACCGGCGGCCGCAAGCTGCGCGTGAACGTCAGCCCCGGCGTCGAGCTGGAGGAACTGCGCCGCGGGCAGGAGGTCATGCTCAACGAGGCACTCAACATCGTGGACGCGATGGCCTTCGAGAGCATCGGCGACATCGTCACCCTCAAGGAGGTCCTCGAGGACGGCGAGCGTGCGCTGGTGATCGGCCACACGGACGAGGAGCGCGTCGTCCGGCTCGCCGAGCCGCTGCGCGAGCTGACCCTCCGCAGCGGGGACGCCCTCCTGCTGGAGCCCCGCTCCGGCTACGTCTACGAGGTCGTGCCGAAGTCCGAGGTCGAGGAGCTGGTCCTCGAGGAGGTCCCGGACATCGACTACCGGCAGATCGGCGGCCTCGCCGGCCAGATCGAGCAGATCCGCGACGCGGTCGAGCTGCCCTACCTGCACGCCGACCTCTTCAAGGAGTACGAGCTCCGCCCGCCCAAGGGCGTCCTGCTCTACGGCCCTCCCGGCTGCGGCAAGACGCTGATCGCCAAGGCGGTCGCGAACTCGCTGGCCAAGAAGGTCGCCGAGGTCACCGGCCGGCCCCAGGGCAAGAGCTACTTCCTCAACATCAAGGGCCCCGAGCTCCTGAACAAGTACGTCGGCGAGACCGAGCGGCAGATCCGCCTGGTCTTCCAGCGGGCCCGTGAGAAGGCCAGCGAGGGCACGCCCGTCATCGTCTTCTTCGACGAGATGGAGTCGCTCTTCCGCACCCGTGGCTCGGGTGTCAGCTCGGACGTGGAGAACACCATCGTCCCGCAGCTGCTCGCCGAGATCGACGGCGTGGAGGGCCTGGAGAACGTCATCGTCATCGGCGCCTCCAACCGCGAGGACATGATCGACCCGGCGATCCTGCGGCCCGGCCGCCTGGACGTCAAGATCAAGATCGAGCGGCCGGACGCCGAGGCGGCCAAGGACATCTTCTCCAAGTACCTCAAGGAGTCGCTGCCTTTCCACCCGGACGACGTCAAGGAGCACGACGGATCCCTGCCGGCCACGGTCGACGCCATGATCCAGTCGGTGGTCGAGCGGATGTACTCGGAGACCGAGGACAACCGCTTCCTGGAGGTCACGTACGCCAACGGCGACAAGGAGGTCCTGTACTTCAAGGACTTCAACTCCGGCGCCATGATCCAGAACATCGTCGACCGTGCCAAGAAGATGGCCATCAAGGACTTCCTCGACCACGGCCAGCGCGGCCTGCGCGTCTCCCACCTGCTCGCGGCCTGCGTCGACGAGTTCAAGGAGAACGAGGACCTGCCCAACACCACCAACCCGGACGACTGGGCCCGGATCTCGGGCAAGAAGGGCGAGCGGATCGTCTTCATCCGCACGCTGGTCACCGGCAAGCAGGGCGCCGAGTCCGGCCGCTCCATCGACACCGTCGCCAACACGGGGCAGTACCTGTAGGACGCCGTACCCTCCGTCCGGCTGCGGTGCCCACCCGCCCGCAGCCGGACGGCGCGTCTCCACAGGCATCACTTCGGGCAAGGAGGGCCGCATGACCGTACGGCGCGTGATGGGCATCGAGACCGAGTACGGGATCTCCGTTCCCGGGCACCCGAACGCCAACGCCATGCTCACCTCGTCCCAGATCGTCAACGCGTACGCCGCGGCGATGCACCGGGCCCGCCGGGCCCGCTGGGACTTCGAGGAGGAGAACCCGCTGCGCGACGCCCGGGGATTCGACCTCGCGCGCGAGGTCGCCGATGCCAGCCAGCTCACCGACGAGGACATCGGCCTCGCCAACATCATCCTCACCAACGGCGCCCGCTTCTACGTGGACCACGCCCACCCCGAGTACAGCTCGCCCGAGGTCACCAACCCGCGCGACGCGGTGCTCTGGGACAAGGCGGGCGAGCGGATCATGGCCGAGGCGGCCGCCCGCGCCCTGGAGCTGCCCAACGGGCAGCGGATCAACCTGTACAAGAACAACACCGACAACAAGGGCGCCTCCTACGGCACCCACGAGAACTACCTGATGAAGCGGGCGACGCCGTTCGCCGACATCGTCCGCCACCTCACCCCGTTCTTCGTCTCCCGCCCCGTGGTGACCGGCGCCGGCCGGGTGGGGCTGGGCCAGGAGGGCAACGCCCACGGCTTCCAGCTCAGCCAGCGCGCCGACTTCTTCGAGGTCGAGGTCGGCCTGGAGACGACCCTCAAGCGCCCGATCATCAACACCCGCGACGAGCCGCACGCCGACGCCGAGAAGTACCGCCGGCTGCACGTGATCATCGGCGACGCCAACCTCTCCGAGATCTCCACCTACCTCAAGCTCGGCACCACCTCGCTGGTCCTGGCCATGATCGAGGACGGCTTCATCGCCGTCGACCTGGCCGTCGACCAGCCGGTGCGCACCCTGCACCGGGTCTCCCACGACCCCGGGCTGGACTACCGGATCCAGCTGCGCAGCGGCCGCAAGCTGACCGCCGTCCAGCTCCAGATGGAGTACTGCGAGCTGGCCCGCAAGTACGTCGAGGACCGCTGGGGGCAGGACGCCGACGACCAGACCATGGACGTGCTGGCCCGCTGGGAGGACGTGCTCGGCCGGCTGGAGCGCGACCCGATGAGCCTGTCGAAGCAGCTCGACTGGGTCGCCAAGAAGGAGCTGCTGGAGGGCTACCGCCAGCGCGACGGCCTGGAGTGGGACAACCCCCGGCTGCAGCTGGTGGACCTCCAGTACAGCGACGTACGGCCCGACAAGGGCCTCTACAACCGCCTCGTGGCGCGTGGCCGGTTCGATCGGCTGCTCTCCGAGGAGGAGGTGCTCCGGGCGGTCGGCAAGCCGCCGGAGGACACCCGGGCGTACTTCCGCGGGCGCTGCCTGGAGCAGTACGCCGACGACGTCGCCGCGGCCTCCTGGGACTCGGTCATCTTCGACCTGCCCGGGCACGACTCGCTCCAGCGGGTGCCCACCATGGAGCCGCTGCGCGGCACGCGCGAGCACGTCAAGGAGCTGCTGGACCGGTGCCGGACCGCGGAGGACCTGGTTCGTGTACTGTCCGGAGGGTAATTTTTCGATCACTTGGGGTGAATCCCTGCTCAAGAGGGAATCATTCGGGTGAGCGCCGAGCGTTGAAGCAGAACCGGGCGCGAATGCCGTACCCGGCGGATAGGGTCTGACCAACAGAGCGAGCGGGGTGAGGGAAATGGCGGGCAACGACACCGGCGGTGGCCAGCAGCGGGCGAACCGCTCCTCGGAGGAGGTCGAGGAGCAGGGCGCGGAAGCACAGGCCTCCGACGACCTCAAGGAGCGCCAGGAAAAGCTCAGCGACGACGTCGACGCGGTATTGGACGAAATCGACGAGGTTCTGGAATCGAACGCCGAGGACTTCGTCCGTGGTTTCGTGCAGAAGGGCGGCGAGTGAGCGGGTAATTCCCGCCCCTCGCGAATCGCGCTGCAGGTGCGCCTCCGCCCCCAGCCGGGGCGGCGCCTGCAGCGCGATCGGTTCCGCACCGTGTGGATCACCCGGGCCCGGCGCGGGTAGGGTCCCGGCAACAGTTGCTTGATCGTCAACCTGGAAGGAATCGTGTGGAAGCCATCACTGGTGGCACCGGGCGTCTACCGGCTGCCTTCCTGACCCCCGGGTCCTCGTCGTTCATGGACTTCCTCGACCGGCACTCGCCCGAGCTGCTGCCCGGCCGGCGCAGCCTCCCCGAGGGCCTCACCATCGAGGCGCCGCACGGCACCACCATCGTCTCCGCGGTCTTCGGCGGCGGCGTGGTGATCGCCGGTGACCGGCGGGCCACCATGGGCAACGTCATCGCCCAGCGCGACATCGAGAAGGTCTTCCCGGCCGACGAGTACAGCGCCGTCGGCATCGCCGGCACCGCCGGCCTCGCCGTCGAGATGGTGCGGCTGTTCCAGCTGGAGCTGGAGCACTACGAGAAGATCGAAGGCGCCGTGCTCTCCCTGGAGGGCAAGGCCAACCGGCTCACCACCATGATCCGGTCCAACCTGGCGATGGCCATGCAGGGCCTGGCCGTCGTCCCGATCTTCGCCGGATACGACCTCGACCTCGGCCGCGGCCGTATCTTCACCTACGACGTCACCGGCGGACGCTCCGAGGAGCGCGGCTTCGCCGCCACCGGCAGCGGCTCCGTGTTCGCCCGGGGCTCCCTGAAGAAGCTCTACCGGGACGACCTCTCCGGCGAGCAGGCCGCCACGCTGGCCGTGCAGGCGCTGTACGACGCGGCCGACGACGACTCCGCCACCGGTGGCCCGGACCTCGCCCGGGGCATCTTCCCGATCGTCTCGCTGATCACCGAGAGCGGCTTCCGCCGGCTCGAGGACGACGAGGTGTCCGAGATCGCGGTCTCCATCACCGCCGGGCGCCGCCAGCACCCCAACGGGCCGCAGGCCCCCTCCTCTAGTCCGCCGCAACCCTAGTCAGAAGGGGACGACCGCCGGTGTCCACACCGTTCTACGTCTCGCCTCAGCAGGCCATGGCGGACCGCGCGGAGTACGCCCGCAAGGGCATCGCCCGCGGCCGCAGTGTGGTCGTGCTCACCTACGCCGACGGCATCGTCTTCGTCGCGGAGAACACCTCCCGGGCCCTGCACAAGGTCTCCGAGATCTACGACAAGATCGCCTTCGCGGCGGTCGGCCGCTACAACGAGTTCGAGAACCTGCGCATCGGCGGCGTCCGCTACGCCGACCTGCGCGGCTACTCCTACGACCGGGCCGACGTCACCGCCCGCGGCCTGGCCAACGTCTACGCCCAGACCCTGGGCACCATCTTCTCCTCGGTCGGCGAGAAGCCGTACGAGGTCGAGCTGATCGTGGCCGAGGTCGGCCGCACCGACGGCGACGACCAGATCTACCGGCTCACCCCGGACGGCTCGGTCGTCGACGAGAAGAACTACGTCGTGGTCGGCGGCAACGCCGACTCCATCGGCAACTACCTGGGTCAGCGCCACCGCGCGGGCATGACGCTCACCGAGGCGCTCAAGCTCGCCGCGGACGGCCTCGCCCGCGACCCGAACGGCGGCAGCCCCCGCGCGCTGACGCCCGAGCAGCTGGAGGTCGCGGTCCTCGACCGCAACCGCGTGCAGCAGCGCAAGTTCAAGCGCATCCTGGGCGGCCAGCTCGGACGGCTCCTCGGCGGCGACGAGTCCGCCGCCACCGACGACGAGGACGCGTCCGGCACCGAATAGCCGGCCGGTGGGAATCCCGCGCGGCCCGACCGCGCGGGATTCCCCCGCACCGCACCGATCTGATGTCTCATCGGATTTCACCGAAGGGTTTCGCGAGGCCTCGAGAAGAGAAGAGAAGCCTTATGGACCGCCGAATTTTCGGGCTGGAGAACGAGTACGGCGTCACGTGCACATTCCGGGGGCAGCGACGCCTGTCTCCGGACGAGGTGGCCCGGTACCTCTTCCGCCGCGTAGTCTCCTGGGGCCGCAGCAGCAATGTCTTCCTGCGGAACGGTGCACGGCTCTATCTCGACGTGGGCTCGCACCCCGAGTACGCCACTCCGGAATGCGACGACGTCAGCGAGCTGGTGACGCACGACAAGGCCGGGGAGCGCATCCTCGAAGGCCTGCTGGTGGATGCCGAGCGCCGCCTGCACGAGGAGGGCATCGCCGGCGACGTCTACCTCTTCAAGAACAACACCGACTCCGCCGGCAACTCCTACGGCTGCCACGAGAACTACCTGGTGGCCCGGCACGGCGAGTTCTCCCGGCTGGCCGACGTCCTGATCCCGTTCCTGGTGACCCGGCAGCTGATCTGCGGCGCGGGCAAGGTGCTGCAGACCCCGCGCGGTGCGGTGTACTGCGTCAGCCAGCGGGCCGAGCACATCTGGGAGGGCGTCAGCTCGGCGACCACCCGCTCCCGCCCGATCATCAACACCAGGGACGAACCGCACGCGGACGCCGAGCGGTACCGCCGGCTGCACGTCATCGTCGGCGACTCCAACATGTCGGAGACCACCACCCTGCTCAAGGTCGGCGCCACCGACCTGGTGCTGCGCCTGATCGAGGCCGGCGTGGTGATGCGCGACCTGACGCTGGAGAACCCGATCCGGGCGATCCGCGAGGTCAGCCACGACCTCACCGGCACCCACCAGGTCCGGCTCGCCAACGGCCGCGAGGCCAGCGCGCTGGACATCCAGGAGGAGTACTTCACCAAGGCGCTGGAGTTCGCGGACCGCAAGGGCCTGAACACCGGCACGGTGGCCCGGGTGCTCGACCTCTGGGGCCGCACCCTGGAGGCGGTGCGCACCGAGGAGCTCGACCGGGTCGCCACCGAGATCGACTGGATCATGAAGTACAAGCTCATCGAGCAGTACCGCGAGAAGCACCAGATGACGATGTCCAACCCGCGGGTCGCCCAGATCGACCTCGCGTACCACGACATCCACCGCCGCCGCGGCCTGTTCTACCTGCTGCAGAACAAGGGCCGGGCCGCGCGGGTCACCAACGACCTCAAGACCTTCGAGGCCAAGTCGGTCCCCCCGCAGACCACCCGGGCCCGGCTGCGCGGCGACTTCATCCGCAAGGCGCAGGAGCAGCGCCGCGACTTCACGGTGGACTGGGTCCACCTGAAGCTCAACGACCAGGCGCAGCGCACCGTGCTCTGCAAGGACCCGTTCCGCTCGGTGGACGAGCGGGTGGAGAAGCTCATCGCGGGCATGTGACGCGGCGTCCGGGGCGGCGCGCGACGGATCGGCGGGCAGGGGCGGTGACGGGCGGTTCGTCCGTTCACCGCCCCTTTCGCGTGCCGCGCGTGCGCCTCCGGGCGCGGGGCACGGTCGGTCCGTACGCTGGCGGCCATGCGTCGAATCGCCGGACTGCCGGCCGTGCCCCTGGCTGCCCTGCTCACCGTCCTGCTGGCCGCCTGCAGCAGCGGCTCGTCCGGGGCCTCCAAGGCCTCGCCGAGCGCCTCCGCGTCGGCGACCGCGGTGCCGAGCCCGGTCGCGTCGGCCTCGCCGATGCCGACGGTGACGGGCGACTTCGGCTCGAAGGCGACGATCACCATCCCGTCGGAGAAGCCGAGCGGCCAGTTCGTGGTGTCGACCGTCAGCGAGGGGGACGGCGCCACGGTCGCCAAGGGGGACTGGGTCACCGTCAACTACACGGCCAAGGACTGGACGACCGGCAAGGACGTCTCCAGCTCCTACGACGCCGGCGGCAAGCCGCAGCTGTACCAGGCCGGGACGGGGCAGCTGGTGCCCGCCTTCGACCAGTCGGTGATCGGCAAGAAGGTCGGCAGCCGGCTGCTGGTGGTGGCCCCGCCGGCGGCCGGGTTCGGCACCGGCGGCAACACCTCGGCCGGGGTCGGCGGGCAGGACACCGTGGTCTTCGTCCTCGACCTGGTGGAGTCGCTGGCGCCGGACTCGACCATCACCGGTGACGTCACCCAGCCGCCGGCCAGTGCGCCGCAGGTCAAGCAGAACGGCAAGCAGGCCCCGACGATCACCATCCCGGCCGGCCAGGCCCCGCCGACCGACCTCCAGACGTACGTGCTGATCAAGGGCGACGGCAAGCAGGTGCAGTCCGGCCAGCAGCTGCTCGTGCAGTACACCGGCGTGCTGTGGGCCGACGGCAAGCAGTTCGACTCCTCCTACAGCCACGGCGGCGCCCAGGCCCTCCAGGTGGGCACCGGCAGCCTGATCAAGGGCTGGGACCAGGGGCTGGTCGGCCAGACCGTCGGCAGCCAGGTGATGCTCGTGGTGCCCCCGTCGCTCGGCTACGGCGACAAGGAGAGCGGTCCCGTCCCGGCCAACTCCACCCTGGTCTTCGTGATCGACATCCTGGAGGCCGTGTAGCACCGGCTCCGGTGTGCACTCGATCACGCACCGGACGGGACCGTCCTCATGCAGACCTGACATACTGCTGCCCTTTCCGCACTGTGGCAGGCGTCGTCAGGGCCCGGCGAGGGTGTGACACGGCGAGATGGATGGGGAGTCATGTCTGAGAAAGCGACGAGCCCGGGCGAGGCCGGCACCGCTGCGGGCGACCCGGCGGCCGCACGGCCCGGCGGTCCGCTGCCCGGCGACGGCGAGTCGATCGTCGTCCCGCCCGCGATCCTGAAGCAGCAGGCCGGCTGGGGCCAGGCCCCGGCGCGGCCGGCGGGCGCCAAGGACGAGGAGCCGCAGGTCTTCGCGTCGACCGTGCGCAAGAAGGACCTGTCGGAGGCCGGCTACGACGAGAACCCGCCCGGGGTGGGCCGACTCGGTGTGATCCTGGGCACCGTGCTGGCCGTCCTGATCGTGGGCAGCGGCGTCGCGCTGTACGTGATGAACAAGGACGACTCCACGTCCACGGCCGCGACGCCCGAGGCATCGGTCACCGCCTCGCCGACGCCGACGGCCGACCCGGTGCCGCCGATCAAGGACAGCGCCAAGGTGCTGCCGACCGTCACCGGCGACTTCGGCAAGAAGGCGACCATCGCGCTGCCGAAGGAGGCCGCCGACGGCACCTTCGTGGTCAAGGAGCTGAAGAGCGGCGATGGCCAGAAGGTGGACAAGAACACCTGGGTCACCGCCGACTTCTCGGCGATGAACTGGGGCACGGGCAAGGAGATCCAGGGCTCCTACGAGCAGGGCAAGCCGCAGCTCTTCCAGGCCGGCGGCGGCAAGCTGATCCCCGCTCTCGACCAGGCCGTCACCGGCCACAAGGCGGGCAGCCGCCTGCTGGTCGTGGCACCCCCGGCGGCCGCCTTCGGCGCCCAGGGCAGCAGCGGCATGGGTGTCGGCCCCAAGGACACCCTGGTCTTCGTCATCGACATCAAGAACGCCACCGCTCCCGACGCGGTCGTCAGCGGCGACGTGACGGCCCCGCCGGCCGACATGCCGAAGGTGAAGGACAACGGCAAGAAGGCCGCCGGGATCACCCCGGTGCCCGGCGCGGCCGAGCCGAAGGACCTCAAGTCCGCGGTGCTGATCCAGGGCAAGGGCCGCAAGGTCGAGGCCGGCGAGAAGGTGCTCGTCCAGTACACCGGTGCGCTGTACAAGGACGGCAAGAAGTTCGACTCCTCGCTCGACCGCGGCCAGGCCTTCACCTTCGTCTCCGGCGGCGGCCAGGTCATCGAGGGCTGGGACAAGGGCGTGACCGGCCAGGCCATCGGCAGCCGGATCGAGCTCGTCATCCCCGCCTCGCTCGCCTACAAGGACCAGGCACAGGGTGACATCCCCGCCAATTCGACACTGGTCTTCGTGATCGACATCCTTGATGCCGGCGTCGGGACTCAGGACTCGTAGCCATGATGGCAGTCCGGGCCGGGCGACACGTCGCCGGGCCCGGATGGCCGCGACGGGCGGCGGGCCGCCGTACGGTGGACCGTAGGGGTGCCTGCCGCCCCGTCATGTCTGTACCACCGAACGAGATGAGTATGTTGTGAGCCTTACCAAGCCGGAGATCGACTTCCCGGGCGGCGACGCGCCGACGGAGCTGCAGATCCGCGACATCGTGGTCGGCGACGGTGCCGAGGCCAAGGCCGGTGCCACCGTCGAGGTCCACTACGTGGGTGTCACCTTCGCCTCCGGCGAGGAGTTCGACGCCTCCTGGAACCGCGGTCAGAGCTTCCGCTTCCCGCTGGGCGCCGGCCGCGTCATCAAGGGCTGGGACCAGGGTGTGCAGGGCATGAAGGTGGGCGGCCGCCGCGAGCTGGTCATCCCGCCGCACCTGGCCTACGGCAACCAGTCGCCGAGCCCGCTCATCCCGGCGGGGTCGACCCTGATCTTCGTCGTGGACCTGCTCGGCGTCTGACGTCGGGTTTCCCCTGGGAGTCCTCGGGCCCCCGGTTCCGCTCGGAGCCGGGGGCTCGGCTTTTGCTGAGCGTGTCCGGACCGGTACGGTCGGCGGGTCACACGATTCCCGGGAGGATCAGCGATGGCGATCGCCAAGGCAGAGCGGCTGATGAACCTCGCCCTGTGCCTGATGAACACCAGACGTCCGCTCTCCAAGAAGGAGCTGCGCGAGTCGGTCGAGGCCTACCGCGAGGCCTGGCAGCAGGGCAGCGAGGACGCGTTCAACCGGATGTTCGAGCGCGACAAGGACGACCTGCGCGAGCTCGGCCTGGTCATCGACGTCGACGAGAACGCGCTCGACGGCGAGGTCGGCTACCTCGCCCGCCGCGACCGCAACCGGCTGCCGGAGATCGCCCTGGACGCCGAGGAGGCGGCCGCCCTCACGCTGGCCGCCCGGGTCTGGCAGCAGGCCAAGATGTCCGGCGCCGCCAGCGGAGCGCTGCAGAAGCTCCGGGCGGCCGGCGTGCCGTTCGCCGAGGACGCCGAGCACACCGCCCTCCAGCCGCGCATCCCGGCCCGCGAGGCCGCGTTCGAGCCGCTGCTGGTCGCCGCCCGGGACCGCCGCCCCGTCACCTTCGAGTACCGCAAGGCCGGTGCCGCCACCGCCGAGCAGCGCGCCGTCGAGCCCTGGGCCCTGGAGTGCTGGCGCGGCCACTGGTACCTGGCCGGCTTCGACCGCGACCGGCAGAGCGCCCGGGTCTTCCGGCTCAGCCGGATCACCGGCAAGGTCCGCTCCCGGGCCGGCGGCTTCACCGGCGCCGTCCCCGAGCACGTCGACGTGCGCGCCACCGTCGCCCGGTTCGCCGGCGAGGGCGCCACCGCCAGCGCCACCGTGCGGCTGCGCCGCGGCGCCGCCTTCCCGCTGCGCGCCAAGGCCCTGGCGACCAGCCGGGTCGACGAGCAGTGGGACGAGCTGGAGATCCCGTACGGCAACGGGCTCGGCGCCGACCTCGCCGAGTTCGGGCCCGACGTTGTCGTCCTCGGCCCGGACGACCTGCGGGCCGACGTCATCGACCGGCTGCGCGCCGTCGCAGGACTGGGGGAGCAGGCATGAGCAACGCGATCGACCAGACCCGGCGGATGCTGTCGCTGGTCACCTACCTCCGCGAGCGCCCCGGCGCCGAGGTGGCCGAGGTGGCCCGCGCGTTCGGCATCTCCGAGCGCGAGCTGATCGGCGACCTCAACGTGCTGCCGATGTGCGGCACCAGCTTCCGCGGCGGCGACCTGCTCGACATCGACACCGACGGCGAGCGGATCTGGTGGCACAACGTCGACGACGTCGCCCAGCCGCTGCGCCTGGCCGCCGACGAGGCCACCGCCCTGCTGGTGGCCGCCCGCGCGGTGGCCGGCCTGCCCGGCCTGCGCCGGCGCGACCGGGAGGCGCTCACCCGCGCCGTCGCCAAGATCGAGGACGCGGCCGGTGAGAGCGCCGAGTCCAGCGCCAGGGTCGGGGTCACCTTCGAGGCCGAGGGCCAGGTGTTCGCCGACATCGACCGGGCCCTCACCGAGGGCCGCAGGCTCTGGCTGCGCTACTGGTCGCACGGGCGCGGCGGCATGACCGAGCGCGAGGTCGACCCGATCCGGCTGGTCGCCGAGGGCCACACCTACCTCGAGGGCTGGTGCCGCACCTCCGAGGACCGCCGGATCTTCCGGCTGGACCGGGTCGCCGAGATCAAGGTGCTCGACGAGCCGGCCGACCCGCCGCGGCTGGAGCCCCGCGACCTCTCCGCGGGCCTGGTCAGCCCGGCCGTCGACGACCCCGAGGTGGTGGTCGAGGTCGGCCCCGGCGGCCGCTGGGTGGCCGAGTACTACACCCACGACAAGGCCGAGGAGCTGCCCGACGGAGGGCTGCGGATCACGCTGCGCAGCGCCGACCCGTCCGGTCTGCGCCCGTTGGCCCTGCGGCTCGGCCGCGACGGCCGGATCGTCTCCCCGCCCGCCCTCGCCGACCAGGCCCGCGAGGCGGCCCGCGCCGCGCTCGCGGGCTACCCGGAGGGGCAGGCCTGAGCACGTGGCGCACGGCACCAGATTCAAGGTGTACTGCTCGCAGTGCCGGGAGAAGGTCGAGCTGCCGGCCGAGGACTTCCGGCTGGCGCTCGGCCCGACCCCGGAGCGGACCTTCTACGGGTTCGTCTGCCCCGAGTGCGGCGCCTCGGTGCGCAAGCCCGCCGGGGAGAAGATCGTCCAGGCGATGACCGAGGCCGGCGTGAAGACCATGCGGCTGCTGCCGGTCGAGGGCTGAGCGGAGCGGGACGGATAGGGTCGTGGCCATGCAGTGGATCGTCATCGCCGCCGTTCTGGCGGCCACCGCCGGGCTCCTGGTGCTCGGTGTGCTCGCCGTCCGGCTCTGGGCGGACGTCCGGCGGCTGGCCCGCGAGGTCGACGCGGCCTCCCGGGCACTCGGGGCGGCGGCCGGGCAGCTCACGGGTCGCTGACCCGGCCGGGTACCCTCGTGGCAGGCCCCGCGGTGCGGCCGGGGCCCACAAGGCACAGGCGGTCGCCGGGCCGTCACCGGCAGCGGCTACCATCGCCCGCAGCGGGGAGTCCGGCCCCGGTGAGAAAGGTGGTCGCGCCATGCGCATCTCGCCGACGGCGGTCCTGGTGGTCGTCGTCTTCGCGGTGCTGCTCTTCGGGGCGAAGCGACTGCCGGACGCGGCACGCTCGCTCGGCCGGGCGCTGCGCGTCCTGCGGGCCGAGGTGCGCGCTCCTCACCCGGACGCCTCCGCCACCCGGCAGGCTCCGCCCTCGGCGGAGCCGGCAGCCATGACGATCAAGGCGGCTCCCGGTGACCCGGGTCCCGCCCGCCCGGTGGCCGCCGCCGAGCCCGACCCGGCATCACGGGGTTGAGCCGGTGACCGGCACCACGGGGGTCCGCCGGCCGGCGGGCTCCGTCGCACGAGTTGAGGACCGGGGTTGAGCAAGTCTTCCAAGGCGCCGAAGGCGTCGAAGCCGCCCAAGGACCCCGAGGGCCGGATGGCCCTCGCCGACCACCTGCGCGAGCTGCGCAACCGGGTGGTCAAGTCGGTCCTGGCCATCGTGGTGTTCACCGCCGTCGCGGCGTTCTACCACAAGCAGCTCACCGATCTCCTGCTCAACCCGCTGCCGAAGTGCAGCAGCAACGGGCTGACCACCGACGGGCAGAAGTGCGGCGTGATCTCGACGATCGGCCTGCTCACCCCCTTCACCCTGGCGCTGAAGGTCAGCCTCACGGCCGGTGTGGTCGCCGCCACGCCGGTCTGGCTGTACCAGCTGTGGGCCTTCGTGGCACCCGGTCTGCACAAGCACGAGCGCAAGTACTCGGTGAGCTTCCTGGCAGCGGGCATCCCGCTGTTCCTGGCCGGTGCGGTCCTCGCCTACCTGGTGCTGCCCGCCACCGCGCGGATGCTGATCTCGTTCGCGCCGACCGAGGCCGTGCCGATCATGCCCGCCGA
Organism: Kitasatospora paranensis; assembly: GCF_039544005.1. Lineage (NCBI taxonomy): Bacteria > Bacillati > Actinomycetota > Actinomycetes > Kitasatosporales > Streptomycetaceae > Kitasatospora > Kitasatospora paranensis. Next base: position 6,840,885 of record NZ_BAABKV010000001.1, read on the forward strand.
GGACTACCTCGACGTGGTGACCCGGATGGTGCTGGTGTTCGGCGGCGCCTTCGAGCTGCCGCTGCTGCTGGTCATGCTGAACTTCATCGGGGTGCTGACCGGCAAGCGGCTGCTCGGCTGGTGGCGCGGCATGGTCATGGGCATCACGGTGTTCGCGGCCTTCGCGACGCCCAGTGCCGACCCGCTGTCGATGCTGGCGCTGGCGGCGCCGATCTGGGCGCTGTACTTCGTCGCGGTCGGCATCTCGCTGTTCAACGACCGCCGCCGGGCCCGCAACAACCCGGACGCCGACCTCGACGACGAGGAGGCCTCGCACGTGGACCTGACGGTCGAGGGCGTGGCCGGTGCGGAGGCCGTCGAGGCGTCCGACGCCCCCGAGGCGCCCGCGCCCGTCCCGGCCGCCCGCCGGGAGCAGATGGACGACATCACCTGAGCCGCCCGGCTCCGGTCGTGACCGAGGGCCCCGGCCCGCCGCTCCGCGCGGTGGGCCGGGGCCCTCGGCGTTCCGCGGGCCGTCGGCGTGTCGCTGCGCCCTCCGGGTTCGCGCGCACGGGTGTCTTGGCAGCCCCATCGCAATGTGACATATTACTGAGGTGCTCACGGAATCCTCCTACGACGTCGCGGTGGTCGGCGCGGGCGTGGTCGGCGCGGCCTGCGCCCACTACGCCGCGCGGGCCGGGCTGCGCGTCGCCGTCGTCGACCGCGGCCCGGTGGCCGGCGGTACGACCGGGGCGGGCGAGGGCAACCTGCTCGTCTCCGACAAGGAGCCCGGCCCCGAACTGGACCTCGCGCTGCTCTCCGCCCGGCTGTGGCGCGAGCTCGCCGAGCAGCTCGGCCCGGCCGTCGAGTACGAGCCCAAGGGCGGCCTGGTGGTCGCCGCCGACCCGGCCGGGCTGGCGCCGCTGCACGCCTTCGCCGCCGCCCAGACCGCCGCCGGCGTGGTCTGCGAGACCGTCGCGGCCGACCGGCTCGCGGACCTCGAACCGCACCTCGCGCCCGGCCTGGCCGGCGGTGTCCACTACCCGCAGGACGCCCAGGTGCAGCCCGCGCTCGCCGCCGCCCACCTGCTGCGCTCGGCCCGGCTGGCTGGCGCCCACCTGCGGCTCGGCGAGACCGTCACCGCCGTCCGCACCCGGCCCGACGGCTCGGTGCGCGGCCTGGCCACCGACCGCGGCGGGATCGCCGCCCCGGCCGTGGTCAACGCCGCCGGCACCTGGGGCGGCGAGCTCGCCGCCCTCGCCGGGGTCCGGCTGCCGGTGCTGCCAAGGCGCGGGTTCGTCCTCGTCACCGAGCCGCTGCCGCGGATCGTCCGGCACAAGGTCTACGCCGCCGACTACGTGGCCGACGTCGCGAGCGCCTCCGCCGCACTCCAGACGTCCGCCGTGGTCGAGGGCACCCCGGCCGGGCCGGTGCTGATCGGCGCCAGCCGCGAGCGGGTCGGCTTCGACCGCACCCTCTCGGTCGAGGTGCTGCGCCGCCTGGCCGCCCAGGCGGCGGCGCTCTTCCCGGTCCTGCGCGAGGTCGCGGTGCAGCGCGCCTACCGGGGCTTCCGCCCCTACCTGCCCGACCACCTGCCCGCGATCGGCGCCGACGCCCGGGTGCCCGGCCTCTACCACGCCTGCGGGCACGAGGGGGCCGGCATCGGGCTCGCCCCCGCCACCGGCCTGCTGATCGCCGCGCAGCTCACCGGCGCCACCCCCGCGCTCGACCCGGCCCCCTTCCGGGCGGACCGCTTCCCCGGCCAGGAGGCCCGGCCATGACCACCGCCCGCACCCCCGCCGAGCTGGCCGGCGCCCGGCCCGGCCCGGCGCACACCATCGACTTCGACGGCCGTCCGGTGCCCGCCCTGCCCGGGCAGAGCATCGCCGCGGCGCTCTGGGCCGACGGGGTGCTCGCCTGGCGCCGCACCCGGGTCGGCGGCCGCCCGCGCGGCGCGTTCTGCGGCATCGGCGTCTGCCACGACTGCCTGGCCACCGTCGACGGCCGCCCCAACCAGCGCACCTGCCTGCTCCCCGCCGAGCCGGGCACCACCGTCACCACCCAGGAGGGCCACGGCCGTGCCGACCTCGCCGTCTGACGCCCCGGCCCGCCCCGGCCCGTACGACCTCGCGGTGGTCGGCGCCGGCCCGGCCGGTCTCGCCGCCGCCGTCACCGCCGCCGACCACGGTCTGCGCTGCGCCCTGGTGGACGCCGCGGACCGCCCCGGCGGTCAGTACTACCGGCACCCGGCACCCGGCCTCGGTGCCACCCGGCCCGACCGCCTGCACCACCACTGGCCCGTCTTCGCCGCGCTCGCCCGGCGGCTGGCCGACCACGTCCGGGCCGGCCGGGTCGTTCACCTGACGGGCCACCACGTCTGGACGGCCGAGCGCGGCGACCCGTGGCGCCTGCACGCCACCCGCGGCCCGGCCGGCCCGGACGCCGCGGTCGTCGAGGCCCGCGCCGTCCTACTCGCCACCGGCGCCTACGAGCGGCAGCTGCCGTTCCCCGGCTGGACGCTGCCCGGGGTGGTCACCGCGGGCGGTGCCCAGGCCATGCTCAAGGGCGGCCTGGTGCTGCCGGGCCGCCGCGTCGTGGTGGCCGGCAGCGGGCCGCTGCTGCTCGCCGCGGCCGCCTCGCTGGCCCAGGCCGGGGCCCGCGTCCCGGCCGTGGTCGAGGCCACCCGGTACCTCGGCTACGCCCGCACCCCGGCCGCGCTCGCCGCCAACCCGGCGAAGCTCGCGGAGGGGGCCCGGCACGCCGCCGTGCTGGCCCGGCACCGCGTCCGGCCGCGACTGCGCAGCGCCGTCGTCGCGGTGCACGGCACCGACCGGGTCACTGCGGTCACCGTGGCCCGGCTGGACGCCCGCTGGGCCCCCGGCCCGGCACCGAGCGGCGGATCCGCTGCGACGCGCTGGCCGTCGGCCACGGCCTGCTGCCGCAGATCGAGCTCGCCACCGAGCTGGGTGCCCGGACGGTCACCGCACCGGACGGCGCGGTCGCCGTCGCCGTCGACGACGGGCTGCGCACCAGCCTGCCCGGTCTGTGGGCGGCGGGCGAGGCGTGCGGGATCGGCGGCGCCGACCTGGCACTCGCCGAGGGCGAACTCGCGGCCCTGGCGGTCGCGGGCCGTCCGCTGCCCGCTGCCCTGGCGGCATTCCGGCGTCGCCGTCGGGCCTTCGCCGACCTGATGGCCGGTGCGCACCGGCCCGGCCCCGGCTGGCCGCAGTGGCTGACGCCGGACACCGAGGTCTGCCGGTGCGAGGAGGTGACCTGCGCCCGGATCCGCGAGGCGGTCGACGAGCTCGGCGCCGCCGACGCCCGGACGGTCAAGCTGCTCACCCGCGCCGGGATGGGCTGGTGCCAGGGCCGGATGTGCGGGCTGGCGGTGGCCTGCCTGTCCGGCGGCGGCGAGGGGCGGCCGGACAGCCGGCCGCTCGCCTGCCCGGTGCCGCTCGCGCAGCTCGCCGACCTGGCGGCCGCCCCCGACGACACCTGACGCCACCGGCACCGACCGCCGCCACCCGCCGACACCGACCGCGCACCGCCGACGACCGGCCGTCCGCCCGGGGCCGCCCTTGCCGGGCGGGCCCGCCCCCTTATAAAATGTCACACCGCACCATCTGGAGCCGCCACATGTCCGCTGTCCCGTTCGACCCCGCCCGCCCCTGGCGCGGCATCATGGTCGCCACCGCCCTGCCGCTGCGCGCCGACCTCTCGGTCGACCACGACGCCTACGGCGAGCACGTCCGCCGGCTGATCGATGCGGGCTGCCACGGCGTCGTCCCCAACGGCTCGCTCGGCGAGTACCAGACCCTCACCGCCGAGGAGCGCGCCGCCGTCGTGCGCACCGCGGTGGAGGCCGCCGGCGACGGCGCCCGGGTGATGCCCGGGGTGGCCGCGTACGGCAGCGCCGAGTCCCGCCGCTGGGCCGAGCAGGCCGCCGAGGCAGGGGCCGGTTCGGTCCTGCTGTTGCCGCCCAACGCCTACCGCGCGGACGACGCCGCGGTCGGCGCCCACTACGCCGAGGTCGCCAGGGCCGGGCTGCCGGTCGTCGCGTACAACAACCCGATCGACACCAAGGTCGACCTGGTGCCGGAGCTGCTCGCGCGGCTGCACGGCGAGGGCTCGATCGTCGCGGTCAAGGAGTTCAGCGGCGACGTCCGCAGGGCGTACCAGATCGCCGAGCTGGCCCCCGGGCTGGACCTGCTGATCGGGGCCGACGACGTGCTGCTGGAGCTCGCCCTCGCAGGCGCGGTCGGCTGGATCGCCGGGTATCCGAACGCGCTCCCCGCCGCCTCGGTGGCGCTCTACGAGGCCGCCGTCGCCGGCGACCTGGCCACCGCGCTCCCGCTCTACCGGACGCTCCACCCGCTGCTGCGGTGGGACTCCAAGACCGAGTTCGTCCAGGCGATCAAGCTCTCGATGGACATCGCCGGGCTGCCCGGCGGCCCGACCCGCCCGCCGCGCGGACCGCTGCCCGCCGCGACCGAGGCCGCCGTCCGGGCCGCCACCGAGAAGGCGCTCGCCGAGGGCCTCTCCTAGAGCCAGTCCCCGACCCACCGGAGGGAGCCACATGCGCAGCCGTCACGTCTTCCACGCCGTGGACTCGCACACCGAGGGCATGCCGACCCGCGTGATCACCGGCGGGTTCGGCACGATCCCCGGCGCCACCATGGCCGAGCGCCGGATCCACTTCCAGCGGCACCTGGACGACTTCCGCACCCTGCTGATGTACGAGCCGCGCGGCCACGCCGCGATGAGCGGCGCGATCCTGCAGCCGCCCACCCGGCCGGACGCCGACTTCGGGGTGCTCTACATCGAGGTGTCCGGCCTGCTCCCGATGTGCGGCCACGGCACCATCGGGGTCGCCACCGTGCTGGTCGAGACCGGCATGGTGGAGGTCGTCGAGCCGGTCACCACCGTCCGGCTCGACACGCCCGCCGGCCTGGTGGTGGCCGAGGTGCACGTCGAGGACGGCGCCGCCCGGGCGGTCACCCTCCGCAACGTGCCCTCGTACGCCGTCGCCCTGGACCGCAAGGTCGACGTGCCGGGCTTCGGCACGGTCGGCTACGACCTGGCCTACGGCGGCAACTTCTACGCGATCCTGCCGCTGGAGCGGCTCGGGCTGCCGTTCGACCGGGCCCGCAAGCAGGAGATCCTGGACGCCGGGCTCGCGGTGATGGCCGCCGTCAACGCGTCCGACCGGCCGGTGCACCCCGAGGACGACTCGATCGGCGGCTGCCACCACGTCCAGCTGCTCGCGCCCGGGTCGACGGCCGAGCACTCCCGGCACGCGATGGCCATCCACCCCGGCTGGTTCGACCGCTCGCCCTGCGGCACCGGCACCTCGGCCCGGATGGCCCAGCTGCACGCCCGCGGCGAGCTGCCGCTCGGCCGGGACTTCGTCAACGAGTCCTTCATCGGCACCAGCTTCACCGGCCGGCTGGTCGAGGAGACGACCGTCGGCGGCCTGCCCGCGGTCGTGCCCACCGTCACCGGACGGGCGTGGCTGACCGGCACCGCCCAGTACTTCCTGGATCCGGCCGACCCCTTCCCGGCCGGCTTCCTGCTCTGACGGCGGCCCCGGCCGCGCGCCGGGCCGCCGTCCACCCGCGACCGGAGGACCTCCCGTGACCGTCATCTCCCGCAACCCCGCCGACCCCGCCGACCTGGTGATCACCGTCGACACCCCGGGTGCCGACGGCACCCGGGCCGCCGTCGAGCGGGCCCGCGCCGCCCAGGGGGCCTGGTACGCCTCCGGTGCCGCCGCCCGCTCCGCCGCCCTCACCCGGGCCGCGGACGCGGTCGAGGCGCACGCCGACGAACTCACCGCGCTCGCCGTCCGCGAGGTCGGCAAGCCGGCCGGCGAGGCCCGCGGGGAGGTCGCCCGCACCGCCGCCATCCTCCGCTACTACGCCCAGGCCCCGTACGCTCCCGCCGGAGCCGTGCACGACACCGCGGCCGGGCCGGGCCTGCTGCTCACCCGCCGCCGCCCGTACGGCGTCGCGGGCCTCATCACCCCGTGGAACTTCCCGCTCGCGATCCCGGTCTGGAAGGCCGCACCCGCCCTGGCGGCCGGCAACACCGCCGTGCTCAAGCCCGCCCCGGAGGCGACCGCCTGCGCGCTGCGGCTGGCCGAGCTGCTCGGTCTGCCCGAGGGCGTGCTGACCGTCGTCCCCGGCGGCGCCGAGGAGGGCGCGGCCCTGGTCGACACCGCCGACGTGGTCTCCTTCACCGGCTCCACCGCCGTCGGCCGGGCCGTGATCGCGGCGACCGCCGCCCGCGGCATCCCCGCCCAGGCCGAGCTCGGCGGGCTCAACGCCGCCCTCGTCCTGCCCGACGCCGACATCGAGCAGGCCGCCGACCACCTGGCCGCCGCCATCGCGGGCTACGCCGGACAGAAGTGCACCGCGACCAGCCTGGTGATCGCCGTCGGCGCGGCCTACGAGCCGCTGCGCGAGGCCCTCGCCAAGCGCCTCGCCGCGGAGGTCTGCGGCCCGGTCATCGGCGAGGCCGCCCTGGACCGGCTCACCACCGCGGTCGACACCGCCCGGGCCGGCGGCGCGAGCGTCCTCACCGGCGGCCACCGCTCCGACGGCCCCGGCTGGTCGTTCGCGCCGGCGCTGCTCGCCGAGGTGCCGGCCGGACACCCTCTGCTCGGCGAGGAGTTCTTCGGCCCGCTCGCCGTCCTGCTGCCCGCCGCCGACCTGGACGAGGCGATCGCGATCGCCAACTCCAGCCGGCACAGCCTGGCCGCCTCGGTGCACACCCGGGCACTGGACACCGCCCTCGCGGCCGCCGACCGGCTGGCCGCCGGAATGATCAGGATCAACGCGCCGTCCACCGGCGTCGACTTCCACCTGCCGTTCGGCGGGACGGGCTCGGCGAGCTACGGCGAACGCGAACAGGGCACGGCGGCGCTCGAGTTCTACACCGCGAGCCGCACCGTCTCGCTGCTGCCCCCGGCATGACCGGCCCGGTCGAGGCGGTCGACTACCACACGGCGGGCGAGCCGTTCCGGATCGTCACGGCGGGCCTGCCGGCGCTCCCCGGCGCGAGTGTCGCCGAGCGCCGGGCCGCGCTGCTCGGCCCCGGCGGCTCGGCGACGGCGCCGCGTCCGAGCGCCGCGGACGACGTCCGCCGACTGCTCACCCGCGAGCCGCGCGGGCACGCCGGGATGTACGGCGGTTTCCCGGTGCCGCCCGACGACGACGGCGCCCACCTCGGCGTGCTGTTCTGGCACAAGGACGGGTACTCGACGGCCTGCGGCCACGGCACCATCGCGCTGGGCGCCTGGGCCGTCGACAGCGGGCTCGTCCCCGCCCCGGCGGACGGCACCGCGGACGTCCGGATCGACGTCCCCTCCGGCCGGGTGACCGCCACCGTGCACCGCCGCGGCGGCCGGACGACCGCCGTCACCTTCCGCAACGTGCCCGCCTTCGTCACCGCCCGCGCGGTGCCGGTCGCCACCCCGTACGGCGAGGCCGCGGTCGACCTGGCGCACGCCGGCGCCTGCTACGCGAGCGTGCGCGCGGCCGACCTCGGGCTGTCGGCCACCGTCGACCGGCTGACCGAACTCACCGACGCGGGGCGGCGGATCCGCGCCGCGCTGGAGGGCCACCCGGGCACCCGGCACCCCGTCGACGACCGGCTCTCCGGGGTGTACGGCGTGGTGCTGTACGACGACCTGCCGGACAGCGCGCAGGGGCCCGTCCAGCGCAACGTCACGGTCTTCGCCGACGGTCAGATCGACCGGTCGCCGTGCGGGTCGGGCACCTCCGCCCGGCTCGCCCTGCTCGCCGGTGAGGGCCGCACCGGCGAACTGAGGCACCTGTCCGTGATCGGCACCGCCTTCACCGGACGGGTGGTCGGCGAGCAGGGCGGCGGCCTGGTGACCGAGGTCACCGGCACCGCGCACCGGACGGGGGAGCACCGCTTCGTGCTCGACCCGGCCGACGCGCTGGGCACGGGCTTCCTGCTGTGATCCCGCCGCTCGACCTCACGCTCACCCCGACCGAGGCCGTCCGCGCCCTGGAACGCGCGCTGCGCGACGGCCTCGACCCGGAGACCGCCCCGCCGCGCACCGGCGTGCCCGTGCCCGCCGGTGAGCTGCTGCTGATGCCCGCCGCGGCCGGCCGCTACGCGGGCGTGAAGGTCGCCGGGGTGGCGCCGGGCAACCCCGCGCTCGGCCTGCCCCGGATCACCGGCGCGTACCTGCTGCTGGACGGCCCGACCCTGCGGCCGCTGGCCCTGTTCGACGGCGCCGCGCTCACCGCGCTGCGGACCCCGGCGGTCACCGCGCTCGCCCTGGACCGCCTCGCCGCTCCCGTCGCGTCCCACCTGGTGCTGTTCGGCGCCGGTCCGCAGGCCCACGGCCACCTGGCCGCCCTGGCGGGCATCCGCCCGCTGCGCCGGGTCACCGTGGTGGCCCGGCGGCCCGGGCCGGCTGCCGCGCTGGTCGACCGGGCCCGCGCGCTGGGGCTCGACGCCCGGGCGGGCGGGCCGGACGCGGTGGCCGACGCCGACCTGGTGGTCTGCTGCACCACCGCCCGCACCCCGCTCTTCGACGGCCGGCTCGTCCCCGACCGGGCCGCGGTGGCGGCCATCGGCTCGCACGAGCCGGACGCCCGGGAGGTGGACACGGCACTGGTGGGCCGCAGCGCGCTCTGGGTCGAGGCCCGGGCCGTCCTGGCGGAGGCAGGCGACCTGCTGGCGGCGTTCGCCGAGAACGGGCCGCTTCCGCTTGCTAACCTGTCAGAACTCGTCACCGGAGCGGCAGTTGTGCCGGTCGACCGGCCACGGCTGTTCAAGGGGGTGGGGATGGCCTGGCAGGACCTCGCCGTCGCCGCCGCCCAGTACGAGCTCCACGGCGGCGGATCGCCCGGGCCAGGCCCGGACGGGCTTCGGGCCGAGGCCGGCGAAACGTGACATTGTACGATGAGGTCCTGCACACCTCCGGAGGCACACCATGGCGGACCTCAAGCCCCGCGCCCTCATCTCCGTCCAGGAGCGGCTGCGCGACCAGGTCGCGCACGCCCTGCGCGCGGCGCTGATCTCCGGCGAGCTGCGCCCCGGCGTCGTGTACTCGGCGCCCGCGCTCGCCACCGACTTCGGGGTGTCCGCCACCCCCGTCCGCGAGGCGATGCTCGACCTCGCCCGGGAGGGCCTGGTCGAGGCCGTCCGCAACAAGGGCTTCCGGGTCACCGAGCTCAGCGACCGCGACCTCGACGAGTTCACCGAGATCCGCGCCCTGATCGAAGTCCCCACCGTCGGACGGGTCACCCGCACCGCCGCCAGGGAGCAGCTGGAGGCGCTGCGCGTCGAGGCCGAGGCGATCGTCGCCGCCGCCCGCGCCCACGACCTGATCGCCTACCTGGAGGCCGACCGGCGCTTCCACCTCGGCCTGCTCGGCCTGGCCGGCAACGCCCGGCTGGTGGAGACCGTCGGCGACCTGCGCAAGCGCTCCCGGCTGTACGGCCTGCACCGGCTCGACCGGCGCGGCGAGCTGGTCTCCTCGGCCGAGGAGCACCTGGAGCTGCTCGACCTCATGATCGCCGGGGATGCCGAGGCGGCCGAGGAGTGCATGGCCCGCCACCTCGGGCACGTCCGCTCGCTCTGGGCGGCCGGCCTCGACGCGGGCGAGGACGGCCGCCCGGAGCTGCGCACCGGGAGCTGACGGCGGGTCAATCGCGGAGGTGGGCCGCCCAGCCGCCGGTGGCCGTGATGTCCCGGGCCCCGGCCAGCGCGGCCGGCTCGCAGAGGAAGCCGGTCACCTGCCGCCCGTCGGCGAGCTCCACCGGGCCGAGCGCCATCGGCCGCGGCAGTGCGGCGAGCAGCGCGCCGAGCCCGGCCGCGGGCAGCTCCCACAGCTCGCCCGCGATCGTGGCGCCGTCCTGTGCCACCCGGACGAGCCCGGGCTTGGCCGGCTCGGTCGGCAGGGCGTACAGCCGGTAGGTGGGTGCGGTGGCGATGTCGGCGGTGAACCGGCCGCCGAGCGCGCTCAGTTGCCCGTTGAGCGGCTGCCCGGTCAGGTGGGCGCCGAAGACCGCCAGCCGGACGGGCGGCTCCACCAGCAGCCGGGCGATCGCGGCGAGCCCCTCCTCGGTGTCGGGCGGGCCGACCAGCGTCACGCCGAACGGCAGCCCGGCGACCGTGCCCGCGGGCACCGCCAGGGCGCACAACCCCAGCAGGTTCGCCGAGTTGGTGAACCGGCCGAGCCGGGTGTTGACGCCCACCGGGTCGGCCGCGACCTCGGCCAGGGTCGGGTGGAAGGTGGTGGTGGGCAGCAGCAGCGCGTCCGCGTCGCCCAGTTCGGCCAGCGCGGCCTCCCGCAGCCGGGCGAGCTCGGCGAGGTCGGCGTACAGCCGGTGGGCCGGCAGGTCGCGGGCGGCGCCGATGATGCCGGCCACCACCGCGTCCAGGCCGGGCCCGCCCTTGTCGACGAACTCCCCGACCGCCGCGTACCGTTCGGCCACGAAGGCGCCCTCGTAGAGCATCGCCGCCACGGTGTCGAAGGGGGCCGGGTCGACCGGGCGCAGTGCGGCGCCGGCCGCGCCGAGCCGGTCGGCCGCGGCGCCGAACGCCCGGGCCCAGCCGTCGGCCAGCGGCCCGAGCGCGGCCGGCGCCGGGACGGCGATCCGCCACGGGCCGGGTCGGCGCCCGGGACGCGCGGGCGCCGGGTCGGCGATCAGCCGCAGCGCGCTCTGGGCCTCGCCGACCGTCCGGGCGAACACCGAGACGCAGTCCAGGCTGCGGCAGGCCGGGACGACACCCTCGGTCGGCACCCGGCCGGGCGCGGCCTTGAGGCCGACGATGCCGTTCAGTGCGGCCGGCACCCGGCCCGAGCCGGCGGTGTCGGTGCCCAGCGCGAGGTCGGCCACGCCGAGCGCCACGGCCACCGCGGAGCCGGAGCTGGAGCCGCCCGAGATCCGCTCCGGGTCGACCGCGCCGCGGACGGCGCCGTACGGGCTGCGGGTGCCGACCAGACCGGTGGCGAACTGGTCGAGGTTGGTGGTGCCCAGCACCACCGTGCCGGCCGCGCGCAGCCGGGCGACCGCCGGGGCGTCACGCTCGGGCAGGTACGCGTAGCCGGGGCAGCCCGCCGTGGTGGGCAGCCCGGCCACGTCGATGTTGCCCTTCACCGCGCACACCGTGCCGGCCAGCGGCAGGTGTTCGCCGGCGGCCGTCCGGGCATCGATCAGGGCCGCCTCGGCCTCGGTCTCGGCCTGCGGCCGCAGGTCGATCCAGACCTCCGGCCGGTCCACGGCGGCGATCCGCGCGTACGCCCGGCGGACGCGCTCGACGGCGCCCGGCCGCGGGTCGGCGCTCACGCGACCGCCGCCAGCACCACCAGCGGGCTGCCCGCCTCGACCTGGTCGCCGGAGCCGGCCAGCAGCTCGGCGACCACGCCGTCCTGGTCGGCGGTGACCGCCGACTCCATCTTCATCGCTTCCAGTGCCATCAACTGCTGCCCCTTGCTGACGCGTTCGCCGACGGCGACATCGATCTTCCAGACGCAGGCGGTGAATTCGGCGGCCACCACGCTGCCGCCGGGCGGCGCGGCCACCGTCCGGGGCGCCGCCGGTGCCGCGCCGGAGGCCCGCTCGGCCCGGTCGAACTCGCCCGCCTCCTCCCAGGCCTGCCGCTCGGCGGCGAACGCCGCCGCCTGCACGGCCCGGAACTTCTCGATCGGTCCGGCCTGCTCGGCCAGGAACCGGAGGTGGTCGGCGAGCGCGAACTCGCCCTCCTCGATCCGCGGCCGGAACCGCCCGGCGGCCATGTCGGCCCGCAGTTCAAGGAGTTCCTCCGCAGTGACCGGATACCAGCGGATCCGGTCGAAGAACCGCAGCAGCCACGGCGCGCCCGGCGTGAACGGGCCGCGCTGCTGCCAGCCCGACCACATCTGCACCGTCCGCCCGACGAACTGGTACCCGCCCGGGCCCTCCATCCCGTAGACGCACAGGTAGGCGCCGCCGATGCCCACGGAGTTCTCCGCCGTCCAGGTGCGGGCCGGGTTGTACTTGGTGGTGACCAGCCGGTGCCGCGGGTCGAGCGGGGTGGCGACCGGCGCGCCGAGGTACACGTCGCCCAGGCCCAGCACCAGGTACTCGGCGTCGAAGACCGTCCGGTACACGTCGTCGACCGAGCCGAGGCCGTTGATCCGGCGGATGAACTCGATGTTCCACGGGCACCACGGCGCGTCGTCGCGCACGCCCGCCATGTAGCGCTCGATCGCCTCCCGGGTCGCCGGGTCGTCCCAGGACAGCGGCAGGTGGACGGTGCGGCTGGGCACCACGAGCCGGTCCGTGGCGGGCAGCGCCCGCTCGATCTCCCGGACGAGGTCGAGGAGTTCGGCGACCGGCAGGACGTCCGGGTCGACGTGCACCTGGAGCGAGCGGATGCCCGGGGTCAGGTCCACGACGCCGGCCGGCCGCCGCGCGGCGAGCCGTTCGGCCAGCGCGTGCACCCGCATCCGCAGCGCCAGGTCCAGCTGCATCGGGCCGTACTCGACGAGCAGGTTGTCGTCGCCGCTGCGCCGGTAGGTCACGCTGGGCCGGTCGGCGGTGGCGGGCAGGACGGCGAGCACGCCGCCGTCGGCGATCGCCGGGCGGGAGGCGCGCGGCACGGCGGCCGGGGTGCGGCGCAGTTCGGCGGCGGCCTGCGGGGTGACCGGGACGAAGCGCACGGTGTCGCCGGGCCGGAGCTGGCCGAGCTTCCAGCGCTGCCCGGTGGCGACGGTGGCCGGGCAGACGAAGCCGCCGAGCGAGGGCCCGTCCGGGCCGAGCAGCACGGGCATGTCGCCGGTGTAGTCGACCGCGCCGACCGAGTACGGGGTGTCGTGGATGTTGGACGGGTGCAGGCCGGCCTCGCCGCCGTCCGGGCGGGCCCAGCCCGGCTTGGGGCCGACCAGCCGGACGCCGGTGCGGGCGCTGTTGAAGTGCACCGACCAGTCGGCGGCGTAGAACTCCTCGACGTCCTGCTCGGTGAAGAACTCCGGTGCGGCGTGCGGGCCCTCGACGGCGGGCAGCTCCCAGGCGGAGGTGAGGACGGGCCGCAGCTCCGCGGGGGTCGGGCCGGCGTCCGGGCCGAGGGGGCCGGTGCCGCCGTGCAGCACGTCGCCGACCCGGAGGGCCCGGCCGCCGTGGCCGCCGAACCCGCCCAGGGTGAAGGTCGCGGCGCTGCCGAGGAACCGCGGCACGTCGAGGCCGCCGGCGACCAGCAGGTAGGTGCGCAGGCCCGGGCCGGGCGGGGCCGGGATGTCGAGCAGTGCGCCGGCCGGCACCCGCACGGGCTGCCACTGCGGGACGGGGGTGCCGTCCACGGTGACGGGCGCCGGGGCGCCGGTGACGCAGACCCAGGTGGGCGCGGTGAAGCGCAGCGCCGGGCCCTGCAGGGTGCACTCCAGGCCGGGCGCGCCCTCCGGGTTGCCGAGGGCCCGGTTGCCGAGCCGGAACGACAGGTCGTCCATCGGCCCGCACGGCGGGACGCCGACGTGCCAGTAGCCGGTGCGGCCGGGCCAGTCCTGGACGGTGGTCTGGGTGCCGGCCCGGACGACCTCGATCCGCGGGGTGGGATCGGTGACGTCCGCGAGTGTCCCGGTGTGGTGGGCGGCGGCGCGGACGGCCGGGACGGCCGGCACCGTGCGCAGCAGGCCCAGGTTGGTCTCGATGCCGTGGATCGTGGTCCGCTCCAGCGCACCGGTGAGCCGGGCCAGGGCGTCGTCGCGGTCGGCGCCGTGCACGATCACCTTGGCGAGCATCGGGTCGTACGCGGTGGTGACCTCGGTGCCGGTCTCCACCCAGGAGTCCACCCGGACGTCCGCCGGGAAGGCCACCTCGGTCAGCAGGCCGGCGCTGGGCCGGTGGTCGCGGCTCGGGTCCTCGGCGTAGACCCGGGCCTCGACCGCGTGGCCGTCGGCCGGGCCCACCTCGCGGACGACCGTGCGGTCGCCCTGGGCGAGCCGGAGCATCCACTCGACCAGGTCGACGCCGTACACCGCCTCGGTGACCGGGTGCTCCACCTGGAGGCGGGTGTTGACCTCCAGGAAGTACGCCTCCTCGCGGCCGGCGTCGTAGACGTACTCGACGGTGCCGGCCGAGCGGTAGCCGACGGAGGCGCACAGCTCCCGTGCGGAGTCGGCGAGTTCCTTGCGGACCCGGTCGGGCAGGCCGGGGGCGGGGGCCTCCTCCAGGACCTTCTGGTTGCGGCGCTGCAGCGAGCAGTCGCGGTCGCCGAGGGTGACCACCCGGCCGGTGCCGTCGCCGAACACCTGGACCTCGACGTGCCGGGCCCGCTCCACCAGCCGCTCCAGGAAGACGCCGGCGGTGGCGAAGCTGGCCGCGGCGACCCGTTGCACCCGCTCCCAGGCGTCGGCGAGCTGGCCGGGGTGGTGGCAGGCCTGCATGCCGATGCCGCCGCCGCCGCCGGTGGCCTTGAGCATCACCGGGTAGCCGACCCGGTCGGCGGCGGCCAGCGCGGCGTCGAGGTCGGCGAGCAGCCCGGTGCCGGGCAGCAGCGGCACGCCCGCGGCCTCGGCGGCGGCCCGGGCGGTGTGCTTGGCGCCGAAGACGTCCAGCTGGGCCGGGGTGGGGCCGACGAACGCCAGCCCGGCGGCCTCGACCCGGCGGGCGAACGCCGCGTCCTCGGAGAGGAACCCGTACCCGGGGTGGACGGCGCCCGCGCCGGTGTCCAGGGCGGCCTGCAGCACCAGGTCGGTGCGCAGGTAGCTGTCCTTCGCTGCGGCCGGTCCGAGCCGCACCGCGTGGTCGGCGAGCCGGACGTGCGGGGCGGAGCGGTCCGGGTCGGAGAAGACCGCGACGGTGGCGATGCCGAGGCGCCGGGCGGTGCGGATGATCCGGGCGGCGATCTCGCCGCGGTTGGCGATCAGCAGGGTGTCGTAGGTCATGGCGGGTCAGCCCCCGGTGACGGTCATGCGCACCGGCGTCGGGTCGAAGCCGTTGCACGGGTTGTTGATCTGGGGGCAGTTGGAGACCAGCACCAGTACGTCCGTCTCGGCCCGGAGCACCACGCGCAGCCCCGGCGCGGACAGGCCGTCGACGATGCCGAGCGTGCCGTCCGGCTCGACCGGCACGTTCATGTACCAGTTGATGTTGGAGACCAGGTCGCGCTTGCCGAGGCCCCACCGGGCGCCCTCGGCGAGGAAGTTCTCCACGCAGGCGTGCTGCGACCAGGTGTGGTGGCCGTAGCGCAGGGTGTTGGACTCCTTGGAGCAGGCGCCGGCGATGGTGTCGTGCCGGCCGCAGTCGTCCTCGGTGACGGTCATCAGCGGGGTGTGCTCGGTGGAGAGCAGCACGCTGTCCTTGCCGAGGAAGAGCGAGCCCTGGGCCTGGACGGTGTCGGGTGCGCTGTAGCGGATCGCGGTGTCGTGGGCGTCGTACAGCAGGCAGTCGACGGCCTGGTTGCCGCCGAGGTCGGTGATGGTGAGCAGCTGTCCGCGGCGGACGACGGCGGAGAAGGCGCCGCGGGCGGGCACGGTCCGGTCGAGCAGGACGGTCATCGGACCCCCAGGGCGGCGGTGTTGAGGTGGGCGCGGTGGCGCTCGGGAGTGGCGTCCCAGTGCGGGTCGCCGGGGCCGGTGACCTCGCCGGGGACGGCGAGCACCTCCAGCGGGGTGCACCGGTAGGCGGGGCGCGGGTCGAGCGGGTGGGCGGTGTTGGCGAGCAGCAGCGTGACGGCCTGCTCCAGCCGGAGGGTGACGGCGGTGCCGGGCCCGGCGGAGCCGGTGGAGTGCAGGGCGCCGTCCCCGTCGACGGCGATGCCGTGGAAGAGCGAGACCGCGGCGGGCAGGTCGCGCGGGCCGAGCCCGTGCTTGGCGGCGGCCAGGAGCAGCAGTTCGCGGCCGGCGGGGAGGGCCCTGCGGGCTGCCGTCGCCGTAGCGGGCGGTGTTGCGGGCCGCTGTGGAGGTGCCGGCCAGCGCGTCGTGCCGGCCGGAGGTGTCGGCGGTGACGGTGGCCAGCACCCGGCCCTGGTCGGAGAGGAGCTGGCTGCCGGTGCCGAGGTAGGCGTTCCACTGGACCTTGACGGTGTCGGCGGCGCTGAGCCGCTCCCACGGCCGGCCGGTGACGTACAGCAGCAGGTGGGCGCAGGCGTCGCCGTCGCGGTCGGTCAGCGTGACGTGGGCTCCGGCCGGCAGGGCGAGGTGGGTGTATCCGCCGCCGGCGACCGTCTCGGACCACAGGGTGCCGGGCGGCGGCGGCAGCAGGGGCATGCAGTCGACGACCGCTCCCGCCTGCGACCTGGCGTGGGCGCGGGCGGCCGTGGTGGTGGCGGTGCCGGCCCCGGCGTCGGTGGTTTCTGTCATGCGACAGAAATTAGGCAGCACCGGATTCGCCGCCATTGCCCGCGCGTAACACGGGAGTTACCGTCCCCTCACGGAGATCGCGGAGAGCCGTGATGTGCGAGGATCGCAGGGTGTCCGTCACCAGCCGCCCCGCCCGCGCCCGCGTCGGCCGCCCCCGCGCCCAGGGCCCGTCCGACAGTGCCCTGGCCCCGCGCGACCAGGTGCTGTCCGCCGCCGCGGACCTCTTCACCCGCGACGGCTACGCCGCGACCACCACCCGCGCGGTCGCCGAGCGCGCCGGGATGCGCCAGGCGTCGATCTACCACTACTTCGCCGGCAAGGAGGACATCCTCGCCACCCTGCTGGAGAGCACCGTCGAGCCCTCGCTCGCCTTCGCCGGCGCGCTGCTCGCGGACGGCGCCGCCGACCCGGCCGCCCGGCTGTGGGCGCTCGCCGCCCGCGACGCCGACCTGCTGTTCGGCGGCATGTACAACCTCGGTGCGCTCTACCAACTGCCCGAGGTCCGCGGTGAGCGCTTCACCGCCTTCCGCGAGGCCCGCAACCGCCTGAAGGCCGCGTACGGGACGCTGCTCGGACTCGTCGCCACCGACGCCACGGGCCCGGCCCTCCGTACCGACCTGCTGTTCGGCCTGGTCGAGGGCGGGGTGGCGGTCGCCCGGGAGGGCGGCGGCCGGACGGCCCGGGACGTCGCGGGCGCCGTGGCGGACGCCGCGCTGCGGTTCGCCGGCTGCACTCCGGCGCAGGCCGAAGCCGCCCGCCGGGACGGCGGGCGGCTGCTGTGACCGGGGGCGGCGGCCCCGAACCGGCCGGTCAGCGGCGCAGCCGCCGGTAGACCGCACCGAGCAGCACCGCACCGGCCGGCACCAGCACGCTGAACCACCGGAAGTACCAGTGGCCGCCCTGCGGGTCGTAGACCGACGCCCGCGGCCAGGCGAGGTTGACCGTCATCGCCACGCCGTAGACCAGCGCGAGCACGTTCACCGGCAGTGCCCAGCGGCCCAGCGAGAACAGCGGCCGGCCGGTCTCGTCCGCCGCCGCGCCGTCCTCGCCGATCGGCAGCCCGCGCAGCCGCCGCACCAGCAGGGCGCCCACCACCAGCGCGTACGCGGCGTAGACCAGCACGATGCAGGTGGTGGACAGGGCCAGGAAGGCCGCCGGGGAGACCAGGTTCAGCAGCAGGAAGGCCGCCGCGGGGACACCCACCGCGAGCGCCGCCCAGCGCGGCATGCCGCTGCGCCGGTGCACCGAGGCGAGCCGACCGGCGCCGGGCAGCGCGCCGTCGCGGGCCATCGAGAACACCATCCGTGTCCCGGCGGTCTGCATCGCCAGGGTGCCCACGCAGATCGCCACCGCCACGTCCGCCAGCAGGACCCGGCCGAGCCCGTCGCCGAGGCTGCTGGTCAGCACGTACGACAGGCCCTCGGTGGCGAGCCGGCCGTCGGTCAGGCTGGGCGCGGCGAGCACGCCGCCGAGCAGCAGCAGTCCGCCGCCGGCGCCGGCCGCGGCGAGGGCGGTCAGCACCGTCCGCGGCGCGGTGCGGCGCGGGGCGACGGTCTCCTCGGAGAGCTCGCCCGCGCTGTCGAAGCCGATCATCACGTAAGCCGCGGTGAACGAGCCGACCAGCAGGGCCCAGAACGCGCCGCCGCCGGTGTGCCCGGTGTGCAGCACGACGGAGGCGGGCTGCTCGGTGTGGGTGAACAGCAGCACCACGATCAGGACGATGCCGGCGAGCTCGGCGACCACCCCGATCCCGTTCACCCGGGACAGCACCCGGTTGTCGACCGCGTTGACGACGGTGGTCAGCACGATCAGCGCGGTGCCGAGCAGCACCGCGTTGGCGGCGCCGCTCGCGGTGGTCGGCGACGGATCGCCGCCGACCAGCTGGAAGCCCGACCACAAGGCGGGCAGCACCACCTGCAGGGCGAGCGCGGCCGCGGTGACCACCACGACCTGGCCGAGCACCATCAGCCAGCCGGTGAACCAGCCGTAGGTCGGGTTGGCCAGCCGGGTGGCCCACTGGTAGATGGCACCGGAGATCGGGTAGCGGGCGGCGAGCTCGGCGAAGCAGGCGGCCACCAGCAACTGCCCGACCAGGACGACGGGCCACGTCCAGACGAACGCAGGTCCGGCCGTGCCGTACCCGAATGCGAAGAGCTGGAAGACCGTGGTGAGCACGGAGATGAAGGAGAAGCCGGCCGCGAAGGAGGCGAACCGGCCCATCGTGCGGTGGAGTTGCTGCGGGTAGGGGAGGGTGTCGGAGAGTGCGGGACCAGGAGGTCCGGCGGGGGCGAGGGAAGTGCTGGTGGTCATGGGGGCACCGGCTTTCCGCGGCAGTTTCTGTCGGTTGACAGAAAGTAGGGGCCGCCGGATTCCCGGGCGTTGCCCGGCTGTTGCCGCGAGGTTGCCGTGTGCTCACGGCTAGGCTGACACCTGTCGGAGCCGATTCGGAGGGCCGCCCATGAGCCTCGACCTCGCCGTCCCGCTGGTCGCCGCACCCATGGCCGGCGGCGGATCGACCCCGGCGCTCGCCGCCGCCGTCAGCATCGCGGGCGGCCTCGGCTTCCTGGCCGCCGGCTACCTCGAAGCCGACGCGATGCACGCACGGATCACCGAGGCCCGGGAGCTGACGGACCGCCCGTTCGGCATCAACCTCTTCGTCCCCGGCGAGGCGGCCGACCCGGCCGCCGTCGCCGCCTACCGCGCCGAACTCCTCCCCGAGGCCGCCGCGGCCGGCGTCGAGCTGCCCGAGCGGATCGCCCCCGACCGGGACGACTGGGACGCCAAGATCGAACGCCTGGTGGCCGACCCGGTGCCGGTGGTCTCCTTCACCTTCGGGCTGCCGAGCGCCGCCGAGGCCGCCGCCCTGCGGGCCGCCGGCAGCCTGCTGGTGGGCACCGTCACCAGCGCGCCGGAGGCCCGCGCCGCCGCCGCGCTCGGCCTGGACGCGCTCTGCGTCCAGGGCCCGGAGGCCGGCGGCCACCGCGGCACCCACCGCGCGGCCGACCGGCCGGGCACCGTCCCGCTGCTGCGCCTGCTCGCCGAGGTCCGCGCCGTCACCGGCCTGCCGCTGATCGCCGCCGGCGGCCTCGCGGACGGCCCCGGCATCGCCGCGGCGCTCGCCGCCGGTGCCACCGCCGCCCAGCTCGGCACCGCCTACCTGACCGCGGACGAGTCCGGCGCGCCGGCGGCCCACCGGGCCGCACTCACCGACCCGCGCTTCCCCGGCACCGTGGTCACCCGGGCCTTCACCGGCCGCCCGGCGCGCGGCCTGCGGAACGCCTTCATCGACCGCCACGCGGCCGGGGCGCCCGCCGCCTACCCGGAGGTGCACCACCTGACCCGCCCGCTGCGCGCCGCGGCCGCCCGCCGGGGCGACCTCGACGCCCTGCACCTGTGGGCCGGCACCGGTCACCGGCTCGCCCGACCCGGCCCGGCCGCCGACCTCACCGCACGGCTGTGGGCGGCGGCCGTCGCCGCGCGCTGAGCGGCGCCGGCCGCCGGCCCGTTCGGCGTCAGCCGAGCAGGCCGCCCATCCACTCCTCGATGCCGTCGGGAGTCCGGGGCAGGGCCGAGGACATCAGCCGGGCGCCGTCCGCGGTGATCACCAGGTCGTCCTCGATCCGGACGCCGATCCCGCGCAGCTCCAGCGGCAGCGTCTCGTCGTCCGGCTGGAGGTAGAGGCCGGGCTCGACGGTGAGCACGTGGCCCTCCGCGAGCACCCCGTCCAGGTACGTCTCGGCGCGGGCCTTGGCGCAGTCGTGGACGTCCAGACCGAGCATGTGGCCGCTGCTGCACAGGGTGTAGCGCCGGTGGAGTCCGCTGTCGGTGTGCAGCGCCTCCTCGGCGGAGACCCGCAGCACGCCCGAGGCGGCGAGGCCCTCGGCGACCACCCGCATCGCCGCGTGGTGGAAGTCGCGGAAGCTGGCGCCGGGGCGCAGCGCCGCGATGCCCGCCTCCTGGGCGGCCAGCACCAGCTCGTAGACCTCCCGCTGGACCCCGGTGAAGCGGCCGCTCAGCGGCAGGGTGCGGGTGATGTCGGCGGTGTAGAGGGTGTCGGTCTCCACGCCCGCGTCGAGCAGCAGCAGCCGGGACGCGTCCAGCGGGCCGTCGTTGCGGATCCAGTGCAGGACGCAGGCGTGCGCGCCGGAGGCGACGATGGTCTCGTAGCCGGGGCCGTTGCCCTCGGCGCGGGCGCGCCGGTCGAAGGTGCCCTCCAGCCAGCGCTCGCCGCGGTGGTGGCGCAGTGCCGCGGGCAGTTCACGGACGACGTCGGCGAAGCCGGCGGTGGTGTGGTCGACGGCCAGCTGCAGCTGCTCGACCTCCCAGGCGTCCTTGACCAGGCGGAGCTCGGCCAGCACGGCCTCCAGCCGGTCGTCGCCGGCGCGCAGCGCGGCCGAGGGCCGGCCGGCGAGCGCGTCGAGTTCCGGATCCACGCCGGCCAGCAGCCGGGTGGGCGGCTGGGGCCCGGTGAGCAGCTTGCCGAGGTCGTCGAGGTGGACGGTGCGCACGCCGGTGAGCCGTTCGGCCTCGGCCAGGTCCGGCCGCCGGCCGACCCAGAACTCGCCGTACCTGCGGTCGCGGTAGAACTCGGAGCTGCCGCCGCCGCGCGGTGAGCGCGGCCGCAGGTGCAGCACCGCCTCGCCGTCCGGCTCCACCACCAGGACGTGGCCGACCTGGTCCTCGCCGGTGAGCCCGGTCAGCCAGGCGTAGGCGCTGTGCGGGCGGAAGCGGTGGTCGCAGTCGTTGGTGCGGACCTTGAGCCGGCCGGCCGGGACGATCAGCCGCTCGCCGGGGAACGCGGCCGCCAGCGCCGCCCGCCGGGCCGGCATCGCGGCGTACCCGGCGACCCGGTCCTCGGCCGGCAGCGGGGTCGGGGCCCACGCGGTGGCCATGAAGGCGTCCAGGGCGGGGGAGACGGGCAGGTCGTGGCTGCCGGTGTTGGGCGGTATCGGGCTGGGCCGACCGGTCACGGGGATCTCCTTCGGGGCAGGAGTGAGCGACCGGGCCTCCGAAGGCTCGGTGCAATTTCACATTGTTATGTTACTGATCGGCCCCTGCGCCGGACACCCCCGCGCCGTCTGCGGTGCCCGCGGTGCCGTCGCCGTCTGCGGTGCCCGCGGTGCCATCGGCGTCCGGGGGTGTGTCCTCCGTCATCGGGAAGGCCATCACGCTCGCGCTCACCCGGACCGAACCGGCCGCATGCGGCGGCAGGGCCGCGTCGTGCAGCTCGGCGACCGCCTCGGCGAGCCGGCTGCGGGCGCGCTCCCAGGCCTGCGGGTCGACCCAGAGCTCGGCGTCGCAGGTGACGCCGGGCGTGTCCGCCGCGCGCCGGGCGGCCCGTTCGCGCAGGTTGTGGGCCAGCGCCTCGGCGAGCAGTGCGGTGCCGTCCACCCGGTCGGAGAGCGGGGTGCCGCGGACGGCCCGGTACCGGCGCTCCCGCCCGCCGCGCCGGGCCCGTACCTCGGCCAGCTCCACCTGCCCCGCGGCGTCGAGCCGGCGCAGGTGCTGGCTGGCCAGGGCGTGCGAGATGCCCAGTTCGCGGGCGAGTTCGGCGGCGGACATCGGGGCCGTCCAGAGCAGCGACATCATGCGCAGTCGGACGGGGTGGGCGAGGGCCCGCAGGACGGGATCGGCGGCTGTCACACCTGGAACGGTACCGGCGGGGGCCGCCGCCCCGATCACCCCCAAGCATTGACTTGGGAGTCGTCGGCGGGGCACGATCGGGACGGCGGGCGGCCGTCCGCGAGCACGGGACGGGGAGAGGCGGGGGCGCGGTGCGCGGACGCGCGGCGGTACTCGGGGAACGGGACTTCCGGATCTTCCTGGCAGGCTTCACGGCCTCACAACTGGGCACCGGCATGGCCACGGTGGCCCTGGTCTTCGCCGTCCTGGAACGCTCCGGCTCGCCCGCCGCGCTCGGCTGGGTGATGGCGGCCCGCGTCCTGCCGATGACCGTGCTGCTGCTCGGCGGCGGGGTGGCCGGCGACCGGCTGCCGCGCCGACTGGTGATGCTCGGATCGGACGTCGTCCGGGTGCTCGCCCAGGCCGGGGTGGCCGCCCTGCTCCTGCTGCCGGGCGCCCCGCCGCTCGGCGCCCTGCTCCCGCTGGTGGCGCTCGGCAGCGCCGCGGAGGCGTTCTTCGCCCCGTCGCTCGACGGGATCGTCCCCTCGCTCGTCCCCGCCGCGCGCCGGCACGACGCCAACGTCCTGCTCGGGATGGGCCGTTCGGCCGGAACGGTGGCCGGACCGGTGCTCGCCGGGCTGCTGGTCGCCGTCACCGGGCCGGCCCCCGTGCTCGCCTTCGACGCGCTGACCTTCGCCCTGAGCGCGCTCGCGCTGGCGGCGCTGCGCACCCGCCCGCCCGCGGCTGCCGCCGCGACCGGTCCCCGCTCCGGCCTGCTCGCCGATCTGCGGGCCGGCCGGCGGCTGTTCTTCGGCACGACGTGGCTGTGGGCCGCGACCCTCCAGGCCGGGCTGTTCAACCTGGTGCTGTGGGCGCCGTACCTGGTGCTCGGCCCGGTGGCCTCGCTGGAGCGCTACGGCGGCGCCCGCGCGTGGGGTCTGGTCGTCGGCTGCTACGGCGCGGGATCCGTCCTCGGCGCGCTGGCCCTGCTGGGCCGCCGGGCCCGCCGCCCGCTGGTCGCCGCCACCGTGGCCGGGCTGGGCTACGCCGCCCCGGCGGCCTGCCTGGCGCTGGCCGCCCCGCTCCCGGTGGTGGCCGCGGGCGGGGTCCTGGCCGGGGTCGCCCAGGCGGTGTCCGGCGCGCAGTGGAGCATCACCCTGCAGAGCTTCGTGCCGGCCGAGGCGCTCTCCCGGGTCGGCTCGTACGTGACCCTGGGCGCCTTCGTGCTCGGGCCCGTGGGCCTGGCGGCGGCCGGACCGCTGGGCCGGGCGGCCGGGGTGCGGACGGTGCTCGCCGTCGGGGTGCTCTTCCACCTGGTGTCCAACACGGCGCTGCTGGCGCTGTCCTCCGTCCGGGGCCTTCGGCTGCCCGAGGTGGCGGCGGGCGTCCCGGCGCACCGCGGGCCGGCCGGACCGGGCGCCGATCGGCACCCGGTCCCGCCGGCCCGCGGCTGACGGAGCGTCAGGATCGGAGGATCAGACCTCCAGGTCGGCCTCGATGCGCTTCAGCTGGTGGCGGGCCATGGCCAGGTTGGCGCGGCCCTTCTCCAGCGCCAGGTAGAGGAAGAGACCTTTGCCGGAGCGGCTGGTCAGCGGCCTGATCAGGTGGTACTGGGTGCTCAGGGTGATCAGGATGTCGTCGATCGCCTCGTTGAGGTTGAGCATCTCGATGGCGCGGACCTTGGCCCGCACCACGTCGGTGTTGCCGGCCGCGGCGACGTTCAGGTCGAGTTCGGCGCCGCCGCCGATGGTGCCGAGAGCCATACCGCTGTTGTAGTCGACGAGGGCTACGCCGATGCTGCCCTCGATCGAGCTCATCGCGTCCTTGAGGGAGTGCTCGGTGCTTGCCATGGGGGTGTTCCTTTCGGTGGTGAAACGGGGAGATGACGGTGCTCGGGAGATGAGTCGTGGGGTGGAGCGGCCCTAGGGCCGGTCGGAGCGCTCCAGCGCGGCGTCCGCGAGCGCCGCGATCCGGCCGCCGGCCCGGCGGGCCTCGAAGTGCAGCCGCCCGACGTTGGCGTCCGGCCCGGCGAACAGCGTCAGCACGACGTAGCCCCCGGCCGCGTACGTCGCCGTGTAGCCGTTCTCGCCGCGGGTGAGCAGCTCGCGGAAGCCGCCCTGGCCGCTGGCCTCGATCAGCCGCGCGCCGACGCCGAGCGCGGCGGCGGTGAGCGCGGCCAGCCCCTCCGGTTCCAGCCCGTCCGTGTCGTGGGCGACGACCAGGCCGTCGGTGGTGGCGACCAGCCCGCCGGTGAGGTGCGGAACGGTCGCGCGCAGGCCGCGCAGCTCGGTGAGCACCTGGGGTTCGGGGATCATCGGTGAACGCCTTCCGGTGAACTGGCGCAGGGCGCGCTTCATGACGCCGGCGAGCAGGGCGTACGGGCGGATGGGACGCTCACAGTCGGGCCTCCAGGGCGGCTCGGATCCGGAGCAGCAGGGCGATCTCCGGATCGGGCGGGATGTCGGACGATCCGAGCGGCGGCAGCAGCACCTCCGCACGGGCGGGGGAGGGCCCGGCCTGCAGGGGTACCCGGCGGGGGACGGCCGGACCGGACGACGGGAACGGTGCGCGCGCTCCGGCCGGCGTGCCGGGCGCGGACGGTGCGGTGGCGGGCTCGGCGCCCGGCGGGAGCGCCGGCCCCGGTGCCCGGTGGCGGGCCCTGACGGTTACGGCCGCCGGGGCGGAGCCGGTCCGGGGGAGCGGGACTTCGATCAGTCCGGCCGCGGCGAGGTGCCGGATGTCGAGCAGGGTGGTGAACGCGGACCTGCCGAGCAGCCGGGCGATCTGGGTCGGTGTGCGGTAGCCGTCGGCGGCGGCGAGCACGGCCCGCCGGCGGCCGCTGCAACTGCCCAGCTGCCGTTCGGTCCAGGGCGACTGGGTGCGGGGCCGGACAGGCGCGTCGTCCAGTTGCGGGGCCGGCCACGTCCGGTCGAGCAGGGTGCGCCGCCGGCCGGCGCCGAGCCGCAGGGTGCCGACGTTCAGCGGCCGGCCGAGGGTGAGCGCGGGTCGGACACCGGGCAGGAAGCCGATCGGCCCGTCGTTCTGCGGCAGCGCGAAGTAGGCCGCGTCCATGACGGCGGTCAGCTGGCACAGTTCGAGTTCGCCGCGGCCGATCAGCCCGGTGGCGACCAGGTGGTCGGCCGCGGCGCCGCGGGCGCCGGCCACGCTGTCCGCCCAGGTGCGGGCGGAGATCCGGCCGGCCGAGGTGAGCAGTGCGGCGACGTCGGAGGCGGCCGGGCTCTCGGCGTGCACCACCTCGCCGGCGACCAGGTGCACGGTGCCGGCGGAGCCGTGCAGCGCACCGGTCGCACGGTCGGCGGACAGGTCCGTCAGGGCGGCCTCGAAGACGGTGGCCGGGGCGAAGCCGGACCGGTGGCGGCGGGGCAGCCGGCCGAACCGCTGGGCGACGGGCTCGGGAAGGGCGTCGGCGACGGGCCGCGGGACGGGCCGGGTGTCCGGCCGGAGGGCGGGCTGCATCAGGCGATCACCAGCCCTTCGACGATGGAGGCCAGGCGCAGTCTCGCCATCGCGAGGTTGGCGGTCGCCCGGTCCAGCCGGAGGTAGAGGAAGACGCTGCTGTCGAAGGCGGTCTCGATGAAGCGGATGAGGTGGTACGAGCCGGCCGAGGTGATGATGACGTCGTCGGCGGGGGCGGTCCGGGCGGCCGGGTCGGCGAAGGTCGAGGTCTGGGTGATCGCCCGGGCCACCTCGGTGGCGTCGGCGGCCCCGGTGTCGTGGTCGCCGCCCGGGCCCGCCCCGACGGCGCCGAGCGCGAGCCCGCTGGTCCAGTCGACCAGGCTGGCCCCCAGGGCCCCGGTGATGGTCATCGCCTCGGTCAGGCAGTCGTCGATCCCCGGCAACGGTTACGCACCCCTCCCACATGCCCGGACGGCACGCTTCTGTGGCCACGCCCTCACTGGCTGTAGCCCCATCGGGCCGTAACGCTACCGCGAGGGTGAGGCGGTGGGGGAGGGTTCCGGCACATTCCTCGGGCATATGCCCGAACTCCCGCACGGGGATTGACGATCCGTCAGCACGTGCCCGATGCCGCAGGCGGCGGGCGGATACCGGGAATCGGCGAGGGCGGCAGCCAGAGGAGCCCGGAGGAGCGAGGTGGGCGCGCCGACGACGGCGGCCCCGAGCGCCGGCCGAACGCCGGACGTGCTCCCGAGCACCCCTCCCAGCACCGAACCTAGCGGACGGATTCCGTGGTTGACTGCCCGATGGGCGCCGGAGACCCGAGATCGCAGCCGATCGGGGACAACTGCGGCGAACCCCGACCCCGGTGTGATATTGAGGCCCACGATCGCGATCCCGGGGCCGAACCCGGCGGCCGGCTGCAGGGCCGCGGCCGTGCCCCCGCCCCCGGGGTGCGGGAGCGGGGGCACGGCGCCTCGCCGGGCGGACGGTCAGGCCGAAGGGCCGACCCGGACGGTGGTCAGCCGGCCGCCCTGGGCCTCGCGGACGACCTCGATCCTGGTGCCGGTGTCCGGCACCGCGACCCCGATCTCCGGATACGCCGGGTCCAGGTAGTGCCCGGTGCGGTCGTCGAACACCGGGACGGCGGGTTCCGCCGGGAAGCGCGTGGCCACGCCCGCGCTGTGCAGCAGCACCGGGGTGGTCGGCCGCAGCGAGAACACCGCGTCGTAGGTCTGGAACCGGGCGTTGACCCGCGTCCCGTCCGCGAACCGGGCCACCTGCGGGCGGGCGTCCACCGGCAGCACGAGTCCCCCGCCGGGGTGGTCCTTGGTGTTGTTGTCGGAGTAGGCGGTGTCCCAGAGCCAGATCAGCACGCCCTCCTGGTACGGGTAGGTGTCGATCACCCCGGCCTTGCCCGCCACGCCCGTCCAGCCGAAGTTGTACGGGCCGGTGCGCAGGTAGGCGCCGTACCCGGCGTAGCGCCGGTTCTCCACCAGGTACGCCCGGGGTGGTCCTGCACGGCGTCCCTGCCCCGGATGACCGAGAAGCCGGCCGATGCCCATCCGGCGCCGCCGCCCTCCGCGCCGTCCTCGACCAGGGTCGTGCCGCCCGCGGTCACCTTCACCGCGTCGATCAGGACGCCCTTGCCGTGGGTGTTGCCGTCCGAGGTGACGTGCACCCGGATCTGAACCGGCCGCCCGAGGTAGGCGTCCAGCGGGATGTGCAGCGGCGTCCAGCCGCCGGAGTTGCCGGACAGGCCGGGGGTGAGCGCCGGGGTGTCGCCGATCGGGGCGCCGCCGGCCGTGCCGTGCAGCGGGGTCCAGGTGGCGCCGCCGTCGGTGGAGGCCTCCACGGTGAGGAAGTCGTAGTCCTTCTCGGTGTCGTACCAGGCCGCCGCGTCGAGTGCGGCCGGCGACCCGCGCCCGGTGAGGTCGACCGTCCGGGCCAGCGAGGCGTCCATGCCGTCCCCGGTGCCGCTCCACCACTGCGCGGCGCCCTCGAAGGGGTCGGCCAGCGTGGTGGTCGTCCGCCCGGGCGGCAGGTGCACCAGCACGGCCTGTGCCTGGTCGGTGTTGTAGCCGCTCACCCCGAGCGCGTGGCTGGAGCGGGTGGCGGCCTGCGCCTCGTCGTAGTTCAGCCAGCCGAGCTGGAGCTTGCTCCAGGCGTCCAGGTCGCCGGGGTAGGAGCCGGTGGTGTTCCTCCGGCCCGTGCCCAGGTACGACGCGGACGACATCAGCGACCAGAAGTTGACCGCGTTGTCGCCGCCCGAGGTCGGATACAGGTCGGGCAGCCCGAGATTGTGCCCGTACTCGTGGGAGAACAGGCCGACGCCGCTGTTCTCGCCGGCCTGGAGGTAGTCGTAGACGTACAGGCCGGTGTCGCCGACGGGTGTGCCGCCGATCCGGTCGCCCGCCGGGCCGCTCTGCCCGGACGGGTCGGGGAAGGCCCAGCTGCGGTGCGCCCACAGCGCGTCGGCGCCCTGGGCGCCGCCGCCCCAGGTCTCGTCGACCCCGGCGTGCACCACGATCACGTTGTCGAGGTAGCCGTCGGGCTCGTCGAAGTTCCCGTCCTTGTCGTGGTCGTAGCGGTCCTGCACGTCGTAGCGGGCGAGTTCGGCCTTCACGTCCGCGGCGGTGCGGCCCTTGGCGATCTCCCCGTCGTACCAGGCCTTGGTGGCGTCCCGGACGAACTCCTGGGCCTGCGTCCAGGCGCCGCTGCCCTGCGGGCCCTTGTTGGAGCCGTACCGGGCCTCGTTCCACGGCAGGGTCACCCAGTCCGTGACGGTGCCCTCGATGTCGTACCGGCCGGAGGACTGCGTCCGGTAGTAGTTGCGGACGGAGTCGGCGCCGGGCGTCGCGTCGAAGAACATCCGCTGGTAGTAGTCGCGGCTGAAGTCGCTCTTCCAGTAGGTGTGGGTGTCGTCCCGGCCGGGCTCGGGGATCGTGTTGTGCCGCGGCCCGGGGTGCCGCCGTAGCGCGGCTGTCCCTGGTACTGCGTGGTGTCGTCGACCTGGTCGCCGAACTGGGCGAGGATCACGAAGACCCGGTCGGTGCGCTGCCGGGCGAGCTGGACGTAGTCGCCGCCGATCCGCACCTTCGCGGGGGCGGTGCCCTGCGGGGTGCGGGCGAGAGTGCCCCGGTTGAGCTGCTCCAGCGCCTGGCTGCGCAGTGCCTGGCTGCGCCGCTCCTGCGGGGCGGGCGGCTGTTCGGGCCCCTCGCGGCCGTCCGTGCCCGGTGGGGCGACGGCCGCCGCAGGGCCGGCGGCCCGCGGGGTGGGCGGGGCCGCCTGGGCGGGGGTGGCGACCAGGGCGGCGGATATCGCACTGGTGGTGAGCGCGGCGACGAGGGCCGCGGACAGTCGGCGCACGGACCGAGTCCTTTCGGGACGAGGGTGGTCGAGCGCCGGTAATATTTCACATGTCATCGGTCACATGGAAGAGATCGGGCGAGAGTTGTCCCCTGTTCATGACAGATCGTCAGTTCGATGCGATGGAAGGGTGATCCGGTGGCCGGCGCCGCGCCGTCCCGGGCGCGGCGCCGCGGCGTCCGGTGCCGACGGGGGTCAGTCCGCGGCGCGCAGCTCGGCCAGCAGGACGCCCTGGTCCTGGATCATCTCGGTGAGGATCCGGCGGGCCGTGCGCAGCAGCTCGGCGACGTCGGCGCCGGCGAGCGCGTAGACCACGGTGGAGCCCTCCCGGGTGGCCGTCACCAGCCCGGACCGGCGCAGCTGCGCCAACTGCTGGGAGAGGCTGGACGGTTCGATGTCGATATCGGCGAGCAGGTCACGGACGGGCATGGGCCCGGCCTGGAGCAGCTCCAGGACCCGGATCCGTACCGGGTGGCCCAGCATCCGGAAGAACTCGGCCTTCGCCTGGTACAGCGGTACGGGCATCACGCCCCCTCTCCGACGCCGTGCCGGTGCCGCCGGCCCGCTCAGACCTCAAGGCCCGCCTCGATCCGCTTGAGCTGGTGCCGGGCCATCGCCAGGTTGGACCGGCTGCGGTTGAGCGCGAGGTAGAGGAACAGGCCCCGTCCGGTGGACGTGGTCAGTGGCCTGATCAGGTGGTACTGGCTGGAGAGGGTGATCAGGATGTCCTCGATCTCGTTGTCGTGCAGGTTGAGCATCTCCATCGTGCGCATCTTGGCGCGCACCAGGTCGGTGTTGCCCGCGGCCGCCACGTTGAGGTCGATCTCGACGCCGTCGCCGAGGGTGCCCAGGGCCATGCCGCTGCCGTAGTCGACCAGGGCCACGCCGATCGCGCCCTCGATCGCCATGGCTTCCTTGAGAGAGGTTTCCAGGTTCGCCATCGTCGTTCCTCCTGCTGGTGCCGGTGCCCGCACTCCGTTCGGGCGGGTTCGGCACCGACTGTAGGGAGACGATCGCGAAGTAATCGGTCATTGACCGGAACAGTTCACCGATGCTCGTTTGGTGATCGGATCACGTCGCTACGGCGACGGCTTGAAGACATTTGCAACTCAGGATGTGATTGACCTGCCATCCGTCGGCGTGTCGCCGCGACGCAGCGGTCATCATCGGCGACACCGGGTCACCGCCCGGCCGGCCGTGCCCCGAGCCGTCCGCCGCCCCGGCCCGGCGTGGAAAAACGGTGCTATCGATGTCCGTTCTGCCGGGTAACCTCTGGGCGAGATGCTCGATCACCACACCCACCACATCCGCTGCGCCCCGGCCCCGGCCCACGTCGGCCCGGCCCCGCAGCCGCAGGCGTCGCCGTCTGCGCCCCCGTCCGGCCCGTTCGGGCAGCACTTCCACGGGAAGAGAAGGTGACGCCGATGGACAGCACCATGCCCGAGGAGCAGCTCAGCCCGGCCGAGGCCTACGCGGCCTCCCGCCGCCGCGCCGCCGAGCAGGCGACCGAGCTGTACGGCTTCCAGCAGCTCTACGACTTCCCGCTCGACCCGTTCCAGATCGAGGCCTGCCGGGCCCTGGAGGCCGGTGAGGGCGTCCTGGTCGCCGCACCGACCGGCTCCGGCAAGACCATCGTCGGCGAGTTCGCCGTCCACCTGGCGCTGGCGAGCGGCCGCAAGTGCTTCTACACCACGCCGATCAAGGCGCTCTCCAACCAGAAGTTCGGCGACCTGGTCAAGCGCTACGGCGCAGCCAAGGTCGGCCTGCTGACGGGTGACAACAGCGTCAACGGCGACGCGCCGGTGGTCGTGATGACCACCGAGGTGCTCCGCAACATGCTGTACGCGGGCTCGCGTGCCCTCGACGGCCTCGGCTACGTGGTGATGGACGAGGTCCACTACCTCGCCGACCGCTTCCGCGGCGCGGTCTGGGAGGAGGTGATCATCCACCTCCCCGAGTCGGTGGTGCTCGCCTCGCTCTCCGCGACGGTCTCCAACGCCGAGGAGTTCGGCGACTGGCTCGACACCGTCCGCGGCGGCACCCGGGTGATCGTCTCCGAGCACCGGCCCGTCCCGCTCTGGCAGCACGTCATGGCCGGCAACCGGATGTACGACCTGTTCGCCAACCCGGACCGCGACGGCCGCCCCAAGGACGCCCCGCGCAACCCGGCCAAGGCGGTCAACCCCGAGCTCGTCCGGCTCGCCCGCGCCGAGATCGACCGCGGCGGCCGCGACCGCTTCGCCAAGGGCCGCGGACGCTCCATGCCCACCGGCCGCCCCGGCCGGGTCTGGACGCCGAGCCGGGTCGACGTCATCGAACGCCTCGACGCCGAGGGCCTGCTGCCCGCGATCACCTTCATCTTCAGCCGCGCGGGCTGCGAGGCCGCCGTCCAGCAGTGCCTCTCCTCCGGGCTGCGGCTCAACCGCGACAGCGACCGCCGGCAGGTCCGGGAGATCGTCGAGCAGCGCTGCTACGACATCCCCGACGAGGACCTGCACGTCCTCGGCTACTACGAGTGGCTCGACGGGCTGGAGCGCGGCATCGCCGCCCACCACGCCGGCATGCTGCCGCGGTTCAAGGAGGTCGTCGAGGAGCTCTTCGTCAAGGGCCTCGTCAAGGCGGTCTTCGCCACCGAGACCCTCGCCCTCGGCATCAACATGCCCGCCCGCTCGGTGGTCATGGAGAAGCTGGTCAAGTGGAACGGCGAGACCCACGCCGACATCACCCCCGGCGAGTACACCCAGCTCACCGGCCGGGCCGGCCGCCGCGGCATCGACGTCGAGGGCCACGCCGTGGTGCTCTGGCAGCGCGGCATCGACCCCGAGGCGCTGGCCGGGCTCGCCGGCACCCGCACCTACCCGCTGCGCTCCTCCTTCCGGCCGTCCTACAACATGGCGGTCAACCTGGTCGGCCAGTTCGGGCGGCACCGCTCCCGCGAACTGCTGGAGACCTCCTTCGCGCAGTTCCAGGCGGACCGGTCGGTGGTCGGCCTCGCCCGCCAGGTGCAGCGCAACGAGGAGGGCCTGGAGGGCTACCGCGAGTCGATGACCTGCCACCTCGGCGACTTCGACGAGTACATGGGCATGCGCCGGGCGCTCAAGGACCGCGAGAACGAACTCGCCCGCGAGGGCGCCGGCCAGCGCCGCTCCGCCGCCGCCGAGTCGATCGAGCAGCTCAAGCCCGGCGACGTCATCCACGTGCCGGCCGGCAAGTTCGCCGGCCTCGCGCTCGTCCTCGACCCGGGCCTGCCCCCGGTGAACCGGACGGGCCGCGGCGCACCCCGCCACCCCGACTACCAGGACGGGCCGCGGCCCGTCGTGCTCACCGCCGAGCGCCAGGTCAAGCGGCTCGCGATGATCGACTTCCCGTACCCCGTCCAGGCGGTCGACCGGATGCGGATCCCGAAGTCCTTCAACCCGCGCAGCCCGCAGTCCCGCCGCGACCTCGCCTCCGCGCTGCGCACCAAGGCCGGCCACGTCGAGCCCGAGCGCTACCGCAAGGGCCGCGCCGCCGCCGCCGACGACCCCGAGATCGCCCGGCTGCGCGCCGCGCTGCGCCAGCACCCCTGCCACGGCTGCGACGAGCGCGAGGACCACGCCCGCTGGTCCGAGCGCTACCACCGGCTGCACCGCGACACCGACCTGCTGGAGCGCCGGATGCGCTCCCGCACGCACACCATCGCCCGGACTTTCGACCGGGTCTGCGGCCTGCTCACCGACCTCGGCTACCTCAGCGGCGACACCGTCACCGCGGACGGCAAGCGCCTCGGCCGCCTCTACGGCGAACTCGACCTGCTCGCCTCCGAGTGCATCCGCGAGGGCGTCTGGAACGGCCTCGCCGCCGCCGAACTCGCCGCCTGCGCCTCGGCGCTGGTCTACGAGTCCCGGCAGGCCGACGACGCGGCCGCGCCCCGGGTGCCGGAGGGCGGGGCCAAGGAGGCGCTCGGCCGGATGATCCGGATCTGGGGCCACCTCGACGCCCTGGAGGAGCAGCACAAGATCTCCACCGCCGAGGGCGTCGGCCAGCGCGAGCCCGACCTCGGCTTCGCCTGGGTCGCCTACCGCTGGGCGCTCGGCCACAACCTGGACGCGGTGCTGCGCGACGCCGAACTGCCGGCCGGCGACTTCGTCCGCTGGACGAAGCAGCTGATCGACGTGCTCGGCCAGATCCAGGACGCCGCCGGCGAGGACGCCGAGCTGCGCACCACCGCCCGCAAGGCGGTCGACGCGCTGCGCCGCGGCATCATCGCCTACTCCTCGGTGGGGTAGCCGGGGGCAGCCGCCGGACAACGCGGGGCCCCGATCGCCTTCCGGCGACCGGGGCCCCGCGTCCGTTCCCGGCGGTGTCAGTGCAGCTGGAAGGTGGCCTCGACCGGGTAGTGGTCGCTGGGCGCCCGGGTGTCCACCTGGCCCGGCGTCCAGCCGGGCTGCGGGTCGACGTCGACCGTGACGGTCGGCAGCGCGGCCGGGACGGGCCGGCCCGGCGCGTTCAGGTAGCCGAGGTAGTCCAGGTCGTCCCGGTAGTCCGTCGGGAAGGTCTCCACGCCCGCCATGTACTGGCACCAGGCCGAGACCGGGCAGTCCATGGTGGTCCGGGTCGCGTTGGGGTCGGTCGCCGGGGTGCCGAGGACGCCGCCGACGGCGTTCTGGGCGTTGGCGAAGTCGCCGCGGGCCTGCCCGTGCAGGTACTCGACGTTGAGGTCACCGCCGATGAGCACCGGCGCGTCGGTGCCGGCGATGCCGTTCACCCAGGAGCGGATCTCGCCGAGCTGGCCGAGCCGGGTGGCCTGGGTGGTGTCGGTGGGGACGTCGGACTCGTCGGCCTGCAGGTGGGTGCCCACCACCCAGGCCTTGGTGCCGCCCTTGTCGATCCGCACCAGGGCCGCGCCCTTGTTGGCGTGGTAGTCCCAGGTGCCGTACGTCGAGTTGCCGAAGACGTGGGCGTACTGGGCGGTGATCGGGTACTTCGAGAGGATCATGGTGCCGCCGTTGATGACGAACCACGAGTTCGAACAGTTGCCGCTGATGCCCGTCCAGCCGCCGCCGGAGCAGGTCTGGCCGACCACCGGGGTGCGGTAGGGGTAGAGGTCGGCCAGCCGGCTGTTGATGTCGGCGGTCGAGGTGTTGTTGAAGTTCTCGTCCAGGATCACCACGTCGGCGCTGTGCTGACGGACGATCGACTCGATCACCGGGGTGCGGGTGGCCGCCTGCTCGTGCTGGGTGGAGTCGACGATCGCGGTGCCGAGGTCGACGTTGAAGGCGAACACCGAGAGGCTGGTGGTGTCCTGGGCGGAGGCGGTCGGGGCGGTGCCGCCGAGCAGCAGGGCGGCGGCCGCCGCCGAGGCGAGGGCGGCGGCCGAGCGGCGCGTGAGCATGGCGTTCTCCTGAGGGTGGGTCGGCCGGCTCCGGGGCCTGCGGTTGTCGGGCCCCGGTCATGACAGCGGGACCCTAGCTACTCGCGGGTACATCCGGAAGAACGCGACGCGATCGGCAGGGAGCGGTCCTGTGGCGGAAAGATGTCTGTACAGCTCTGCCGCCTGTCGGGCCCCTGCCCGCCCTGCCCGCCCGGCCCGCCCGGTCAGCCGCCCAGGACCGCCAGCACCCGCTCCAGCGAGCCGCCCAGCCCCCACTGCTCGGAGAGCGCCTCCAGGGCCATGGGGTGGAGGGGTTCGCCGGGCAGCACCGGGTCGAAGTCGGGCAGCGGCACGTCGGTGGCGACGCGGACGACGGTGGGGGCGACGTCGAGGTAGGCGGCGCCTTCGAGGATGTTCTTGCGGCGGGCCGGGGTGAGCTTGGAGACCGGGTCGGCGGCTGCGGCGCGGATGCCGGCGAGGTCGCCGTACTCGCGGATGAGTTGGGTGGCGGTCTTCTCGCCGATGCCCTTGACACCGGGCAGGCCGTCGCTGGGGTCGCCGCGCAGGGCGGCCATGTCGGCGTACTCGGGGCCGGTGACGCCGTACTTGTCGAGGAGGGCGGCCTCGGTGATGACCTCGGCGTTGCCGACGCCCTTGACCGGGTAGATCACCTGGACGCCGCGGGCGTCGTCGACCAGCTGGAACAGGTCGCGGTCCCCGGTGACGATCTCCACCGGGCCCCGGGCCGCGGTGGCGAGGGTGCCGATCACGTCGTCGGCCTCGTAGCCGGCCACGCCGACCCGGGCGATGCCCAGCGCGTCCAGCACCTGCTCGATCACGGGCACCTGCGGGGCCAGCGTGTCGGGGATCTCCTCCTCACCTGCCACGGTGGGCTCCGGCGCGAGCCGGTGGGTCTTGTAGGAGGGGATGAGGTCGACCCGCCACTGCGGCCGCCAGTCGGCGTCCATGCAGGCGACCAGGTGGTCGGGGCGGTGGTCCTGGACGAGCCGGGCGATGAAGTCCAGCAGGCCG
Organism: Kitasatospora paranensis; assembly: GCF_039544005.1. Classification (NCBI taxonomy): domain Bacteria; kingdom Bacillati; phylum Actinomycetota; class Actinomycetes; order Kitasatosporales; family Streptomycetaceae; genus Kitasatospora; species Kitasatospora paranensis. The sequence goes on from NZ_BAABKV010000001.1 coordinate 6,875,981, forward strand.
CGGACGGCGTTCACCGGCTGCCCGTCCGGGGACTTCAGGGACTCCGGGACGCCGAAGTAGGCACGGAAGTAGAGGCTCGCGGTGTCGAGCAGCATCAGTCGCGGTGCGGTCACCCTCCGATGATGCCGTACCCCGCCGACACCGCCGGTGCGTCACTGCCGTGCGTCACTGCCGGTGCGTCAGTGCCGGTGCGGCCCGCTGCGGTGCACCGGCCCGTGCGCGTCCGCGCAGTGCTCCGCCTCCAGCGCCTCCATGGCGGCCGCGCGGCCGATCTGCAGCAGCTCCTGCGGACCTTCCTCGCCGACGTGGTCGACCTGCAGGGTGGCGTGGGTGATCCGGTACTCCTCGCGCAGCCGGCGCTGGAGCTCGCGGCGCACCGCGTGGCAGTCGCCGCCCGACTCGACCAGGATGTGCGCGGAGAGCGCCGGCTGGCCCGAGGTGATCTCCCAGATGTGCAGGTCGTGGATCTCCTCGACCAGCGGTGCGGCGACCAGCCGGTCGGCCACCGCGTCCGGGTCGATGCCCGCCGGGGCGGCCTCGAGGAAGATCCGCGCGGAGGCCCGGACGAGGCCCACGCCGGCCTTCAGCATGAGCGCCACCACGATCAGCGAGGCGACGGCGTCGGCCCGGACGAAGCCGGTGGTCAGCACCACCGCGCCGGCCACCGCGGTGGCGATGAAGGCGTACAGGTCGGTCAGTACGTGCTGGAAGGCGCCCTCGACGTTCAGCGAGCTCCGGTTGGCCTTCGACATGCACCAGGCCGCCGCGATGTTCACCGCCACGCCGACCAGCGCGGTCACCAGCACCAGGCCGCCGGCCACCTCCGGCGGGGAGATCAGCCGCCGGACGGCCTCGTAGCCCAGCCAGGCGGAGAGCACCAGCAGGGTGACGCCATTGGCCTGGGCGGAGAGGATCTCGGCCCGCTTGAGCCCGTAGGTGTAGCCGCCGCGGGCGGGCCGGGCGGCGAGCCGCATGGCTACCAGGGCCAGTCCGATCGCCGCGGCGTCGGTCAGCATGTGTGCCGCGTCCGAGATCAGGGCCAGCGACCCGGCGGCCAGGCCCACCAGGACCTCACCCACCATGAACGCCGTGATCAGGACGAGGGCGCCCACCAGCCAGCGCCGGTCGGCGTCCGCGGACACCGCGTGGCTGTGGCCGCCGTGGCCGTGGCCGTCCTGGTGCCCGTGCGCGTCTCCGTGCTCGTGGTCGTGCTCGTGCCGGCGGCCGGCCATCGGACTCCTCTCCCGATACCGGGCGGTTGCCCGCCCGCACCCGAAGTGAACCCCAGATCGTGGGGAGATCCAAAGGCTGCACTGGTGACCGTTGTCGTTGCCGCGTTCCGCCCGTCCGGCCGACCGGCTCATGTGCCGACGGGCGCCAGCGACGCGCTGCGGACGGCCGCCGCCTGCCGGACGAGGGCCGCCATCAGCCGCAGGTCGTCGCCCTGTTCGGGGTGCCACTGGACGCCGAGGGTGAAGCCGGGCCCCTCGACCGCCTCCACGGTGCCGTCCTCGGCCCAGGCGCTGACGGCCAGCCCGTCCCCGAGCCGGTCCACGGCCTGGTGGTGGAAGGTCGGCACGTCCAGGGACTCCTCCGGCAGCACCCCGGCCAGCAGTGTCCCCGGCACCGGACGGACGGTGTGCCGCCCGTACGTCCCGGGCGCGCCCAGGTGCCCGTGGTGGCCGACCACGTCCGGCAGGTGCTGGACGAGGGTGCCGCCGAGGACGACGTTCAGCAGTTGCAGCCCGCGGCAGATGCCCAGCACCGGCACCCCGCCGGCCAGCGCGGCCGTCAGCAGCGCGGCCTCCCAGGCGTCGCGCTCGGGCTCGCCCCCGTCGGTCTCGGGGTGCCGCGCGGCGCCGTATCGGGCGGGGTCGACGTCCGAGCCGCCGGAGATCACCAGGGCGTCGATCCGGGCGACGGCGTCCGCGGCATGCTCGGCCGCGTCCGGCGGCAGCAGGACGGCCAGCCCGCCGGCCGCCTGCACCACCGCCGGGTAGCGCTCGGCGAGCAGGACGGTGCGGATCCGCTCCCACCGCCCCCAGGCGGCGTCGGTGACGAGTGTGCTGATGCCGATCACGGGCCGTGGAGTCATGGCGCGGATTCTGCCGCCCGGCGGGCCGATCGGGCGGGATCCGGCGGTTCGGCACGCGCCGCGGGGCCACGGTCGGCGGTACGACGTACGGTGACCGTGTCGTGCCGGTACGTGACCGAGGAGAGCGGGATGGCGCAGTCGGCGGGGTCCGGCCGCCCGGCCGGGCGGGTCGCGGTGGTCTCCGGGGTGAGCGGGTTCGCCGGGGAGGCCGGGGCGGCCGTCGCCCGGCGGCTTGCCGAGGACGGTGCGCGGGTGGTCTGCGCCGACCCCGACGAGCGGGCCGGCCGGGCGGTGGCCCGCTCGGTCGGCGGGCTGTTCGTGCACACCGACCCCCTGGACGAGTACATGGTGGAGGCGCTGTTCGACGAGGCGTACGAGACCTTCGGCGGGCTGGATGCGGTGGTCAACGGCGCCGGCGGCCCGCCGTCCGCCGACGGTCCGCCGCTGGAGACCTCGCCCGACACCTGGCGGGCGGTGCTGGACGGCCGGCTCACCGCGGTCTTCCTCGCCTGCCGGGCCGCCCTGCCGTACCTGCGCCGGCACGGCCACGGTTCGGTGGTGAACCTCGCCGGTCCCGCGGTCGAGAGCGGGGTGGCCGCGACGGTGGCGGCCGCCGGGGTGGTCACGCTGACCCGGGAACTGGCCGGGCGGTTCGGGCCCGAGGGCATCCGCTTCAACGCGGTGGGCGAGGACGGAGGCCGGGTCGACCGGCTGGCCGCCGCCGCCGCGTACCTGGTCGGGGACGGTGCGGCGGGCGTCAACGGCACGGTGATCCGATTCTCACCGTAATCTCATCGCGAAATGGCGGTTTCGGCCCTCCCGCTGATATCGCGTTTATGTGCGCGCCCTTAGATTCGATGGCGTGAGCGAGCAGATTCCCGCCGGGTGGTACCCGGATCCCAAGGACACCACCACCGAGCCCCGCCCCGAGCGCTGGTGGGACGGCCAGGGCTGGACGGCGACCACCCGCCCGGGGCCGGGCGCCGTGGAGGAGGCCGCCGGCGGCGAGCCGACCGTGATCGAGGGCCAGGTACTGGAGAGCGGCCCCAGCGTCCGGTACCCGGACTACCCGCCGCTCGCCTCCGACACCCCGCCGAAGGCCGCACGCAGGCCCGCCCGCCCGGCGGTGGTGGCCGCGGCCGTCGCCGCCCTCGCCGGTGTCGTGGTCGGCTCCGGCGTCACGTACCTGGCGATGGACGGCCGCACGGACACGGCCTCGGCCCGGCCGGCGGCCGGCCCGGGCGGTTACGGCTTCCCGGGGGCAACGGCATCCCGGGCTTCCCCGGCGGCGACGGCGGCAACGGCGGGGACGCCTTCGGTGGCCAGGGCAATGGCAACGGTGGCAGCGGCCAGGGCAACGGCGGCGGCCTCGGCGGCGGGCTGGGCAACGGTCAGGGCAACGGCAAGGGCAACGGCAAGGGCAGCGGCTCCTCGGCCACCACCGCGGTCGACGCCGTCAACGGCATCAGCCTCCCCATCCCCAGCGGCTGGAAGGGCGGCACCGGCACCGACGGCCACGCCTCGCTCATCATCGGGACGTACACCTGCCCCGACGGCAGCGCCAACTGCTCGCTCGGCGGTGTCGTCACCGGCAGCCTCCAGGGCAGTGACGCCAAGCAGGCCGCGCTGGCCGACATCGCCGCCGCCGCCAAGGACTCCTACGGCGCCATCAAGGGCCACCAGGAGCTGAAGTCCGAGGCCGTGACGGTGGTGGGCCGCAGCGGCTACCTCGTCCGCTGGAAGGTCGACGCCCCCCAGGGCAACAACGGCTACGTGGAGACGGTGGTCTTCCCCGGCGCGAAGAGCGGCAGCCTGGTCTCCGTCCGCTTCGGCTTCGACATCGCGGCCAAGGCCCCCGACGTCGCCGTCATGGACACCATCGTCCAGGGCATCGGCACCGCGGCCGCCGGGGCCCAGGACGGCACCAACACCTGACGCGATGCGTACGGCACCGGGCGGGCCCGCTGGTCGGGCCCGCCCGGTGCTGTACGCGGTCAGAGGAAGGTCCGGCCCTCGCCGCGGTAGGTCGGCACGGTCTCCACCACGCGGTCCCCGTCCACCAGGTGCAGCTCGGCGAAGCGCTCGCAGAGCTCGCCCGCCTTGGCGTGCCGGAACCACACCCGGTCGCCCACCAGCAGGTCGTCGGCCGCGGCCCCGAGCAGCGGCGTCTGCACCTCGCCGGCGCCCTCCTGCGGGTCGTAGCGCAGGCCGGCCGGCAGGTGCGGGACGGGGAGCGGTCCGCGCCCGCGGGGCCGGAGGCCGGGTAGCCGCCGCCCAGCACCGTCACCACGCCGACGCCGGGCCGGCGCACCACCGGCTGGGCGAACAGCGCGGCGGGCCGCCCGGTGAACGCCCGGTAGTTGTCGAACAGTCGCGGCACGTACAGCCCGGATCCCGCGGCGACCTCGGTGACCGCCGCCTCCGCGACCGTCGACTCCACACTGCCGGTGCCGCCGCCGTTGACGAACTCCAGCTCGGCGACCTGACGCAGCCGGCGCACCACCGCGGCCCGCCGCACGGCGAGTTCGGCCCGCGCCCGGTCCTGCATCAGCCGGACCATCCGCGAGCGCACCGGCCGGCCCGCGATCCGGTCGCCGACCCCCGCGATGTGCCCCTCGTACGCCATCAGGCCGACCACCCGGAAGCCCGGGCGGGTCTGCACCAGCTCGGCGAGCGCGCCGACGGCCTCCGGGGTGCGCAGCGGGGAGCGCCGGGCGCCCACCCGCACCCGGCCGCCGAGCAGCTGCAGCGAGGTGTCCAGCTCCAGGCAGACCCGCACGGTCTCGGCGCCGCCCCGGGCGGCGTCGATCAGGTCGAGCTGCGCCGGGTCGTCGACCAGCACGGTGACGGCAGCGGCGAGCTTCGGGTCGGCGGTGAGCTCCGCGAAGGCGGCCCGGTCGGCCGACGGGTAGGCGAGCAGGATGTCGGAGAAGCCCGAACGGGCGAGCCAGAGCGACTCGGCGAGGGTGAAGCTCATGATCCCGGCGAAGCCGTCCATGGCGAGGACGCGCTCCAGCAGGGCCCGGCAGCGCACCGACTTGCTCGCCACCCGGATCGGCTTGCCGTTCGCGCGGCGCACCAGGTCGGCCGCGTTGGCGTCGAACGCCGCCAGGTCGACGATCGCCAGCGGCGCGTCGAGGTGGGCGGTCGCCCGGTCGTAGCGGGCGCGGTCGGCGACGGCGCCGGGCGCGGCGGGGGCGAGGTCGGTGGCCATGGGCGCAGCGTGCCACACGGCGGCTACCGCTGGGTAGAGGTGGCCGCGGTCAGGCTGTCGACGGCGGCCGAGGCGGCCGACTCGACCAGGTCGATGCCCTCCTGCTCGGTCGCGGAGCCGTCGCTCAGGACGGCCACCAGCACCTGGCGGCCGTCGTGGACGACCCGCCCGATGCTGTTGATCACCCAGGCGCCGCTCTCCGTCCGCGGCAGCCAGCCGTTCTTGAGCCGGGGGTCGCCGCCGTCGTCCGCCGCGGAGACGCCCCAGTCCTGGTCGTCGGCGATCCGGCCCATCAACCCCTGCAGGTAGCTCCGGGAGGCTGTGCCCAGCGAGTCGTCCGTCCCGAACACGACCTGGAGCAGGCGCAGTTGGTCGGCGGCGGTGGTGGCCGTCAGTCCCCAGTAGCCGTCGGTGCCCGCGGTGGTGGCGGTCAGCCCGAACGCGGCGTTGGCCTCGTCCAGGCCGTCGGCCCCGCCGACCGCCTCGAACAGCTCGGTGGCCGCGTCGTTGTCGCTGTTCTCGATCATCAGTGCGGCGGCGGTCCGCTGCGCCGCCGTCAGCATGCCGTCGGACTGCCGGAGCAGGGCTGCCAGGATGTCCACCTTGACGATGCTGGCGGTCACGAAGGTGTCGGTGCCGTAGTCCGCGGTGGCACCGGTCGCGGTGTCCAGCACGGCGACGGAGACGTGGCCGGTGGTGCCGCCGAGGGCGTCGGCGAGCCCTGCGTCGAGCTGCGCGCCGAGCCGGGCGGCCGCGTCGGCGGAGGGGCGCCGGCCGGCTCGGTGGCGGCGACCTGCAAGGTGTCGGCGCTCTGCGACCGTCCCGGGTACAGCCGGACGGCGGCGGCCGCGAGGGCGAGGACGAGCAGCGCTGCCGTCCGCCGTGTCCGTCGACGCCGCCTGCGCGCGTCCCTTCGGGTCCTGCCCTCTGCTGCCATGGCGGCGATGCTGGCCGGGGCCCCTGTGGCGGCCATGAGCCGTGGGTGAGCGACGGCTGAGAAGCGCGTCCGCGCGGTGGCATAGGCTCGTCGGGTGGAGCCCAAGAACATCCCGAACCCCGGATTCGCCGACGACGACGGCACCGCCGACCCGAGGCTCGCCTCGGCTCTCGAGGAGTGGGCCCGCCGGCCCGCGGAGGAGCCGGCGCTGCTGGCGGCGCTGACACCGAGCCGGCTGATGGTGCCGATCGTGGCGCTGCTGGGGGAGGTGGAGACGGGGGCGGACGGCCTTCGGCACGAGAAGACCAGTGACATGGCCGTCCCGGTGATCGAGGCCGCGGACGGGCGGCGGGCGCTGCCCGCCTTCACCTCGCTGGCGACGATGGCCCGCTGGCGGGCCGATGCCCGGCCGGCGCCGGTGGCCGCGCCGCAGGCGGCGATGGTCGCCTTCGCGGAGCGCGCCGACACGCTGCTGATCGACCCGGCGGGCCCGGTCAGCTACCGGCTGAGCGGTGCCCGGCTGCGGGCGCTCGCGGAGAACCGGCCGTACCGGCCGCCGGTGGAGGACCCGGACGTCCGGGAGGCGGTGCGGGCCGTCCTGGCGGCGGAGCCCGCGGTGGTTGCCGCCCACCTGCGCCCCGCGGTCGGGGTCGACGGCGTGCTCGCGCTCGTCCTGGAGCCGGAGACGGCGTACGGCGACGGGGCCCGGGCGTTCTTCGAGCGGCTGGCGGGCACGCTGGCCGCCGACCCGGTGCTGCGGGTCCGGATGGACGGGGGCTGGAGATGGCGATGCTGGCGCCGGGCACCGAACTGTCCGGCGAGCCCTTCTACCGGCGCTGACGGCGGCCGGTCCGGCTCGCACGGCACCGGGGCACGGCCCCGGCACGCGCCAGGGGCGCGGAACCCGCCGAGGCGGGTTCCGCGCCCCTGGCGCGGCGGGTCAGGAGTAGACCGGGCCGGTGAACTTCTCGCCGGGGCCGGCGCCCGGGGCGTCCGGGACGAGCGAGGCCTCGCGGAAGGCGAGCTGCAGCGAGCGCAGGCCGTCCCGCAGCGGGGCGGCGTGGAAGTTGGAGATCTCCGGCGCGCCGGCGGTCACCAGGCCGGCGAGTGCGGTGATCAGCTTGCGGGCCTCGTCGAGGTCCTTGTCGGCCTCGCCGCCCTCGGCCAGTCCGCACTTCACCGCCGCCGCGCTCATCAGGTGGACGGCGACGGTGGTGATCACCTCCACGGCCGGCACCTCCGCGATGTCGCGGGTCAGGTCGTCGAAGCCGAGCGCCTGCTCGTCGTCGTGCTCGTGGGGCTGGCTGGTCAAGGTGCTCACTCCGTCGGGCGGGGGTACGTTCACCAGGGAGCGTACAAGGCGGGGTGCCCGGGGCCGGAATACCGGTCGTGCCCCGAACGCTGCTATGATTCGAGACTGACCGGCCAGGAGCCCCCAGGGCACCCGGCCAGCAAGTGGAGGCTCCACCCAGGAGGCCCGAGAGGGCAACCGCGACAGTCTCCCACCCGATCGACCTCCGGGCCGACGGGTCCGGTCCGCGACGTACGCCGCAAGGCGCGCGATCGCCAGCGGCGCCCCCCGAGGGCGCCCCGGAATGTGTGGAGCCCCGCCTGTACCGTGCGGGGCTTTTTTCGTGCGTTCGGTGCCTTTCGGCAGCGGAGCATGAATGAAGCCCCGCCCAGTGGTCGAAACCACGACGTGCGACCGCCGCCCGACGGCCGCAGCGCAAAAGGTGCAACCGAGGAGGCCCCATCAGCACCGAGCCCCGCATCAACGACCGGATTCGCGTCCCCGAGGTGCGACTCGTCGGTCCCAGCGGCGAGCAGGTCGGCATCGTGCCGCTTGCCAAGGCGCTGGAACTTGCGCAGGAGTACGACCTCGACCTGGTCGAGGTCGCGGCGACCGCACGGCCGCCGGTGTGCAAGCTCATGGACTACGGCAAGTTCAAGTACGAGTCGGCCATGAAGGCCCGTGAGGCGCGCAAGAACCAGGCGCACACGGTCATCAAGGAGATGAAGCTCCGGCCGAAGATCGACCCGCACGACTATGACACCAAGAAGGGTCACGTCGTCCGGTTCCTCAAGCAGGGCGACAAGGTCAAGATCACGATCATGTTCCGCGGTCGTGAGCAGTCCCGCCCCGAGCTGGGCTTCCGACTGCTGCAGCGGCTCGCGGACGACGTCCAGGACCTGGGCTTCGTGGAGTCGTCGGCGAAGCAGGACGGCCGAAACATGATCATGGTTCTCGGCCCGCACAAGAAGAAGACCGAGGCGATGGCCGAGGCCCGCGCCCTTGCGGACGCCCGCAAGGCGGAGCGCCAGGGCCGCACCCCCGGCGCCGAGTCCGAGATCGACGACGAGCACGAGTCGATCGAGGACACGGAGCCCGTGGAGGCCGCAGAGCCCGCCGAGGTCGACCAGCCGGCCGAGGCCGAGCAGGACGCCTGAGCCCCAGGGCTCGGCGACCGGCTCGTAACCGGCCACCCGGCCGGGGCTCCCGCCCCGGCCGAGCAGAAGAATCCACTCCCGGCCCCGCACACTGCTGCGCGGGCCGGGGCGGACCGACGAGGAGATACGGCGACATGCCGAAGCAGAAGACGCACAGCGGCGCCAGCAAGCGCTTCAAGATCACTGGCTCCGGGAAGGTGCTGCGCGAGCGTGCCGGCCGTCGCCACCTGTTGGAGCACAAGCCCTCGACGCTGACCCGCAAGCTGGCCGGCACCGTCGAGCTGGCTCCCGCCGACGCCAAGAAGATCAAGAAGCTTCTCGGCAAGTGATCGCCCACCCGCGGCCCCGGCCGCGGGACGAGCTGATCCTTCCCGACCCCAACGAATGACGGACCGCCCGGAGCGATCCGAGGTCCAACCCAAGGAGTAATCAAGTGGCACGCGTCAAGCGGGCAGTCAACGCCCACAAGAAGCGCCGGGTCATCCTCGAGCGGGCCAGCGGTTACCGCGGCCAGCGCTCCCGCCTGTACCGCAAGGCCAAGGAGCAGGTCACCCACTCGCTCGTCTACAACTTCAACGACCGCAAGAAGCGCAAGGGCGACTTCCGTCAGCTGTGGATCCAGCGCATCAACGCTGCGGCCCGCGCCAACGGCATCACCTACAACCGCTTCGTGCAGGGCCTGAAGGCCGCGGGCGTCGAGATCGACCGCAAGATGCTCGCCGACCTGGCCGTCAACGACGCCGCCGCGTTCGCCGTCCTCGTCGAGGTCGCGCAGAAGGCGCTGCCGGAGGACGTCAACGCCCCCAAGGTCGCCGCCTGATCCAGGCAGCACCCCGGTTGCTGAGCTCTTCGGGCCCGCAGGTACTCGCTGCCTGCGGGCCCGTCGCGCACCCCGGACCACCAGAGAACGAGAGCATGCCGAGCACCGACACCCCCTGCTGACCTCCCTGCGCTCGCCGCGCGTCGTCGCCGCCCGCCGGCTGGCCCGGCGCAACCAGCGCTCCAAGGAGCGCCGCTTCCTGGCCGAGGGCCCGCAGGCGGTCCGCGAGGCCGTGGCGTACGGGCGACTGCCGGGCTCGGACGAGCACGCCGTGGTCGAGATCTACCTCACCGAGCAGGCGCTGGAGCGGCACACCGACATCGTCGACGCCGCCGAGCAGGCCCGGCTGCCGCTGCTCACCGCCACCGACGAGGTGATCGCGGAGATCTGCGACACCGTCACCCCGCAGGGGATCGTGGCGCTCTGCCGCTTCATCGACACCCCGTTCGAGGACGTGCTCGCGGCCGGGCCCCAGCTGGTCGCGGTGCTCGCGCACGTCCGCGACCCCGGCAACGCGGGCACCGTGCTCCGGACGGCCGACGCGGCCGGCGCGGACGCCGTCGTCCTCACCGACGCCTCCGTCGACCCGTACAACCCGAAGGCCGTCCGGGCCTCCGTCGGCAGCCTGTTCCACCTGCCCTTCGCGACCGGTGTGCCGGTCGAGGAGGCGGTCGCGCGGCTGCGCGAGGCCGGGGTCCGGGTGCTCGCCGCGGACGGCGCGGGGGAGCGCGACCTCGACCAGGAGCTCGACGAGGGCACGCTCGGCGCGCCCGGCGCATGGGTGTTCGGCAACGAGGCCTGGGGCCTGCCGGAGGAGACCCGCGCGCTGGCCGACGAGGTGGTGCGCGTGCCCATCCACGGACACGCCGAGAGCCTCAACCTCGCCACGGCCGCCGCCGTCTGCCTCTACGCCTCGGCCCGGGCGCAGCGCTCGCCCGGAGGGTGTCGCACAGAGCAGTACGGGCGCTAGGGTCGCCCTCGGCGGGGCGTAGGAACGGTGGGTCAGGGGAGGACACCCATGGTCGGCAGCGCGGAGGAGCTCGACCCGGACGACCTACCGGACGGCCTGGTCGTCGCGGACGCCGAAGGCCGGGTGGTCACCTTCAACCGGGCCGCGGCCCGGCTCACCGGCCGCCGGCCCGAGGCGGTGCTCGGCGCTCCGCTGGCGGACGCCCTGCCCCTGGAGGACCTGGACGGCCGGCGCTGGTGGAAGCTCACCGACCCGTACGGAGGCCTGGCGATCCGCTCCGGCCAGCCCGAGCGCAACCTGCTGCTCCCCGGCGGCTGCGAGGTGCTGGTCTCCGCCCGGTACGTCCGCGAGCGGCCCGGCGGACCGGTGCAGCGGGTCGTCGTCGCCCTGCGCGGCACCGAGGCCCGCCGCCGCACCGAACGCAGCCACGCCGAACTGATCGCCACCGTCGCGCACGAGCTGCGCTCCCCGCTGACCAGCGTCAAGGGCTTCACCGCCACGCTGCTGGCCAAGTGGGAGCGGTTCAACGACGGCCAGAAGCGGGTGATGCTGGAGACCGTCGACGCCGACGCGGACCGGGTCACCCGGCTGATCGCCGAACTGCTCGACATCTCCCGGATCGACGCCGGCCGGCTGGAGGTCCGCCGCCAGGTCGTCGACATCGCCGCCGCGGTGCGCCGGCACGTCGAGGGCAAGGTGGCGTCCGGGATTCCCGCCGAGCGCTTCGACATCCGGATCACCGAGCCGCTCGGCCAGCAGTGGGGCGACCCCGACAAGATCGACCAGGTGCTCGCCAACCTGCTGGAAAATGCCGTGCGGCACGGCGAGGGGACTGTCACCATCGAGGTGGCCCCCGCGAGCGAGATCGTCGAGGCGGCCGGCTGGGAGCACCCGGGCACCCCGCCCAGGGTCGTGGAAGGGACAGCGGTCACCGTGAGCGACGAAGGCAGCGGCATCCCCGAGGAGTCGATGCCGCGCGTCTTCACCCGCTTCTGGCGCGGCTCCAAGCGCGGCGGCACCGGCCTCGGCCTCTACATCGTCAAGGGCATCGTCGAGGCCCACGGCGGCGTCATCCGGATCAGCCGCGCGCCCTCGGGCGGCGCCCGCTTCCGATTTATCCTGCCCGCCGGCGTCCCGGACTTCATGCTGTAACGGCATCCGAGGTCCGCCGCCCCGGCGGGCTCCCCGCGCGCACCGCCCCGGACGGCGAAACGGCCGTCGGCGTGCTGCGACTACACTCGACCTTTGGCGTTGTGGGACGCCCTGCGCGGCCGTGCCGCGGACACCCCTCCCGGTACCGGGCCAGGGGATGCCCGTGCTCCGGCCACGCCGGGCGTAGCGCAAGGGCGAGCCATCCACTTCACGAGCAGGAGCACGGGAAAGATAGAGATGTCGGCACCCAACAAGTCCTACGACCCGGTCGAGGTCGAGGCCCTCAAGCCCGAGGTGGTGGAGCAGGCCCGGGACGAGGCGATCGCCGCGTTCGCGGCCGCCGCCGACCTCGACGCGCTCAAGCAGGCCAAGGTCGCGCACACCGGCGAGCGTTCGCCGCTCGCCCTCGCCAACCGCGAGATCGGCGCACTGCCGCCGCACGCCAAGGCGGCGGCCGGCAAGCTGATCGGCCAGGCCCGCGGCGCCGTCAACCAGGCGCTGGCCCGCCGCCAGGCCGAACTGGAGGCGGAGCGCGACGCCCGCGTGCTGGTCGAGGAGGCAGTGGACGTCACACTGCCCTACGACCGTGCCCCGCGCGGCGCCCGTCACCCGCTGACCACCATGGCCGAGCGGATCGAGGACACCTTCGTGGCCATGGGCTACGAGGTCGCCTCCGGCCCCGAGGTGGAGGCGGAGTGGCTCAACTTCGACGCCCTCAACCTGCACCAGGACCACCCGGCCCGCTCCATGCAGGACACCTTCTTCGTGCAGGCCCCGGACGGCTCGGCCGACTCCGGCGTGGTGCTGCGCACCCAGACCTCCCCGGTGCAGATCCGCACCATGCTCGACCGCCAGCCCCCGCTGTACGCGGTCAGCCCCGGCCGGGTCTACCGCACCGACGAGCTGGACGCCACGCACACCCCGGTCTTCCGCCAGGTCGAGGGCCTCGCGGTGGACGAGGGCATCACCTTCGCCGACCTCAAGGGCACCATCGAGGTGCTGGTCGAGAAGCTGATCGGCGGCCACCTGGAGCTGCGCTGGCGCCCCTCGTACTTCCCGTTCACCGAGCCGAGCGCCGAGGTGGACCTGCAGTGCTTCGTCTGCCGCGGTGAGAGCGTCGGCAACCCGGACCGTCCGTGCCGCACCTGCTCCTCCGAGGGCTGGATCGAGCTCGGCGGCTGCGGTGTCGTCAACCCGCGGGTGCTGGTCGCGGCCGGTGTCGACCCCAACCGCTACAGCGGGTTCGCCTTCGGCCTGGGCCTGGAGCGAATCCTGATGAACCGCCACAACGTCGCCGACATGCGCGACATGGTCGAGGGTGACGTCCGCTTCACCCTCCCGTTCGGGATGGAGATCTGATGCGCGTCCCGCTTTCCTGGCTGCGCGAGTACGTCGACCTGCCGGCCGGCGAGACCGGCCGTGACGTGGCGGCCCGGCTCGTCCGCGCGGGCCTGGAGGTCGAGACCGTCGAGCAGCTCGGCGGTGACCTCAAGGGCCCGCTGGTGGTCGGCGAGGTGCTCTCCATCGAGGAACTGGCCGGCTTCAAGAAGCCGATCCGGCACTGCTTCGTCAACGTCGGCGACGCCAACGGCACCGGCGAGCCGCAGGAGATCGTCTGCGGCGCGACCAACTTCAAGGTCGGCGACAAGGTCGTCGTCGTGCTGCCGGGCGCCGTGCTGCCCGGCCCGTTCCCGATCGCCGCGCGGCAGACCTACGGCCACACCTCGGCCGGCATGATCTGCTCCGCCCGCGAGCTCGGCATGGGCGACGATCACCACGGCATCCTGGTGCTGGAGTCGCACCTGGAGCCCGGCACCGACGCCGTCGAGCTGCTCCAGCTCGTCGACGAGGTGCTCGACATCGCCGTCACCCCGGACCGCGGCTACTGCCTGTCGATGCGCGGTGTGGCCCGCGAGGCCGCCGCCGCGTACGGCCTGCCGCTGGCCGACCCGGCTCTGCTGGACGTACCGCCGGCGAACGCCTTCGGCTACCCGGTGAAGGTCGCCGACCCGGTCGGCTGCGACCGCTTCGTCGCCCGCACCGTCACCGGTGTCGACCCGGCCGCGCCGTCGCCGATCTGGCTCCAGCGCCGTCTGCAGAAGTCCGGCATCCGCCCGATCTCGCTGACCGTCGACATCACCAACTACGTGATGCTGGAGGTCGGCCAGCCGCTGCACGCCTACGACCGCAGCCGGGTCGACGGCCCGATCCTCGTCCGCCGCGCCGAGGACGGCGAGATCCTCACCACGCTGGACGGCGTCAAGCGCAAGCTGTCCACCGAGGACCTGCTGATCTGCGACAACTCCGGCCCGATCGGCCTGGCCGGCGTCATGGGCGGCGCCACCACCGAGATCGTCGACCCGGTGCTCGACCCGGAGACCGGCGAGGTCACCGGCTCCACCGAGATCGTCATCGAGGCGGCGCACTTCGACCCGGTCTCCGTCGCCCGCACCGCCAAGCGGCACAAGCTGCCCTCCGAGGCGTCCAAGCGCTTCGAGCGCGGCGTCGACCCGGAGGCGACCCGCGCGGCCGCCCAGCGCGCCGTCGACCTGCTGGTGCTGATCGCCGGCGGCACCGCGGAGGAGGGCGTCACCGACATCGCCGCGCCGCACCCGGTGCGCACCATCACCATCGCCGCCGACCTGCCCGACCGGGTCGCCGGCACCGGGTACGGCCGGGAGACCGTCACCCGGCGCCTGCAGGAGGTCGGCTGCTCCGTCATCGGCGCCGACGTCCTGGAGGTCACCCCGCCGAGCTGGCGCCCCGACCTGACCGACCCGTACGACCTCGCGGAGGAGGTCATCCGGCTGGAGGGCTACGACAACGTCCCCGCCCGGATGCCGAACGTGCCGCCGGGCCGCGGTCTGACCGAGGCGCAGCGCTTCCACCGCCGGACGGGTGTCGCGCTGGCGGCCGCCGGCTACGTCGAGATCAACGCCTACCCGTTCCTGGGCGAGGCGGCGTTCGACGCGCTCGGCCTGGCGAAGGACGACCCGCGCCGCCGCACCGTCAAGCTGGTGAACCCGCTGAACGACGAGGAGCCGGCGCTGCGCACCACGCTGCTGCCCGGTCTGCTCGGCGCGCTGCGCCGCAACATCGGCCGCGGGAACACGGATCTGGCGCTGTTCGAGACCGGCACGGTCTTCCTGCCCAAGCCGGAGCTCTCGGTCGCGCCGCGGCTGTCGGTCGAGCACCGGCCCACCGACGCGGAGCTCGCCGAGCTCGACGCCGCCCTGCCGGACCAGCCGCGCCGCGTCGCGGTCGCCCTCGCGGGCGAGCGGCTGCCGTCCGGCTGGTGGGGCAAGGGCGGCCCGGCGGGCTGGGCGGACGCCGTGGAGGCGGCCCGCACGGTGGCCCGTGCGGCCAACATCGAGCTGACCGTCCGCCAGGCGCAGCACGCGCCCTGGCACCCGGGCCGGTGCGCCGAGCTGCTGGTGAACGGCCGGGTCGTCGGCCACGCCGGTGAGCTGCACCCGCGCGTGGTCAAGGCGCTGCACCTGCCGGACCGCACCAGCGCGATGGAGATCGACCTGGACGCGCTGATCGCCGACGGTGTGCAGAAGGTGTCCGGGCCGGGCGTCTCCGCCTACCCGGTGGCCACCCAGGACGTCGCGCTGATCGTCGACGCCGCGGTGCCGGCCGCCGAGGTGGAGTCGGCGCTGCGGGACGGCGCGGGCGAGCTGCTGGAGGCCATCCGGCTGTTCGACGTCTTCACCGGTGAGCAGGCGGGCGAGGGCAAGAAGTCGCTGGCCTACAACCTGCGCTTCCGGGCCGTGGACCGGACGCTGACCGCGGACGAGGCCTCGGCCGCCCGCGAGTCGGCGGTGGCCGCGGCGACCGCCCGCACCGGCGCGGTGCTGCGCGGCGTCTGACGCCCGATCGGCCCGAAGGGCCCCGTTCCGGACGATCCGTCCGGGGCGGGGCCCTTCGGCGTCCCGCGGTCGGCACGTGTCGGCGTGAACATGCCGTGCCCATTTCCGGCTTTGTGCGCAAGCCCCTTGCGGCGGTGGCGTCGTGGACGCTTCAATTCTTGTTAGGAAAGTTTCCTAACAAGGAGCGCGTCCTCGGGCACCCCCATGCCCCGAGCACCCGAGCAGACGGAGCGTCACATGAGTGCCAAGCACCGTACCGCCCGCACCACTCGCACCACCCGGGCCGCCCTCGCGGTCCTGCTCGCCGCCGTCCCGCTGACCGTCGCCACGGTCGGCGCCTCGCAGGCCGGCGCCAGCGTCCGGGCCGCGGCCTCGGTCGGCCTCGACGACTCCCACAAGAAGGAGATCGCGATGGAGCTCGTCTCCAGCGCCGAGAACTCCTCGCTGGACTGGAAGGCGCAGTACAAGTACATCGAGGACATCGGCGACGGCCGCGGCTACACCGCCGGCATCATCGGCTTCTGTTCCGGCACCGGCGACATGCTGGAGCTGGTGCAGCACTACACCGACCTCAAGTCCGGCAACGTCCTCGCCAAGTACCTCCCCGCGCTGAAGAAGGTCAACGGCAGCGACTCGCACGCCGGCCTCGGCTCCGCGTTCACCAAGGACTGGGCCACCGCCGCCAAGGACACCCTCTTCCAGCAGGCCCAGAACGACGAGCGCGACCGGGTCTACTTCGACCCGGCGGTCTCGCAGGCCAAGAGCGACGGCCTGCGCGCCCTCGGCCAGTTCATGTACTACGACGCCATCGTGATGCACGGCCCCGGCGGCGACTCCGACAGCTTCGGCGGCATCCGCGCCGCGGCCATGAAGAAGGCGAGGACCCCCGCCCAGGGCGGCGACGAGACGGCGTACCTCAAGGCCTTCGCCGACGCCCGCAAGGTGGTCATGAAGAAGGAGGAGGCGCACGCCGACACCAGCCGGGTCGACACCGAGCAGCTGGTCTTCCTCAGCGCCAAGAACTTCGACCTCAACCCCCGCTGAAGTGGAAGGTCTACGGGGACCCGTACCAGATCAACAGCTGACGCCGCGTCACCGTGCCGACGGTGCGCCCGGGATCGGCCCGACCGCCGCTCCCGGGCGCACCGCCGTCTCCGAATATTCGTGCGACGCGCGGGGCTCCGGTTGCTAGGGTCGCGGACGTGGCGAAACTCAACCAGATCATCGCAGTCGAAAGGGCGTCAAGTCCAAGTCCTTCCAGGAGCTGACCCAGGCCCACCACGGCCTGCAGAAGCCCGCCCTGCTCGCCGGGATCTCCCGCACCTACCAGCCGAAGGACGAGGAGGGCGAGCAGCTGCCGCCCGAGTCCACCCGGGTCCAGGTGCGCGCCGAGGACATCCTGCGGGACACCGCGGCCTCGCTCACCCGGCTGTTCGACGTGACCGCCACCAAGGACCACGCCAACTGCACCGCCCGCGCCGACGTGGTCGTCGACGGCCGCGCACTGCTCACCGACGTGCCGGTCACCTACCTGCTCTTCCTGGAGAAGCAGCTCACCGACCTGTACACGTTCGTCCGCAAGCTGCCCGTGCTGGACGCCTCCGAGTCCTGGAGCCCGGACCCGTCCACCGACGCCTGGAAGACCGACCCGGTGCGCACCATCCGGACGAAGAAGGTGCCGCGCAACCACGTCAAGGCCGAGGCGACCGAGAAGCACCCCGCGCAGGTCGAGGTGTACTACGAGGACATCCCGGTCGGGTACTGGACGACGGTGAAGTTCTCCGGAGCACTCCCCGCCCGACGGGTCAACGACCTCGTCCAGCGGGTCGAGAAGCTCCAGCAGGCCGTGCAGTTCGCCCGCGAGGAGGCGAACTCCGCCGAGGTCGCCGACCGGCGGGCCGGCGACGCGGTGTTCGGCTACCTCTTCGGGTAGCCCCACGATCCCCTCGTGCGAGCGGAGGGGTGCGCGACAAGCGCAGAAGCTGAAGCTGATGGTGAAGCTGACGCAGGGGAGACGGTGGAGGTTCGAATCCTCCCCCGGCACGACACGCCGGGGTGGCCCAATCGGTAGAGGCGGCCCCTTGAAACTCAGACTCTCGCTCCAGGCTCAGCATTCGCCGCCGAGCACCGGATCGACCGGATGCGGACGGAAAGCGTCGGATGCAGGTTCAAGTCCTGCCTGGGCCTCTGCCACGGCCCGGTAGTTCAAAGGTCGAACACGACGCTCTGAGAATGATCCGCATTCTTCAACGTGCCGGTGCGAGCAATTGGGTGGCACACCAGGGGCCCGGGAGCCGGATACCGCTCCCGGGCCCCGTCACGTCACGTCCCGCGGATCTCCCCGCCGCGGGGCGCCGTCACGGGCAGAGCGCCGCCTTCACGATCACGGCGATCATCTGGCCCTGCTGCGCGGTGAGGGTGGTGCCGTTGCCGCTGAAGGAGGCTGCGGCGTCCGCGGCCACCGTGGCGTCGTCCTTGCCCGCCTTGATCTCCCCACAGGTCGCCTGGGCCTTGGCCAGGGCGCCCTGCTGGTCCTTCGCCAGGTTCGGGTCGATCTGCTTCAGGCCCGCGATCAGCGCGAGGTTCTGTGCCATGTTCGGGGTGGCCACGCCGCCGGCCGGCTTGGGCGCCGAGGCGCTGCCCGCGGCGGACGGGCTCGCGGCGCCGGGCGCCGCACTGCTGCCGGCCGGCGCGGGCTGTGCGGCGGGCGCGGAGGACTGCGCGGGGGCGGCGGCGGTGCCGCTGCTGCTGCACGCGGTCAGGGTGAGGGTGAGGGCGGCGGCGGCCGTGATGCCGCCGACGATCATTCGAGTTCGCATCGCACCACCGTCCCAGAGCGGAAGCCGTCTGCCGAGGGCCGTGACCATGCTGTGACGGCGCTGTGCCAGAGCGGTGGCGCCGCCCCCTGAGCCGGAGGAACGGCGCCCCGGGCAGGTCAGACCGTGGCGGTGTAGTCGTAGAAGCCGCGGCCGGACTTGCGGCCCAGCAGCCCGGCGTCCACCATCCGGGAGAGCAGCGGGGGAGCGGCGTACAGCGGCTCCTTGTACTCGTCGTACATCGACTCGGCGATCGAGACGATGGTGTCCAGGCCGATCAGGTCGCACAGCCGCAGCGGGCCCATCGGGTGGGCGCAGCCGGCCTCCATGCCCTTGTCGATGTCGGAGGCGGTCGCCACACCCGACTCGAACATCCGCACCGCCGACAGCAGGTACGGCACCAGCAGGGCGTTCACCACGAAGCCGGCCCGGTCGCGGGCCCGGATCGGCTCCTTGCCGAGCACCTGGACGGCGAAGGCCTCCACCCGGGCGGTGGTCTCGGCGGAGGTGGTCAGCGTCGGGATCACCTCGACCAGCTTCTGCACCGGCGCCGGGTTGAAGAAGTGCAGGCCGATGACCTGGTCGGCGCGCGAGGTGGCCGCGGCCAGCTTGACGATCGGGATCGACGAGGTGTTGGAGGCGAGGATCGCGTCCCGGCGGGTCACCACCCGGTCCAGCGTGGCGAAGATCTCCACCTTGATGTCCTCGCGCTCGGCGACCGCCTCGACCACCAGGTCGCGGTCGGCGAAGTCCGCCAGGTCGGTGGTGAAGGACAGCCGGGCGAGGGTCTCCTCGCGCTCCTCCTCGGTCAGCTTGCCGCGCTTGACGGCGTTCGCCAGCGAGTTGGTCAGCCGGGTGCGGCCGAGCTCCAGGGCCTCCCCGGTGGCCTCGGAGACCAGGACGTCCAGCCCGGAGCGGGCGAAGACCTCCGCGATGCCCGACCCCATGAGGCCGCAGCCGACCACTCCGACGCGCGCGATGTCACTCACTCAAATGCCCTTCACGGTGGTGCCGGGGGTGGCCCAGCAAGGTGCTGTGCAGTTCAGCGGGGCGGCGCCGGGCCGGGTCGGCCCGGGTGCGCGTCCCGCTCGACCGTACTACCCCGCGCCGCCGGGCGGGCGCGCTGGGCCGATCGGATGAGATGCGGCAGGCCGGTGCGTGCGCCGACCGGCCCCCGCCCGTCCCCGGACGAGAATGCGGTGCAACCGACGAGGGAGCACGGCATGGCGACGGGATCGCTCACCGGACAGGTCGGACTGGTCACCGGCGCCGGCCGCGGAATCGGCCGCGAGATCGCGATCGGACTCGCCGCCGAGGGGATGTCGGTCGGCCTGGTCGGCCGCACCCACGACACCCTGATCACGACCCTGCGCGAGTGCGTCCGGCGCGGCGCCCGCGGGGTCGCGGTCACCGCCGACGTGACCCGCCCGGGCGCCGTCCGGGAGGCCGTCCGGGCCGTCGAACGCGACCTCGGCCCGGTGGACCTGCTGGTCAACAACGCCGGACAGGTCGACCGCTCCGAAGTCCCGCTCTGGGAGACCGACCCGAACCAGTGGTGGCAGGTCGTCGAGACCAACCTGCGCGGCCCCTACAACCTGCTGCGCGCCGTGCTGCCCGGCATGGTCGCCCGCGGCCGCGGCCGGGTGCTCAACCTGAACTCCGGCTTCGCGCTGCGCCCGGACGGCCACTACACCGCGTACGCGACCTCCAAGGGCGCGCTGCTCCAGCTCTCCGACAACATCGCCGACTCGCTGGCCGAGCACCACGTGGTGGTCCTCGACATCAGCCCCGGCGCGGTCGCCACCGACATGACCGCCGGGATGCCGATGTTCGCCGAGATGAAGGAGTGGGGCTCCATCCCCTACGTGGTCGCGGTCGCCGTGGACGCCGCCCGCGGCCGGTTCGACGCCCTGCACGGACGCTTCATCCACGCCGGCCGGGACAACCTGGAGACGCTCGTCGCGCAGGCCGACAAGATCCGCACCGGGGACGCCCGCACGCTGCGGCTGCGCCCGTACGGCCCGCAGGACCCGATGGCGTGAGCCGGGGCACCGCGGGCCGGGGCGGCCGTCAGCCGTCCAGCAGCTCCGCCAGGTCCGCCTCGGGGAGGCCGCCCGGTGCCCGGCCCTCGCGGGCGAACGCGTTCGCCAGCTGCTGCAGCGCCCCGTTCAGCGGGGTCGGCACGCCGTGCAGCCGGCCCAGCAGGACGATCTCGCCGTTGAGGTGGTCGGCCTCGATGTCGCCGGCCTTGCGCGCCAGGCTCTGCCAGGAGGAGCCGCCGCCGCGCTCCTCGCCCTCGACCGGCACCAGCGTGACCCGGTCGCCGCGTACCGCCTCCTGCTCCTCGCGGCCGGGGTGGCCGATCCCGGCCGCGGCCAGCACTGCCTCGCCCTCGGCGACCGTCCGGGCGGCCAGCGCCCGGCGGAGCTCGCCGGTGACCGGGCCCGCCACCGCCTCCAGCGCGTTGAGCAGGTTGCCCAGCAGCTTGGCGTACTTCCAGCGCATCACGTCGTCGCTGACGGGCGCGTGGAACCGGGAGGCGGACAGGTCGGCGGCGATCCGCTCGGCGGTGGCGTCCCGGCCGGCCGGGTAGCGGCCCACGTGCAGGATGCCGCTGAGCGGGCTGCCCGCGGCGGCCACCCGGCCCGGCTCCAGGTGGGTGGACGGCAGCCAGACGCACACCCCGTACACCCGGCGGAAGCGGCGCAGGGCCAGGCGTTCGTTCTCGACGCCGTTCTGCGCGCACAGCAGCGGGAGCAGCTCGCCGGCGGTGCCGCCGCCGGCCACCGGCCGGGCCGACCAGGCGTCCAGCAGCGGCGCGGAGTGCTGGGTCTTGACGGCCAGCACGAGCACGTCGTCGGGCTGCAGCGTCAGCTCCTGCGGACCGCCGACGGCCGGGACGGGCAGGGTGCGCACGCCCTCCGGCACCGCCAGCCGCAGGCCGTTCTCGCGCAGGGCCGCCAGGTGCGGGCCGCGGGCGACCAGCACCACCTCGTGCCCGCTCTCGAAGAGCCGGCCGCCGATCGTCCCGCCGACCGCGCCGGCGCCGATGATGATGTATCGCATGGACCGACCCTGGCACGCCGTCCGGGCTCCTGGCCAGGGCCTACCGGGCGGACGCCGCTGACGGGCCGTCCGCCCGGGCGGACGCCCGGGCCGGGCCCCGGCGCCTCAGGAGCAGAGGGTGCTCGCGGTGACCGCCGTCAGACCCCGCCCGGCCAGGCCGTCCAGGATCGCCGGCAGTGCGTCGGCGGTGCCCCGGTGCCCCATGTGCAGGGCCACGATCGAGCCGCCCACCGCCTTCAGCACCCGGCGCTGCACGACCTCGGCACCCGGGTCGGTGTAGTCCCGCGGGTCCATGTCGAAGGAGAGGCAGTGCCGGTAGCCGACCTGCCGGGCCTGCTCGCGGACCATCGCGTTGGCGTACTGGGCCGCCGACGGCCGGAACCAGCGGCCGATCGACCCGGTGAGCCGCTGCAGCCGGTCGGCGCACTCGGCGATCTCGGCGTACGCCTGCTCCGCGGACATGGTGCTGATGTCGAGGTGGTTCTGGGTGTGGTTGCCGAGTTCGTGGCCGCCGTCCAGGATCCGCTGCGCCATCTGCGGCTGCTGGTCCAGCCAGCTGCCGACGACCAGCACGGTCAGGCGCGCGCCGCGCTGCTCGGCGGCGGTGAGCACCGCCGTCGCCAGCGCCGGGTCGCCCTGACCGTGGAAGGTCAGCGCCACCTCCGGCCGGTCGGGCGGCCCGCTGACCACCTCGTCCGGCGTGCCCGGGGCCAGCGAGGGCTCGGCGGCCGGCGGCGGACTCGTGGACGGGCTCGGCGAGGTCTGGCCGGGCGGGCCGGCCGCGCCCTGCCCCGGGGCGGGCATCCCGGTGGCGGCCGGTCCGTCGGTGGCCAGGTGGGCGGGGCGGCTCCGGGCGGCGAAGGACACCCCCGGGGCTCGGCGGTGGCCTGCGGCCCGGTGGGCTCGCCGCAGGCGGACAGCACTCCGCCCGCCGCGGCGAGGGCCGCGAGTCGGGCGGAGGCGCGCAGCACGGTGCGTCGGTCGACAGTCATCGCGCGACAGCCTAGGAGCGCCCCCGGCGGCCCGCGATCCGGGTGGCCCGTCCGCGTATCCGGGCGAGGTGCGGGCCTGCCGCCGTGCCGGCGCGGTACCCTTCCGCGGCGCCGGGCCCGTCCGGCCGGGGGAGGCATCCGCATGACAGGCCGTCCGTTCGAACCTGTCGCGCTGCCGGCCGAGGCGGCCGCGCTGCACGCCGAACTCGGCGCCCCGCCGCGGCTGCTCGCGCACCACCGGCTCGTCCACGACGTCGCGGTGCGGCTGCTGGCGGCGGTCGGCGCGGAGCTCGGCGTGGACGCGGACGGCGTCCGGTACGGTGCCGCCACGCACGACATCGGCAAGGTCCGGTACCCGCAGGAGCTGTCCGGGCCGGGCTCGCGCCACGAGGAGGCCGGCCGGGCCCTGCTGCTCGAACGCGGCGTCCCGCCGGAGCTCGCCCGGTACGCCGGCAGCCACGGCAGCTGGCAGCGCCCGGGCCTCGGCACCGAGGAGCTCCTGGTGAGCCTCGCCGACAAGGTCTGGAAGGGCCGCCGGCAGCCCGACCTGGAGGACCTCGTCGCGGGCCGGCTCGCGGCGGCCCGCAGGCAGCCGCTCTGGGAGGCCTTCCTGCACCTGGACGACCTCCTCGCCCCGATCGCCGAGGACGCGCCCCGCCGGCTCGCCCACCAGGCGGCCTTCCCGCTCTGATCCGGCCCGTCGAGGGCCGTCGAGGGCCGCCTGCTAGCGTGGGCCCGGCCAGGCACCGGTGTCGACTCCCCGGGCCACGGCCGACCGTGGTGTGCCGCGCCACCGCGCTTCCTGGGCCGAT
The DNA here is from genome assembly GCF_039544005.1 of Kitasatospora paranensis. Taxonomy (NCBI): domain Bacteria; kingdom Bacillati; phylum Actinomycetota; class Actinomycetes; order Kitasatosporales; family Streptomycetaceae; genus Kitasatospora; species Kitasatospora paranensis. Next base: position 6,899,175 of record NZ_BAABKV010000001.1, read on the forward strand.
CCGCCCGGCGCGCGCGGACCGCCTCCCCTGCACTCCGCCTCACCCCGCACTCCGCCTCACCCTCCGGACCTTCCGTACCCTCCGACAAGGAGAACTCCCTTGCGTCCCACCCTCTTCACCGTCGACCGCCCGGCGCCGGGGCGGCTGTCCACGATGGCCCGGCCGCGCGGCGGCGACTGGCTCCGGGACGAGATGGCGGCCCTCGCCGCCGCCGGCGTCGACATCCTGGTCTGCCTGCTCACCGCCGACGAGAGCGCCGAACTCGGTCTGGTCGACGAGGCGGTGGAGGCCGTCGCGGCCGGGCTGCGGTTCGTCCCCGTCCCCGTTCCCGACCTGACCGTCCCCGATCCGGCGGCGGTGCTTCCCGTCCTGTGCGAGCTGGCCGAGGCCCTCGGGACGGGAGCCCATGTGGTGGCGCACTGCCGCGCGGGCATCGGCCGGTCCTCCCTGCTCGTGGCCGCGCTGCTGGTCCGCGAGGGCGTCGCTCCCGACACCGCCTGGGAGCGGATCGCGCGGGCCCGCGGCCTCGACGTCCCCGACACGGCGGAGCAGCGCGCCTGGCCCGCCCGGCTGGCGGGCGTCTGACGCGGCGGCACCCCGGCGGCGGCGCCCGCGGCACCCGGGCCGGTCGCTACGTCAGTTCCGCCGCGAGCAGATCCATCAGGAGGCCGTCGTGCCAGCCGCCGTCCGGGCCGCGCTCGTACGAGCGCATCACACCGACCGGGCGGAACCCCACCTTGCGGTAGCAGGCGATGGCGGCCGCATTGTCGGCGGCCGGGTCGATCACCAGCCGGTGGTGGCCGAGTTCGGTGACCAGGTACCGGGCCAGGGTGCGGACGGCGTCGGTGCCCAGTCCGCGGCCGTGCACCGCCGGGTCGAGGTAGACGTCGATCCCCGCGTGCCGGTAGTCCGGCTCGTCCTCCTCGTGCCACTGGATGGCGCCGACCACGCGGCCGCGGTACTCGATCGCCAGGGTCGGCGTCGCCGGGTCCGCCAGGTCGGACCGCACCTCGGCGGCCATGTCGGGGCCGCCGCGCCACCGGGCGAGGACCTCCGGTGTGGCGCGGATCGCCGCCAGGGCGGGCACGTCGCCCCCGGTGGCCGGGCGCAGGCGGACGGCCGCGCCGGACAGGAAGGGCCTGGTCTGCATGGCGCGAACGCTACCCGCCCGCCGCCCGCCCCGGGCGGACCCGGGCCCGCCCGCGGTGCTCGACGGCGCCCTCGCGCCCCCGGGCCGGGCCCGCCGCGGTTCAGGGTCCGGAGATCCGTACGGGCCCGGCGCCGTCGGTGACGGCGTACACGTGGTCGCCGTCGGCGGCCCGCACCACCAGCCGGCCCCCGTCCTGCCAGTGGCAGCCCCCGTACGGGCCGCCCGCCGTGCCGTTGCCGAACACGTCGAGCAGCCACCGCCGGGCCGACCAGCCCCGGCCCGTCTCCACCTCGACCGACCAGTGGACGTCCGTGCCCGGCGCGGCGGAGTGCCGCACCACCAGCAGGACCCGGTCGGACCGGCCGGGTGCGGCCTCGACCCGCACCGTCGTCCGGTCCGGCAGCGCGACGTCCAGCACGCCCACGAGCACCCGCAGCGCCAGCACCCCGCCGACCAGCACGGCGGCCCCGGCGAACGCCGTCCGCCCGCGGGTCGGCGGTGCGAGCAGCAGGGCCGCCACCAGCAGCAGCGCCGCCGCGCCGAGCAGCAGCACCGGGCGGTCCAGCAGTGCCGCGACCCTGACCCGGCCGCCGGACCGCGCCGACCACGCACCCACCGCGTACGCCGCGACCGGCAGCACCGCAGCCCCGACCAGCAGCCGGACGGGCCGCCAGCCGCGACGGTCCCGCAGCCGTCCCACGCCCGCCCGTCCGGTCCCCTGAACCACCGTCATCGTTCCCCCGAGGCCGTGCCCCGCCCCCGGCGCACCTGCGCCGCAGGCTAACACCGGGCCCGGCGGCCCCCGCCGCCGGAGGCCCGGGCGGCCTCGACCGGCCGCGCCGCCGCGCCGTCGCGCCGCCCACCGGCCTGCCGGTCCGCCGTGGGCCGGCCCGGCCGCCGGCCCGGCCCACGGCGGGCCGTCGGCTAGCCTGGATCACGATGAACCGCTTCAGCACGCCCTGGGGAGAGCTCGACCTCACCCGCTTCCCCGAGGACCCCCGCGACCTGCTCCGCGCCTGGGACGCCGCCGACGACTACCTGCTGCGGCACCTCGCGGAGAGCGGCACCGACCTGTCCGGCACCGTCGCCGTCGTCGGCGACCGCTGGGGCGCGCTCGCCACCGCGCTCGCCGCGCACCACCCGGTGCAGATCGGCGACTCCCACCTCGGCCGTCGGGCGACCCTCGCCAACCTCGCCCGCAACCACCCGGGGCAGGCCGACCGGGTCACGCTGCTGACCACGCGCGACACCCCGCCCGACCGCGTCGACGTGCTGCTCGTCCGCGTGCCGAAGAGCCTCGCCCTGCTGGAGGACCAGCTCCACCGGCTCGCCCCCGCCGTCCACCGGGACACCGTGATCGTCGCCACCGGCATGGTCACCGAGATCCACACCTCCACCCTCAAGCTGTTCGAGGCGATCCTCGGCCCGACCCGCACCTCGCTCGCCGTCCGCAAGGCCCGGCTCGTCCACACCACCCCGGACCCGGGCCTGGCCCGCACCCCCAGCCCCTGGCCGCTGCGCTACGCCCTGCCCGAGGACATCGGCGCGGCCTCCGGACGCACCGTCACCAACCACGCCGGCGTCTTCTGCGCCGAACGCCTGGACATCGGCACCCGCTTCCTGCTCCGCCACCTGCCGCGGCGCGGCGGCCCGGAGACCGTCGTCGACCTGGGCTGCGGCAACGGCGTCGTCGGGACGGCCGCCGCGCTGGCCAACCCCGCCGCCGAGCTCCTCTTCCTGGACGAGTCCTACCAGGCCGTCGCCTCCGCGGAGGAGACCTTCCGGGCCAACCTCGGCCCGGACGCGCCCGCCCGCTTCGAGGTCGGCGACGGCATGGCCGACGTGGCCCCCGGCAGCGTCGACCTGGTGCTCAACAACCCGCCGTTCCACACCCACCAGGCGCTGACCGACGCCACCGCCTGGCGGATGTTCACCGGGGCCCGCCGGGCGCTGCGCCCCGGCGGCGAACTCTGGGTCGTCGGCAACCGCCACCTCGGCTACCACGTCAAGCTGAAGCGGCTGTTCGGCAACTGCCGCACGGTCGCGAGCGACCCCAAGTTCGTGCTGCTCCGGGCCGTCCGGACCTGACCGCCGGCCCCCGGGCGCGCCGGGCGCCGCGCCCTACAGTGCGGCGGTGAACACCAGCGACACGTTGTGGCCGCCGAAGCCGAAGGCGTTGGCCACCGCCGCCCGGTGGCGTCCGCGCCGCGGGGCGCCCGCCACCACGTCGAGCTTCACCTCCGGGTCGAGCGCGTCCAGGTTGGCGGTGGCGGGCACCGCACCGTCGCGGAGGGCGAGGACGGCGGCGAGGGCGCCGACCGCCCCCGCCGCCCCGAAGAGGTGGCCGGTCATCGACTTGGTGGCGGTGACCGCGGGGTGGGTGCCGATCGCCTCGGCGATCGAGCCGGCCTCCACCAGGTCGCCGAGCGGGGTCGAGGTGGCGTGGGCGTGCACGAGGTCGATGTCCAGCGGCGACAGTCCGGCGACCGCGAGCGCGCGCCGCATCGCCCGGATCTGGCCGTCCGTGTGCGCGGCGGTGATGTGGTGGGCGTCGGAGGTGACCGCGGCCCCGGTGAGTCCCGCGTGGGCGCGGGCCGACCGGGCGGCGGCGAAAGAGCCCCGTTCCAGCACGACCACGGCGGCGCCCTCGCCGATCACGAAGCCGTCCCGGTCCACGTCGAACGGCCGGGACGCCCGCGCGGGTTCGTCGTTGCGGGTGGAGTGCGCCTGCGCCTGGGCGAAGCCGGCCAGCGGCAGCGGATGGATGCAGGCCTCGGCGCCGCCCGCCACCACCACGTCCGCCCGGCCCAGCCGGATGAGGTCCAGCCCGGTGGCGATCGCCTCGGCCCCGGACGCGCAGGCGCTCACCGGGGTGTGGGCCCCGGCCCGGGCCCCGAGGTCGATGCTGACCCAGGCGGCCGGGCCGTTCGCCATCAGCATCGGCACGGTGTGCGGGGAGACCCGGCGCACCCCGGAGGCCTCCAGGACGTCGTCCTGGCCCAGCATGGTCAACGCGCCGCCCGTCCCGGTGCCGATCACCACGGCCAGCCGCTCCGGGTCGACGTCCGGGGAGCCCGCGTCGGCCCAGGCCTCACGGGCGGCGACCAGGGCGACCTGTTCGCAGCGGTCCAGCCGGCGGGCCTGCACCCGGTCGAGGACGGTCGCCGGCTCGACCGCCAGCCGTCCGGCGATCCGCACCGGCAGCCCCGCCGCCCACTCCTCCTCGATCGGGCCGATCCCCGAGCGGCCCTCCAGCATGGCCGCCCAGGTCGAGGCGGTGTCCCCGCCGAGCGGGGTGGTGGCCCCGAGGCCGGTGACCACAACGGTGTCGGTGTCGACGCCCACAGGGTGATCTCCTTTGTCGCGTGGTGACAACCTCCCGCGTGGATCGTCCCGCGGGGTGTCGGTTCACCTGCCACTCTGCCTGCCGGATGACGGTCGATCAGGTAACGGAGCGCACGGAGTCCGCCCACCGGATCTTGTCGGGTAGCGACAACGGACGCACCGCCGGACGGGGCATCGGGCCGGGGCCGGCGCCCCGGCCCGGATCCTCGGTCAGCCGGCGGCGAGGAGTTCGAGCGTGTCGATCACACGGTTCGAGAAGCCCCACTCGTTGTCGTACCAGGCGACCACCTTGATGTGGCGTCCGTCGACCCGGGTGAGCGCCGAGTCGAAGATCGACGAGGCCGGGTTGCCGGTGATGTCGGACGACACCAGCGGGTCCTCCGAGTACTCCAGCACGCCGGCCAGCGGCCCTCGGCCGCGGCCCGGTAGGCCGCCAGCACGTCCTCACGGGTCACGTCGCGGGCGACGGTGGTATTGAGCTCGACGATCGACCCCACGGGGACGGGCACCCGGATCGAGTCGCCGGACAGCCTGCCGTCGAGGTTCGGCAGCACGAGGCCGATCGCCTTGGCGGCGCCCGTCGTGGTCGGCACGATGTTCACCGCGGCGGCCCGGGCGCGCCGGGCGTCGCGGTGCGGGCCGTCCTGCAGGTTCTGCTCCTGCGTGTAGGCGTGCACCGTCGTCATGAAGCCGTGCTCGATCCCGGCGAGCTCGTCCAGCACCGCGGCCAGCGGCGCGAGCGCGTTGGTGGTGCACGAGGCGTTCGACACGATCGTGTGCAGCTCCGGGTCGTACGCGTCGGTGTTCACCCCGAACGCGAGTGTGACGTCGGCGCCGTCCGCGGGCGCGCTGACCAGGACCCGCTTCGCGCCCGCGTCGAGGTGGGCGCGGGCCGCCTTGGCGGAGGTGAAACGGCCGGTCGCCTCCAGCACGATGTCGACACCGAGCGCGGCCCACGGCAGCTGTGCCGGCTCGCGCTCGGCGAGCACGGTGATGCGGCGGCCGTCGACGACGAGGGCGTCCCCGTCCACGGTCACCGGGCGGCCGAGCCGGCCCGCCGTCGTGTCGTAGGCGAGCAGCCGCGCGAGGGTGGCGGGCTCCGTCAGGTCGTTCACGGCGACGACCTCGAGGCCGCTGTCGCGCTCGAGCAGCGCGCGCAGCACGTTGCGTCCGATGCGGCCGAATCCGTTGATGGCGATACGAGTCATGGGTGGCGTCCTTTCGGGTTCGCACCAAGGCTCGCGCGCGGCGGGCGCCGGTGACAGCGGCTCGATCGCCACGGTCCGCAAGGATCGCGCCACGGGCCGGCGCAGCGGCGGACGGGCGCCGCAGAGGGCCTAACCGCCCTGGGTGAAGGTGCGCCGGTACTCGCTCGGCGTGGTGTCGAGGATCCGCTGGAAGTGCAGCCGCAGGTTCGCGCCGGTGCCGAGGCCGACGTCCGCGGCGATCTGCTCCACACTCCGCTGCGAACGCTCCAGCAGCTCCCGGGCCATGTCCACGCGGGCGCGCATCACCCACTGCATCGGCGTGTACCCGGTGTCCTCGACGAAGCGCCGCGAGAACGTGCGCGGCGACACCGCCGCGTGCCGGGCCAGCACGTCGAGGGTCAGCGGCTCGCCGAGCCGGTGCTGCGCCCACTCCCGGGTGGCGGCGAACCGTTCGCCGAGCGACTCGGGCACGCTGCGCGGTACGTACTGGGCCTGGCCGCCGCTCCGGTAGGGGGCCGCGACCAGACGCCGGGCGGCGTGGTTCGACGCGGCCACCCCGAGGTCGCCGCGCAGGATGTGCAGGCACAGGTCGATGCCGGAGGCGGCGCCGGCCGAGGTCAGCACGCTGCCCTCGTCGACGAACAGCACGTTCTCGTCGACCCGGACGAGCGGGCGCTTCGCGGCCAGTGCCCGGGTGTAGTGCCAGTGCGTGGTGGCCCGCCTGCCGTCGAGCAGGCCCGTGGCGGCGAGCGCGAAGGCGCCCGTCGAGATGGCGGCGAGCCGCGCACCCCGGTCGTGGGCCGCGATCAGCGCGTCGACCACGGCCGGCGGCGGGTCGTCCCGGTCCGGGAACCGGTAGCCGGGCACGAAGACGATGTCGGCCCACGCCAGCGCTTCGAGGCCGTGGGCGACCGCGTACGAGAGCCCGTCGCCGCCGGTCACCAGGCCGGGCGCGGCGCCGCACACCCGCACCTCGTACGGCATGCTCGCCCGCGTCGTGAACACCTGTGCGGGGATGCCGACGTCGAGCGGCTTGGCGCCTTCGAGCACGAGCACGGCGACGTGATGCAGGGGTGGCACTGGCACGGGGTCGAGGCTACGCGGGGCGTGGAGGCGCTTCATCCCCGTTCCGGCAGCCGGGCGTCCCGGCCCGGAAATGCAGAACGGCAAGGAGAACACGCACTGGGGGACATGGAGGCGACCGAGGACCCGGCGGTCATCGCCGCCGTCGTCCAGGACGTCCGCAGGACCCAGCTGCGGTTCGGCGCCGTCCCCGACGTGGACGGGCAGCCGGGGGTGTACCGCACCGTCGTGCCTGCCGACGGCATCGCCGAGGACCGTGCGACGGCGCCGACCCTGGAGGAGTTCCGGCAGCAGCTGCGGACGCACGCGGGCACCGACTTCGGTGTGCACGCGCCGCGCTGGCTGTCCCGGTTCGGCGACGCCACCCGGCAGGCCGAGCGGTACCGCGTCGGCCGGGTCCTCCTGGCGGGCGATGCGGCGCACATCCACCCGCCGACCGGAGAGCAGGGTCTCGACCTCGGCGTGCAGGACGCGTTCAACCTCGGCTGGAAGCTGGCCGCGCAGGTCAACGGGTGGGCGCCGCAGGGGCTGCCGGACACCTACCACCGCGAACGGCACCCGGTGGGCGCCGCCGTGCTGGACAACACCCGCGCGCAGAGCACGCTGATGGGGACGGACCCGGGGGCCACCGCTCTTCGGGAGCTGCTCTCGAAGCTGATGGACTTCGAGGAGGTGAACCGGTACATCACCGGGATGATCACCGCGGTCGGGGTCCGCTACGACCTCGGCGAGGGCCACGACCTGCTCGGCCGCCGACTGCGGGACGTGCAGCTGAAGCAGGGGCGCCTCTACGAGCTGATGCGCGGCGGCCGCGGAATCCTGCTCGACCGCACCGGCTCCCTGTCGGTGGCGGGCTGGGAGGACCGGGTCGACCACGTCGTCGACACGGGCGGGGAACCGGACGTCCCCGCCGTGCTGCTGCGGCCGGACGGCCACGTCGCGTGGGTCGGCGACGACCGGCAGGGCCTGCTCGGCCCGCTGTCCACCTGGTTCGGCGCCGCGGCCGGGTGCGGGCGCCGGGCGCGCGACCGCACGCGGGGCAGGGACGCGGCGCACGCGCCCTTCTGACTGACAATCAGTTGCCCCGGCCCGGGCGGCGTTCCCAGGAAACACCGAGAATCGTCCCAGGAATCTCCCAGCAGTCGGCAACCGGCCGAGCCCCTCCCGGTGTCCTCATCCCTGACAACGCACAGCCGGGCCGGGCGGAGGTGGCCCGCCGGCTGTCCTGACGATCCGGGGGGATCCATGCGTTCGCGCATTCTGTTGACGGTTTCCGTTCCTGCCCTGCTGGCCGGGCTCGGCCTGACGGCCTGTGGCGCCGGGGCCACGGCCACGGCACCGAAGGCCGCCGGGACGGCGTCGGTGTCCGCAGTGTCGGCGTCCGCCGCGTCGGTGTCCGCCGCGCCGACCGCGGTCCGGTCCGGTGCCCCGGCTTCCGCCGTGCCCGTTGCCGGGATCACGGCGGCGGCGGACTCCGGCAGCGCTCCGGCGCCCAAGTGCCCGGCGCGGGACCTGAAGTGGACACTCACCCGCCTCACCGAGGCGGGTGCCACCACCAAGGATCCGGCCAACGCCGAACTCGTCGCCGTCAACTCCGGCTCCCGGGGCTGCACCCTGGCGGGGTACCCGAAGCTCGAGTTCCACCTGGGCAAGGGGCCGCAGGCCGACGGGGTCGGACAGGGCAACCCCGCGCCGGTGGTGCTGGGCACGGGCCGGAAGGCGGTGATCGCCCTGCGCTACTCCGAGTTCAACGGCAAGGGGCCGGACAGCGACAACTGCGTGTTCGTCACCGCCGGTGCCGCCGAGGTGACCGCGCCGGGTGACAGCACCGAAGTCCGGGTCCCGGTGGTGGACCGCAACGGCAGGCCGGCGGAGATCACCATCTGCGGCGACGTGGTCCGGATGAGCCCGCCCGCCGCGCGCTAGAAAGTCGCCCGCAGCGGCCCGCTCGGCCGCACCCGGTCGCCCGGCCGGCACCGGCAACGGTGTCGGCGGGGCGACCGGTCCGACGTCGGCCCCCTGTGGTTCCGGCCGAGCGGGCCGGAGCGTCCCCTGCCGCGTCGGAAGCGCGTCGGGGCCGACAATGGACCCGACGGGCCGACCGGCGATCCCCGTCGCACCGGGCCGTCCGCGACGCCCGAAGCTCCTTGCATGAATGTTCCGTGGTGCGTATATTCATGCCGAGTCGAGGAGGAATCATGGCATTGCGAGTCGCCGTCGCCGGAGCGAGCGGGTACGCGGGCGGTGAGGTGCTGCGCCTGCTGCTCTCGCACCCGGAGGTCGAGATCGGGGCGCTGACCGGCGGCTCCAACGCCGGGGCGGTGTTCGGCACGCTGCAGCCGCACCTCCTGCCGCTGGCCGACCGGGTGCTGGAGCCCACCACGCCCGAGGTGCTGGCCGGGCACGACATCGTCTTCCTGGGGCTGCCGCACGGCCAGTCCGCCGCCGTCGCCGAGGCGCTCGGCGACGACGTCCTGGTGGTCGACTGCGGCGCCGACTTCCGGCTCAAGGACCCGGCCGACTGGGAGCGGTTCTACGGCTCCGCGCACGCCGGCACCTGGCCGTACGGCCTGCCCGAGCTGCCCGGCCACCGGGCCGCGCTCAAGGGCACCAAGCGGATCGCGGTGCCCGGCTGCTACCCGACCGCGGTCTCGCTGGCCCTCTTCCCCGCCTACGCCGCGCGGCTGGTGGAGACCGAGGCGGTGGTCGTCGCGGCCTCCGGCACCTCCGGTGCGGGCAAGGCGGTCAAGCCGCACCTGCTCGGCAGTGAGGTGATGGGCTCGATGAGCCCGTACGGCGTCGGCGGCGGGCACCGGCACACGCCGGAGATGTCGCAGAACCTCGCGCCCGTCGCGGGCGGGCCGGTCACGATCTCCTTCACGCCGACGCTGGCCCCGATGCCGCGCGGCATCCTCGCCACCTGCTCCGCCAAGGCGCGGCCCGGTACCACCGCGGAGAGGCTGCGGGCCGCGTACCAGGAGGCCTTCGCGGGCGAGCCGTTCGTCCGCCTGCTGCCCGAGGGGCAGTGGCCGCAGACCAGTTCGGTCTACGGCTCGAACGCCGCGCTGGTCCAGGTCGTGCTGGACGAGCACGCCGGGCGGGTCATCGCGATCAGCGCGATCGACAACCTGGTGAAGGGCACCGCCGGCGGCGCGGTGCAGTCCATGAACATCGCCCTCGGCCTGCCCGAGGAGCTCGGCCTCCCGCTGAACGGAGTCGCACCGTGAACGACACCCCCACCGACGGCCGGAACATCGGTGTGACGGCGGCCAGGGGCTTCCGTGCGTCCGGTGTCACCGCGGGCATCAAGGCCTCCGGCACCCCCGACCTCGCCCTCGTCGTCAACGACGGCCCCGGGTACGCCGCGGCCGGCGTCTTCACCTCGAACCGGATCAAGGCCGCCCCGGTGGTCTGGTCCGAGCAGGTCCTGAAGGGCGGCCGGCTGGCCGCCGTCGTGCTCAACTCCGGTGGCGCCAACGCCTGCACCGGCCACGAGGGCTTCCAGGACACCCACGCCACCGCGGAGCGGGTCGGCGCCGCGCTGGACGTATCCGCCGCCGAGGTGGCGGTCTGCTCGACCGGCCTGATCGGCGTACGGCTGCCGATGGACATCCTGCTGCCCGGCGTCGAGCAGGCCGCGAAGGCGCTCGCCGCGGACGGCGGCGAGGCCGCCGCGATCGCCATCAAGACCACCGACACCGTGCACAAGACCGCCCAGGTGACCAGCCCGGCCGGCTGGACGGTCGGCGGCATGGCGAAGGGCGCCGGCATGCTGGCGCCGGGCCTGGCGACCATGCTGGTCGTGGTGACCACCGACGCGGCGGCCGGCGCCGCGCAGCTGGACGCCGCGCTGCGCGGCGCGACCCGCACCACCTTCGACCGGGTCGACTCCGACGGCTGCATGTCGACCAACGACACGGTGCTGCTGCTCGCCTCCGGCGCCTCCGCCGTGACCCCGGACGGGGCCGAGTTCGCCGAGGCCGTCCGGGCGGTCTGCGCCGACCTGGCACGGCAGCTGATCGGCGACGCCGAGGGCGCGTCCAAGGACATCCGGATCGAGGTGACCGGCGCCGCCACCGAGGACGAGGCGGTGGACGTCGCCCGCACGATCGCCCGCAACAACCTGCTCAAGTGCGCCATCCACGGCGAGGACCCGAACTGGGGCCGGGTACTGGCCGCCATCGGCACCACCTCGGCCGCCTTCGAGCCGGACGCGCTGGACGTGGCGATCAACGGCGTCTGGGTCTGCCGCGGCGGCAGCGTCGGCGACGACCGCGACCTGGTCGACATGAGCGGCCGCGAGGTGGTCGTCACGGCGGACCTGCACGCCGGCGACGCCGCGGCCACCGTGTGGACCAACGACCTCACCGCGGACTACGTGCACGAGAACAGCGCCTACTCGACCTGATCCCCGGGGGATTGATTCACGTGCAGATCGCACCCAAGGGCGAACAGGCCCGCAGCAACGCCGCGTTGCCCAAGGCCCGCACCCTCATCGAGGCGCTGCCGTGGCTGGAGCGCTTCCACGGCAAGACCGTCGTCATCAAGTTCGGCGGCAACGCCATGGTGGACGAGGACCTCAAGTCCGCGTTCGCCCAGGACGTCGTCTTCCTGCGCTACGCCGGGCTGCACCCGGTCGTCGTGCACGGCGGCGGCCCGCAGATCAGCGCCCAGCTCGACCGGTTGGGGCTGGAGTCCTCGTTCACCGCCGGCCTGCGCGTCACCACCCCGGAGACCATGGACGTGGTCCGGATGGTGCTGGCCGGTCAGGTCCAGCGGGAGCTGGTCGGACTGCTCAACGAGCACGGCCCGTTCGCGGTCGGCATGACCGGCGAGGACGCCCACACCATGACGGCGGTCAAGCGCTATGCCGTGGTGGACGGCGAGCAGGTCGACATCGGCCTGGTCGGCGACATCGTCAACATCGAGGCGGGCGCCGTGAAGGCGCTGATCGCCGACGGCCGGATCCCGGTCATCTCCTCGATCGCGCGCGGCGCCGACGGCCACGTCTACAACATCAACGCGGACACCGCGGCGGCGGCCCTCGCCGTCGCGCTCGGCGCGGAGATGCTGGTCGTGCTGACCGACGTCGAGGGCCTCTACAAGGACTGGCCGGACTCCGACGACGTGATCAGCCAGCTGTCCGCGTCCGAACTCGACGAGATGCTGCCGACGTTGGCGACCGGCATGCTGCCCAAGATGGAGGGCTGCCTGCGCGCCGTCCGCTCCGGTGTGGGCACCGCTCGCGTGCTGGACGGACGGGTGCAGCACAGCCTGCTGCTGGAGATCTTCACCGACGAGGGGATCGGGACGATGGTCGTCCCGGACGACGAGCCGACCGTACTGGGGGGCCTGGCATGAGCACCAACTCCGCGATCACGCAGCGGTGGCAGCACGCGCTGATGGACAACTACGGCACCCCGCGGATCCCGCTGGTGCGCGGCGAGGGCGCCCGGGTCTGGGACGCCGACGGCCGGGAGTACCTCGACCTGGTCGGCGGCATCGCCGTCAACGCGCTCGGCACGGCCCACCCGGCCGTCGTCGAGGCGGTGACCCGGCAGATCTCCACCCTCGGGCACGTCTCCAACCTGTTCATCGCCGAGCCGACGGTGGCGCTCGCGGAGAAGCTGCTGGAGCTGTTCGGCCGCGAGGGCCGGGTGTTCTTCTGCAACTCGGGCGCCGAGGCCAACGAGGCCGCGTTCAAGATCAGCCGGCTGACCGGCCGCACCCACCTGGTCTCCCTGCAGGGCGCCTTCCACGGCCGGACGATGGGCGCGCTCGCGCTGACCGCCCAGCCCGCCAAGCAGGAGCCGTTCAAGCCGCTGCCCGGCGACGTCACGTACGTGCCGTTCGGCGACATCGAGGCGCTGCGGGCCGCCGTCACCACCGAGACGGCCGCGGTCTTCCTGGAGCCGATCCAGGGCGAGAACGGCGCCATCCCGCTGCCGGACGGCTACCTGAAGGCGGCCCGGGAGATCACCCGCGCCACCGGCACGCTGCTGGTCCTGGACGAGATCCAGACCGGTGTCGGCCGGACCGGCCACTGGTTCGCCCACCAGGCCTTCGACGGGATCGAGCCGGACGTCGTCACTCTGGCCAAGGGCCTCGGCGGCGGGCTGCCGATCGGTGCCGCCGTCGCCTTCGGACCGGCCGCCGACCTGCTGCACCCGGGCCAGCACGGCACCACCTTCGGCGGCAACCCGGTGGTCGCCGCGGCCGGCCTGGCGGTGCTGGAGACGATCGAGGCCGAGGGTCTGCTCGACCACGTCGGCAAGCTGGGGGAGCGGCTGCGGCACGGGATCGAGGCGATCGGCGACCCGCTGGTGAGCCACGTCCGGGGCGCCGGTCTGCTGATCGGCATCGTGCTGACCGCGCCGGTGGCCGGCCGGGTGCAGGCGGCGGCGCAGCAGGCCGGGTTCCTGGTGAACGCGGCGGTGCCGGACGCGGTGCGGCTGGTGCCCCCGCTGGTGCTCACCGAGCAGCAGGCGGACGCCTTCCTGGCGGCCCTGCCGGCGATCCTCCGGGCGGCCGCCGAGCCCGCCCCCGACGCGAACACCTGAGCGGAGTCCGGGAGAATCATCAGCATGACCGCACCCCAGTCCGACCCGTCCGCCCCCGCCGGACCGTCGCCGCAGGTCCCGCAGACCCGCACGGCGCGCCACCGGCGGATCGTGGACCTGTTGACCCGTCAGCCCGTCCGCTCGCAGAGCCAGCTGGCGAAGCTGCTCGCCGACGACGGGCTGGTGGTCACCCAGGCCACGCTCTCGCGGGACCTGGACGAACTGGGCGCGGTGAAGATCCGCAACCGGGACGGCGCGCTGATCTACGCCGTGCCCGCCGAGGGCGGCGACCGGACCCCGCGTGCACCGATGGGCGAGTCCGCCAGCGAGGCCAGGATGGCCCGGCTGGCGGGCGAGCTCATGGTCTCCGCCACCGCCTCGGGCAACCTGGTGGTGCTGCGGACGCCGCCCGGCGCGGCGCAGTTCCTGGCGTCCGCGATCGACGCGGCGGAGGTGTACGAGATCATCGGCACCATCGCGGGCGACGACACGGTGCTGCTGATCAGCCGTGACCCGTTCGGCGGCCAGGCGCTCGCCGACCATCTGATGCAGCTGGCCCAGGCCAAGGCCCAGTAGGGCCCGCCGGACCACGGCCGCACCACCCGCCGGGCCGCCCCGGCGGTCCCCACGCCACCCCGGCGACCCGACCGCACATCCGTGCGGCGGTCGCCGGGGTGGCGTACGTTCGGGGCGGGTTGCCGCGGACGGGCCGGGGCCGGCGGGTCGCGGCCGGGCGGCGCGGCGGCCGGAGGGGACCCGTGTTGTGGAATCCATACGCTCTCGTGCATACTTATGCCTATCGCCGTATGGGAACCCGCATACCGCGCGCACTGCCCTGTTCGCACCGTTTGTGAAGGAGAAAGCCGTGACCGAGCGCGTCGTACTCGCCTACTCGGGCGGTCTGGACACGTCCGTCTGCATCGGCTGGATCGCCGAGGAGACCGGCGCCGAGGTCATCGCCGTCGCCGTCGACGTCGGCCAGGGCGGCGAGGACCTCGATGTCATCCGCCAGCGCGCGCTGGACTGCGGCGCGGTCGAGGCCGAGGTCGCGGACGCCCGCACCGAGTTCGCCGACGAGTACTGCCTGCCGGCCCTCAAGGCCAACGCCCTGTACCAGGGCCAGTACCCGCTGGTCTCGGCGCTCTCCCGCCCGGTGATCGTCAAGCACCTGGTCGCCGCCGCGCAGAAGCACGGCGCCACCACCGTGGCCCACGGCTGCACCGGCAAGGGCAACGACCAGGTCCGCTTCGAGGTCGGCATCAACTCGCTGGCCCCGAACCTGAAGTGCATCGCCCCCGTCCGCGACTACGCGATGACCCGGGACAAGGCGATCGCCTTCGCCGAGGCCAAGGGCCTGCCGATCGCGACGACCAAGAAGTCGCCGTACTCGATCGACCAGAACGTCTTCGGCCGCGCCGTCGAGACGGGCTTCCTGGAGGACATCTGGAACGCCCCGATCGAGGACGTCTACGAGTACACCCAGAACCCGGCCACCCCGCGCGAGGCGGACGAGGTCGTCATCACCTTCGAGGCCGGCGTGCCGGTCGCGATCGACGGCCGCAAGGTCACCGTCCTGCAGGCCATCGAGGAGCTGAACCAGCGGGCCGGCGCCCAGGGCATCGGCCGCCTCGACATGGTCGAGGACCGCCTCGTCGGCATCAAGTCCCGCGAGATCTACGAGGCCCCCGGCGCGATCGCCCTGATCACCGCCCACCAGGCCCTGGAGAACGTCACCGTCGAGCGCGAACTCGCCCGCTACAAGCGGCAGGTCGAGCAGCGCTGGGCCGAGCTGGTCTACGACGGCCTGTGGTTCTCCCCGCTCAAGCGCGCCCTCGACGGCTTCGTGAACGAGGCCAACCAGTCGGTCTCCGGCGACATCCGGATGGTGCTGGGCGGCGGCCGCGCCGTCGTCAACGGCCGCAAGTCCGACCAGTCGCTGTACGACTTCAACCTCGCCACCTACGACACCGGCGACACCTTCGACCAGTCGATGTCCAAGGGCTTCATCGAGATCTTCGGGATGTCCTCGAAGATCGCCGCCCGCCGCGACCTCGCCTGAGCCGCATCCCCGTCCGGGCCCCGACCGCTCTCCCCGCGGCCGGGGCCCACGCCCGAACCCGTAAGGAGCCCACGCGATGACCGCCGACCAGAACGCCGACGTCCGACTCTGGGGCGCCCGCTTCGCCGACGGCCCCTCCGAGGCGCTGGCGAAGCTCTCCGCCTCCGTGCACTTCGACTGGCGCCTCGCCCCCTACGACATCGCCGGCTCCAAGGCGCACGCCCGCGTGCTGCACCGGGCCGGGCTGCTGAGCGACGAGGAACTGGCCGGCATGCTCGGCGGCCTCGACGCGCTGCTCGCCGACGTCGAGGCGGGCACCTTCACCGGCACCGTCGCCGACGAGGACGTGCACACCGCCCTGGAGCGCGGGCTGCTGGAGCGGCTCGGCCCGGACCTCGGCGGCAAGCTGCGCGCCGGCCGGTCCCGCAACGACCAGATCGCCACGCTGTTCCGGATGTACCTGCGCGACCACGCCCGGATCATCGGCGCCCTCGTCCTGGACCTCCAGCACGCCCTGGTGGGCCTCGCCGAGGCGCACCCGGACACCGCGATGCCCGGCCGCACCCACCTCCAGCACGCCCAGCCGGTGCTCTTCGCCCACCACGTCCTCGCGCACGTGCAGGCCCTCGGCCGGGACGCCGAGCGGCTGCGCCAGTGGGACGCCCGCACGGCGGTCTCCCCGTACGGCTCCGGCGCGCTGGCCGGCTCCTCGCTGGGCCTGGACCCGCAGGCGGTCGCCGCGGACCTGGGCTTCGAGCGGGGCTCGGTCGGCAACTCGATCGACGGCACCGCCTCGCGCGACTTCGTCGCCGAGTTCGCCTTCGTCACCGCCATGATCGGGATCAACCTCTCCCGGATCGCGGAGGAGGTGATCATCTGGAACACCAAGGAGTTCGGCTTCATCACGCTGCACGACGCCTTCTCCACCGGTTCCTCGATCATGCCGCAGAAGAAGAACCCGGACATCGCCGAGCTCGCCCGCGGCAAGTCCGGCCGCCTGATCGGCAACCTCACCGGCCTGCTGGCCACCCTCAAGGCGCTTCCGCTCGCGTACAACCGCGACCTGCAGGAGGACAAGGAGCCGGTCTTCGACTCCTGCGACACGCTGGAGGTCCTGCTGCCGGCCTTCACCGGCATGATGGCCACCCTCACCGTGCACCGGGAGCGGCTGGAGGAGCTGGCCCCCGCCGGCTTCTCGCTGGCCACCGACATCGCCGAGTGGCTGGTCCGGCAGGGCGTGCCGTTCCGGGTGGCGCACGAGGTCGCCGGGGCCTGCGTCAAGGTCTGCGAGGCGCAGGGCATCGAGCTCGGCGACCTGACGGACGAGCAGTTCGCCGCGATCTCCGAGCACCTGACGCCCGAGGTCCGCTCGGTGCTCAGCGTGCACGGCGCGATCGCCTCCCGCAGCGGCCGAGGCGGCACCGCACCCAGCGCGGTCGCCGTCCAGCTGGCCGAGGTCAAGGCCGACCTCGCCGCCCAGCAGGAGTGGCTCTCCGCCTGAGATCCCGCAGGACGGGGGCGCGCCGGGTGACCCGGCGCGCCCCCGTCTCGTTGCGGCGGGTGTGAACCCCGGAATCCCGCCCCTGCCGGTCGGCGAACTCCGCCCCGCCCTGGCACCACTGCTCGCGGCCCTGGCCCGCGACCGCCACGACCGCGAGGAACTGGAGCAGGCCGTCTGGCTGCGCGCCCTGGAGCGCCACGCCGGGCCGGGCCTGCCGCGCGACCGGCAGGGCTGGCTGCGCGGGCAGGCCGTCCGGGAGGCGCTGGCGGCCCGCCGGGCGGCCGCCCGCGAGACCCCGGTGGCGCGGGTGGTCCGCCGCCACCCGGAGCCGTACGAGGCGCTGCGGACGGCCGAGCTGGTGCGGGCGGTGCGGCGCGCCCTGGAGACCCTGCCGGGCCCGTGTCCGGAGCTGCTGCGGGCGCTGTCCGGCGCGCCGGAGCTGACCTACCGCGAGCAGGCCGAGCGGCTGGGGGTGCCGCGCGGCAGCATCGGGCCCGTCCGCTCCCGCTGCCTGGGCCGGCTGCGCCCGCTGGTGGCGGCCCGCTGGTCCGACTGGCGCGCGGAGTGAGCCCGCGCGCCCCCGGCGTCCCCCGGTCGGACGTGACGCTCGCCACGTCCGGGCGGCCGGAGGGTTGAGATCCGGCGACGTCTGGGTAGAGCGGTGGCGAACGTCGTGCTTGACGGTGGTCCGACCGCCCGGATACTGAGCGTGAGTGCAGATCCGGCGGCGCCGTGCCCCACCCACCGCCCGGCCCGCCGTTCTGCGCTAACCTCCCGGGCCGGGCAGATCCCCGCCCGGGCCCTCAGGCCGGGCACCGGTGCCAACCCTCGACTCGCACCGGGCACAAACGATGGGGAGAACCCGCACATGGGCATGAGTGTGATCATCTCGCCGGCGACGCAGGACGACGCGGAGCAGATCCTCAAGTTGCAGTACCTCGGCTACCAGTCCGAGGCGGAGCTCTACGGCGACTGGGGGCTGGACGCCCTCACCCAGAGCCTGGAGAGCCTGCGCGCGGAGCTGGCCGACAGCCACGTCCTGGTGGCCCGGCTCGGCGACGAGGTCGTCGGCACCGTCCGCGGCCGGGTCGACGCGGACGGCACCGGCCGGATCGGCCGCCTGGTCGTCCACCCCCGGATGCAGCGGCACGGCCTGGGCCGGCGGCTCCTGGAGGGCGTCGAGCAGAGCCTGCTGGACGAGAGCGACGTGCGGGCCTTCGAGCTGTTCACCGGCCACCGCAGCCTCGGCAACCTGCGGCTGTACGCCCGTCAGGGGTACCGCCAGAGCGCGGTGCGCGAGGTCAGCGGCCGACTGTCCGTGGTGACCCTCAGCAAGCCGGTGGCCGTCCCGCTGGCGGCCACCGCCTGATCGACGCGTGCTGCCGCGACGGCGCCCGACCCGCCCGGGTCGGGCGCCGTCGCGCTTGCGGCACAAGGGTCGTGTCCGCATTCCGGACAAGAGGTCCTGACTTTTGGGACCGGGTCGGAATGTCTGATTTACTTGCTCGCATGACAGCGACCACGACATGCATCCCCACCGGCGCCACGCCGGCAGGTGAGACGCGCATGTGCCGCTGTCTCATGTGTCACCACTGAGGGCCATCGTCCCTCTTCCGGCCACCGGCCGGGAGTGACCCCGCTCGCGCCCCGAAGCGAGCCACCGCGCCGCCGAGCGGCGCTCCCGAGGCCCACGCGCCGCCGACGAACCGTCAGGGCAGACCGCCCGTACCCGTCCGCGCCGCCGACCGGCCGCCACCGACGTACGGCGACCCGCCACCCCCGTCCTCCGGCGTGCCCGCGCACGCCGCGGAACAGCCCCGGCGCGCCCGGCCACGAGCCGTTCGCCCCCGACCTACGGAAAGCAGCCGTGATCACCACCAAGGACCTCACGAAGGTCTACCGTTCCCGCGGCCGAGAGGTCACCGCCCTCGACGGCGTCGACCTGCACGTCCGTCCGGGCGAGGTCTACGGAGTCGTCGGCACCAGCGGTGCCGGCAAGTCCACCCTCATCCGCTGCGTGAACATGCTGGAGCGGCCCACCTCCGGCAGCGTCACCGTGGACGGCGTCGAACTGACCGCGCTGCCCGGCGGCGAGAACCGCGCCGGACGCGAACTGCGCGAGGCCCGCCGCCGGATCGGCATGGTCTTCCAGCACTTCAACCTGCTCTCCTCGCGCACCGCCCAGGAGAACGTCGAACTGCCGCTGGAGATCATCGGCCTGGACCGCACCGAGCGCCGCCGCAAGGCCGCCGAACTGCTCGACCTGGTCGGCCTCGCCGACCGGGCCCGCAGCTACCCCGGCCAGCTCTCCGGCGGCCAGAAGCAGCGCGTCGGCATCGCCCGCGCCCTGGCCGGCGACCCCAAGGTGCTGCTCTCCGACGAGGCCACCAGCGCCCTCGACCCGGAGACCACCCGGTCGATCCTGGCCCTGCTGCGCGACCTCAACCGCCAACTCGGCCTCACCGTGCTGCTGATCACCCACGAGATGGACGTCATCAAGTCGGTCTGCGACTCCGCGGCCCTGATGCGCGGCGGCCGGATCGTCGAGGCCGGGCAGCTCACCGACCTGCTCGCCACCGGCGGCTCCCGGCTGGCCCGCGACCTCTTCCCGCTCGGCGAGTTCGCCTCCGGCCACCCCGGCCGGACCGTCCTGGAGATCACCTTCCAGGGCGACGCGCCCGCCCAGCCGTTCGTGTCCCAGCTCGCCCGCACCTACCAGATCGACATCAACATCCTGGGTGCCGCGGTGGAGACCGTCGCCGACCGGATGGTCGGCCGGATGCGGGTCGAACTGCCCGGCGGACACCAGGACAACGTCGTCCCGATCGGCTACCTGCGCGAGCAGGGACTCCAGGTCGAGGTGCTCGACGGCAAGGGGCGGCGGCATGACCTGGGACCAGATGCAGGAACTGCTGTGGCCCGCCACCTGGGAGACCCTCCGGATGGTCGGCGTCGCCTCGCTCGCCACCGTGCTGCTCGGACTTCCGCTCGGCGTGCTGCTCGTCCTCACCGACCGCGGCGGCCTGCTGCAGAACCTGCCCTTCAACCGGGTGCTCGGCGCGGTCGTCAACATCGGCCGCTCGCTGCCCTTCATCATCCTCATGGTGGCGCTCCAGACCTTCACCAGGTCGCTGGCGGGCACCACCATCGGCTGGCAGGCCGCCACCGTGCCGCTCACCATCGGCGCCATCCCGTTCTTCGCCCGGCTGGTCGAGACCGCCGTCCGCGAGGTGGACGGCGGCCTGGTCGAGGCCGTCCAGTCGATGGGCGGCTCCACGTGGACGATCGTGCGCAAGGCGCTGCTCCCCGAGTCGCTGCCCGCCCTCGTCTCCTCCGCGACCACCACCGTCATCGCCCTCGTCGGCTACTCGGCGATGGCCGGCGTGGTCGGCGGCGGCGGCCTCGGCGACCTCGCCGTCCGGTACGGCTACCTGCGCTTCGAGACCGGCTTCATGTGGGTGATCATCGCCGAACTGGTGGTGGTCGTCACCGCCGTCCAGCTCGCCGGCGACCTGGCCGCCCGCCGGCTCGGCCGCCGCGGAGCCCGCCCGGCCCGCACCCGCCTGCTCAGGCCCGCCCGGCGCCCCGCCGAGGAGCCCGCCACCGGCAGCGCCGCCGGCTGACCGCCCGCCCACCCCGGGCACCCCCAGACCCCGGCCCCTGTCCGACGGACCGGCCGATCCCACCGCACCACCGCACCACGGAGAAAGGCACTTTTCGTGCGTAACATCCTGAAGTTCACCAGCGTCCTCGCCACCGCCGGCCTCGCCCTCTCGGTCGCCGCCTGCTCCAGCAGCGGCTCCGCCGACTCGGCCGCGAGCGCCGACCCGGGCAAGCCGCTGGTCGTCGTCGCCAGCCCCACCCCGCACGCCCAGATCCTCGACTACGTCAAGAAGAACCTCGCCGACAAGGCCGGGCTCACGCTCGACGTCAAGGTGGTCACCGACTACGTGACCCCCAACACCGCGGTGCAGGACGGCTCGGCGGACGCCAACTACTTCCAGCACGTCCCGTACCTCGACGACTTCAACAAGAAGCAGGGCACCGACATCGTCTCCGCCGGTGCCGTCCACCTGGAGCCGCTCGGCCTCTACTCCAAGAAGGTCAAGGCCGTCACCGAGCTCAAGGACGGCGCCGAGGTCGGCGTCCCCAACGACGCCACCAACGAGGGCCGCGCGCTCAAGCTGCTCGCCGACAACGACGTCATCACCCTCAAGTCCGGCGCCGGCACCACCGCCACCCCCCAGGACATCGCGAGCAACCCCAAGCACCTGAAGTTCAAGGAGCTGGAGGCGGCCCAGCTGCCCCGCTCGCTCGGCGACCTCGACGCCGCCGTCATCAACGGCAACTACGCCCTCGACGGCGGCCTGAAGCCCGCCAAGGACGCCATCGTGCTGGAGAAGGCCGCGGGCAACCCGTACGCCAACATCCTCGCCGTGAAGAAGGGCCACGAGAACGACCCGCGGGTCCAGAAGCTCGCCAAGCTGCTGGCCTCCCCGAGGTCAAGAAGTACATCGAGGACACCTTCAACGGCTCGGTGATCCCCGCCTCCTGACCCGTCGCAGCACGCCCGCCGGGCCCCCGCCGCACCCGCGGCCGGGGCCCGGCGGCGCAGTATGCGCCCACCACCGCCGTGTCGGGGGGCGATCTGACGGCCCGTCGCCGGAATGCCGGTACCCTGGCTGGCCCGTACAGAGGCGGGGCGTACGGTGTGTCCACGACCCGGCGAGGAGAGACGGCATGGCAGCGAGCTTCCCCGAGACGGCCATCAGCACGGAACGGCTGTTGCTGCGCCCGCTCGACGACGGCGACACGGCGGGCCTGGTCGCGATGGCCGCCGACGAGCAGGTCCAGGCCTGGACGGACCTCGCCGCGCCGTTCACCGAGGCGCACGCCCGCGACTGGATCCGCCGGATCGCCCCCACCCGCCGCGCCGACGGCAGCGGCATCGTCTTCGCCGTCACCGAACACCTCACCCAGCGCCTGGTCGGCCTCGCCGACCTGCGCGCCACCGACTGGCGGCTGCGCTCCACCGAGCTGGGCTTCCTCACCGCCGCCTGGGCGCGCGGCGAGGGATACGCCGGCGAGGCCGCCCTCGGCGTCGCCCAGTGGCTCTTCGAGGACCGCGGCTTCCTCCGCCTCGAACTGCGCACCGCCGCCGGCAACATCGCCGGCCAGCAGGTCGCCCAGAAGATCGGCGCGATCAGCGAGGGCGTGCTGCGCAGCGCCTGGATAGTCCGCGGCGAGGAGTACGCCGGATCCTCGCCCGCCCGCCGCGGCGCCGCCGACGACCGCACCGACCTCATCCTCTGGAGCCTGCTGCCCGAGGACCTGGAAGTCCCGCAGGACGACGGGCGGGCCGAGCACCGCTACGTCCTGCACGACTGACCCGCCCGGCACGCTCCCGATCCGCCGGCCGTGCCGCGAACCGCCCCGCCACCGGGTAGCCTCTGCACCTGGACGTGCCGCAGGCCCTGCGCCGCGCCGTCCGACGTCGGGGCGGACCGGGTGAGGGAGAACTGCCGCAGATGGCTGACCGGATCACGGTCATCGGGTGGGACGGCACGCCGCTGACCGAGGCCGCCGCCACCGCGCTCGCCGGGGCCACCCTGGTCGCCGGAGCGCCGTACCAGCTCAACGCACTGCCCGTACCGGCCACCGCCGAGCGGATCGCCCTCGGCAGTGTGCAGGCCGCCGCCCGCCGCATCGCCGAGCACCGCGGCACCGCCGTCGTCGTCGCCGAGGGCGACCCCGGCTTCTTCGGCGTCGTGCGCACCCTGCGCAGCCCCGAGTACGGACTCGAACTCGAGGTGCTGCCGGCCGTCTCCTCGGTCGCCGCCGCCTTCGCCAGGGCCGGCATGCCGTGGGAGGACGCCCAGGTCGTCTCCGCCCACGGCGGACGGCTGCGCCGCGCCGCCAACGTCTGCCGGGCGCACCCGAAGGTCGCCGTCCTCACCACCGCCGAGGCCGGGCCCAGCGAACTCGCCCTGATGCTGCGCGGCGTGCACCGCACCTTCGTGGTCTGCGAGGCGCTCGGCACCCCCGACGAGGACGTCACCGTGCTCACCTCCGACCGGGTGCCCGACCACGACTGGCGCGACCCCAGCGTCGTCCTGGTCATCGGCGGCTCCAACCACCACGCCGTCGACGAGCCCGCGGGCTGGCTCGCCGGCCGCCCGATCGGCTTCCCGGCCGCCGAACGCGGCTGGGCACTGCCCGGCGAGGTCTACGCGGCGGCCGAACCCGGCCGGGAGGCCGACGAGCCCGACCACGCCCTCCCGCCGCACGTCCGCGCGCTCGTCCTGGCCCGGCTCGGCCCGCTCCCCGGCGACCTCGTCTGGACGGTCGGGGCCGGCAGCGGAGCGCTCGCCGTCGAGACCGCCCGGTTCGGCGCCGCCGTCGTGGCCGTCGACGCCGACCTCGCCGCGTGCGCCCGGATCGGGGTCAACGCCCGCCGCCACGGCGTCGAGGTCGACGTGGTGCACGGCGCCGGTGAGGACGTCCTCGGCGAACTCCCCGAACCCGACGCGGTCGCGGTGGAGCACGGCGGCGCACAGGTGGTGCGCGCGGTGCTCACCAGGCGCCCCGAGCGCCTGGTCGCCGTCGCGCACACCTTCGCCGAGGCCGAGGAGATCAGGTCCGCCCTGGCCGGCGCCGGGTACCGCACCGACGGCCTGCTGCTGCAGGCCGCGCCGCTGCGCCCCGGCGACGGGGCCCCGGCCGGACTGGCCCCGGGCCCCGGCAGCCACACCATGGTGCTCTGGGCCGAACAGGCCTTCTGACGGTTCGTACGCCCGATCCGGGACCGGGCCCGCCACGGGTGATCCCCGTCGCATCCGGACACCGATTCGAGAGCGTGTCGGCCCCGGCCGGTAGGGTGGCGTCCTGGTTGCGCACGGCGATCGGTGCACCGTGCCCCCGGTACGGTCGGCCCCTTTGACGCGGTGCAACCCCTGGGGCGCCGCCCGCGGGCATTCGACGGGGCGCAGGTCGGGCCGGAAGAATGCCGTGGGGCCCGGCACGGTCGTGCCGGTTGCCCCGGCTTGTCGTTAATTCTGATGGCGCGCCACCCGGGACGGGTGGTGTGCAGGGGTGGCAGCGGTCGGCGATCGCGTCGCCGAGGACGCGCAAGCGGCCTGGAAGGAGCTTTGGACATGACCGATGGCGGCCACCTCCCGAGCGATGCCTCTCTCGTACCTCAGAGCGGGCAGCGAACGGACGCGCCGGACCAGCCGGTCGGCATCGCCGACCCGCTGACCGACCCGTTGACCGGGCCGCTGCCCGGCGGGGGCCTGCCCGGCGGCGGGGCCTGGCCGGGCGAGCACCGGCCGGCGTACACCTTCCTCGACCAGCTGGACGAGGAGGACGACGTCCTGCTCATGCCCGGTCCGCAGACCGCCTGGGGCGACGCGATCGCCCACGGCGCCGTCGAGACCGTCATGGTCGAGGCGGCCGCCGGGCCGGCCGTGGTGCAGCCCGTTCCGGTCCAGCCGGCCGCCGAGGCGTTCGCGCCGATCGCGATGCCGCCCGCCGAGGCGGTCGCCCCGGTCGCCGACACCATGTCGCTGCGGACGCTGGAGGACCCGGCCGAGCCCACCGCACCGGTGCCGCCGGGCGTCCCCGTGGAGCCCTCGTGGCCGCCGCTGCAGCCCCTGTCGGCCGAGGAGCCCGCCGCGGCCGCCGAGCCGGTCGCCGGGCAGGCTCCCGCCGCCGAGCAGACCGTCCAGGCGCAGGCCGCCCGCCGGCCCCTGCACGCGGGCCCGCCGATCCCGGACCCGTCGCTGATGACCGGCCACGTGCCCGTCCGCTCGCTGGCCGACCGGGGCCCGTCCGGTGCGGCGGGCAGCACGCCCGCGCACGGCGTCCCCGTCCCGGCCGCGGAGCCCGTGGCGCCCGTCCAGCCGCTCCAGCAGCAGCCGGTCGCCGTGCCGGCCGCCGTGCAGCAGCCCGGGTTCGCTCCGGCGCCCGGCCAGGACGGCACGGCCGGGCCGCAGGCCGTGCAGACCACCGACCCGTCGCCGGTCGCAGTGGCCGAGCAGCCGGTGGCGGCCGCCGTCACCACCGAGCAGGTCGTGGCGGCCGCGCCGCAGGCCGCGCCCGCCGCCGAGGCGGTCGCCCCGGTGGCCGCGCCCATCCCGGCCCAGGCCGGCGGCCAGCCGCGCCGGATCGCGGCCTTCCTCGCCGCGCCCGCCCCGCACGGCCTCTCGCCGCTGGTGGAGCCCGCCGCGGCCCCGGCCCCGCAGGCCGGGACGGGCGTGGAGCCGGCCGCCGTCGTCGCGGAGCCGGCGCTGGTGGTCGAGCCGGTCGCGGCCGACCGGCCCGCCGTGCAGCCCGCCGCCCGGGCCGACGCCGTGGAGCCGGTCGCGGTCGCCGAGCCGCTCGCCGTCGAGCAGCCCGTTGTCGCCGAGCCGGTCGCGGCCGAGCCCGTCGCCGAGCAGCCCGTCGTCGCCGAGCCGGTCGCGGTCGAGCCGGTGGCCCCGGCCGCCGCGCCCGTCCAGGCCTCGGACGAGACCCCCGCCGCCGAACCCGCTGCCGGACCTGCGGGCGAAGCCGTCGCCGAGCCGGTCGCCGAGCCGGTGACGGAGCCCGCCGAGGCCGGGCAGCCGCAGCCCGGGCAGGGCCAGGAGCCGGAGGCCGAGGCCGTCGCCACGCCCGAGGCCGTCGCCACGCCCGAGGCCGTCGTGGTCGAAGCCGTCGTCGTCGAGGCCCCGGCCGAGTCTGCGGTGGCCGAGGCCGCGCCCGCCCCGGCGCAGGCACCCGCGCCGGCCGAGCAGGAGCCGACGGCAGAACCCCTGAGAGAGAGCGTTCCGATCGTGGACACCGCCGCAGAAGCCCCGGAGTCCGCGGACACCGTCCGGACCGACGGCACCGCCGGGCTCGTCGACGCGGCGCCCGCCCCGGTCGGGCCGGAGTCCGAGGCCCCGGCCGTCGACGCACCGGCCGTCGACGCACCGATCGCCGCCGAGGCCGACGGCGGGGCCGTGGCCCAGGTCGTGGCCGAGCCGGTCGCCGAGCAGTTGATCCCCGCCCCCGCGGCCCCGGTCGACGCCGGGACCCCGGGTGACGACGCCGAGCGCCCGGCGGCGGCCCCGGCTTCGACGAGGCCGGCCGCGAGGCCGTCCACCAGGTGATCCGCTCGCGCCGCGACGTCCGCAACGGCTTCCGTCCCGACCCGATCCCGCACGAGGTGCTGCTCCGCGTCCTGGAGGCCGCCCACACCGCGCCCAGCGTCGGCTACTCGCAGCCGTGGGACTTCGTGGTGATCCGCTCCCGCAAGACCCGCCGCAAGATGCACGAACTCGCCGAGCGCCAGCGCAACGCGTACGCGGACTCGCTGCCCAAGGGCCGCGCCAAGCAGTTCAAGGAAATCAAGATCGAGGCCATCCTCGACACCCCGGTGAACATCGTGGTCACCGCCGACCGCACCCGCGGCGGCCGGCATACCCTCGGCCGGCACACCCAGCCTCAGATGGCCCCCTACTCGGCCGCCCTGGCCGTCGAGAACCTCTGGCTGGCCGCCCGCGCCGAGGGCCTCGGCGTCGGCTGGGTGAGCTTCTTCGACGAGGAGGAGATGGTCCGCGAGCTCGGCCTGCCCGAGCACCTGGACGTCGTCGCCTACCTCTGCGTCGGCTACGTCGACGCCTTCCCGGACGAGCCGGAGCTCCAGCAGCAGGGCTGGGCGAAGAAGCGCCCGCTGTCGTGGGTCGTCCACGAGGAGCAGTACGGCAACCGCGCGCTGCCCGGTGAGGAGCCGCACAGCCTGCTCGCCGACACCCTGCGCGGGATCCGCCCGCTGGACGCCAAGTCGCTCGGCGACGCCTGGGACCGCCAGAAGCGGATGACCAAGCCGGCCGGCTCGCTCGGCGTGCTGGAGATCATCGCGGCGCAGCTCTGCGGCCTCTCCCGCAAGTGCCCGCCGCCGATCCCGGAGCCCGGCTGCGTCGCGATCTTCGCCGGCGACCACGGGGTGCACGCCCAGGGCGTGACGCCCTGGCCGCAGGAGGTCACCGGCCAGATGGTCGCGAACTTCCTGGCCGGGGGAGCGGTGGTCAACGCCTTCGCCGCCCAGGTCGGCGCCGAGGTCTGCGTCGTCGACGTGGGCGTCAAGGCCGAGCTGCCGGAGGCCATCCAGCAGGGCCGCACCACCGGCCTGCTGCCGCGCAAGGTCAAGCCGGGCACCGACGACATGACGCAGGGCCCCGCGATGACCCGCGAGGAGGCCGTGCAGGCGATCGAGGTCGGCATCGAGACCGCCCGCGACCTCGTCGCGGCCGGCAACAAGGTGCTGATCACCGGCGACATGGGCATCGCCAACACCACCGCGTCGGCGGCGCTGATCTCGGTGTTCACCGGCCTCGACCCGGCCGAGGTCACCGGCCGCGGCACCGGTATCGACGACGCCACGCACGCCCGCAAGGTCGAGGTGATCCGCGCCGCGCTGGCCCTGCACCAGCCCGACCCGGCCGACCCGATCGGTGTCCTGGCGGCCGTCGGCGGCCTGGAGCACGCGGCGATCGCCGGCTTCCTGCTGGGCGCGGCCTCGCTGCGCACGCCGGTCATCCTGGACGGCGTGATCGCCGGTTCGGCCGCGCTGGTCGCCAAGGCCGTCGCACCCGAGTCCCTCGCGGCCTGCATCGCGGGCCACCGCTCGGCCGAGCCGGGCCACCAGGCGGCGCTCGGCAAGCTCGGCCTGCGTCCGCTGATCGACCTGGACCTGCGGCTCGGCGAGGGCACCGGCGCGCTCCTCGCGCTCCCGCTGGTGCAGAGTGCGGCCCGTGCGATGCACGATGTAGCCACCTTCGACTCCGCAGGCGTCACCGAGAAGGCCTGAGCCACCGGCCTCTCGCCCGCACCGGCCCGAGGGCGCGCCGGTGCGGGGGAGAGGCGCTGCCCCCACCATCTCCCACCCAGGAGCCCCGCCGATGAACGCGCCCGCACCCCACCCCAGCACCGAGGGCCTGACCCCGTACCCCGTCGGCCTGCTGCTCGCCGGACGGCGCGTCGTCGTGGTCGGCGGCGGCCAGGTCGCCCAGCGCCGGCTGCCCGCGCTGATCGCCTCCGGCGCCGAGATCCACCTGATATCGCCGAGCACCACGCCCGCGGTGCACGCCATGGCCGACGCCGGCGAGATCGTCTGGCACGAGCGCGTCTACGCCGAGGGGGACCTCGCCGACACCTGGTACGCCCTGGTCGCCACCGACGACCCGGGCGTCAACTCGGCGGTCTCCGCCGAGGCCGAGCGCCGTCGGGTGTTCTGCGCCCGCAGCGACGATGCCTCCGCCGCCACCGCCTGGACGCCCGCCAGCGGCCGCGACGGCGGCGCGACCGTCGCCGTCCTCACCGGCGACCCGCGCCACTCCGCCGCGCTGCGCAACGCCATCGTGGACGGCCTGCGGGACGGCTCCCTCGCCGCCCGCCAGTACCGCGAGCGCACCCCCGGCGTCGCCCTGGTCGGCGGCGGCCCCGGCGACCCCGACCTGATCACCGTGCGCGGCCGTCGGCTGCTCGCCGACGCGGACGTGGTCGTGGCCGACCGCCTGGCCCCGCGCGAGCTGCTCGCCGAACTCCCGCCGAACGTCGAGGTCATCGACGCGTCGAAGATCCCCTACGGCCGCTACATGGCGCAGGAGGCGATCAACCGCACCCTGATCGACCACGCCAAGGCCGGCAAGTTCGTCGTCCGTCTCAAGGGCGGCGACCCGTACGTCTTCGGGCGCGGCGGCGAGGAACTGCTCGCCTGCGCGGAGGCCGGGCTGCCGGTCACGGTGGTGCCGGGCATCTCCAGCTCGATCAGTGTCCCCGCGGCGGTGGGGATCCCGGTCACCCACCGGGGCATGACCCACGAGTTCACCGTCATCTCCGGCCACGTCGGCCCGGGCGACCCGCGCTCGCTGACCAACTGGGAGGCCGTGGCGGGGATGAGCGGCACCCTGGTGCTGCTGATGGCGGTGGACAAGATCGGTGCCATCGCCGCCAAGCTGGTCGAGTGCGGCCGCGCCGCCGACACGCCCGTCGCCGTCGTCCAGGAGGGCACCACGGCCGCCCAGCGCCGGGTCGACGCCACGCTCGGCACCGTCGCCGCGACGGTGGAGGCGGAGCAGATCAGGCCGCCGGCCGTCATCGTGGTCGGCGACGTGGTCGGCGTCCTCGCGCACTGAGGGCCGGGCTGCGGCCCTGAGGTCCGCCCCGGCACGGGGCCGCCCGCCCCGTGCCGGCGGCCCGCCCGCGACGGTCGTGCCGGTGCCGTCCGGGCCGCGCCGTCACAGCGCCAGGTGCACCGCGGCGGTGAGCACGTAGAGCGCGGCGAAGACCACGGCGGTGCGCCGCAGGCCGGTGGCGAACAGGGCGGCGGCAGCGCTGCCGAACCACAGCACGTCGAGCACCGCGCGGCCCGCGCCGTGCAGCGGGACGAGGGCGCCGGGCGCCCCGAAGACGGCCCAGAGCCCGGCGTACCCGGCGACCAGGCCGACGGCAGCCGCCCAGCGCGCGGGCCGCGGCAGCCGGCGCCGGGTGAGGCCGAGGCGGGCGGCCGAGGCGTAGACCGCCAGCTCCAGCAGGAAGGCCGCCGTGTCGTCGGCCTGACGCAGGATCGCGGTCACCGGGTGCCCCCGGCGCGGGATCCGGCCGGGCGGGCGGCCCTGCGGGCGGCCAGGTGTGCGGACGGTCCGGCGTCGGCCCGGGCGACCCGGAGCGCCGACGCGAGGTGCAGCACCGCCAGCGCGCCCGCCCCGAGGGTCATGCCGGGGTTGTGGACGGACAGGCCGACGGCGAGGTCGCCGGCCTGGACGGCTCCGGCCAGCAGCAGCACCGGCAGCAGTCCGCGCCCGGCCCGGTCGGCCAGGAGCCGGTGGATCAGGACGACTCCCAGCGGGAGGGCCCGGGCCGCGTACGCCGCCGCGTAGAAGTGCACGCCGGCGGTGACCGGCGCCCCTGCGGCCAGGACGACTCCCGGCCGGGCGAGACCGACGAGGGCGGACGCCGTGGAGAGCGCCGCGCCGGCAACGTTCGCGACGACCAGAGTGCGGGGCAGCGCGGGTTCGACGGCAGGTGCGGACATCATCGGTCATCCCCTGAATGATTCGAGCTCTGAATGATTCCAAGGGCGATAGTATCGCTGCCATGAGCGCCGTCAACCCCCCATCGCTGACCTCCTCGCTGACCTTCCGCCTCGGCACCCTCGGCTCGGTGGCGACCGAGCGGTTCTCTGCCGCGGTCGAGGGCCGTGGACTCAAGCCCAAGCACGTCGGCCTGCTGGCCGCGCTCGACGCCGGGGCGGCCTCCTCGCAACTGGAGCTCTCCCAGGCCATGGGCGTCGCGCCGAGCCTCGTGGTGAGCCTGGCCGACCAGCTCCAGGCCCTCGGCGCGATCGAGCGGGTACGGGACGCGGCCGACCGCCGCCGCCAGGCCCTGGTGCTCACCGCGACCGGCCGCGCCCTGCTCGCCGAGTGCGCGGCGCTGGCGCACGGGATCGACGCCGACCTCGCCGCCGCCCTGCCCGCCGCCGAGCGGGAGGACCTGCGGCGGGCCCTCGGCGTGCTCGCCCGGCACGCCGGCCTGCCGGTCGACGAGTAGCGCCCGCTCGGCGGCGACGCGGGGGAGTCCGGTGGCGTCCGCCGCGGAGCCGTTCGAGGCGTTCAGCCGTGGCGATCGGCGCCGTGGGGGCGTTCCTGCCCGCTCGTCCCGTCCCGGCGCGCTCCCACGGCCCGGGCGGAGCCTTCCGTAGGGTGGTCGGTGTCCAGGGTGTCGGGCGGCGACGGGCCGGGAGCGTGGCGTGACGGGTGCGGAACGGGGCGGCGGCGACACACCTGCGGCTGTCCCGCGAGCGGCCGGACCGTCGCCCTGGGCACCGCTGCTGGCGGTGTGCGCCGGGTACTTCATGGTGATCCTGGACGTGACGATCATCAATGTCGCCGTCCCGGCGATCGGCCGCGAGCTGGGAGCCTCCCTCACCGGCATCCAGTGGATCACCGACGGGTACACCCTGGTCTTCGCCGGACTCCTGCTGACCGGCGGAGCGCTGGGCGACCGGTTCGGCAACCGGCGGGTCTTCTGCGCCGGGGTCGGCGTCTTCACGGTGGCGTCCGCGGGCTGCGCGCTCGCGCCGTCCACGGCCGTCCTGGTCGCCACCCGGCTGGTGGAGGGGCTCGGCGCGGCGCTGATCGTGCCGGGCTCGCTGGCCCTGCTCCACCAGGCGTACCCCCGGCCGGCCGCGCGCTCCCGAGCCTTCGGCCTCTGGGGAGCCATGGCGGGCATCGCCGCCTCCGCCGGTCCCCTGCTGGGAGGACTGCTGGTCGCCACGGTCGGCTGGCGCTGGGTCTTCCTCATCAACCTGCCCGTCGGCGCCGCCTGCCTGGTGCTGACGCTGCGGCACGTCGACGCCTCGCCCCGGCACCCCGACCGGGCCGTGGACTGGCCCGCGCAGGGCGCCGTGGTGGCGGCCGTCGCCCTGCTGACCACCGCACTCAACGAGGCTGGCCGCCGCGGCTGGGCCGACCCCGTCGTGCTCACCACCGCGGGCCTGTCGGCCGTTGCCGTCGCCGCCTTCACGGCCCGCGAACGCCGGGCCCGATCGCCCGTCCTGCCCCTCGGCCTGCTGCGTTCGCGCGCCCTGAGCGGTGCGGCCGCCATCGGCCTGCTGTTCAACTTCGCCTTCTACGGGATGGTGTTCACTGCCAGCCTGGACTTCCAGCACCAGCGCGGATATGGCGCCCTCGGAACCGGGATCGCACTGTTCCCCGCGGTCGCGATGAC
Source organism: Kitasatospora paranensis (assembly GCF_039544005.1). Classification (NCBI taxonomy): domain Bacteria; kingdom Bacillati; phylum Actinomycetota; class Actinomycetes; order Kitasatosporales; family Streptomycetaceae; genus Kitasatospora; species Kitasatospora paranensis. Next base: position 6,930,832 of record NZ_BAABKV010000001.1, read on the forward strand.
GATGTTCGCCTCCGCGCTCTCCGGCCGGTTGGCCCGCCGGACGGGCCATCGGCCCCTCGTCGTCTCGGGCATGCTCCTGGCGGCCGCCGGGCTGGCGGGCTGGGCGGCGGCCGGCGCCGACCCCGACTATGCGCTGCTCGTCGTCCCGATGATGGCCGCGGGGTTCGGCACCTCGTTCGCCCTGACGGGCACGACCACCACCGCGATGTCGGCCGCCCCCGCCGCCTACGGGGGCACGGCGTCCGCCCTGTTCAACACCACCCGTCAGATCGGCAGCGCCGCCGGAGTCGCGCTGGGCGGCACCCTGCTCGCCACCGCGACCACCTACGGCGACGGGGTCCGGGTGAGCATGACCGTCGGCGCACTCGCCTACCTGGCCGCCGCGGCCCTGGGGCGGGCCTGCGTCCCGGCGACGACCGGGACGGGCCGGGCGGCGGGCCGTCGGGGCGCCCGCTGACGGCGCGGCCCGCCGGCAGGTCGGCCCGTCGATGGCCGGCTCGCGGGCGGGCAAGCCGGCCGGGGAGTCGGCCGGGGGAGTCGGGCGGGCCGCTCGGGAGCAGCCGCCCCGGCTCCGATCCGGCCTGCCCCGCCGGCCCGCCGGTTTGGCCCCGGCGGCCCGCAGCGGGCAGGATCGGGCCCGTGTCCGAACCGCGTACCGTCACCGACCCCGCCGATCCGCGTCTGGCCGACTACACCGGCCTCACCGACGTCGAACTGCGCCGCCGCCGCGAGCCCGCCGAGGGCCTCTTCATCGCCGAGGGCGAGAAGGTCATCCGCCGGGCCGTCGACGCCGGCTTCCGGATGCGGTCGATGCTGCTCACCCCGAAGTGGCTGGAGGTCATGGGCGACGTGATCGCGGCCGCCGACGCGCCCGTCCACGTCGTCGAGCCCGATCTCGCCGAGCGGGTGACGGGCTACCACGTCCACCGCGGCGCGCTGGCCTCGATGGAGCGCAAGCCGCTGCCCGCTGCCGCCGACCTGCTCGCCGGCGCCCGCCGGGTCGCGGTGCTCGAAGGCCTGGTGGACCACACCAACCTCGGCGCGATCTTCCGCAGCGCGGCGGCACTCGGCATGGACGCCGTGCTGCTCTCGCCGGACTGCGCCGACCCGCTCTACCGGCGGGCGGTCAAGGTCTCGATGGGCGCCGTCTTCGCCGTGCCGTACGCCCGGCTCGACCCGTGGCCGGCCGCGCTGGAGACCGTGCGGGCGGCCGGCTTCGAACTGCTGGCCCTGACCCCGGCCGGGGCCGACGACCTCGCCGCCGCCGCGCCGCACCGCCTGCCGAAGGCCGCCCTGATGCTGGGTGCGGAGGGCGACGGACTGACCCGCCGGGCGCTGGAGGCGGCGGACCGCCGGGTCCGCATCCCGATGGCGCACGGCATCGACTCGCTCAACGTCGGAGCGGCCGCCGCGGTCGCCTTCTACGCCGTCGCGGCGGGCTGAGCGGGGCCGCGCCCGCCGGCCCGGCCGCCGCGCGGGTCAGCCTGCGGCGCCCGATGCCCCGGCGCCGGGCCAGGACTCCTCCAGCCCGCTGCCGTCCGCGCGGACGGTGTAGCGGGTCGAGGAGAGCGCCCCGGTCAGGGCGACCCGCTCCTCGCGGACCAGGGCCCCGTTCTCGACCCGCCAGACCGCCGAGGCCTGCGGGTCCGCGGCCGAGGCGCGGGAGGCGACGAGGACGGGCGTGTCGCCGTCGAAGCGGAACAGCTGGACGAGGTCGACCGGGACGGCGCCCTCGGAGCGCCGCAGCACCACGAGGGCGGCGGGGGCGTTCCGGTAGCGGGCGGGGAGCACGGTGCTCAGGGCGATCTGGGCGCCGTCACCGTTCGTCCGGCCGTCGCGCAGGCGGATCTCCGCCCCGCCCGCCGGATCGGCGTAGCTGCGGTCGGGCCAGTCGACGGAGGGCAGCGCCCCGGAGGCGGGCCCGAGGCCGCCGGCGCTGCCGGTGCCGCGGGCGGCGGGGGTGAGCGAGGCCCGTCCCGCCGTGCCCGCCCCGTCCAGCGACAGCCCGGGCGCGGAGGCGCCGGGGGAGGCTGCCGAGGACCCGAGGCCTCGGGTGCTGCGGTTCTCGCAGCCCTGCGCGGCGGCGATGGCCAGCGCCACGCCCAGGGTGACGGTCACGAAGACCACCACCCGCTGGCGCAGCAGCCGCTGCCGCGGGCTCGGCGCGGGCCGCCCGGGTGCCGGGGTGTGCTGACGGTCCCGGGCCCGGGAGGGGGCGGGGGTGTGCTGGCGGTTGCGGAGGGTGTCGTGGCCGTCCGGGCGCGGCATGGCGGCCGTGGGCCGCTGGCCGGGCGCCCGGCGGGGCCGGGCCGACGGGACGTCCCGGCCGCCCGGGCCGTGGCCGGCGGCGGGACGGCCTCCGGTGCCGTGGCCGGCCGTCCCGTGGCCTCCCGTCCCGTGACCGGATGTGCCGTGACCGGATGTGCCGCGGCCGGGTGTGCCGTGGCCCCCGGCCCCGTGGGCGGCGCGCCCCGGGCCGTCGTGGCCGACGGCGCCGCGCGGCACGCCCTGCGCGGCTGCCGAGGTGGGCCCGGCCCGGCCGCGGCCGGGGGCGCTCCCGCCGGTGGCCGGCAGGCTGCCGCGCGAGGCCAGCTCGTTGAGGCGCTCGTGCAGTGCGGCCGCCCCGGGCCGTTCGGCGGGCTCCTTGGCCAGGCAGGCCCGGATGAGCGGGGCGAGGACGGGCGGGACGGCCGTCAGGTCGGGCTCCTCGTGCACGACCCGGTAGAGCATCACCTCGGAGGACGCACCGGAGCCGAACGGCGACTCGCCGGTCAGCGCGAACGCGAGTGTCGCCCCGAACGCGAACACGTCGGTGGCCGGGGTCACGGCAGCGCCCCGGACCTGCTCGGGGGCGAGGAAGCCGGGCGAGCCGACCGCCGTGCCGACATGGGTGAGCGTGCTGGCGCCGCGCGACCACGCGATGCCGAAGTCGATGATCCGCGGGCCCTTGGGGGAGAGCAGGATGTTCGACGGTTTGAGGTCGCGGTGCACGACCCCGGCCTCGTGGACCTTGACCAGTCCGTCGGCCAGCGCGGCACCGACCCGGGCGGCCTCCGGCCAGGGCATCGGCCCGTCGTCGCCGACCCGCTTGTACAGCGAGGGCCCCGGCACGTAGGCGGTCGCCAGCCAGGGGCGGTCGGCCTCCAGGTCGGAGCCGACCACGCGGGCGGTGCAGCCGCCGCGGATCCTGGACGCCGCGGCGACCTCGCGGGCGAAGCGGGTCCGGAACTCGACGTCCTCGGCGAGCTCCGACCGGATCAGCTTCAGCGCGACGCGCTGGCCCTTGCGGTCCGAACCCAGGTAGACCACGCCCATGCCGCCGGCGCCCAGGCGCCGGTGCAGGCGGAACGGTCCGACGATGCGGGGGTCCTCACGCCTCAGCCGCATCATCGCCATCGCCGTCCCCGTCAGCCCGTGGAGTGAGACCCCGTCGCATGGGGCATCGTCAAATACTGTCTCGGCACAGCTTACGGACTGTGCACAGTGCTCCGCTGGCACGCAACACCTGAAGCGGCGGTCGGATTGTCGGATCTCCGTCGAAACCTCGGGTCAGGAGCCGTCGCCGGCAGCCCCTCGGGGTCGCTCTCAGGGTTGCCTCGGGGATGTGATCGGTTTCGTCTCCCCCTCCAGGAGTAGGCGACGCGGTCCGGACTCATCCTCGCGGAGGCCAGCGGACCAGTACGCGGGCATGACGACGCCGACCCGCCGCGCACCTACCGTAGTTGTGAGCGGTGGGCAGTACTCGTCCCCCGAGGTCACGGCCCGCCGCTCCGACCAATGGGGAGCCCGACCGCGGCACGCCGCGGCGACCGGCAGGAGCAGACGATCATGGCCACGCAGCTCAGTGGAGGCGGGCGCCGCCGCAGGCCGTTCGGATGGCAGTCGCCGTCCGCGGACCGGCACCCGGCCGTTGCCCTCGCCATCGCGCTGCCGTGCGCGGTGCTGCTGATGGTCCTGTTCGGCGGCTGGGAGCAACTGGCGACACAGGCCAAGGCCGTCGCCGATCTGATCGGGCGCTGATCCCTGGGGAGGGATCACGCCGGCCGGGGCAGCGCGCCGCCGTACTCGCGGACGGGCGACGGGGTGCGCAACCCCCGGCACCAGGTGGCCGGGTACACGACGTCGGTGAGGACGTCCGTACCCGGCCCCTCTGCGTGTCCGGACGCGCCGTCCCACGGCCTGCCATGCAGCGAGGGCCGTGATCCGATCGGATCACGGCCCTCGTCGTGCGGTGCGCGATACTGGGATTGAACCAGTGACCCCTACCGTGTCAAGGTAGTGCTCTCCCGCTGAGCTAATCGCGCCGGGTTGTCAAGCCCCGAAGGGTTTGAGTGCGCGATACTGGGATTGAACCAGTGACCCCTACCGTGTCAAGGTAGTGCTCTCCCGCTGAGCTAATCGCGCTGGGATGTCAAGCCCCGAAGGGTTTGAGTGCGCGATACTGGGATTGAACCAGTGACCCCTACCGTGTCAAGGTAGTGCTCTCCCGCTGAGCTAATCGCGCGGGGAGGGCTCCCGGCGAACCGGGGGCACCTCTTGGAGGTGGAGACGGGATTTGAACCCGTGTACACGGCTTTGCAGGCCGTTGCCTCGCCTCTCGGCCACTCCACCAGGCAACTTCGGAGAACGATCTTACCCTGTTCCCCATCGAGCGGACGACGAGATTCGAACTCGCGACCCTCACCTTGGCAAGGTGATGCTCTACCAACTGAGCCACGTCCGCCTGTCTCCCGGCCGCTTCCCCGTGTTTCTCGGCTCCGCGTCCCGGCGACGTGTTGAACTCTAGCGGATTCCCGGGCCAGCTAAAAATCCGTTCCCGCAGCGTGGCGCGGGGGTGGCCGGAAGGTGCTGGGCCGTCAGCGGCTCCGGCACCCCCGCACCCTGCCCGAACGGGGTTCCCGCAGGCCGCCGACCTACACTTCAGGCACCGAGCCACACCCCCGTTCCGCACCGCACCCGCGCGGAACAGCACCGAGTCCGCGCAGGAGAACCGTGTCCGGCCGCACCGCCCCCTCAGCCCCGACCAGCCGATGGCCCGCTTCGGCGGCCGCCTCGCCACCGGGCTGTGCGAGGTCACCTCGGACCCGGCCGTGCTGGACACCGCGGGCTTCTGGGCCGTCGCGTACGACTTCGAGGGCCGGCTGACCTGCGCCCGCTTCGCCGACGTCCGGCCCGCGCCCGCCCCGCCCGCGACCGGCGGCTGGCTCGGACCGCACCCGGACGCCTGGCGCAGCTCGCTCGACCGGGCCGGCTACACCGCCGGGGTCCGGACGATCCGCGAGCGCATCGCGGCCGGCGAGGTCTACCAGGCCAACCTCTGCCGGGTGCTCTCCGCGCCGCTGCCCGACCCGGCCCGCACCGACGTCGACGCCCTCACCGGCCTGCTCGCGCACGGCAACCCCGCGCCCTACGCGGGAACGATCCGCCTCCCCGGGCACGGCGTCGAACTCGCCACCGCCTCGCCCGAGCTCTACCTGCGCCGCCGCGGCCGCACCGTCTCCTCCGGGCCGATCAAGGGCACCGGCCGCACCGAGGCCGACCTGCTGGAGAAGGACCACGCCGAGAACGTGATGATCGTGGACCTCGTCCGCAACGACCTCGGCCGGGTCTGCGAGACCGGCAGCGTCACCGTCCCCGACCTCTGCGCGGTCGAGAAGCACCCCGGGCTGGTCCACCTCGTGTCCACGGTGGAGGGCACCCTGCGCGAGGGCGCCGGCTGGGCGGGGCTGCTGGCGGCCACCTTCCCGCCCGGCTCGGTCACCGGCGCGCCCAAGTCCAGTGCCCTGCAGATCATCGACGAACTGGAGACCGCCCCCCGCGGCCCCTACTGCGGCGCGGTCGGCTGGGTGGACGCCGACCGGGGCGAGGCCGAACTCGCCGTCGGCATCCGCACGTTCTGGATCGACCGGGCAACGGGCGGGCCCGTCCTGCGGTTCGGCACCGGCGCCGGCATCACCTGGGGCTCCGACCCGGAGCGCGAATGGGACGAGACCGAGCTGAAGGCCGCCCGGCTGGTCGCGATAGCGTCGGGCAGCACCACCCACTGAACCCCCGGGAGAAGCCTCGATGATCTGGGTCAACGGAGCCCTCGTGGAGGCCGGCGCCGCAGCCGTCTCCGTCCTCGACCACGGCCTCACCGTCGGCGACGGCGTCTTCGAGACGGTCAAGGCCGTCGACGGCCGCCTCTTCGCGCTCACCCGTCACCTCGACCGGCTCACCCGCTCCGCCCGCGGCCTCGGCCTGGCGGACCCCGACCACGACGAGGTCCGCCGCGCCTGCGCGGCCGTGCTCGCCGCCGACCCGATGCCGCTCGGCCGGCTCCGGATCACCTACACCGGCGGCACCTCGCCGCTCGGCTCCGAGCGCGGCGACGACGCCCCCAGCCTGGTCGTCGCCCTCGGCACCGCCAAGCCCCGCCCGGACACCACCGCCGTGGTCACCGTGGACTGGCGCCGCAACGAGCACAGCGCCGTCGCCGGGCTGAAGACCACCTCGTACGCCGAGAACGTGGTGGCGCTCGCCGCCGCGCACCGGGCGGGCGCGTCCGAGGCGATCTTCGCCAACACCGCGGGGCGGCTCTGCGAGGGCACCGGCTCCAACGTCTTCGTCGTGCTCGACGGCCGGCTGCTGACCCCGCGGCTGGAGTCCGGCTGCCTGGCGGGCATCACCCGCCGGCTGGTCGTCGACTGGTCCGGCGCCGAGGAGGCCGACCTGCCGTTCGAGGCCCTGCGGGACGCCGAGGAGGTCTTCCTCACCTCGACGCTGCGCGACGTCCAGGCCGTCACCCGGATCGACGACCGCGAGCTGCCCGGCCCCGGCCCGGTCACCCTCAAGGCCATGGCGGAGTTCGCGGCGCGCAGTGGCGACGACCTCGACCCGTGAGCAGGCGCCCGTCGAGGCGTAGCAGCCCCACCGCCGGGGCAGGGGAGGCCACATGACCACCACGCTGCGCCCGGAGGGCGCCGAGGAGCCCCTGCCCGGCGGCGGCCGCACCCGCCGCTGGGGGATCTGCGTCAACGGCCGCCCGGTCGGCGGCCTGCGGACGACCGCGCTGCCGCGGGACGGCCGGTGGTGGGGCGAGATCGCCGAGCTGGAGGTCCGCGAGGGTCACCGGCGGGGCCGGGCCACGGTCGGGGCGCTCGCCGCCGAGGAGGTGCTGCGCGGGTGGGGCTGCGCCCGGGTCGACGTCACGGTGCCCGAGCAGGCCGCGGCCGCGCTGCGACTCGCGCACGCCCTCGGCTACACCGAGCGGATGCGGAACATGGCCAAGCGGCTGGACACCGCCCCCGTGCTGCCGCCCGGGCTGGGTCTCCGTCCGATCACCGGCGAGGAGTACCCGGCCTGGCTGGAGTCCGTACGGGCCGGCTACCTGCACGATCTGCGCGGGTCGGGGCTGACCGAGCCGCAGGCCCGGGCCAAGTCGGACGCCGACCACGGCCAGGTGCTGGCCCAGGGCCCGGCGACCCCGGGGGTGGCGTTGCGCCGCCTCGTCGACGCGCAGGGCCGCGTCCTCGGCAGCCTCTGGCTGCACCTGCACCAGGACGTGCTGCCCGACGGCGGCCCGCTGGCCTGGGTGATGGTGGTCGAGGTCGCCGAGGCCCACCGCGGCCGGGGCCACGGGCGGACGCTGATGCTCGCCGCCGAGGGCGAGTGCCTCGCGGCCGGGGTCCGGGACCTCGGCCTCAACGTGTTCAGCGCCAACCGGGTGGCGATCGCGCTCTACGAGTCGCTCGGCTACCGGGTCACCCGGCGCACGCTCGGCAAGCCGCTGCTGTGAGGCGGCGCCGCGGCTCAGCCCCGGTGCCGGTCGAGGATCCCGGTGAGCCGCTCCAGCAGCCCGTCCTGGCTCCGGTCGCCGTCCAGCCGCTCGCCGGCGACGACGTAGGTGGGCGTGCCGGTGACCCTGATCGCCCGGCCCTCGGCCTGGTCGGCGTCGACCAGCAGGGTGTGCCGGCCGTCGATCAGCGCGGTGTCGATCTCGTCGGAGTCCAGCCCGAGTCCGTCGGCGACGGCGAGCAGCACCTTCTCGCCGTCCCGCGCGAGCTCGGCCGTCCGCTCCAGCAGCGCCTCCGCGTACGCCCAGCCGCTGCCCTGGGCGAACGCCTCCTCGGCGGCCTGCGCGGCCGCGTACGCGTGCTTGTTCTTCTCCAGCGGGAAGTGCCGCAGCTCGATCGGCAGGGCGTCGCCGTACCGGGCGCGCAGGGCCCGGACGTCGTCGAGGGCCGTGCGGCAGTCGGGGCACTGGAGGTCGCACCAGAACTCGAGGCGGGGGAGGAGGGGGACATCGGTCATGCCCTCAGTCTTCCATCCGCGGGACGGTCAGCCCGCCGTGACGGCCTCGGCCGAGCGCTGCCGGGCCCGGTAGGCGGCGACGTGCAGCCGGTTGCCGCAGGTGCGGCTGTCGCAGTAGCGGCGGGAGCGGTTGCGGGAGAGGTCGACGAAGACCCGGGCGCAGTCGGGGGCCTCGCAGTTGCGCAGCCGCTCGCGCTCGCCGGCCATCACGATGAAGGCCAGCGCCATGCCCAGCTCGGCCGCGAGGTGGTCGCCGATCGCCGCGTGCGGGGCGAAGTAGTGGATGTGCCAGCCGTGGTGGTCGTGGTTGGTCAGCCGGGGCGTGGTGCCGGCCGCCGCGACCACGGCGTTGACCTGCTCGGCGGCCTCGGCGGTCGAGCCCGCGGCGAACACGTCGCGCAGCCGGCCGCGCAGCGCGTGCACGGCGGTGAGGTCCTGGGCGGTGAGCGAGTCGATCTCGCTGATCTCCTGCCGCACCACGAATCCGTCCAGGGCGGCGATGTCCGGCAGCTGTTCCGAGCCGCAGGCCTCGGGGGCCGTGTTGAGCAGCTCGACCAGAATGCTCAGGGCGCATTCGGTGTCATGGGTGATCAGCACGTGGGCTCCTCGCGCGGCGGGGGCGCTACCGGCCCCTCGTCGGTCGTCACCCGCGACTCTACCGGGGACGGGCCGCCCGTTCCCACGGAAGGCGCCCGGCAGGACGGCCGGCCACCCGTGGTGAGGGGTGGCCGGCCGTCCTGCCGGGCGCCTTCGCCGCCGGACGCCCCTCCCGGGCGGGGAGGGGCTACGGGCGGAGACCCCGAGGCCGCCGAGCGTGCGCGGCGGCAGGTGCGACCGTGCCCCCGAGTAGGACGGACGCGGATCGGACGCGGCACCGCCGTGGCGGGCCGGCCCGGCGGAGTCAGCTTTCGGCGAGGATGTGCGAGAGCTCCCGGTCGAGGTCGAAGTGGCGGTGCTCGGTGCCGGGCGGCACGGCGGCGTCGGTGCGCTTGAGGAACGACTCGAGCGCCCGCGCCGGGGCTTCCAGCAGGGCCTCTCCTTCCGGAGAGCTCAGGGCGATGCAGACGACACCCTGTCCGTGGCTGCGCGAGGGCCACACCCGGACGTCGCCGGTGCCGGTGGGTCGGTGCAGCCCCTCCGCGAGGAGATCACGGGCGAACACCCACTCGACGGTCTCGTCGGCGCCGGTGTGGAAGGTGGCATGCACGGCATAAGGGTCCGCGGTGTCGTAGCGCAGGCCCGCGGGGACGGGCAGTGAGGACTCGCTGGACACGATGAGGCGCAGGTGCAGCTCACAGCTGACCGTGGTGTTCATAAGCGCCATGGCCTTTCGCTCAGTGTGCGCTCGGGGATTCGCACGTCGGCGAACGGACCATCCCACCCGAAAGCCCGGTGTAAACCCGTCTGTCCCGATTCCGCGCCGAGTCGTACCCCTTCCGGCGCATTGCGGAATCACCGACGCCCGGCCCGCCGGACCCGTACCGGCGGGTATCTCGGGTACTTTTCCCGTATGGCTGTACGAAGCGACAAACCCGAGGGTGCCGGCGGCCCGGCGGCCCCTGCCGGGAGCGGCGGGGGCCGGCCGCTGGGGTCGCGGGCGCCGCTGTTCATCCGGCGCTCGCGCCCGCTCCACGTCAGCTGGCAGGTGGCGGTCTTCGTGGCCGGCCTGGCGGTGGTCGGGCTGGGGGTCGTCCTGCTGCCGCTGCCCGGTCCGGGCTGGGTGGTCATCTTCCTGGGCATGGGCATCTGGGCCACCGAGTTCGTCTGGGCCCAGCTGGTGCTGCGCTGGACGCGTCGCAAGGTCGCCGAGGCGGCCGAGCGGGCGCTCGATCCGCAGGTGCGGCGCCGCAACATCGTGCTGACCGTGATCGGGCTGGCCGTGATCGCTGCGGTGGCCGGCTGGTACCTGTGGCGGTTCGGGGCGGTCCTGCCGTGGGACCTGCACTGACCGGGAGGGTGTTCGGAGCACCCCGGCGGATGGGGTAATGTTTTCCCTGCACCCGGGCGATTAGCTCAGCGGGAGAGCACTTCGTTCACACCGAAGGGGTCACTGGTTCGATCCCAGTATCGCCCACCGGAATGCACTGTGAGTGCGGGCCCAGATCATTCGATGATCTGGGCCCGCACTATTTTCCGATCTATTTCCCGGTGTCTGACGGGCATTCACCGGGGCGGCCCGTGCCGGGATCTGCGGGACCGTCGGGCGCCCGCCGCCGGGAAGTGATTAGGGGTCGCGGCCCAAGTGGTGCTAGTGTTCTTCTCGTTGCCCGGGCGATTAGCTCAGCGGGAGAGCACTTCGTTCACACCGAAGGGGTCACTGGTTCGATCCCAGTATCGCCCACCGAGCAGCAAGGCCCCGGTCGCCAAGTGCGGCCGGGGCCTCTGTCGTTCGCGGCTCCGGATCAGGCGGCCGCCTCGCAGCGGTGCTCGTCGGAGAGCCGGCGGCCGCAGCCGCAGCGGGCCGGGCGGAGCGGCCAGGCGGTGTCGACCCGCTCCGGTGTCCCCTCCCGGTCGAACCAGTTCTGCAACCCCCGTGCCTGCGCGGCGTGCCAGACCGCCTGCCGCAGGTGCAGCTCGGGCGCGCTGAGCGTGCCGAGGCGTGCGGGATGCCGGGCGGCGATCGCGCGGACGAGCTCCAGCGAGGCGGTTGCGTCCGCCGAGGCGTCGTGCGCGCCGGTGAGCCGCACGCCGTAGTGGGCGCACAGGTCGCTCAGGGTGCGGCGGCCCTTGCGGTAGCGGTCCACGTGCTTGTCGAGCACCCGCGGGTCCAGCACCAGCAGTTCGGCGCCGCCGAGGTACTCGGCGAGCGAGCCGCCGCGGTGCCGGCGCAGCTCGCGGTCGAGCAGGGTCAGGTCGTACGGGGCGTTCATCACCACCAGCGGGACGCCGGCCCGGGCCTGTTCGGCGAGGGCGCGGGCGAGTTCGGCGACCACCGTCCGGGCGGGCCGGCCGTCCGCGCGGACCTGCTCGTCGGTGATGCCGTGCACGGCGCGGGCGCCGTCGGGGATCGGAACACCCGGGTCGGCGAGCCAGGTTGCGCTGCTCGCGGGGGCGCCGGGGGCGATCTGGAGGACCAGTGCGGCGGAGACGATCCGGTCGGTCTCGACGTCCACGCCGGTGGTCTCGGTGTCGAACGAGGCGAGTGGGCCCTCGTACCAGGGCCGTTGCTGCTGCATGACCACCCCTCACGTGGCGGCGGGCGGTGCCCGGCGCGCCGCCGAGGACCGGGGGCGCGCCGTGCTCTGCTCAGGTGATACCGCAGTTGACGCCCGCTCAATCCCACCCCGGCCGCCCGGGCCGCCGGCGGGTGGCCGGGCGGCCGCGGGGCGGGCGGCACGGGTCGGCGGGGGCGACCGGTGCGCACGGTGCGGGAGCGGCCGCCGCCACCGGTGGGACGTGCGGAGCGCGGGGGAGAGCGCGGTGCACGGTGGACGGGCCGCGCTCGGTACCATCGAGGGACGCAGCACAGTGCTGCGGACCACAGATGTCAGGAGAGACCGGTGACCGACGTCCGGATCATCATCAACCGCGAACCCGATCGGGAAGAGCGCGTGGTGACCACGGGCACCACGGCCGCCGAGCTCTTCGCCGACGACCGCTCGATCATCGCCGCCCGCGTCGGCGGCGCGCTGAAGGACCTCGCGTACGCCGTCCAGGACGGCGACGAGGTCGAGCCCGTCCCGATCTCCAGCAAGGACGGGCTGGACATCCTGCGGCACTCGACCGCGCACGTGATGGCGCAGGCCGTGCAGGAGGTCTTCCCGGACGCCAAGCTCGGCATCGGCCCGCCGATCAAGGACGGCTTCTACTACGACTTCGACGTCGAGAAGCCGTTCCACCCCGACGACCTCAAGGTCATCGAGAAGAAGATGCAGGAGATCATCAAGCGCGGGCAGAAGTTCTCCCGCCGGGTGGTCACCGACGAGGCCGCCCGCGAGGAGCTGGCCGCCGAGCCGTACAAGCTGGAGCTGATCGGCCTCAAGGGCTCCGCGGCCACCGCCGGTGAGGGAGCCAGCGTCGAGGTCGGCGCCGGCGAGCTCACCATCTACGACAACCTGGACGCCAAGACCGGCGAGCACTGCTGGGGCGACCTCTGCCGCGGCCCGCACCTGCCGAGCACCCGGCACATCCCGGCCTTCAAGCTCATGCGGCCGGCGGCCGCCTACTGGCGCGGCAGCGAGAAGAACCCGCAGCTCCAGCGCATCTACGGCACCGCCTGGCCGACCCGTGACGAGCTCAAGGCGCACCTGGAGTTCCTGGAGGAGGCCGCCAAGCGCGACCACCGCAAGCTCGGCAGCGAGCTCGACCTCTTCTCCATCCCGGAGGAGATCGGCTCCGGCCTCGCGGTCTTCCACCCCAAGGGCGGCATCATGCGCCGGGTCATGGAGGACTACTCGCGCAAGCGCCACGAGGAGTCGGGCTACGAGTTCGTCTACTCGCCGCACGCCACCAAGGGCACCCTCTTCGAGCTCTCCGGCCACCTGGACTGGTACGCCGACGGCATGTACCCGCCCATGAAGCTCGACGGCGACATCGACTACTACCTCAAGCCGATGAACTGCCCGATGCACAACCTGATCTACCGCTCCCGCGGCCGCTCCTACCGCGAACTGCCGCTGCGGCTCTTCGAGTTCGGTACGGTCTACCGGTACGAGAAGTCCGGTGTGGTGCACGGCCTGACCCGCGCCCGCGGCTTCACCCAGGACGACGCGCACATCTACTGCACCCGCGAGCAGATGGCCGACGAGCTCGACTCGCTGCTCACCTTCGTGCTCGACCTGCTGCGCGACTACGGCCTGAACGACTTCTACCTGGAGCTGTCCACCAAGGACCCGGAGAAGTTCATCGGGTCGGACGAGGACTGGGAGGAGGCCACCGAGACCCTGCGGGCGGCCGCCGAGAAGCAGAACCTCGAACTCGTCCTCGACCCGGCCGGCGCCGCCTTCTACGGCCCGAAGATCTCCGTCCAGGCGAAGGACGCGATCGGCCGCACCTGGCAGATGTCCACCATCCAGGTCGACTTCCAGCTGCCGAACCGCTTCGAGCTGGAGTTCCAGGGGCAGGACGGCAACCGCCAGCGCCCGGTCATGATCCACCGTGCCCTGTTCGGTTCGATCGAGCGGTTCTTCGCGGTGCTGCTGGAGCACTACGCCGGCGCCATGCCGCCGTGGCTCGCCCCCGTCACCGTGGTCGGCATCCCGATCACCGACGAGCACATCCCGTACCTGCGCGAGATCGCGGCCGAGCTGAAGAAGCACGGCATCCGGGTCGAGGTCGACGCCTCCGACGACCGCATGCAGAAGAAGATCCGCAACGCGCAGAAGCAGAAGATCCCCTTCATGCTGATCGCGGGCAACGACGACGTCGAGGCCGGCGCCGTCTCCTTCCGCTACCGCAGCGGCGAGCAGAAGAACGGCGTGCCGGTCGCCGACGCCGTCGCCGAGATCGTGGACGCCGTCCGGCAGCGCGTGCAGGTCTGACCTCGGAGCGGGCAGGGTGGGGCGGGTTCGAACGAGTCCGCCCCACCCTGCTCGGCTCCGCCGCCGGGGCGAATATGCTGGCCCGCATGACGAGTGAGCCGGAACTGCAGCGGGGCGTCGGGGAGCCGGACGGCTTCCGCCGCCTGTGGACCCCCACCGGATGGCGTACATCCAGGGTGAGAACAAGCCCACCGGGCCCGCGCCGGACGACGGCTGCCCGTTCTGCAGCATCCCCGCGCTCAGCGACGAGGACGGGCTGGTGATCGCCCGCGGCACCGCCGTCTTCGCGGTGCTGAACCTCTACCCGTACAACGGCGGCCACCTGATGGTCGTCCCGTACCGGCACGTCGCGGACTACACCGACCTCGACGAGGCCGAGACGGCCGAGCTCGCGGTCTTCACCAAGCACGCGATGACGGCGCTGCGCGCCGCCTCGGGGGCGCACGGGTTCAACATCGGCATGAACCAGGGTGCCGCCGCGGGCGCCGGGATCGCCGCCCACCTGCACCAGCACGTGGTGCCGCGGTGGGGCGGGGACACCAACTTCATGCCGGTCGTCGGCCACACCAAGGTGCTGCCGCAGCTGCTCGCGGACACCCGCAAGATGCTCGCCGACGTCTGGCCGCGGGCCTGAGCCGGCCGTCCGGACGACGAAGGGGCCGCACCGTCGCCGGTGCGGCCCCTTCGTCGTGCCGCTCAGCCCGCGTCGTACGCGTCGGCCTTGAACGGGCGGACGGCCTGGTTCTCCGAGCGGCTGATGTTGGAGCGGTTGGTGAAGCGCTCGACGTCGACGTCGTGGTCGGCCAGGAACTCGATGGTGGTCTGCTGCACCACGTTGAACAGGGGCTGTGCGGTGTAGAGCACCGAGTCGGCCTGGGCGCGGCGGGCCCAGGTCGGGTCCGTCCAGGCCTGGCGCACGCAGAACGGCTCCGGGAGGGCCAGCGAGCCGCCCAGCCAGTTCAGCAGGCCGGGGATCCGCATGAAGGGGGCCCGGACGGCCTGCCGGACGACCTCGTCGTCGTCGACCAGCGGGAGGATGACGGTCTTCTCCTCCCAGAACTTGCCGGTCTTGGGGACCTTCAGCTCCTTGGGCTTGGGCTTCGCGGTGAACAGGCCGTTGAGCGGCCCGAGCGCGTGCCCGTACGCGGAGACCCGCAGGTTCCTCCCCAGGATGGTGATCTTGACCATCACGGTGGCCACCACCTGGCCGTTGTGGAGCACCAGTTGGGCCGCCACATAGGCGTCGGTGTCGGTGCCGATGGTCTGCCGGTTGGCGATCTGCTGGATGCCGAAGTCGCGCATCCGGTAGCCGTCCATCTCCGGTGTGCCCGGCCGGCCGATCTCGTCCGCGCCCTCCGGGAGGTCCTGCACCACCCAGTGCTGCACCGAGACGTGCGGCATGGTGCCGCCCGGCACCTCGCTCGCCCCGACGCCGCCCAGCCGCTCGGCGATCTTCCGGGCGAGGTCCCAGCGGTGGAAGGTCCGGAAGTCGGCGTGGCCGGCGGCCGGACGGAGATCCTCGTTCATCTCCACCGTCACCCAGCGCATGCCGGCTCCGAGCAGGCCCTTCTTGCCGGCGTAGTGCTGGATGTTGGTCTCCTGCTCGGCGGTCAGCCGCTCCAGGCTGGCGCGCAGGTCGGCGGCCTTGCGGTCCAGGTCGTCCCGGGGGACGGCCTTGGGCACCGTGGCGGCCACCACCCCGCCGTCGAGCAGACCGCCCCAACGGGAGCGCAGCTCGATGGTGCTGCGCAGGCAGATCCGCTTGGCGATGAACCAGCCGACCACCGGGGCGACCATCATCAGCCGGACGTACAGCGACCAGGCGCCGGTGACCGGCGGCCGGATCGCGAACAGCAGGGCCAGGCCGCAGGCGACCAGCAGCGCCAGGGTGCCGTAGAAGCCCTCCCGGGCCGGGTGGCTCTTCTTGACCACCGCGCGGACCTGGAACGCGGCCAGCCAGATCAGCGTGCCGGGCAGGAAGAGCAGGCCGCAGACCAGCGTCACCAGGCTCAGCTGGCGGTCGCGGGCGTGGCGCAGCTCCTGGGCGGCGAGGCAGTGCTCGACCACCATCCGCACGTCGGTGCCGAACGAGGGCACCAGCGGCAGCCGCTTGGCGGGCAGGGTGCGGTCGATGACGGCACGCGAGAACGCCTCGCCCACACTGGGCCTGAAGAGCTCGAACTTGCCGTTCTTCAGGGTCGCCCCGAGTCGGTCGGCCAGGTCGCGGAAGCTGCCGTCGCGGTAGGCGGCCGAGGAGAGCGCCTGGGTGGCGGCGGTCTGCGGGCCGACGTCCGTGCGGGGTATCTGCGCACCCGGGGTCATGTCGAGCTGGGCCACGGCGGCTGCCCCTCCTCCCCTTGTCTCCCCTTGTCAGCGGCAGGTTATCGTGCCGCCGCCCGCTCCCGGGCTTGATCGTCTGAACCGGCGTCAGCCGGGGTACGCTGCAGAGCTCTGCCCGGATGGTGCCCACTCGGGAGCCGGTTCGATCCTCCGGGGTGTCGGGTGCCCGCGGAAGGCGGCCGGATACGGCAGGATCGGGCCATGGCCGACGACATCGCGCACGATCCGGTGCTGGTCTTCGACGGGGACTGCGCCTTCTGCACCAGCTGTGTGACCTGGGCGGAGCGCTACCTCCGGGCGACCCTGGCCTCCGGCGGCTGGGACGCCGTGCCCGCGCAGCGGGCGGATCTCGCCACCCTGGACGCCCGGGCCGGCGGTGCGGGCCTGGTCTCCCGCGAACGGGCCGCGCAGGAGCTGCTCTGGGTCACCCCGACCGGCCGGGTGCACGGCGGCGCACAGGCGGTCGCCCGGCTCCTGATGCGCTCGGGAGGCGCCTGGGCGTACGCCGGCGCGGTGCTGGCGCTGCCGCCGGTGCGCCCCCTCGCCGAGGCGCTGTACGGGCTGGTGGCCCGCAACCGGCGGCGGCTGCCCGGCGGGACACCCGCCTGCGCGGTGCCGCGCGGCTGAGCGGCCCGCCCGGCCGGTGCCTCCCGCGGTCAGGAGGCGCGTCCGTGCTGCGCGGCGAGGTTGGCCGGCATCGGCGCATGCCGCAGGTAGCTGCGGGAGAACTGTCCGGTTCCGTGCGACAGTGAGCGCAACTCGACCGGGTAGCGGGTGAGTTCGAGTTCGGGGACTTCGGCCCGGAGCAGGCTCATGCCCGGGCCGCCCGGCTCGGTGCCGAGCACGTGGCCGCGGCGGGCCGAGAGGTCGCTGAGCACCGCGCCCTGGTACTCGTCGGGCAACAGGACCTGCACCTCGTCTACGGGTTCGAGCAGCTGGATGCGGCCGTTGGCTGCGGCCTCGCGCAGCGCGAGCGCCCCGGCGGTCTGGAAGGCCGCGTCGGAGGAGTCGACGGAGTGCGCCTTGCCGTCGGTGAGCGTGACCCGCACGTCCACCATCGGATAGCCGGTCGTCACCCCGTGGGCGAGCTGCGCGCGGACGCCCTTCTCCACCGAAGGGATGAAGTTGCGCGGCACGGACCCGCCCACGACCTTGTCGACGAACTCGAACCCGCCGCCCGGCAGCGGCTCCACGGTGAGGTCGCAGATGGCGAACTGCCCGTGCCCGCCGGACTGTTTGACGTGCCGGCCGTGCCCGCTGGCGCCGCTGGCGAAGGTCTCCCGCAGGGCCACCCGGTACTCGACCGTGTCGACGTGCACGCCGTACCGGCTGCGCAGCCGGTCGAGCACCACCGCCTGGTGCGCCTCGCCGGTGCACCACAGGACGAGCTGGTGGGTGTCGGGGTTCTGCTCGACCCGCAGGGACGGGTCCTGCGCGGCGATCCGGGCGAGGGCCTGCGACAGCTTGTCCTCGTCGGCCTTGGAGTGCGCCTCCACGGCGGCCGGCAGCAGGGCCTCGGGCTGGGTCCAGAGCGGCAGGGCCGGCCGGTCGTCGGCGGCGAGGGTGTCGCCCGTGCGGGCCGCGGCGAGCTTGGCCAATGAGACCAGGTCGCCGGCCAGGGCGAGCGGCACCGGCCGCTGCTGCTTGCCGAACGGGCAGCTCAGCGCGGTGATCTTCTCGTCGGCGCCGCCCGGCACGTGGACGGTGGTGTCGGGCCGAACGGTGCCGGACCAGACCCGGGCCAGGCTGAGCCGGCCCACGTACGGGTCCTCGCCGCTGTGGATGATCTGCGCGGCGAGCGGTGCCGCGGGGTCGCAGGCCGGCAGGTCGTCGGAGCGGTCGAGCGGCGAGGGGAAGACCGCGGCGATCAGGTCGAGGAGCTCCGCCGCGCCGGGGGCGGCGCCGGTCGGCTCGGCGGGCGGCGCGGTGGCCACCACCGGGTGCACCGCACCGGCCAGGAACTCCCGGCGCAGCGCGGCGCCCAGCGCCTCGGCGTCGAGCTCCTCGCCGGCGACGTACCGCTCCAGCAGGGTGTCGTCCTCCCCGGCGATGGCCTCGACCAGGTGCCCGCGGTCGGCTTCCAGGCCGGGGATGTCGCCGGGATCGCCGTAGCGGCGTCCGCTGAGCAGCTCGACGGAGCCGAGCAGCCGGCCGTCGCGCAGCGCGGTGTCGCACAGCTGGAGGACGGTGTCGGGGTGGCCCTCGCCGAGGGCCTCCCGCAGGGTCGCGAGGACCTCGTCGAGGCGGACCCGGACGGCGTTGAGGTGGGTGAGCACGACGGCCGTGGGCAGACCTGCGGCGCGGCACTCGCGCCAGAGCGCGAGGGTGGGCGCGGAGACCGGGTCGGTGGCGGAGACCACCAGCAGGGCGGCCTCCGCGGCGTGCAGGGCGGCGTGCATCTCGCCGGCGAAGTCGGCGTAGCCGGGCGCGTCCAGCAGGTTGATCTTGCAGTCCTGCCAGCTCAGCGGGACGAGCGCGAGCTGGACGGAGCGCTGCTGCTGGTGCTCCACCTCCTCGTGGTCGGCGACGGTGGTGCCGTCCGGTACGCCGCCGACCCGGGTCAGGGCGCCCGCGGTCAGGGCGAGCGACTCGACCAGGGTGGTCTTGCCGGTGCCGGTGCCGCCGAGGAGGACGACGTTGCGCAGCTCCTCGGGTCGTTCGACGACGGGGGCCGCGGTGTGGGTGGCTGCTCGGTCCGCCATGGCTGCTCTCCTGCGGTTCGCGGGTGGCTGCGGCGCGCTCGCCCGTTCCGCTCCGGAAGCGGTCCGGTCACCGGCCGTGCAGGTCGGCGCGCCGCGCGTGGTGGGCCGGTCGGTCCGGCGGGCTGTCCGGGGGCGTGGGGCGGCGGAGCCCCGCGATCAGCGTGGATACCATTGTCCGGCCGGGCGGGTCGATCCGCTCGGCCGCCCGCCGGCGCAGGCGCCGCGGGCGGAGTCCGGTGAGATCGGAGCGGTCCGGAAGGCCATGCTCAACAAATACGCGCGTGCCTTCTTCACACGTGTCCTGACGCCGTTCGCGGCGATGCTGCTGCGCTGGGGCGTGAGCCCCGACGCCGTCACGCTGATCGGCACGGCCGGGTCGGTCGCCGGCGCCCTGGTGTTCTTCCCCCGCGGGGAGTTCTTCTGGGGCACCATCACGATCACCCTGTTCATCTTCTCCGACCTGGTCGACGGCAACATGGCCCGCCAGGCGGGGCGCTCCTCCAAGTGGGGCGCGTTCCTCGACTCGACGCTGGACCGGGTCGCCGACGCCGCCATCTTCGGCGGCCTGGCGCTCTGGTACGCGGGCAGTGGGAACAACGACCTGCTCTGCGCTGTTTCCGTGTTCTGCCTGGCGAGCGGCCAGGTGGTGTCGTACACCAAGGCACGTGGTGAGAGCCTGGGCTTCCCGGTGGATGTCTCGGGGCTGGTGGAACGGGCCGAGCGACTGGTGATCACCCTGGTCGCGGCGGGTGTCGCCGGGCTGCACACGTTCGGGCTGCCGTACGTGGAGTGGCTGCTGCCGGTCGCCCTGTGGGCGGTCGCGGCGGGCAGCCTGGTCACGGTGATGCAGCGCATCCTGACCGTGCGCAGGGAGGCCCAGGAGGCCGACCGGGCACGGGCCGGAGTCGAGGGGCGGCGTGAGGGATCGACTGGTCGACTGGCTGTACGCGCTGGGGTGGGCGGCGGTGAAGCGGCTGCCCGAGCGGACGGCCCGCGCCCTGTTCACCGCGATCGCGGACCGGGTCTGGAGCCGACGCGGCAAGGGGTCCGGCAGCTGGAGGCCAACCTGCGCCGGGTCCACCCGGAGGCGGACGAGGCGCGGCTGCGCGAGCTCTCCCGCGCCGGGATGCGGTCCTACCTGCGGTACTGGATGGAGTCGTTCCGGCTGCCGACCTGGAGCCTGGAGCGGATCGGCGACGCCATAACGGTCAAGAACCTCGACCAGCTGGACGAGGTGATGGCGGCCGGCCGCGGGGCCGTCCTCGCGCTGCCGCACATGGCCAACTGGGACCTGGCCGGGGCGTGGATCGCCTCGGCGGGCGGGTACCCGTTCACCACGGTCGCCGAGCGGCTCAAGCCGGAGTCGCTGTTCGACCGCTTCGTGGCGTACCGCGAGGGCCTGGGCATGGAGGTGCTGGCGCTGACCGGCTCCGACCTGTCGGTGATCGGCACGCTGGCGCGCCGGCTGCGCGAGGGCAAGCTGGTCTGCCTGGTCGGGGACCGCGACCTCTCGGCGGCCGGGATCGAGGTCGACTTCTTCGGCGAGCCGACCCGGATGCCGGCCGGCCCGGCGGCGCTGGCCCAGCGCACCGGGGCCGCGCTGTTCCCGGTGACGCTCTGGTACGACGGTCCGATGCTGCGTGCCGAGATCCACCCGGAGGTGCCGGTGCCCGCGGAGGGATCCCGCCAGGAGAAGACCACCGCGATGGTGCAGTCGACCGCCGACGTGTGGGCCGAGGGCATCCGCGAGCACTCGGCGGACTGGCACATGCTGCAGAAGCTGTGGCTGTCCGACCTGACGCCGAGGGGGCCGCGCAGTGAAGATCGGCATCGTCTGCCCGTACGACTGGGACGTTCCCGGCGGCGTCCAGTTCCACATCCGCGACCTCGCGGAGCACCTGATCGCGCTCGGCCACGAGGTGTCGGTGCTGGCCCCCGCCGAGGACGAGTCGGCGCTGCCGCCGTACGTGGTCTCCGCGGGCCGGGCGGTCGCCGTGCCGTACAACGGCTCGGTGGCCCGGCTCAGCTTCGGGATCCTGTCCGCGGCGCGGGTGCGCCGCTGGCTGCACGACGGGCGCTTCGACATCCTGCACGTGCACGAGCCCGCCTCGCCCAGCCTGTCCATGCTGGCCGCCTGGTCGGCGTCCGGGCCGATGGTGGGCACCTTCCACACCTCCAACCCGCGCTCGCGGGCGATGATCGCGGCCTCGCCGATCCTCCAGCCCGGCCTGGAGAAGATGTCCGCGCGGATCGCGGTCAGCGAGTACGCCCGGCGGACGCTGGTCGAGCACCTGGGCGGCGACGCGGTCGTCATCCCGAACGGCGTGGACGTCCGCTTCTTCGCCGACGCCGAGCCGGACGCGCGCTGGCAGGGCGGCGCCCTGGAGGGCGGCCCGGGCACCATCGGCTTCATCGGCCGGATCAACGAGCCGCGCAAGGGCCTGCCCACGCTGCTCGCGGCGCTGCCCCGGATCCTCGCCGAGCGGCCCGGCGTGCGGCTGCTGGTGGCCGGCAAGGGCGACGAGGAGGAGGCCGTCGAGGGCCTGGCCCCCGAAGTGCGGGCCCAGGTGGAGTTCCTCGGCATGGTCAGCGACCGCGACAAGGCCAGGCTGCTGCGCAGCGTCGACCTGTACGTCGCCCCGAACACCGGCGGCGAGAGCTTCGGCATCATCCTGGTCGAGGCGATGTCGGCGGGCGCGCCGGTGCTGGCGAGCGACCTGGACGCGTTCAAGCAGGTGCTGGACGGCGGCCGGGCCGGCGAGCTGTTCCCGGTGGAGGACGCCGACGGGCTGGCCGCCGCCGCGGTCAAGCTGCTCGCCGACCCGCAGCGGCTGGCCGACCTGCGGGAGGCGGCCTCGCGGCACGTCCGGCGCTTCGACTGGGAGACGGTCGGTGCCGACATCCTGTCGGTGTACGAGACGGTCACCGACGGGATGCCGCCGGTGGCGGAGGACGAACGGGTGGGCTGGCGCGAGCGGTTCGGGCTGGCGGCCCGCGACTGAGAGGGGGCACACCGTGCCGCAGATGTCGGTGGAGTACTCGCAGGGCCTGGCCTTCGACGGCCGGGGGTTCGCCGCCGAACTCCACCCGCTGGTGGCCGAATTGGTCGCCAGCCCGGTGGAGTCGTGCAAGACGCGCTTCCGCGCGGTCGAGGAGGAGTTCCTCGGCGACGGCGACCCGGGCCGCCGTGCGGTCTACGTCCAGCTGCGCATCCTCTCCGGCCGCCCGGTGGAGCTGCGCGCGGAGCTGGCGGAGCGGGTGCTGGCCCTGCTGGAGAAGCACGTGCCGGGCGGGCGGGTGCACCTCGCCGTCGACGTGGCCGAGATCGACCGTGACGTCTACCGGTCGGCCGCCCGGTAGGTTGGCTCGCCGTGACTACCTGGATCTGGTCCATCGCGGCCGTCGTGCTGTTCGCCGTCTACCTGAGCTGGACCGCCGGACGGCTCGACCGGCTGCACGCCCGGATCGACGCCGCCCGGGCCTCGCTGGACGCACAGCTCGTCCGGCGGGCCTCGGTGGCCCAGGAGCTGGCGACCTCCTCGCTGCTGGACCCGGCGGCCTCGCTGCTGCTCTACGACGCCTCGCACGCCGCCCGGCAGGCCGAGGACGACCACCGGGAGGTCGCGGAGAGCGACCTGAGCCTGGCGCTGCGCGCGGTGTTCGGCGACCCGGAGCAGGTGCTGGCCCTGCTGGAGGCACCGGGCGGCCAGGAGGCGGTCAAGGACCTGACGGCGGCCGTCCGCCGGGTGCCGATGGCGCGGCGCTTCCACAACGACGCGGTGCGGGCGGCCCGCGCGGTGCGTGAGCACCGGCTGGTGCGCTATTTCCGGCTGGCCGGGCGGGCCCCGTTCCCGCTGGCCTTCGAGATGGACGACGAGCCCCCGGTGGCGCTCACCCCGGAGGGGGCACCCGCCTGATCCCGGGCCCGTGACGTGGTGTGACGTGCGGCACGCCGCCGGGGCCGCAGCGCGCGGTCGCCGGATCCGGGCACAGGAGGGGGCATCGCCAGGGGCTACTGTTTGTCAAAGGCGGGGGCCCCTGCTGGACTGTATGGCGCATCGGTAAGGGGCGTTCCCGGCCTACGATAGGTCGATAGCACCGGTTCATCTTCGAGTGAGGTCTCACGTGTCCACCACCCCCATCACCGCAGAGCAGCCGCAGATCGGTACCGCCCGGGTCAAGCGCGGCATGGCCGAGCAGCTCAAGGGCGGTGTGATCATGGACGTGGTCAACGCCGAGCAGGCCAGGATCGCCGAGGACGCGGGCGCGGTCGCGGTCATGGCCCTCGAGCGGGTCCCCGCCGACATCCGCAAGGACGGCGGCGTCGCCCGGATGTCCGACCCCAACATGATCGAGGAGATCATCGAGGCGGTCTCCATCCCCGTGATGGCCAAGTCCCGCATCGGCCACTTCGTCGAGGCCCAGGTCCTCCAGTCGCTGGGCGTCGACTACATCGACGAGTCCGAGGTGCTGACCCCGGCCGACGAGGTCAACCACTCCGACAAGTGGGCCTTCACCACCCCCTTCGTCTGTGGCGCCACCAACCTCGGCGAGGCCCTGCGCCGCATCGCCGAGGGCGCGGCCATGATCCGCTCCAAGGGCGAGGCCGGCACCGGCAACGTGGTCGAGGCCGTCCGCCACCTGCGCCAGATCAAGAACGAGATCGCCCGCCTGCGCGGCTTCGACAACAACGAGCTGTACGCCGCGGCCAAGGAGCTGCGCGCCCCGTACGAGCTCGTCAAGGAGGTCGCCGAGCTCGGCAAGCTGCCGGTGGTGCTGTTCTCCGCCGGTGGTGTGGCCACCCCGGCCGACGCCGCGCTGATGCGCCAGCTCGGCGCCGAGGGCGTGTTCGTCGGCTCCGGCATCTTCAAGTCCGGCGACCCGGCCAAGCGTGCCGCCGCCATCGTGAAGGCCACCACCTTCTACGACGACCCGAAGATCATCGCGGACGCCTCCCGCAACCTGGGCGAGGCCATGGTCGGCATCAACTGCGACACCCTGCCGGAGACCGAGCGCTACGCCAACCGCGGCTGGTAGTCGGAGAAGCCCCGGGCCGGCCCGCCGCGCAGCCGATCCGCGCGCGGCGGGCCGCCGCACGTCCCCCGCAACGACCCGAAGAGGTAGCAACCGTGTCCAGCAGCACCCCCGCCATCGGCGTCCTCGCCCTCCAGGGTGACGTCCGCGAGCACCTGATCGCGCTGGCCGCCGCCGACGCGGTGGCCCGCCCGGTGCGCCGCGCCGAGGAGCTGGCCGAGGTGGACGCCCTGGTGATCCCCGGCGGGGAGTCCACCACCATGTCCAAGCTGGCGCTGCTGTTCGGCGTGATGGACCCGCTGCGCGAGCGGGTCGCCGCCGGCATGCCGGTGTACGGCACCTGCGCCGGCATGATCATGCTGGCCGACAAGATCCTCGACGGCCGGGACGACCAGGAGACCGTGGGCGGCATCGACATGACGGTGCGCCGCAATGCCTTCGGTCGGCAGAACGAGTCCTTCGAGTCGGCGGTCGCCTTCCGGGGCCTGACGGGCGCGCCGGTCAACGGCGTGTTCATCCGCGCCCCCTGGGTCGAGTCGGTCGGCGAGGGCGTCGAGGTGCTGGCCGAGGTGCCGGCCGCCGACGGCCCCGACAGCCGGATCGTCGCCGTCCGCCAGGGCCACCTGCTGGCGACCTCGTTCCACCCCGAGCTGACCGGTGACCACCGGGTGCACGAGTACTTCGTGCGCATGGTCGAGGAGACGGCGCGCTGACCGCCCGGCCCGGCGCGCGCTGACCGTGTGCCACCCGCCGGTGACGACACCGGTAAGATCTCCCGTGTTCATTTCCCTTTTGGCGACGTAAAGGAGCTGGCGATGTCCGGCCACTCTAAGTGGGCTACGACCAAGCACAAGAAGGCCGTGATCGACGCCAAGCGCGGCAAGCTCTTCGCCAAGATGATCAAGAACATCGAGGTGGCGGCGCGCACCGGCGGCGGTGACCCGGCCGGCAACCCCACGCTCTACGACGCCATCCAGAAGGCGAAGAAGAGCTCCGTCCCGATCGACAACATCAACCGCGCGGTCAAGCGCGGCTCCGGTGCCGAGGCCGGCGGGGCCGACTACTCGACGATCATGTACGAGGGCTACGGTCCGAACGGCGTGGCCGTCCTGATCGAGTGCCTCACCGACAACCGCAACCGCGCCGCCTCCGACGTGCGCGTGGCGATGACCCGCAACGGCGGCTCGATGGCCGACCCGGGCTCGGTGTCGTACCTGTTCAACCGCAAGGGCGTCGTGATCGTCCCCAAGGCCGACGGCGTGGACGAGGACAAGGTCTTCGAGGTCGTCCTGGAGGCCGGCGCGGAGGAGGTCAACGACCTCGGCGAGTCCTTCGAGATCCTCTCCGAGGCGACCGACATGGTCGCCGTCCGCACCGCCCTGGTCGACGCGGGCATCGACTACGACTCGGCCGACGCCAACTTCGTGCCCAGCATGCAGGTCGAGCTGGACGTGGACGGCGCCCGCAAGATCTTCAAGCTGATCGACGCCCTGGAGGACAGCGACGACGTCCAGAACGTCTTCGCCAACTTCGACATCAGCGACGAGGTCGGTGCGCAGCTCGACGCCGAGTGAGCCGACCTCCCCTCCGGCCCGGCGGTCCTTCGCGGACCGCCGGGCCGGTGTCGTCGGCGGGCCTGTCGGACCCGACCGGTAGCCTTCGCTCGTCCCCGGCGTCGGCCCGACGCGGTGGACCGTGGAGAGGCAAGGTGGCCAGGTGCGCGTGCTCGGTGTCGACCCGGGGCTGACCAGGTGCGGTGTCGGAGTCGTCGACGGCGCGCCCGGGCGGCCGCTGCGGATGGTCGGCGTCGGTGTGGTCCGCACCCCGGCGGAGAGCGAGATCGGCCCGCGGCTGCTGCTGATCGAGCAGGGCCTGGAGCAGTGGCTGGACGAGCACCGGCCCGACCTGGTCGCGGTGGAGCGGGTCTTCGCCCAGCACAACGTCCGTACCGTGATGGGCACCGCGCAGGCCAGCGCGGTGGCGATGCTCTGCGCCACCCGGCGCGGCATCCCCGTCACCCTGCACACCCCGAGCGAGGTCAAGGCCGCCGTCACCGGCTCCGGCCGTGCCGACAAGGCCCAGGTCACCGCCATGGTCCAGCGCCTGCTGCGGCTCGACGCACCGCCCAAGCCCGCCGACGCGGCGGACGCCCTCGCCCTGGCCATCTGCCACATCTGGCGCGGCGGCGCGCAGACCCGCATCGCCGCCGCCGTCGCCGCCGCACCCCGCGCCCGTCAGGAGTACCGCCGATGATCGCCTTCGTCCAGGGCCCGGTCGCCCACCTCGCTGCCGGCACCGCCGTCGTCGAGGTCGGCGGTGTCGGCATGGCCGTCCAGTGCACCCCGGCCACGCTGGCCGGCCTGCGGATCGGCGAGAGCGCCCGGCTCGCCACCTCCCTGGTGGTGCGCGAGGACTCGCTCACGCTGTACGGCTTCGCCGACGACGACGAGCGCGCGCTCTTCGAGATCCTGCAGGCCGCGCCCGGGGTCGGCCCCGGCTCGCGCAGGCCATGCTGGGCGTGCACAGCCCGGACGCGCTGCGCCTCGCGGTCGCGCAGGGCGACGAGAAGGCGCTGATCGCCGTCCCCGGCATCGGCAAGGCCAAGGCGGCCAAGCTGCTGCTGGAGTACAAGGACAAGCTGGGCGCCCCGCACGGCGCGGTGCCCGCGCAGAAGCCGGTCGCCACCGGCCCCGCGCCGTGGCACGAGCAGTTGCACGCCGCGCTGGTCGGTCTCGGCTACGCGCCGCGCGAGGCGGACGACGCGGTCGCGGCCGTCGCCCCCGAGGCCGACGCGCAGGCCGTGCCCGACGTGGGCACCCTGCTCCGCTCGGCGCTGCGCACCCTGAACCGAGCCCGCTGAATTCGTCGTCCTGACGACGAGCCGACCTGTCACCTTGTCGACTTTGGAGCCACGCCCGATGAGCCCGTACGACTCCGACCCCGCCGCCGACCGCCTGGTCACGGCGGCCGCCGACGGCGAGGACCAGGCGGTCGAGGCGGCCCTGCGTCCCAAGCAGCTCGACGAGTTCATCGGCCAGGAGCGCGTCCGCGAACAGCTGTCGCTCGTCCTGCAGGCCGCCCGCCGGCGCGGCACCGCCCCCGACCACGTGCTGCTCAGCGGCCCGCCCGGGCTCGGCAAGACCACCCTGTCGATGATCATCGCCGCCGAGCTCGGCGCCCCCATCCGGATCACCTCCGGCCCGGCCATCCAGCACGCCGGGGACCTGGCCGCCATCCTCTCCTCGCTCACCGAGGGCGAGGTGCTGTTCCTCGACGAGATCCACCGGATGTCCCGGCCCGCCGAGGAGATGCTCTACATGGCGATGGAGGACTTCCGGGTCGACGTCATCGTCGGCAAGGGCCCCGGCGCCACCGCCATCCCGCTGGAGCTGCCCCCCTTCACCCTGGTCGGCGCCACCACCCGGGCCGGCCTGCTGCCCCCGCCGCTGCGCGACCGCTTCGGCTTCACCGGGCACATGGAGTTCTACGCGCCCGCCGAGCTCCAGCGGGTGGTGCACCGCTCCGCCGCGCTGCTGGACGTCGAGATCGACCCGGCCGGCGCCGCGGAGATCGCCGGACGCTCCCGCGGCACGCCCCGCATCGCCAACCGGCTGCTGCGCCGGGTCCGCGACTACGCCCAGGTCAGGCACGACGGCCAGGTCACCCGGGAGATCGCCGCGCAGGCCCTGCAGGTGTACGAGGTCGACGCGCGCGGCCTCGACCGGCTGGACCGCGCGGTGCTGGACGCCCTGCTCAGGCTCTTCGGCGGCGGCCCGGTCGGCCTGTCCACGCTGGCCGTCGCGGTGGGGGAGGAGTCCGAGACCGTGGAGGAGGTGGCCGAGCCCTTCCTCGTCCGCGAGGGGCTGCTGGCGCGCACCCCGCGCGGCCGGATCGCCACTGCCGCGGCCTGGCAGCACCTCGGTCTGACCCCGCCCGTGCAGGCCGCCGGACCCAGGACGTCCACGCAGAGCGCATTGTTCCCGGACGACCCGGTGGTGTGAGTCGAAAAACGAGGGCATGCCAAGGGTCGCCACTTTCGGCGGCACACTGGCATGCTTGGCGTTGTCCGATGAGTGCGGGTCGCCTAGACTCCGCCGGACCGCCCCTCTCGACCGATGGGCCGACGTACCCCAGGCCGCCAGCCCCCGGCGGCCCGCAAAGGATCCTGGCTGCTGTGATTCAACTGCTTATCCCCCTCATGATGGTCGCCGTCATGGTCATGCTCTTCCGCTCGAACAAGAAGCGGCAGGAGCAGGCCAGGACGATGCAGTCGACCCTGGAGCCCGGTGCGGGCGTACGGACCATCGGCGGCCTCTACGCCCAGGTCAAGGCCGTCAACGACGAGACCGTCGAGCTGGAGATCGCGCCCGGCGTCGTCACCCACTTCACCAAGGGTGCGATCGCGGCCGTCCTGGAGCCGCTCGAGTACGACGCGATCATCAACGGGCGTCCGCTGGAGGACGAGGCCGAGGAGTCCATCACCGAGGCGGACGACGAGGCCGAGGCCGCGCCGCTCAGCCTGGAGAAGGACGATTCGGGCAGCGCCCCCGCCGACAGCGAGAGCCCGAAGAGCAAGTAGTACGGTCGGGCCCATCCGGCCGAGGCGGCATCCGGCCGCCGGCCCACATGATCTCAGGGCCGCCCTGCGCCACCGTCCCCTCTCCCGCCGAGCGCCGGAACGGGGCGCGGCCCGCGGCGGCATGGACAGGGAGAAACGAGCAAGGTGGCAACACCCAAGTCGCGCCAGCGCGACGGCTACCCGGGGCGGGCGCTGGCCCTGATCCTCGTGGTGGCCGTCGGCCTGGTCGCCCTCATGTTCTGGACGGGCAACAAGACGCCCCGTCTCGGGATCGACCTCGCCGGTGGCACCAGTGTCACCCTGACCGCGAAGTCGGACGACAAGGCCGCAGTCAACAAGTCCAACATGGACATCGCGGTCGGCATCATCCAGAAGCGTGTCAACGGCATGGGCGTCTCCGAGGCGGAGGTCCAGACCCAGGGCAACAGCAACATCATCGTCAACATCCCCAACGGCGGTGACAAGCAGGCCGCGATCGAGCAGATCGGCACGACTGCCAAGCTCTACTTCCGTCCCGTGGTGGCCCTCGCGCCGACCGGGGTGAGCCCCACGGCGCCCACCTCCTCGGCCGCCCCCTCCGGCAGCCCGAGCTCGGCCGCCAGCCCCTCGGCGAGCGCCTCCGGCGCCTCCGCGACCTCCGGCAAGCCGAGCGCCTCGGCGAGCGCCAGCAAGGCCGGCCGCGCCGTCAGCGACGCGCTGAAGGCCGACCCGAGCAGCTCCGCCGCCGCCTCCCCGAGCGCGTCCGGCTCCAAGGCCGCCGCCGCCCCGAGCAGCCCGGCCCCGTCGGCGACCCAGAGCCTGACCCCCGAGCAGCTGACCGCCGCACTCACCCAGGGCACCGTCCCGGCGGACGTGCAGCAGCAGTTCGCCTCGCTGGACTGCTCGAACCCGGCGCAGCAGAAGGACTACCAGACCGACCCCAAGAAGAACGCGGTCGCCTGCTCCTACGACAAGGAGCAGGGCGTCTGGTACAAGTTCGCGCTCGGCCCCGTCGCCGTGAACGGCTCGGACGTCTCCAAGGCCTCCGCCATCTTCGACACCCAGCGCGCCGCCGGCTGGCAGGTCGACCTCTCGTTCAACGACGCCGGCGCCAAGGCGTTCGCCTCCACCACCGGTGCCCTGGCCACCCAGGCCTCCCCGGCCAACCAGTTCGCCATCGTGCTGGACGGCAAGGTGGTCTCCCACCCGTACGTCAGCCAGTCCATCACCGGCGGCTCGGCCACCATCTCCGGCAGCTTCTCGCAGGAGCAGGCCAACGGCCTGTCCAACGTGCTGAGCTACGGCGCGCTGCCGCTGACCTTCGACATGAGCGACGTCACCACCGTCTCGCCGCAGCTCGGCGGGGACCAGCTGCACGCCGGCCTGATCGCCGGTGCGATCGGCCTGGCCCTGGTGGTCGCCTACTCGCTGATCTACTACCGCGGCCTCGGCCTGGTCTCCATCGCCGGTCTGATCGTCTCGGCGGTCCTCACCTACGCGATCATGTGCCTGCTCGGCGGCGCCATCGGCTTCGCGCTGAACCTGCCGGCGGTCTGCGGCGCCATCGTGGCGATCGGCATCACCGCGGACTCGTTTATCGTGTATTTCGAACGCATCCGTGACGAGGTCCGCGAGGGCGCCCGCTGCGCCCGGCCGTCCAGCGCGCCTGGCCGCGCGCCCGCCGCACCATCCTGGTCTCCGACTTCGTGTCGTTCCTGTGTGCCGCGGTGCTCTACGTGGTGTCCGTCAGCAAGGTGCAGGGCTTCGCGTTCACGCTGGGCCTGACCACCCTGCTCGACATCGTGGTGATCTTCCTGTTCACCAAGCCGCTGATCACGCTGCTGGCCCGCCGGAAGTTCTTCGCGGACGGCCACCCGTGGTCGGGGCTGGACCCGAAGCGTCTCGGTGGCAAGCCGCCGATCCGGGGCGGCCGTCGCCGCTCCGCCGCCACCTCGGCCCCCAAGGAGGCCTGACGCCATGTCCCTTCGGAACATCGGCCACCGGCTCTACCAGGGCGAGGTCAGCTTCGACTTCGTCGGCAAGCGCAAGATCTGGTACTCGATCTCCGGCATCATCGTCCTGGTCGCGGCCATCGGCCTCGCGATGGGCCTGCACCTGGGCATCGAGTTCAAGGGCGGCTCGGTCTACACCGTGCAGAAGCCCGGGCTCAGCATCTCCCAGGCGCAGGACGCCGCCGACAAGATCACCGGCGACTCCACCGCGCAGGTGCAGAAGACCGGCGACGGCAAGATCCGCATCCAGGTCAGCTCCGAGGAGAAGGTCAGCGGCCCGGCCTTCTCGCTGGCGCTCTCCAAGGACCTCGGCGTCGAGGCCAAGAACATCGACGCCCAGGTGATCGGCCCCTCCTGGGGTCAGCAGATCTCCCAGAAGGCCCTCCTCGGCCTGGTCATCTTCATGGTGCTGGTCACCATCTACATGGCCATCGCCTTCGAGTGGCGGATGGCGCTGGCCGCCCTGGTCGCCCTGATCCACGACCTCCTGATCACCATCGGCGTCTACGCCCTGGTCGGCTTCGAGGTCACCCCGGGCACGGTGATCGGCTTCCTGACGATCCTCGGCTACTCGCTCTACGACACGGTCGTCGTCTTCGACACCGTGAAGGAGAACACCCGGGGCATCACCAAGCAGAACAAGGTCACCTACAGCGAGGCCGCCAACCTGGGCCTCAACCAGACCCTGGTGCGTTCCATCAACACCACCGTGGTCGCCCTGCTGCCGGTCGCGGCCCTGCTGTTCATCGGCGGCGGCCTGCTCGGCGCCGGCACCCTGAACGACATCTCGCTCGCGCTGTTCATCGGCCTCGCGGCCGGTGCCTACTCCTCGATCTGCGTCGCCACCCCGCTGCTCGCGCAGCTGAAGGAGCAGACCCCGGAGATGCGCGCGCTGGCCAAGCGGGTCGCCCAGCGGCGCGCCGCCGACGCCAAGGCGGCCGCCGAGGCCGCCGAGAACGGCACCGAGGCGCAGGACGACCAGGAGTCCCCGGCCATGGTCGGCCAGCGCAACCAGCCCGTCGGCAAGGCCCGCTCCAAGGGCCGCCCCTCCGGCAAGCGCTGACACGGCGCGGCCCCACAGCGGTCGCCCACCGTACGGGGACTGCCCGATCCGCATCCACGCGGATCGGGCAGTCCCCGTTCCGGCTCCCGGACCGCCACCGGGTGCGACGCGCGGGACGGTGCCGCCCCCGTGCGGCCGGTAAGGTCGGACCGTGCGGCCGACCGGTCGGCGCGTCCCGCGGTGCGGGGCCGCCCCCGCGGCCGGCGCCGACCCAGCGGACCGAAGGAACCCCCTGTGACCACCCAGGACACCGTCCTCGCCGAGCTGCTCGCCAGCCGGATCAAGGACGTCCCCGACTACCCGAAGCCCGGCGTGCTGTTCAAGGACATCGCGCCGCTGCTGGCCGACGCCGAGGCCTTCGGCGCGCTCACCCGGGCGCTGGCCGACCGCGCCGCGGCGCTCGGCGCGACCAAGGTGGTCGGCCTGGAGGCGCGCGGTTTCGTCCTCGCGGCGCCGGCCGCCGTCGCAGCCGGCCTCGGCTT
Organism: Kitasatospora paranensis; assembly: GCF_039544005.1. Classification (NCBI taxonomy): domain Bacteria; kingdom Bacillati; phylum Actinomycetota; class Actinomycetes; order Kitasatosporales; family Streptomycetaceae; genus Kitasatospora; species Kitasatospora paranensis. The sequence goes on from NZ_BAABKV010000001.1 coordinate 6,962,795, forward strand.
CGTGCCGATCCGCAAGAAGGGCAAGCTGCCCGGCGAGGTGTTCGCCCGGTCGTACGACCTCGAGTACGGCTCCGCCACTCTGGAGGTGCAGTGCGACGCGTTCGCACCGGGTGAGCGGGTGCTGGTGGTCGACGACGTGCTGGCCACCGGCGGCACCCTGGGCGCCTCGCTCGACCTCGTCCGCGAGGCGGGCGCCCTGCTCGCCGGCGTGGTCGTGCTGATGGAGCTGAGCTTCCTGCCGGGCCGCGAGCGGCTGCTGCCGCACCTGGCCGGCGCCCCGCTGGAGGCGCTCGTCACCGTCTGAGCGCACGGCTGCCCGCACGGCCGGGTGCGCCCCCGGGCGGCGGCCGGAGCGATCGGGCCGCCGCCCCGGCGTTTCCGCACGCCGGGCGGCCGACCGGCAGGGCCGCACTCTCGGTACCATGAAGATTCATCCCCTCCCGGTTGTGCGACCGGCGGGTGCGACCGATGGCGCGAACGCCCGTCCGAGGGGAACGGCCCCGCGCCCCCGAGGAGTGTCCTTGCCCGACGAGGTTGTGCCCACGGCCGAGGCCGCCGGTCCCGAGAGCCGCCCGATGCCCTCCGGGGCCTCCCCGGCACGTCCGACGCCCCCGCCGTCCGCCCACCGCCCCTCGCCCGGCGGCATGCGGGCCCGGCTGGCCCGGCTCGGCGGTCAGCGCAGCACGGCGGTCAACCCCGTCCTGGAGCCGCTGTTCCGCACCATCCGGGCCCAGGACCCGAAGGCCGACCCCGTCCTGCTCAAGGACATCGAGCGGGCGTACGCGGTCGCCGAGAAGTGGCACCGCGGGCAGAAGCGCAAGAGCGGCGACCCGTACATCACCCACCCGCTGGCGGTGGCGACGATCCTGGCCGAGCTCGGCATGGACGCCCCCACGCTGATGGCCGGGCTGCTGCACGACACCGTCGAGGACACCGACTACGGCCTGGAGACGCTCCGCCGCGACTTCGGCGACTCGGTCGCCCTGCTGGTCGACGGCGTGACCAAGCTCGACCGGGTGAAGTTCGGCGAGGCCGCGCAGGCCGAGACGGTGCGCAAGATGGTCGTCGCGATGGCCAAGGACCCGCGCGTCCTGGTGATCAAGCTCGCCGACCGGCTGCACAACATGCGCACCATGCGCTACCTCAAGCGGGAGAAGCAGGAGAAGAAGGCCCGCGAGACGCTGGAGATCTACGCCCCGCTGGCGCACCGGCTGGGCATGAACACCATCAAGTGGGAGCTGGAGGACCTCGCCTTCGCGATCCTCTACCCCAAGATGTACGACGAGATCGTCCGGCTGGTCGCCGAGCGCGCCCCCAAGCGCGACGAGTACCTGGCGACCGTCATCGACCAGGTCCAGGGCGACCTGCGCGGAGCGCGGATCACCGCCCAGACGACCGGACGGCCGAAGCACTACTACTCGGTCTACCAGAAGATGATCGTCCGGGGCCGCGACTTCGCCGAGATCTACGACCTGGTGGGCATCCGCGTCCTGGTCGACACCGTCCGCGACTGCTACGCGGCGCTGGGCACCATCCACGCGCGGTGGAACCCGGTGCCGGGGCGGTTCAAGGACTACATCGCGATGCCCAAGTTCAACATGTACCAGTCGCTGCACACGACGGTCATCGGGCCCGGCGGCAAGCCGGTCGAGCTGCAGATCCGCACCTTCGACATGCACCGCCGCGCCGAGTACGGCATCGCCGCGCACTGGAAGTACAAGCAGCGCGCGGTGGCCGGCACGTCCAAGGTGCGCACCGACACCCCGGCCTCCGCCCGCAAGCACGACAAGGCCGACGCGGTCAACGAGATGGCCTGGCTGCGCCAGCTGCTCGACTGGCAGAAGGAGACCGAGGACCCGAGCGAGTTCCTGGAGTCGCTGCGCTTCGACCTCTCCAGCAACGAGGTCTTCGTCTTCACCCCCAAGGGCGACGTGATAGCGCTGCCCGCCAAGGCCACCCCGGTGGACTTCGCCTTCGCGGTGCACACCGAGGTCGGCTACCGCTGCATCGGCGCCCGGGTCAACGGCCGGCTGGTGCCGCTGGAGTCGGAGCTGGAGAACGGCGACGCCGTGGAGGTCTTCACCTCCAAGGCGGAGAACGCCGGACCGTCCCGGGACTGGCTGACCTTCGTCAAGTCGCCGCGCGCCCGCAACAAGATCCGCGCCTGGTTCTCCAAGGAGCGCCGCGAGGAGGCCATCGAGCAGGGCAAGGAGGCCATCGCCCGGGCGATGCGCAAGCAGGGCCTGCCCATCCAGCGCATCCTCACCGGCGACTCGCTCGTCACCCTCGCCCACGAGATGCGCTACCCGGACATCTCCTCGCTGTACGCGGCGATCGGCGAGGGCCACGTCGCGGCGCAGTCGATCGTGCAGAAGCTCGTCCAGGCGCTCGGCGGCGAGGAGGGCGCCACCGAGGACCTCGCCGAGACGGCGACCCCGACCCACCAGAGCCGCTCGCTGCGCCGCCGCGCCAAGGGCGACCCGGGCGTCATCGTCAAGGGCGTCGAGGACCTCTGGGTCAAGCTGTCCCGCTGCTGCACGCCGGTGCCGGGCGACCCGATCGTCGGCTTCGTGACCCGCGGCAACGGCGTCTCGATCCACCGCTCGGACTGCGTCAACGTCGAGGCGCTGTCGCACCAGCCGGAGCGGATGATCGAGGTCGAGTGGGCGGCCACCCAGTCCTCGGTCTTCCTGGTCGCCATCCAGGTCGAGGCGCTGGACCGCTCCCGGCTCCTGTCGGACGTCACCCGGGTGCTCTCGGACCAGCACGTCAACATCCTGTCGGCGGCGGTGCAGACCTCCCGCGACCGGGTGGCGATGAGCCGCTTCACCTTCGAGATGGGCGACCCGAAGCACCTGGGCCACGTCCTGAAGGCCGTCCGCGGCGTCGAGGGCGTCTACGACGTGTACCGGGTGACCTCGGCCAAGAAGTAGCCCGCCGGGCCCGTAGCGGCCCCGCGGCCCGCCGGAGCGCACTCCGGCGGGCCGCACCACGCGAAGGGGCCCCCTCGGTGAGGGGGCCCCTTCGGTGTCTCGTTCCGGACGCGTCAGCCGCTGAACTCCTGCAGGCTGCGCTGCGCCTGCTCCAGCAGCTCCTCGCGGCCCGCCAGCTCGGCCTCCAGCTTGGCGACCCGGTTGGCGTTGCCGGCCGCACGGGCCTTCTCCAGGTCACCGCGGAGCCGGTCGACGGCCTGCTGCAGCAGCCCGGTCATGCCGGCCGCGCGGGCCTTGGCCTCCGGGTTGGTGCGCTGCCACTCGGCCTCCTCGGCCTCGCGGACCGCCCGCTCGACGGTGTTCAGCCGGCCGTCCAGCTGCGGCCGGGCGGCGCGTGGCACGTGCCCGATCGCCTCCCAGCGCTCGTTCACGCTGCGCAGCGCGGCCTTCGCCGCCTTCAGGTCGGTGACCGGCAGGATCGCCTCGGCCTCGACCAGCAGGGCCTCCTTGAGCTTCTGGTTCTCGCCCTGCTCGGCGTCCCGCTCGCTGAACGCGGCGGACCGGGCCTGGAAGAAGACGTCCTGCGCGCCGCGGAACCGCGCCCAGAGCTCCTCCTCCGCGTCCCGCTGCGCCCGGCCCGCGGACTTCCACTGGGCCATCAGGTCGCGGTAGCGCGCCGCCGTGTCGCCCCACTCGGTGGAGCCGGAGAGCGCCTCCGCCTCGGCGACCAGCTTCTCCTTCTCCGCCCGGGCGTGCTCACGCTCGTTGTCCAGCGCCGCGAAGTGCGACTTGCGGTGCTTGGAGAACACCGAGCGGGCGTGCGAGAAGCGGTGCCACAGCTCGTCGTCGCTCTTGCGGTCCAGGCGCGGCAGGCCCTTCCAGGTGTCCACCAGGGCGCGCAGCCGGTCGCCGGCCTCCCGCCACTGGGTCGACTCCGCGAGCTGCTCGGCCTCGGTGACCAGGGCCTCCTTGGCGGCCCGGGTCTCGTCCTGCGCCTTGGCGCGGGCGGCCCGCCGCTCGCTCTGCCGGGTCTCGATCTCCCCGGTCAGCGTCTCCAGCCGCTTGGCGAGCGCGTCGAGATCGCCCACCGCGTGGGCCTCGGTGACCTGGGCCTTGAGGTGGTCGAGCGCGACCTGGGCCTCCTTGGCCGCCAGGTCGGTCTTGCGGACCCGGTGCTCCAGCAGGCCGATCTCGGCCTCCAGCCCCTGGTACTTGCGCTCGAAGTAGGCGAGAGCCTCCTCCGGGGAGCCCGCCTGCCAGGAACCGACGACGCGTTCGCCCTCGGCCGTCCTGACGTACACGGTCCCCTGCTCGTCGACACGGCCCCACGGGTCGCTGCTCACAGCGCCTCCTCCACATGACGTCCCTGCCGCGCCGGCGGTACGGGTACGTCGTCCACAGTTGAATTCGCGGCGGACCGTCGGGTCCGCCGTCCACACCGCCGAGAGCTGCCGAGGGTGACGGCCGACGGTCAGGGCACCCTATACAACAGCAACATAGGCGACCAGCGTCGGTGCTGTCCGCATCCGGGCCGGACGATTTCCGGCGCGCTGCGCCCGGGACCGCTCGCGGCGGCCCGGGCGCAGCGCGCCGGAAGGATCAACCCTTGGCCGTGGTGACCGAGTTGAGTACGACGTTCGCGTTCGGGGCGCCGTCGCCGGTGCCGCCCTGCACGCCGCCGCCCGCGATGTTCTGGACCACGTCGAGGCCGCCGGTGATCTTGCCGAACGGGGTGTAGTTCGGCGGCAGCTGGGTGTCCTTGTAGACCAGGAAGAACTGGCTGCCGTTGGTGCCCGCGCCGGCGTTGGCCATCGCGACGGTGCCCGCCGGGTAGGTCGCGCCGGTCAGGTTCTCGTCCGCGAACTGGTAGCCGGGGCCGCCGGAACCGGAGCCGGTCGGGTCACCGCACTGGAGCACGTAGATGCCCTCGGTGGTGAGGCGGTGGCACTTCGTGTGGTCGAAGTACTGCTGGCCGGCCAGGTAGACGAACGAGTTCACGGTGTGCGGCGCCTTGGCGGCGTTCAGCGCGATCGTGACCTTGCCGCAGCTGGTGTCCAGCGACATGGTGTAGTTCGCCTTGGTGTCGATCGACATCGCCGGCTCGGTCTTGAACTGCTTGCCGTTCGGCTGGCCGGCCGCCGGCGTGGTGCACCCCTTGACCGGGGCCGCCGCGGCGGTCGGGCTGGCCGCGGTGGTGGGCGCGGCCTGGGCCGCGGGCTTCTTGTCGGAGTCGAAGACGCCGCCGGCCCAGGAGCCGACCGCGGCCGCCACCACGACGCCGGCCACGACGCCGGACACGATGTTGCGCTGCCTGCGCTTGCGCTGGGCCTCCACCCGGCGCTCCATCTGCCGCTCGTACTTCTCGCGGGCGAGCTGACGTCGTCGCTGTTCGCTGCTGACCACCGGCCGAGTCTCCTACTTCCTGGTGCGCGGGTGTGGGTTCCGGTGCGGATCATCGCATCCGTAGGCGGCCAAGTGTAGGGACATCGTCCGTAAGTACGAGATGAAGCGGCGATGAGAACTCCCCGGACCACCCGCCCGGCGCCACCCCTATCTGGTTCGCTCCCGGTGCCGTGCCGCCGGTAGGCTGCGGTGTGACCAGGCGGTGACATCGCGGACCCCGCCAACCGAATCGACCGAAGGACTCGCGTGTTCGTCGCCGGATTTCCCGCCGGAGCCTGGGGCACCAACTGCTACCTGGTCGCTCCGGCCGCCGGCGAGGAGTGCGTGATCGTCGATCCCGGGCACGAGGCGACGCAGGGCGTCGAGGACCTCATCCGCGAGCACCGGCTCAAGCCGGTCGCGGTGCTCCTCACCCACGGCCACATCGACCACATCGCCTCCGTGGTGCCGGTCTGCGGCGCCCGGGGCGTGCCGGCCTGGATCCACCCCGAGGACCGCTACATGATGGCCGATCCGGCCCGCGGCCTGGGCCGCGCACTCGGGCAGCAGATCATGGGCTCGATCACCGTCGGCGAGCCCGACGACGTGCGCGAGCTGAAGGACGGCAGCGTCCTGGAGCTGGCCGGCCTGGAGCTCACGGTCGACCACGCCCCCGGCCATACCAAGGGGTCGGTGACCTTCCGGACGCCTTCGAGTGACGACATCCCTCCGGTGCTGTTCTCGGGCGACCTGCTGTTCGCCGGCTCCATCGGGCGCACGGACCTCCCCGGCGGGGACAGCGACGCGATCATGGCGTCGCTCGCCCGGGTGTGCCTGCCCCTCGACGACGCGACCGTGGTCCTGTCCGGCCACGGCTCCCAGACCACCATCGGCCGTGAGCGCGCCACCAACCCCTACCTCGTGCAGGCGGCGGGAGCGCCGATCGCTCCGGCCATCCCGCGACGAGGAATGTGACGGAAGAGACGTTGAGCACCTTCTCCGCCCCCAAGGGCACCTACGACCTGCTGCCGCCCAGCTCCGCGACGTACCTGGCGATCCGCGAGGCCCTCGCCGGGCCGCTGCGCCGGGCGGGCTACGGCTACATCGAGACCCCGGTCTTCGAGGACACCAAGCTCTTCTCCCGCGGCGTCGGCGAGTCCACCGACATCGTCACCAAGGAGATGTTCTCGCTCACCAAGCGGGGCTCCGAGGACCTCGCGCTGCGCCCCGAGGGCACCGCCTCGGTGCTGCGCGCCGCACTCCAGGCCAACCTGCACAAGCTCGGCAACCTGCCGGTCAAGCTCTGGTACTCCGGCTCCTTCTACCGCTACGAGCGCCCGCAGAAGGGCCGCTACCGACAGTTCTCGCAGGTCGGCGCGGAGGCCGTCGGCGCGGAGGACCCGGCGCTGGACGCCGAGTTGATCATCCTCGCCGACGACGGCTTCCGCTCGCTCGGCCTGAGCCGGTACACGCTGCTGCTCAACAGCCTCGGCGACAAGCAGTGCCGGCCGGTCTACCGGGCCGCGCTGGTCGAGTTCCTGGCCGGCCTCGACCTCGACGAGGACACCCGCCGCCGCGCGGAGATCAACCCGCTGCGCATCCTCGACGACAAGCGCGAGTCGGTGCAGGCCCAGCTGACCGACGCCCCGATGCTGCGCGACTACCTCTGCGAGGAGTGCAAGGCGTACGACGAGCAGGTCCGCGGTCTGCTGACCGCCGCCGGCGTCGCCTTCACCGACGACCCCAAGCTCGTCCGCGGCCTCGACTACTACACCCGCACCACCTTCGAGTTCGTGCACAACGGCCTCGGCGCGCAGTCCGCGATCGGCGGCGGCGGCCGCTACGACGGCCTGTCCGAGATGCTCGGCGGCCCGGCCCTGCCGTCCGTCGGCTGGGGCCTCGGGGTGGACCGTACCTTCCTCGCCATGGAGGCCGAGGGCATCGTCCTCGACCTGCCCTCCGCCACCGCCGTGTACGCGGTCGCGCTCGGCGAGGAGGCCAAGAACGTGCTCTTCGCCAAGACGGTCGAGCTGCGCCGGGCCGGTGTCGCCACCGACCTCGCGTTCGGCGTCAAGAGCATCAAGAACGCCATGAAGTCCGCCGACCGCTCCGGCGCCCGCTTCGCGCTGATCGCCGGGGACCGAGATCTCGCCGCCGGTGTCGTCCAGCTCAAGGACATGACCACCGGCGAGCAGGTCCCCGTCGAACTCGACGCACTCGTATCCACCCTGAAGGAGAAGCAGCTGTGATCCGCACGCACGACGCGGGCACGCTCCGCGCGGAGCACGCCGGAACGACCGTCACCCTGGCCGGCTGGGTCGCCCGCCGCCGCGACCACGGCGGTGTCGCCTTCATCGACCTGCGCGACGCCTCCGGCACCGTGCAGATCGTCGTCCGCGACCTCGACTCGGTGCACGGCCTGCGCGCCGAGTACTGCGTCAAGGTCGTCGGCGAGGTCCGGGTCCGCCCCGAGGGCAACGAGAACCCGGACATCGCCACCGGCGCGGTCGAGGTCGTCGTCAGCGACATCGAGGTGCTCTCCGAGGCCGCCCCCGTCCCGTTCCCGGTCGCCGAGTACGAGCCCGGCACGGTCAACGAGGAGGTCCGGCTGCGCTACCGCTACCTGGACCTGCGCCGCGAGGGCCCGGCCCGCGCGCTGCGGCTGCGCTCGAAGGTCAGCAACATCATCCGCCGGGTGATGGAGGAGAACGACTACCTCGACATCGAGACGCCGTACCTCACCCGCTCCACCCCCGAGGGCGCCCGCGACTTCCTCGTCCCCGTCCGCCTGCAGCCGGGCTCCTGGTACGCCCTGCCGCAGTCGCCGCAGCTGTTCAAGCAGCTGCTGATGGTGGCCGGCATGGAGCGCTACTACCAGATCGCCCGCTGCTTCCGGGACGAGGACTTCCGCGCCGACCGCCAGCCGGAGTTCACCCAGCTCGACATCGAGGCCTCGTTCGTCGACCAGGAGGACATCCTGGCCCTCGGCGAGAAGGTCATCGGCGCGATCTGGCGCGAGGTGCACGGCTACGAGATCCCGAACCCGCTGCCGCGCATGAGCTACGCGGACGCCATGTCCCGCTACGGCTCGGACAAGCCGGACGTCCGCTTCGGCCAGGAGCTCACCGACCTCACCGGGTACTTCGCCGGTACCGAGTTCCGGGTCTTCCAGGCCCCGTACGTCGGCGCCGTCGTCATGCCCGGCGGCGCCTCGCAGCCGCGCAAGCAGCTCGACGCCTGGCAGGACTGGGCCAAGGCGCGCGGCGCCCGCGGCCTGGCCTACGTGCTGGTGGACGCGGAGACCGGCGAGCTGCGGGGCCCGGTCGCCAAGAACCTCTCCGAGGAGCACCTCGCGGGCCTGGCCGCCGCCGCCGGCGCCAAGCCCGGCGACGCGGTGTTCTTCGCCGCCGGCAAGAAGGCCCCCTCCCAGGAGCTGCTCGGCGCGGCCCGCCTGGAGATCGGCCGCCGCTGCAACCTGATCGACGAGTCGCAGTGGGCCTTCCTCTGGGTGGTCGACTTCCCGATGTTCGAGCCGATCGAGGACGACAAGGGCGAGTTCCAGGGCTGGCACGCGGTGCACCACCCGTTCACCGCGCCCACCGCGGAGTCGCTCGCGACCTTCGACACGGACCCGGGCGCGGCGCTCTCCAACGCCTACGACCTGGTGCTGAACGGCTCGGAGCTGGGCGGCGGTTCGATCCGTATCCACCAGCGCGACGTGCAGAAGCGGGCGTTCGACGCGATCGGTCTCTCCGAGGAGGAGGCTGCCTCGCAGTTCGGCTTCCTGCTCGACGCGTTCAACTACGGCCCGCCGCCGCACGGCGGCGTCGCGTTCGGCCTGGACCGCGTGGTCACGCTGCTCGGCGGGTACGACACCATCCGGGACGTCATCGCCTTCCCGAAGACGTCCACCGGCGGCGACCCGCTGACCGGTGCCCCCACCCCGATCACCCCGGCGCAGCGCCGCGAGGCGGGCGTCGACGCGAAGCCGAAGTCCGAGACCAAGTCGGACACCGAGCCCAAGGCCTGACGCAGGTCGGCTAACCTTTCACGGCCCCGGACGGTGCATCCGCACCGCCCGGGGCCGGTCCACAACGGCGTGCGACGACAGAAGGGTCCCTCAACCATGGCCGTGCGTACCAGAGTCGAGCTGCCGCCGGATGCGCCCGCGACCCGGCGGGTACACATGGCGGCGTTCCCCGGGCCGGACGAGGCCGACCTGGTGGACGCGCTACGCCGCGACCCCGCCTGGATCCCCGACCTCTCGCTGGTCGCCGTCGACAGCCGCGAACTCGTCGTCGCGCACGCCCTTCTGACGCGCATTCAGGTCGGCGACGGCTGGGGGCTGGCGCTCGCCCCGGTCGCCGTCGCGCCCGAGTGGCAGCGCAAGGGGATCGGCGCCCTGGTGGTGCGGGCCGCCCTGGAGGCCGCCGAGCAGGCCGGTGAGCGCCTGGTCGTCGTCCTCGGCGATCCCGGCTACTACGGCCGGTTCGGCTTCGTCCCGGCCTCCCGCCACGCGATCTCCGGCCCGTACGACGTCCGTGACGACTGCTTCCAGGCGCTGCCGCTGGCCGGCTACGACGGCGCGCCGTCCGGGCTGTGCCGCTACCCGGGGCCGTTCGACGGCGTCTGATCCGCGAGCCCGTCCGGCCCGTCCGGCCCGTCCGGCCCGGGCTGCCGCCGGCCCACCGGCACCGTCTCCCGGCAGCTGCGCACGAACGCGGCCACCGCCGGGGTGATCGGCAGTCCGGCGGGCCAGTACAGGCCCACCCGGCTCGGGCTGAGCCCCCGCACCCGGCGGTGGACCACCCCGGGCCGCGGGCTGAGCCGCGCGATCGTCGCCGGCGCGAATCCGATGCCCTGGCCGCAGGCGACGGCGGTCAGCCACTCGTCGGGGTTGTGCGCCACCGCGCCGATCCGCACCGGGCGGCCGTGCCGCTCCTCCGTGCCGAGCCAGTAGTCGCGCCAGAACCCGGACTCCTGCGGGATCGCGACGAAGGCCTCGTCCAGCAGCTCCGTGAGGTCCACCTCGTCCCGGCCGGCCAGCCGGTGCCCGTCGGGCAGCGCCACCCAGCGCTCCTCCACGCCGAGCGGAGCGCAGTCGTAGGTGGCGTCCAGCACGCCGGGCGGCGCGTGCCACAGGGCCAGGTCGATCTCGCCGGCGGCCAGCCCGGAGGTGGGGTCGAACCAGTTGTTCTGCCGCAGCTCGACCCGCCAGCCCGGCATGCGGCGGGCGAACGCCTCGATGGTGGCCAGCCCGACCAGGTTGATCGTCGAACCCTCGAACCCGACCCGGAGCGTTCCGCTGCCCAGCGTGGCGGTCTGGCGGGTCGCCCGGAGCGCCTGCTCCCAGGCGGCGAGCACGGCGGGTACCCGGGCGGCGAGCTCGCGGCCGGCCGGGGTCGGGGACATCCCTGCCCGGGACCGTTCGAACAGGGCCACCCCGAGCGTCTCCTCCAGCCGGCGGATCTGCTTGGTCAGCGTCGGCTGCGACACCAGCAGCCGGGAGGCCGCCGCGGTGAGCTGGCCCTCCTCGTGGACCACGGCGAAATACCGCAGCAGCCTGGTGTCGATGTCCATGCCGACAGGTTATGGAATGCGTGATTGGACCGCGCCGCCGGGGTGCGCCAGAGTTGATCTCTCCGATCACGGGGGACGGGGACCGGCAGTGCAGGGGGCTGCCGGTACCCGCCGTGGCCGCACCGCCCCCCGCCCGGCAACGCGCCCCGCCGCCCCCACCCCGCCGCGCCGCCCGCGCCGCCCGGCCGGACCGCACGCACTGCGGTGACCCGCCGTCAGCCGTAGCGTGGGAGACCGGTCGGGATCGGAGGCGCGGTGGCGGAGAAGAAGAAGGGCGAGCGGCTTGCAAGGAAGCCGTACGAGCAGGAGCTGCTCAGGCTCCAGCTCGAACTCGTCCGCCTGCAGGAGTGGGTGCGCGCCGAGGGTGCCCGGGTCGTGGTGGTCTTCGAGGGCCGCGACGCGGCCGGCAAGGGCGGCGCCATCAAGCGCGTCACCGAGTACCTCAACCCCCGCATCGCCCGGATCGCGGCCCTGCCCGCCCCCACCGAGCGGGAGCGCGGGCAGTGGTACTTCCAGCGCTACGTCGAACACCTGCCCGGCGCGGGCGAGCTCGTCCTGTTCGACCGCAGCTGGTACAACCGGGCCGGCGTCGAGCGGGTGATGGGCTTCTGCACCGACGAGGAGTACTGGCAGTTCCTCCATCAGACGCCGAACTTCGAGCGGATGCTCATCGATGCCGGGATCCTGCTCCGCAAGTACTGGTTCTCGGTCAGCGACACCGAGCAGCAGCGGCGCTTCCGGGACCGCCTGGCGGACCCGATGCGCCGCTGGAAGCTCTCCCCGATGGACGTCGAGTCGATCACCCGCTGGGAGGACTACTCGCGCGCCAAGGACCAGATGTTCGGCCACACCGACACCGCGGAGTCGCCCTGGTACGTGGTGGAGAGCGACGACAAGCGCCGGGCCAGGATCAACATGATCGCCCACCTGCTCTCCACCCTCCCGTACCGCGCGGTCGAGCCGCCGGCGGTCACCCTGCCCCGCCGGCCCGCGTCCCGCGGCTACCGCCGCCCGCCGCGCGACCTGCAGAAGTACGTCCCCGACCACGCGGCGGGCCTGGACGGGTGAGGCCGGCGGCGGCCCCCGTCACGTCGCCGAGCCGGCCGCCGCGCCGGTGGCGAGGTCGGGGCCCCACCGGTCGATCGCGGCCGCCAGGTCGAGCGGGCCGGGACGGGCGCCGGAGTCGCCGGCCGGCCAGTCCGCGCGCGGGACGCGCCACATCAGCTCGAACTCGTTGCCGTCCGGGTCCTTGGCGTAGAACGACTTGGACACCAGGTGGTCGGTCGAGCCGACCAGGGCGCCCAGCTCGACCAGTCGGGCGCCTACCGCCGCCAGCTCGCCGAGCGTGCCGACCTCCCAGGCCAGGTGGTACAGGCCGACCCGGCCCTGCTCCGGCCCGGGGCGTCCGCGCCGATCGCGAACAGGCCGAGGTCGTGGTCGTTGAGCGTTCCGGGCGCCGAGAGGAACGCGGCCCGCCCCGGGATCAGGTGGTCGACCCGGAAGCCGAAGACATCGGTGTAGAACGCGACCGAGCGGTCGACGTCCCGGATCCACAGCACTGCGTGGTTCAGGCGGCGGACGGTCATGGCGGAGCTCCTCGTACCAGGTGGGGAAGGACCAGCGTACGCCCTCACGTTCAAATTCGAACTAACCGGGTCGGGAGGTCCGCGGCCGCACGCTGTCACCCCGCTCGCATACCCTTGCGCCCGTGGACGAACCGGACCTCTTCACCGCCGCAGCCGAGGAACGCCAGGCCAGGGAGCCGGGCCGGGCCCCGCTGGCGGTGCGGATGCGCCCGCGCACCCTGGACGAGGTCGCCGGCCAGCGCCGGCTGCTCAAGGACGGCTCGCCGCTGCGCCGCCTGGTCGGCGGGGCGAAGGGCCCGGCCGCCACCAGTTCGGTCATCCTCTGGGGTCCGCCCGGCACCGGCAAGACCACCCTCGCGCACGTCATCAGCCAGGCCGTCGAGGGCCGCTTCGTCGAACTCTCCGCGATCACCGCCGGCGTCAAGGAGGTCCGCGCGGTGATCGACGGCGCCCGCCGCGCGGTCGGGATGACCGGCCGCGAGACCGTCCTCTTCCTGGACGAGATCCACCGCTTCTCCAAGGCCCAGCAGGACTCCCTGCTGCCCGCGGTGGAGAACCGCTGGGTCACCCTGATCGCGGCCACCACCGAGAACCCGTACTTCTCGGTGATCTCCCCGCTGCTCTCCCGCTCGCTGCTGCTCACCCTCGAATCGCTCACCGACGACGACGTCCGCGCCCTGCTGCGCCGCGCGGTCGCCGACGAGCGCGGCCTGAACGGCGCGGTCGCGCTCTCCGGCGAGGCCGAGGACCACCTCGTCCGGCTGGCCGGGGGCGATGCCCGCAAGGCGCTCACCACGCTGGAGGCGGCGGCCGGCGCCGCGATGGAGCAGGGCGCGGAGGAGATCACCCTCGCCGCCACCGAGACCGCCGTGGACCAGGCGGCCGTCCGCTACGACCGGGACGGCGACCAGCACTACGACGTGGCGAGCGCGCTGATCAAGTCGATCCGCGGCAGCGACGTGGACGCCACCCTGCACTACCTGGCCCGGATGATCGAGGCGGGGAGGACCCGCGGTTCATCGCCCGGCGTCTGATGATCTCCGCCAGCGAGGACGTCGGGCTGGCCGATCCGGCGGCGCTCGCCACCGCCGTCGCCGCCGCGCAGGCCGTCGCCCTGATCGGCTTCCCCGAGGCGCGGATCATCCTCGCGGAGGCCGCGATCGCGCTGGCGCTGGCGCCGAAGTCCAACGCCGCCTACCTGGCGATCGACGCCGCGCTCGCCGACGTGCGGCAGGGCCTGGCCGGGCCCGTCCCGCCGCACCTGCGCGACGCCCACTACGGCGGCGCCGGCAAGCTCGGCCACGGCCAGGGCTACCAGTACCCGCACGACCTGCCCGAGGGCATCGCCACCCAGCAGTACGCCCCGGACACGGTGCACGGCCGGGAGTACTACAAGCCGACCCGACGCGGCGGCGAGGCCCGCTACGCCGACACCGTGGAGTGGACCAGGTCCCGGCTCAAGGGCGAGTGAACGGGCCCTGCGCCGGGCGGTATACTCGTCGGAAGTGCCATGTCCCGGGAACGGCGGAGGGTGAGAGCCCGCCGACCGTCCGCACCAGCGGGACACCGGCCATGAGGCGCCCCTCGGGGGCCTCCAGGAGCGTCGCGCACCGGTTCCGGTGTCGCGGGCAGCCCACCACCCACGCGGTCGGTGGGCCACTCGTGTGCAAGCACACAGTGCCCGGCTCGGAGAGCGGCTGACCACCCCGGTGGTTATTCTCCGGGTCGCGACGAGCGGCCTCCGTCAACACCTGGTGAAGCCGTATTCGCACACCGAAAGAGGTAATGGTTCCATGGCGAACCAGAAGCGCCCCAAGGTCAAGATCGCTCGTGCCCTGGGCATCCCGCTGACCCCGAAGTCCGTCAAGTACTTCGAGGCCCGCCCGTACCCGCCCGGCCAGCACGGCCGTGGCCGCAAGCAGAACTCTGACTACAAGGTCCGTCTGACCGAGAAGCAGCGTCTGCGCGCCCAGTACGACCTGAGCGAGAAGCAGATGGCTCGCGCCTTCGACCGCGCCAAGAAGGTCGAAGGCAAGACCGGCGAGGCGCTCATCGCCGAGCTCGAGGTCCGCCTCGACGCCCTGGTCATGCGTTCGGGCATCGCCCGCACCATCTACCAGGCCCGCCAGATGGTCGTGCACGGTCACATCGAGGTCAACGGCAGCAAGGTCAACAAGCCGTCGTTCCAGATGAAGCCGGGCTACGTCGTCACGGTCAAGGACAAGTCCAAGGAGAAGGTCCCCTTCCAGGTGGCTCGCGAGGGCGGCAACGCCGGCGAGGGCCAGACCCCGAAGTACCTCGAGGTCAACCTGAAGGCCCTGGCCTTCCGCCTGGACCGGACGCCGCAGCGTCGCGAGGTCCCGGTCGTCTGCGACGAGCAGCTGGTCGTCGAGTACTACTCGCGCTGACCCGCGAGCCGTACCCGTACGGCAGCGCCGAGCCCCTGCGTCCTCCGGGACGCAGGGGCTCGGCCCGTTCCGGGGGCGGCCCGGCCGCGCCCGTCACCCGGCCGGGACGGGCGAGGGCCTGACCGGAAGGGGCCCGGGCCCCTGGCCCGGACGGCCCTCCGGGCCGGCGTCCTCGGACACCTCGCCGCCGCCCAGCGCGCGCCGCACCGCCGCGTCGAGGTCCAGCGCCGCGCCCCGGGCGAACGCCGCCTCGTACTCCTCCTCGGTCAGCCCCGCGCGAGCCCGCCGGGCCCCCTCCCGGTGCGGCCCGTTGAAGCTCCGCGAGCCGAAGAACGGCCGCCCGACGCCCTGCCAGATCCGGTGCGCCGCGCCCTGCAGTACCCGGGCCTCCACCAGGTCCGCCTCCGGCCCCTCCGTCGCCAGCACCGCCAGCAGCTCCACCCCCAGCACGATCCCCAGCAGGTCGCGGAACAGGTGGTTCAGCCGGATGCACTCGCGGGCGTACCCGCGGGCCTGCCGCAGCTCGCCGAGCGTCCACCGGGCGTGCGCCTGCGCATAGAGCCCGTACGCGTACGCCCACTGCTCGCCGTGCTCCTCGCAGATCCCGCGCACCCGGTCCAGCCAGCTCTCGCCGACCGCCGTGTCGCCCTGGAACACGTAGGCCAGGCCGAGCTCGAACATCGCCATCAGCACGTTGCAGTTCAGCTCGCCGAGCGCGTTGTAGTGCCACAGGGCCTCCTCGAACAGCTCGGCCGCGCGCACTGGGTCGTCCGCGATCAGCGCCGCGCAGCCCTGCCGGTGGACGGCATAGGCGAGCGCCCGGTCGTCGCCGGTGTCCAGCGCCTGGCGGCGGCACTCCTCCAGCACGGCGGCGGCCCGCGCCAGGTCGCCCTGCAGGGTGGCCATGTACCCGGTCACCCAGAGCGCCTTGGCCCGCGCCTCGGTGGGCTCCGGGGCGAGCGCCAGCGCCCGGTCCAGCCAGTGCCGGCCCTCGCCGAGGTGGCCCGAACCGACCCAGTAGAACCAGAGCGTGCCCGCCAGCACGAGCGCCAGCTGCTCCTCGCCCGGCTCGGCGAGGCTGAACTCCAGCGCGGCCCGCAGGTTGGGGTGGGCCAGCCGGGTGCGCTCCGCGGTCTCGGCCTGGCGGGGGCCGAACCACTCCACCTCGCCCCAGGTCGCCACCCCCAGGTACCAGTCGCGGTGCCTGCGCAGCAGCCGCGGCTCCTCCCCGGCCGACCGCAGCCACTGACCGCCGTACTCCCGCACGGTGTCGAGCATCCGGAAGCGGGCCGCGCCCTCGCCGGCCGGCTCCCCGAGGCGCAGCAGCACGGACTTGTCGACGAGCTCGCCGAGCAGGTCGAGCACGTCCTCGGCGTCGATGCCGCCCCCGCCGCAGACGTACTCGGCGGCCTCCAGGTCGAAGCTGCCGGCGAACACGGACAGGCGGGCCCAGAGCAAACGTTCCTGCGGCGTGCAGAGCTCGTGGCTCCAGCCGATCGTCGTCCGCAGCGTCTGATGGCGGGGCGGAGCCGTCCGGGAACCCCCGGTGAGCAGCCGGAACCGGTCGTCGAGCCGGACGGCGATCTGCTCCACCGACAGCACCCGCAGCCGCCCCGCGGCCAGCTCCACCGCCAGCGGGATCCCGTCCAGCCGCCGGCACAGCTGCGTGAGGTCGGCCCGGTTGGCGGCGGTCACCGCGAACCCCGGCAGTACGGCCGCGGCCCGCTCCGCGAACAGCCGCACCGCGTCCGCGAGGCCTTCGCCGGCCGGCTCCACCGGCAGCGGCCCCAGTGGCAGCAGGTGTTCGCCCTCCACCCGCAGCGACTGCCGGCTGGTGGCCAGGATCCGCAGACCGGGGCGCTCCGCAGCAGGGCCCCCACCAGCTCCGCGCACGCGCCCACCAGGTGCTCGCAGCCGTCCAGCACCAGCAGCATGCGGCGGTCCGCGAGCTGCTCCACCAGGACGTCCAGCGGCGGCCGGGCAGTGGCGTCGGTCAACCGGAGGGCCTCCAGCAGGGCGTGACCGAGCAGCAGCGGATCCTGCACCGGGCCGACCTCGGCGAAGCAGGCGCCGTCCGGGAAGTCCCCGGCGGCGTCGGCGGCCGCCCGCAGGGCCAGCCGGCTCTTGCCGACCCCGCCCGGACCGGTCACCGTGACCAGCCGCGAGGTCTCCACCAGCGAGGCCAGCGTGCGCAGTTCACGCTGCCGGCCGACCAGGCCGGTGGTCTCCGCGGGCAGTGGCCCGCCGAGCGGCGGTCGCCGCACTGCCGCCGGTCCGCAGCCGTCCGCCCGTTCGCCGGTCAACCCAAGCCCCCATGTGCTCCCGGGACGAAGCCCGTCCTGTGTCCACGGCCCGCGCGGAGCGGGCCACCAGGCCCAACGAGGTTTCCGGCCGGTGGGTTACGTGCCCCAGGGCCCGCCGCCCGCCCGCCCGGCACGGGCCTTAACCGGTCGGGAAAGCCCCGTCCTCACGATAGGGTTTCCCTCCTGAGGAAGCTGCAAGGCGAGGGAGCGCGCAAAGGTGTCCGTGGGAGAGCTGGCCGGCCTGCTGGTGGCCGTCTTCTGGGCGGTCCTGGTCACCCTGCTCGCCGTCGTCCTCGTCCGCCTGTCCAAGGTGCTCCGCGAGGCGACCGTCCTGGTCTCCGCCGTCACCGAGCAGGCGGTGCCACTGCTCACCGAGGCCGGCGCCGCCGTGCGCAGCGCCAACGAGCAGCTGGAACGGGTCGACGAGATCACCGCCAACGTGCAGGACGCCGCCGCCAACGCCAACGCGCTCTCCTCCACCGTGGCCGCCACCATCGGCGGGCCGCTGGTCAAGGTCGCCGCGTTCAGCTACGGCGTCCGCAAGGCCGTCGCCCGCCAGCAGGGCGCCGCGGCCGTCCCCGGGCAGCCGGCCGACCGCGACGCGCTGGCCCGGCTGGTGCGGGCCGAGGTGCGGGCGGCCACCGCCCCGCGCGGCGGGCTGCTCGCCCGCGTCCGGCGAGCGGTGAGGGGCTGACCCGGTGGTACGACGCATCTTCTGGATGGCGGTCGGCGCCGGCGCCACCGTCTGGGCCATGAACAAGGCCAACGAGGCCGTGCACCGGCTCACCCCCGACAGCCTCTCCGGCACCGCGGCCCGCGGCGCCCTCCACCTCGGCGACGCCGCCAAGCGGTTCGCCCGGGACGTCAGGGCCGGCATGGCCGAGCGCGAGGGGCAGCTCCGGGCCGACCTGGGCCTGGACGGCACCGCCGTGGTCGAGCCGCCGCGCACCCGCCGTGCGCTGCGCCCCGAGCCGGGACACCGAGCTATCTCGGCGGCCCCGGGCTCCCCGGCGGCCGCCCTGCCTTCGTCGCGCAGTACCACCCCCGAGATCATCGCCGAGACCCGCCAGCCCCGAGGGCTGCCGGGCGGCAACCAAACCGGAAGGACCCCTGATGGAGTCGGCTGAGATCCGCCGCCGCTGGCTGCGCTTCTTCGAGGAGCGCGGCCACACCGTCGTACCGTCGGCCTCGCTGGTCGCCGACGACCCCACCCTGCTGCTGGTCAACGCCGGCATGGTGCCCTTCAAGCCCTACTTCCTGGGCGAGGTCAAGCCGCCGTTCTCCCGCGCCACCTCCGTCCAGAAGTGCGTCCGCACGCTGGACATCGAGGAGGTCGGCAAGACCACCCGGCACGGCTCGTTCTTCCAGATGTGCGGCAACTTCTCCTTCGGCGACTACTTCAAGGAAGGAGCCATCAAGTCCGCGTGGGAGCTGCTCACCTCGCCCGTCGCGGACGGTGGCTACGGCCTGGAGAAGGAGAAGCTCTGGATCACCGTCTACAAGGACGACGACGAGGCCGAGCAGATCTGGCGGGACGTCATCGGCGTGCCGTCCGAGCGCATCCAGCGCCTCGGCATGAAGGACAACTTCTGGTCGATGGGCGTCCCCGGCCCGTGCGGCCCGTGCTCGGAGATCAACTACGACCGCGGCCCCGCCTACGGCGAGGAGGGCGGCCCGGCCGTCAACGGCGAGCGCTACCTGGAGATCTGGAACCTGGTCTTCATGCAGTACGAGCGCGGCCACGGCGACGGCAAGGACGGCTTCGAGATCCTCGGCGACCTGCCGAGCAAGAACATCGACACCGGTCTGGGCCTGGAGCGGCTCGCCGCGATCCTGCAGGGCGTCGACAACCTCTTCGAGATCGACACCAGCCGGATGATCCTCGACCGCGCGGCCGAGCTCACCGGCCACGCCTACGGCGCCGACCACAAGTCGGACGTCTCGCTGCGCGTGGTCACCGACCACTTCCGCACCGCGATCATGCTGATCGGCGACGGCGTCACCCCCGGCAACGAGGGCCGCGGCTACGTGCTGCGCCGCATCCTGCGCCGCGCGATCCGCAACATGCGTCTGCTGGGCGCCACCGAGCCGGTGGCGAAGGAGCTCACCGACGTCACCATCAAGGCGATGGGCCCGCAGTACCCGGAGCTGGAGAGCGACCGCAAGCGCATCGAGACGGTCGCGATCGCGGAGGAGACCTCCTTCCTGCAGACCCTGCGCAGCGGCACCAACCTGTTGGAGACCGCGGTCACCGAGACCAAGCAGGCCGGCTCCGCCGTCCTCTCCGGTGACAAGGCCTTCCAGCTGCACGACACCTACGGCTTCCCGATCGACCTCACCCTGGAGATGGCCGAGGAGCAGGGCCTCCAGGTCGACGAGGCCGGCTTCCGGCGCCTGATGCAGGAGCAGCGGGACCGCGCGAAGGCCGACGCCAAGGCCAAGAAGATGGGCCACGCCGATGTCGCCGCCTACCGCGAGGTGGCGGACAAGGCGGGCGCCAGCGTCTTCACCGGCTACACCGCCACCGAGGGCGAGGCCACCGTGGTCGGCCTGCTGGTGAACGGTGCGCCGGCGCCGGCCGCGACCGAGGGCGACGAGGTCGAGATCATCCTCGACCGCACGCCGTTCTACGCCGAGGGCGGCGGCCAGCTCGCCGACCACGGCCGGATCCGGCTGGACTCCGGTGCGGTCGTCGAGATCCGCGACGTGCAGCAGCCCGTCCCGGGCGTGACCGTGCACTCCGGCGGGGTGCTGTTCGGCGAGGTGGTGCTCGGCGCGTCCGCGTACGCGACGATCGACATCGACCGCCGCCGGGCCGTCTCGCGTGCGCACTCGGCCACCCACCTGACCCACCAGGCGCTGCGCGACGCGCTCGGCCCGACGGCCGCCCAGGCCGGTTCGGAGAACGCGCCGGGCCGCTTCCGCTTCGACTTCGGATCGCCCGCGGCCGTGCCCGGCAGCGTGCTCGCCGACGTCGAGCAGAAGATCAACGAGGTGCTGGTCCGTGAGCTGGACGTCACCGCCGAGGTGATGACGATGGACCAGGCCCGCAAGGCCGGTGCCATCGCCATGTTCGGCGAGAAGTACGGCGACTCGGTGCGTGTGGTCACCATCGGCGACTTCTCCAAGGAGCTGTGCGGCGGCACGCACGTCGGCAACACCGCCCAGCTGGGGCTGGTGAAGCTGCTCGGCGAGTCCTCGATCGGTTCGGGCGTGCGCCGGGTGGAGGCGCTGGTCGGCGTCGACGCGTACAAGTTCCTCGCCCGTGAGCACACCGTGGTCTCCCAGCTCACCGAGCTGGTCAAGGGCCGCCCGGAGGAGCTCCCGGAGAAGATCTCCGGGATGCTCGCCAAGCTCAAGGACGCCGAGAAGGAGATCGAGCGCTTCCGTGCGGAGAAGGTCCTCGCGGCCGCCGCCGGGCTCGCCGAGGGCGCCGAGGACGTCCGGGGCGTGGCCCTGGTCGCCGCGCGGGTCGCCGACGGCACCGGCGCGGACGAGCTGCGCAAGCTCGTCCTGGACGTGCGGGGCCGCCTGGGCTCGCGCCCGGCCGTGGTCGCCGCCTTCACCGTGGCGAACGACCGTCCGCTCACCGTCATCGCGACCAACGAGGACGCCCGGGCCCGCGGCGTCAAGGCCGGCGAGCTCGTCCGCGCCGCGGCGAAGACGCTCGGCGGCGGCGGTGGCGGCAAGGACGACGTCGCCCAGGGCGGCGGTTCCAACCCGGCCGCGGTCGGCGACGCGATCGACGCCGTGCGTGCCCTGGTCGCGGAGCGCGCCTCCTGATGACCGAGGAGCAGCCCGAGAAGGTCTTCCGGCGCGGCCGGCGGATCGCCGTCGACGTGGGTGACGCCCGGATCGGGGTCGCGTCCTGCGACCCCGACGGGCTGATCGCCACGCCGGTGGAGACCGTCCCCGCCGGGGGCCGCTCCCAGGCGCGGCTGAAGGCGATCGTCGAGGAGTACGACGCGATCGAGGTCGTGGTGGGTCTGCCCCGCTCGCTGAGCGGCAAGGAGGGCCCGGCGGCGGCCAAGGTCCGTGCGTACGCCGGGCGGCTCGCCGGGCTGGTCGCGCCGGTCGGGGTGCGGTTGGTGGACGAGCGGATGACCACCGTCACCGCGGCCCAGGGTCTGCGGGCCTCCGGGAGGTCCTCGAAGAAGGGCCGCTCGGTGATCGACCAGGCGGCGGCCGTGGTGATCCTCCAGGCCGCGCTTGAGACCGAACGGGTGAGCGGTCGGGCGCCCGGCGAGAGCGTCGAGCCGGTCGGCTGATCCGATTGTTCTAACGTCCCAGAGGGGGCCCGTGCGGACGCGTCCGCACGGGCCCCCTTGGGCGTTTCCCCGGATCGGGCCGACCGTCTTCCACGGACCAGGCCGGCCCGGTGCGCGCGGGGCACCCCAGCCGTTGACCGCGCCGCCGCCACCCGGTGGTGAAGACCGCCGACGGAGGGCCGCCGTGACCGACCCGTACACCGCACCGGGCATGGCCCCGGGGCTGACCCCCGGCCACCTGGGCGCCCCCGCCGAGGAGCCCGAGGGACGGCCGCCGGGCGAGCCGTTCGCCGTCGAGCCGCCCGACCCGCGGAAGGTCCGCACCGGGGCGGCCTGCTGTCTGAGCGTGGCGGCCATCGCCGGGGTCGCGTGCCTGGTGCTGATCGCCGTGCTGCTGCTCTGGCCGTCCCCGCAGCCGCCGGCCGCCGACTACGCGGGTGGCGGCACCGGCAGTGTCCAGGTCTCCGTGGCGCAGGGTGCCAGCCTCACCACCATCGGCCGCAGCCTGGTCGACAGCGGTGTCGTGGCCAGCACCAAGGCCTTCACCGACGCCGCCGCCAACCACCCCGCGGGCAACCGGATCCAGCCGGGCACCTACACCCTCCGGAAGCGGATGTCGGTGGCCGCCGCCCTCGGTGTCCTGCTCGACCCGGCCAACGCCAACGCGCTCACCATCCCGGAGGGCCGCCGGGCCGAGCAGATCTACACCGCCGTCGACCAGCGGCTGAAGCTCCCGGCCGGCACCACCAAGAGCGTCGCCCAGCAGCACGGCGCCGAGCTCGGCCTGCCCGACGACGCCGACGGCAACCCGGAGGGCTACCTCTTCCCGTCGACCTATCCGGTGACGGGCGACACGACCCCGCTCGGCCTGCTCAAGCAGATGGTCGCCGAGTCCGGCGACGTCTACCGGACGGCCGGTCTCGAGAGCGCCGCCACGGCACTCGCCCAGACTCCCTACGGAATCCTCACCGTGGCGAGCCTCGTCGAGGGCGAGGCGGACAACCCGGAGGACATGGCGAAGGTCGCCCGGGTGATCTACAACCGGCTGGCCAAGAACATGCCGCTGCAGCTCGACTCGTCCATCAACTACGCGCTCGGCCGCTCCTCCCTGACCACCACGACCACGGACACCCAGCTCGACTCGCCGTTCAACACCTATCTGCACACCGGGCTGCCGCCCACGCCGATCGCCAACCCCGGGCGGGACGCCCTGCGGGCCGCCGCCGACCCGGCCGAGGGGACTGGCTGTACTTCGTCACCGTGCGTCCCGGTGACACCCGCTTCACGGACAGTTTCGACCAGCAGCAGAAGAACGTCGCCGAATTCAACGCGTACCAGGCGCAACAGAGTTCTTCGGCCTCCCCGGGCGGTCACTGACGGTGCGCATACGGGGATTCGTCCGCGGTACGGTACGGTAACGTCTCCCTCCGAATGACGCTGTAGCACGCCGGTTCGATGGCGGCGGGACGCTTAAGGGGCTCGATGACTGATCTGGGTGGGGGCTACCGCCCCCAGGGAGACCAGCCGTGGTACCCGGGCGACCCCGGGTACGACGTCCAGCAGGCTCAGCAGCAGCCGGTCGATCAGACGGGCGGCTGGCAGGTGCCGCAGGGCCAGTTCGTGCAGCAGCAGCAACAGCAGTACGGGCAGCAGCAGTTCGTTCAGCAGCAGGGCGGCGGCCAGCAGGGGTACCCGCAGCAGCAGATGCAGCAGCAGGGGTATCCGCAGCAGGCCCAGCAGGCCCAGCAGACCCAGCAGCAGTACGGGCAGCAGCAGTTCGTTCAGCAGCAGGGCGGCGGCCAGCAGGGGTATCCGCAGCAGCGGATGCAGGGGCCGGTGCCCCCGCAGCAGATGCAGCAGCAGGGGTATCTGCAGCAGGCCCAGCAGCAGTACGGGCAGCAGCAGGGCGGCGGCCAGCAGTACGGCGGGCAGCAGGGGTATCCGCAGCAGCAGGCGGCCCAGCAGACCGGCTCGTGGCAGACGGTCCAGCAGCCGGGGGCGCAGCAGGGCTTCCTGCGCAGGGCCAGCAGCAGCAGTTCCCGCAGGCCGGTGGGCAGCAGGTCGGCGGCCAGCAGCCCGGTGGGCAGCAGGTCGGCGGGCAGCAGTTCGCGCAGCAGCAGGGCCGGCAGGCGGGCCAGCAGCCGGGGCGGCCGGGGCCGCAGGGCGGTCCGCAGCAGACCACCGGCCAGATGCCGTCGGTGCAGGGCGTTCCGCGGCAGCAGCCGGGCGCCCCCGTGCCGTCGCCGCGCCGGGCCGACCCGGCCGGGCCCGGTCCGGACGGCATCGACTGGGAGGCCGCCGCGGCCGCGCTCGACAACCCGGCCGGTCCGGACGCCGGCACCGAGGCCGACCCCGAGGAGTGGGCCGAGCACGGTGCCGAGGACGACTACGCGGACGAGGCCGACCACGACTCGTTCTTCGGCGAGGAGGACACCTCCCGCGACGCCGACCGCAAGCGCAAGGAACAGGGCAAGAAGGCCGGCCGCCGCAACCGCGGCGCCTGCCTGGTGGTGGCGCTCGTTCTGCTCGGCGCCACCGGCGGCGCCGGATGGTGGGGCTACGGCTTCTACCAGGACCACTTCGGTCCGCCGCCGGACTACACCGGCAAGGGCGCGGGCTCGGTGCACATCCAGATCAAGGACGGCGCCACCGGCAGCGAGATCGGCAAGACCCTGCTCGATGCGGGTGTGGTCAAGAGCATCAAGGCGTTCGTCGCGGCCGAGGGCAAGAACCCCAAGTCCGGTGGCATCCAGCCCGGCTTCTACACCATGGCCCGCCAGATGGCCGCCTCGGAGGCCGTCAGCTTCCTGGTCGACTCGGCGAACGGCAACTCGCTGATCCTGCCCGAGGGCCTGAAGGCGGTCGACATCTACGACCGGATCGACGCCAAGCTGAAGCTGCCGAAGGGCACCACCGCGAACGTCGCCAAGACGCAGGTCAACTCGTTCGGCCTGCCCGCGTACGCGCAGGGCAACCTGGAGGGCTTCCTCTACCCGACCCGCTACTCGGTCGGCCAGGGGATGAAGCCCGAGGACCTGCTCAAGCAGATGGTCGCGAACGCGGTCAAGCGGTACGGGGACCTCAACCTCGACCAGGGCGCCCAGAAGATCGGTCTGAAGAGCGGCTACGAGGTGCTCATCGAGGCGAGCATCCTGCAGGCCGAGGGCAACAACTCCGAGGACTTCGGCAAGATGGCCCGGGCGATGTACAACCGCCTGAACACCAAGGTCACCCAGGGCAAGCTCCAGCTCGACACCACGCTCCAGTACAAGCTCGGCCGCGCCAACTTCACGGCCGCCGAACGGGCAGGGGACAAGAGCCCGTACAACACGTACGTGAACAAGGGGCTGCCGCCCACGCCCATCTCCAACCCGGGCGACGAGGCCATCCAGGCCGTGCTGAACCCGCCGCCGGGCGACTGGGTGTACTGGCTCGCCTTCTCCCCGACGGAGACCCGGTTCGCCGCGACCGGCGCCGAGCACGCGAAGAACACCCAGGAGTGGTGCGTCTCGCGCGGGCTCAAGTTCGACACGGCGACCGTCACCTGCGTGTAGGCCGGTCATGCTGGCGGGTGGGCAGGCGGCTCGGCTGCCTGCCCACTCCCCGCTGTCCGGCTCCGGCTCCGGCCCGGCTCTCGGGCGGCCTGCCGGTTTGGGCGGTCGCAGCCGTCTGCGGTCGCAGCCGTCGGGGGCCGCAGTCGTCGGTGGTCGAGGCCGTCGAGGGTCGAGGCCGTCGAGGGTCGACCGGAGTCCGGACAGGAGCGGCGGGGTCGCGGCCCGGCTGCGTACGATGCGGGCACCGGCGCCGGCCGGCCGGGGCGGGGAAGGCCGTGCCCGAGCCGGTGGCGCTGATGGGATCCGCGACTTCGACGGTGGGACCGACATGACGACACAACACCGCGCGGCCGTGCTCGGTTCGCCGATCGCGCACTCGCTCTCCCCGGCCCTGCACCGGGCCGGGTACGCCGCGCTCGGCATGGACGAGCGCCGGTACGAGCGGCACGAGGTGGACGAGGCCGGGCTCGCCGGGTTCATCGAAAGGATCGATCCCGCCGAGTGGTCCGGGCTTTCGCTCACCATGCCGCTGAAGCGGGCGATCCGGCCGATGCTCGACGAGATCAGCGACACCGCGCTGTCGGTGGACGCGGTGAACACGGTGGTCTTCCGGCCCGACGGGCACCGCAGCGGCGACAACACCGACATCCCCGGGCTGGTCAACGCCCTGCGCGAACGGGGGATCGAGAAGGTCGAGACAGCAGCGGTGCTGGGGGCGGGCGCCACCGCCTCGTCGGCGCTGGCGGCCCTCGCCCAGGTGTGCACCGGTGAGGTGACCGTGTACGTCCGCAGCCCCGAGCGGGCGGCCGAGATGAAGGCCCTGGCCGAACGTCTCGGCCTGCAGCTGCGCACCGGGGCCTGGGAGCGCGGCGCCGAGGCGTTGGAGAGCCGGCTGACGATCTCCACCACGCCGGTCGGCGCCACCGACGGCTTCGCCACGGGGCTGCCCGCCGAGCCGGGGGCGCTGTTCGACGTGCTCTACCACCCGTGGCCGACCGCGCTGGCCGCCGCCTGTGCCGCCCGCGGAGCGGTGGTGCTGGGTGGGCTGGACCTGCTGGTGCACCAGGCGGTGCTGCAGTTCGAGGCGTTCACCGGGGTCGAGCGGGGCCCGCTGGCGGCGATGCGCGCGGCCGGAGAGGCAGCGCTCGCGGCCGGCTGAGCAGGCTACCCACGGCCCCGCGCGGTAAACCTGTGAGTGTCCATGCAGGTGTCCGCCACGCGGACCACGCTCCGGAAGCGTCGCGCGGCATGAAAGGATCGGGGTCAGAGTGCGGGTGCCGGGGCCGATGGTCCGCGGCGGGCCCGCCGGACGAATGCCCCGGACGGTCCGTGCCGCGCGGACCGGCCGCTGACGAAGGAGCTCCGTTGGGTAGGTTGCGCTGGCTGACGGCGGGGAGTCCCACGGCCCCGCACTGGTCGCGACGCTGGAGGGCCTGCCGGCCGGTGTGCCGGTCACCACCGCGATGGTGGCCGACGCGCTGGCCCGCCGCCGCCTCGGTTACGGCCGTGGTGCCCGGATGAAGTTCGAGCAGGACGAGGTGACCTTCCTCGGCGGTGTCCGGCACGGGCTGTCCCTCGGCTCGCCGATCGCGGTCATGGTCGGCAACACCGAGTGGCCCAAGTGGGAACAGGTCATGTCGGCCGACCCGGTCGACCCGGAGATCCTCGCCGGGCTGGGCCGCAACGAGCCGCTGACGCGCCCCCGCCCCGGTCACGCGGACCTGGCCGGCATGCAGAAGTACTCGCTGGACGAGGCCCGGCCGATCCTGGAGCGCGCCTCCGCCCGTGAGACGGCCGCCCGGGTCGCGATCGGCACCGTCGCCCGCTCGTACCTGAAGGCGACCTGCGGCATCGAGCTGGTCTCGCACGTCATCGAGCTCGGCGCGGCCAAGGCCCCGCTCGGCGTGTACCCCGTGCCCGCCGACGAGGCCCGCCTCGACGAGGACCCGGTGCGCTGCCTGGACGCGGACGCCTCCAAGCGGATGATCGCCGAGATCGACCAGGCCCACAAGGACGGCGACACGCTCGGCGGCGTGGTCGAGGTGCTCGCGTACGGCGTGCCCGTCGGCCTCGGCTCCCACGTGCACTGGGACCGCCGCCTGGACGCCCGCCTCGCGGCGGCGCTGATGGGCATCCAGGCGATCAAGGGCGTCGAGGTCGGGGACGGCTTCGAACTGGCCCGGGTGCCGGGTTCGCAGGCCCACGACGAGATCGTGCCGACCGCCGACGGCGTGAAGCGCACCTCCGGCCGCTCCGGCGGCACCGAGGGCGGCCTGTCCACCGGTGAGCTGCTGCGGGTGCGGGCCGCGATGAAGCCGATCGCGACCGTGCCGCGCGCCCTGCAGACCCTGGACGTGCGCACCGGCGAGCCGGCCAAGGCGCATCACCAGCGGTCCGACGTCTGCGCCGTGCCGGCCGCCGGCATCGTCGCCGAGGCGATGGTCGCGCTGGTGCTGGCGGACGCGGTGGCGGAGAAGTTCGGCGGCGACAACGTCTCCGAGACCCGCCGCAACGTGCAGTCGTACCTCGACCACCTGATCGTCCGATGACCGCACCGGTCGTCGTGCTGGTCGGGCCGCCCGGGTCCGGCAAGTCCACGGTCGGCCGGCTGGTCGCCGAGCGGCTCGGCGTGGCCTTCCGGGACACCGACGCCGACATCGAGGAACTGGCCGGCAAGCCGATCCCGGAGATCTTCATCGACGAGGGCGAGCCGCACTTCCGCGACCTGGAGGTGCGGGCCGTCCGCGCGGCCGCCGAGGAGCACACCGGTGTGCTGGCCCTCGGCGGCGGCGCCGTCATGGCGGGCGCCACCCGGGAGGCGCTGGCACCCCTGCCGGTGGTGTTCCTGGAGGTCCCGCTCGCCGACGCCGTGAAGCGGGTCGGCCTGGACGCCCCCGGCCGCTCCTCGCGGTCAACCCGCGGGCGCGCTGGCGTGAGCTCATGGACGCCCGCCGGCCCCTCTACCTGGAGGTCGCCAACGCCGTGGTCGACACCCAGGGCCGCACCCCGGAGCAGGTCGCGGACGCCGTACTGGAAGCACTGGAGCTGAAGCAGGCATGACCACCGACACCGTCACCATCCACGTCGGCGGCAGCGCCGGCCACGACCCGTACGACGTGCTGGTCGGGCACCAGCTGCTCGGCGAACTCGCGCCGCTCATCGGCAGCAGGGCCAAGCGGGTCGCGATCATCCACCCCGAGGCGCTGGCCGCCACCGGCGACGCCGTCCGCGAGGACCTCGCCGCCGAGGGGTACGAGGCGATCGCCCTCCAGGTGCCCAACGCGGAGGAGGCGAAGAGCGCCGAGGTCGCCGCCTACTGCTGGTCCGTGCTCGGACAGACCGGCTTCACCCGCAGCGATGTCATCGTCGGCCTCGGCGGCGGCGCCGCCACCGACCTGGCCGGTTTCGTTGCCGCCACCTGGCTGCGCGGGGTGCGCTGGATCTCGATGCCGACCACGCTGCTGGGCATGGTCGACGCGGCCGTCGGCGGCAAGACCGGCATCAACATCGCCGAGGGCAAGAACATGGTCGGCGCCTTCCACCCGCCGGCCGGCGTGCTCGCCGACCTTGCCACCCTGGAGACTCTGCCCAAGCACGACTACGTGTCCGGCCTCGCCGAGGTGATCAAGGCCGGCTTCATCGCCGACCCGGTCATCCTCGACCTGGTCGAGGCCGATCCGCAGGGCGCCACCACCCCGGCCGGCCCGCACACCGTCGAACTGATCCAGCGGGCGATCCAGGTCAAGGCCGACGTCGTCTCCGGTGACCTCAAGGAGGCCGGCCGCCGCGAGATCCTCAACTACGGGCACACCCTCGGCCACGCCATCGAGCGCAACGAGCGCTACAAGTGGCGCCACGGCGCGGCGATCTCGATCGGCATGGTGTTCGCCGCGGAACTCGGCCGGCTCGCGGGGCGGTTGGACGACGCGACGGCCGACCGCCACCGCGCGGTGCTCGCCTCGGTCGGCCTGCCGCTGACCTACCGGGCCGACGCCTGGCCGAAGCTGCTCGACGCGATGAAGATCGACAAGAAGTCCCGCGGTGACCTGCTGCGCTTCGTCGTGCTGGACGGCCTCGCCAAGACCTCCATCCTGGAGGGCCCGGACCCGTCCCTGCTGGTGGCCGCCTACGCGGAGGTGTCCGGATGACCACCCGGGTGCTCGTCCTGAACGGCCCCAACCTCGGCCGCCTCGGCAGCCGAGAGCCGGACGTCTACGGGGCCACCTCCTACACCGGCCTGGTCGAGCGGTGCACCGCCCTGGGCGCCGAGCTCGGCCTCGCCGTGGAAGTCCGGGAGACCAACTCCGAACTCCAGATGGTCGAGTGGCTGCACGCGGCGGCCGACGAGAAGACGCCGATCGTCCTCAACCCGGGCGCCTTCACGCACTATTCGTACGCGATGCGGGACGCTGCGGCCCAACGGACCGCCCCTCTGATCGAGGTGCACATCTCCAACCCGTACGCCCGCGAGACGTTTCGCCACAACTCGGTGATCGCCGCGATCGCCTCCGGGACGATCGCCGGGTTCGGCATCGGCTCCTACGAACTGGCGCTGCGCGCCCTCGCGGAGCAGCTCACCACGCGCTGACATGGGCGTCCGTGCGTGACGCATGATCACTTCGGCCCGGTGGCGGACTGTGCCCGCCACCGGGCCGCCGTGTAGTGTCCCGCTCGGGAGGTGACGATGTCGCAGTACACCGGGGGAGCGGCGATGCCGCCGCGACCTACCGCACCGCCGTACCCGGCCCGGCCCGCAGGGATGCCGCAACCCGCCGCGCCCCGGCCCCCGGCCGCTCCGTCCTCGGCAGTCCCGGCGTCCGGAGTCCCTGCGGCGGGCGTGCCCGGGGCCGGAGTCCCCATGTCTGGAGTCCCGGCGTCGGGAGGTTCCTCGCAGGGTGTGCCGGCGTCGGGTGCCCCTTCGCCGGGTGCCATGCCCCCTACCCGCAGCAGCCGGCCCGGCGAGCACAGCCGGCGCCCGCCATGGCCGTGCCACCCGGCGCCACCGGACACTTCGTCCTTCCGGCGGGAGCACCGGTGCAACTACCGACGCACCCCCGCAGCAGCATCTGCCCACCGGACCGATAGCCGTCCTGTTGATCGGACCTGCCGGCGCGGGAAAGACCACCGTGGCCCGCCATTGGGCGGAGCGGCGGCAGACGCCGACCGCGCACATCAGCCTCGACGATGTCCGCGAGTGGGTGCAGTCCGGTTTCGCCAACCCGCAGTCCGGCTGGAACAACGCGTCCGAAGCGCAGTACCGGCTGGCCCGCCGGACCTGCGGATTCGCCTGCCGCAACTACCTCGCCAACGGCATATCCTGCATCATCGACGACGCCGTCTTCCCCGACCGTCCTGCGATCGGCCTCGGCGGCTGGAAGCGCCACATCGGACCGGGCATGATCCCTGTGGTGCTGCTTCCCGGGCTCGACTCCGTCCTTGCGCGCAACGCCCGCCGTCAGGGCAATCGACGCCTCAGCGATGAGGAGGTCGCCCGCATTCACGGGCGGATGGCGGGCTGGCGGACCTCCGGCCTCCCGATCATCGACAACTCGCAGCTGGACGTCGCCGCGACTGCCGCGGCCCTCGACCACGCCATCGTCTCCAGGCTGATGGGGCGGCAGTGACCCGTAGCAGGTGACGGGTGCGTGGGTGCAGGGACGTGGGTGAGAGCCAATGGGTGCGGGGCAGTGGGTGTCCGTGGACGAGTGCACGGGTGGGCCGCCGAGCCCACGGGCGGGCGAGGACGGAGGCCCGGGTGGGCCTCGGGCGCTGCGGGGTCGGCAGGTGCTTCAGGTGCTTCAGGCGGCCGCGGCGCGTAGACCGAGGCCGACGAGTATCAGGCCCGTGAACCGTTGGAGAGCGGTGCGCATGCGGGTGGCTCGCAGTGCGCGGGCCGCCGGGCCGAGGAGCATGGTCCAACCGATCAGCCAGCCGCTGACCAGCAGCGCATGGGCACAGGCCAGGACGGCGATCTGCGGGACGACCGTGCGATGCGGATCGACGAATTGCGGAAGGAGCGTCAGGTAGATCGAGGCCGCCTTGGGGTTCAGGACGTTGCCGAGCAGGGCCTGAACGTAGGCACTGCGCCCGCCCCACCGGAACCTGGCAGGGGAACTCTGGGCTGAGGCGATGCCCCGTGACGCCGTCCAGGCTGATGTGGTGCCGCCCGATTCGCTCCTGCCTGATGCGGTCGCGGTCCTGCCTGGTGCGGTCTTGCCTGATGCGGTCGCGGTCCTGCCTGGTGCGGTCTTGCCTGATGCCGTCCTGCTCCGCCCGGACCTGAGGCACCACAGGCCCAGGCCGACGAGGTACAGCGCACCCGCCAGTCTCACGGCGGTGAACGCCTGGGCCGAATGCATGACGACCGCCGAGAGCCCGGCCATGGCGAGCGTGGCGTGCACGGCGAGCCCGCTCACCGTGCCCAGAACCACGCCTGCCGCACGGCGCCGCCCACCCGCGGAGACGTGACGGACCAGCAGGGCCAGGCTGGCGCCAGGGGTGGCGATCAGCGGGAGGACCGCGATCAGGAAACCGGCCACAGCACCGACGCTGTCGTGCGCGATGCTTCCTGCTGCCTCCGCAGCTTCCTGCGCGACTGTCCCCCGATCACGGAACCACACGGAAGTGGGTGGTGATCGCCGTGCCGTCGACCACGTGGAAGGCGAGGCCGGGCGGCTGAGTGCGGTCGATCAGCTCCGGCCCCTGCCAGGGCAGCTGGAGAGTCCAGGTGGTGGCCGGAGAGATGATCAGCGGGCGCCCGGCGAAGACGGAGGCGCCGGCGGTGTGTGCGTGCCCGGTGAGGACAGCGATCACCTCGGGATGGTCGCCCAGCAGGACGGTGAGGGCATCGGGCTGCTGCAGGCGGCTGGCATCGGGCAGGGGATGGTGCACGGCGACCGGCGGCTGATGGAAGGCGATCAGTGCTGAGGTGCCCGTGGGCAGGGCCTTCAGGTTCGCGTCGATCCATCCCAGGGTCTCGTCGTCGAGCAGGCCCTCGTCGTGCCCGGGAATGGTCGAGTCGCACATCAGGAC
The DNA here is from genome assembly GCF_039544005.1 of Kitasatospora paranensis. Lineage (NCBI taxonomy): Bacteria > Bacillati > Actinomycetota > Actinomycetes > Kitasatosporales > Streptomycetaceae > Kitasatospora > Kitasatospora paranensis. Next base: position 6,994,841 of record NZ_BAABKV010000001.1, read on the forward strand.
AGCGAGCCCGTCGAGCAGGTGCAGCCGGTTGACCGGTCCGTCGGCGGGCTCCTCACCGAGCAGCGCCTTGCGGTAGGTGGCCCTGACGTCGTGGTTGCCGGGGCAGGTCAGAACGGGGAAGGGAGCTGCCAGGAGTCGGGCGGCTTCCTCGTACTCGGCGATCTCACCATGGTCGGCGATGTCACCGGTGACCAGCAGGGCGTCGACCGGGGTGGTGAGTGACTCCAGGTAGGCCATGACGCGCGCGGCGCGTTCCGCGGTACGCCGGGTGCCGTCGAGGTGGAGATCACTGATCTGGGCGAGCAGGGGCATGACGAAGGTCTCCTAATGGATGTAACCGGTTTTGACGTTAGAACGGTAGACTGTCCGACGCCGGGTGATCAAGGGCCTTGTCGGCGTTGGCGGTCGGAGGTCGGCAGGTACGAAGGCCGATGATTCGGGGCACCGCAGCTCAGTGGCGCCGTTGGGAGATGTCTGCCAGGTCGTCGTTCGTCTGGTCGGCGGCGGGGTGTGTGCGGTGGCTGGGCACGCAGCCGCGGACGGCATGAGCTGGAAGCGGCACGGATTGGAAGCGGGATGGACTGGAACACGTTGGGGCAAGGAGTAGGCGGAGCGGCATGATGGAGTTCCTGGCCTTGGAGTTCGCCGGCACGGTTCGCCATGACGGGCACGGCGGTGTGGCGGATGATCTGACGACCTCGCAGCAGTTGACCGAGTGGATTCGGGATCATGCCGAGGAGCTCGCCGTCCGCGGATACATTGCGGACGCTGGCGCTCTCGCGGAGGTGCGTGCGCTGCGCGCGGCTGTGCGCGCACTCCTCGCCCGTGCCGTCCGGCCGGGCCCGGCCAGCCCGGCCGACGCCCATCGGCTGCTCCCGGATGACCAGGCGCTGGACCGACTCAACCGGGCCGCCACGGCACATCCGGTCGCCCTGCACCTCGACTGGGCGGCGGGTGAGGACCCGGGCCTGCAGCTCCTCGGGCCGGATCCCGGCGAGCTCACCCGGATCCTTGCCGCGCTGGCCCGTGCCACGGCCGAATTCCTGGCCGGCCCCTACCGCGTCCAGCTTCGCGCCTGTACCGCGCCGAGATGCGTCCGGTACTTCGTGAAGGCGCACGGCCGGCAGGAGTATTGCAAGCCGTCGTGTAGCAATCGTGCGCGGGTGGCCCGTCACTATGAGCGGAATCGGCCCGGCGCCACGGGTGTCACTGCGCACTGGGATGATGGACGGGCCGCAACGGACCTGCCGAGGAGCTGACGCCCGTGCCCGAGGGTCACATCATTCACCGCCTTGCCGGCGAGAACCATCGTGCCTTCGCTGACCGTCCCGTCCGGGTCTCCAGCCCGCAGGGCCGGTTCGCCGAAGGCGCTGTGTTGCTCGACGGCCGCGCATTGGACGAGGCTGAGGCCCACGGCAAGCACCTCTTCCTGGGCTTCGGCGATGACTGGGTGCACATCCACCTCGGCCTGTACGGCGGCTTCACCTTCGGCACCGGCCAGGCTCCGGACCCGGTAGGCCTCGTCCGGCTCCGGATGGCCAATGACGACGGGTATGCGGATCTACGTGGCCCCAACACGTGTGAGCTCATCGGACCTGGCGAGAAGAAGTCCGTGCACGCCCGGCTCGGCCCGGATCCGCTGCGGGCCGATGCCGACCCCGAGGCGGCCTGGCGGCGGATCTCGCGCAGTTCCATCACCATTGCGGCGCTGCTGATGGACCAGAAGGTGCTGGCCGGCGTTGGCAACGTCTACCGCGCCGAAGTGCTGTTCAGACTCGGGATCAGCCCGCACCGCCTGGGCCGGAATCTCTGGCGCGTCGAGTGGGACGCGATCTGGGCGGACTTGGTGGCCCTGATGTACGACGGTGCTGGAGCGGGACGGATCGACACCGTCCGCCCCGAGCACACCCCCGAGGCGATGGGTCGTCCGCCACGGGTGGATGACCATGGCGGCGAGGTGTACGTCTACCGGCGTTCGAACATGCCCTGCCTGGTTTGTCGGACCCCCGTACGCACCGAGTCCCATGCTGGGCGGAACCTCTTCTGGTGCCCGTCCTGCCAGCGGCAGTGATTCCGGCTGGGCAGGCGCCGCGTGTTTCCGGTCAGTCATGGGCAAGCCACCAGGCAGCTGCCGCGCCGACCAGGCAGACCGGCGTGTAGAGGGCGATGTTGAGCAGGTGGAAGGCCGGGTCGGGCGGGGTGCCGGAGCCACTCGCCCAGACCAGACCCGCCGCCGCCCGTACGCTCAACCCGGCTGCGACCGCTCGCGTCGCCCAGCGTGGCACCTCCGCGGGAAGCGGCAGCCGGACCACCTTGCCGCGCGCCAGCACCAGCACCGAGGCCCCGCCCAGCAGACCCACCAGGGGGAGCAGAACGGGCGGCGTGAAGGGCACGTCCGCGTTCAGCACCGCCTGGGACAGGGCGGTGGTGTCCGCAGCGGGCCACGTGGCGCCGGTCGTCCAGTACAGGTGGCAGAGCGCGTCCACGGCGAGAACGCCGGCCAGGGCGGTGGCGACGGTACTGCGCCGCCGCCTCATGTCGCCTACGACGATGGCTTCCACGAGCGTTCACTCCTCCACGATGTGACGGTCCGACACCTGAAGGAGCACCGGTCCGGGCGATCCGTTCCCCCGTGATGTTCGCCGAAATGGCAGGGAACCTTTCGGCCCGCCGCCGACTCTTCTTGGCGACCGGAAGGAGACCGCCGTGGACACCCTGGACACATCGCCCGCTCGTACCGCGGAGCTGGTGCTGGCCGCCCAGCGCGGCGACCGGCTTGCGCTCGGCCGCCTGCTGGAGCTGATCACCCCCTACGTGCGCCGACTGTGCGGGCCCATTGCGCTGGACGACGGCGCTGACGCCGCGCAGGAGGCGCTGATCACGGTCTTCCGCAAGCTGCCCCAACTCCAGGACCCATCCGCGCTCTTCGGGTGGGTGCGAGCGATCGCCGTGCGTGAGGCCATAAGACATGTGCGGCGCAATGCGCGGAGCGAGCCTGCGGAACTCGCCGAAGTGCCGGCTCCGGGCGATCCGCAACTGGCCGCGGACATTCGCGACGTGCTCGCCCGCCTCTCGCCCGAGCATCGGGCGGTCCTGGTGCTGCGAGACGTGGAAGGACTCGACGAACGGCAGACTGCGGAGCTGCTCGGTGTTGCCGCAGGCACGGTGAAATCCCGGCTCTCCCGGGCCCGGCTCGGATTCCGAAAGGCGTGGCAGGCATGAATTCTGATGACATTCTGCAGCCCGGCGGCTGGCCTGTCGCCGAGTTCGACGACGTCCGCGCCCTCCGGGTACTGGCTGCCACCGTCCCCGGCGCGGCGGTGCACGAGACTGTCCTGGACTCCCCGCTGGAGGAGGTCTGGGCAGTGGCCGCTGACCTGGCCGGAGCGATGCCGCGCTGGCTGCCCGACATTCATTCGGTCCAGCTGTCGCAGCAGGGCGACGAGGCCATAGTGGTGGGCCACACACGTCTGCGGGCCAGATTCGACATCGAGTTGCGACCCGGGTGGTGCCTGATGCAGAGCCGCTTCCTGCTCGGCGGCATGGCGGCTACGGAGGAGCCGGACGGCACACGCTTCGCCTTCCTGGGCGCGTTTCGGGTGCCGGCCGCAGGACCGCTCGGCACAGTGATCCGGCCACTCACTCGGCGGCTCGGTCGGCGATCGCTGCGCCGCTTCGAGTCACTGGTCCGTGCGGCTGCCGCGAGCCGGGCAGAGAGCGACGGGATCGTGGCTGCTCACGGCGAGTGGAGCTCCGGGCGATCCGATATTGCAGGGGAGAGGAGGCACCCTACGACGATCGCTGACGAGTGGTCCGAGGCTACCGCGGAGCAGGGCCATCCTCAGCGGTGATGCGCCCATCTCCGCGTGCGGCAGGGCGCAGTCGAATTCATCAGGTACGACGAGCCGGATCAGAAGTGCGTGGCGATTCCGAAGGCCATCCGGATCTGGGCCATGTCCGCAAGGTCACGATCCGTCGGTTCATAGCCCTGGTGGAAGTAGACCTGCTGTTCGGCCGACAGACACGGCACGACCGTGCCGCCGAGGTTGCCGGTGACGAAGGACGAGGACGGGTAGTGGAAAGGGGAAGCGGTATCGAACGAGGACTGTAGGGCCGAACCGTCCTCTGCGAACACCAGGGGATGGAGGTCGATTGCCCGTCCGGTCGAGTCAGTGAGAACGAAGCGGACCGGGCGTTGGTCCAAAGTCTCCACGAAACCTGCGGTGCCGAGGGCTGCCAACACGGCAGGCTCCTGCTCCAGGCGGTGCATGAGGTCGAGATCCCGGTGATCCCGGCTCTGTCGGCCAATGAGGGTGTCAATGCCCCAACCGCCGCCGACCCAGAAGTCAGTCCCCGCCCGCCGCAGCAGATCGACAACGGAGAGGACATCATCGGCTTCCATCACGGACTGCACCGTAGCCGACAGCACCCTGGCCAGGGAGCGCATTTTCCCCAGGCCGGTGACCGGCCAAAAATTCCTGGTGACCGGTCACCGGGGCCGCTCGCCGGCCGGCTGGGCACCGGAGAATGCGGGTCAGCCGCGGGGCAGTACCAGGGCCTGCACCTCGGGCAGGTGGCGCCAGTCGCTGGAGACGATGCTGGCGTGCGCCGCCGCAAGCTGGGTGGCGCGGGCCCGTGCCTCGTTGGCGGTGGGATCGGTGGCGCTGATCGCGGGGGCGACGTTCTGGGCGTCCGTCATCACCAGCAGATAGTGGCGGCTGTCGTACCAGGAGGTGTCTATGCCGCCGACGTAGGCCGAGGCGTCGCCGTCGAAGACCACGAACCAGGGCCGGATCCCGGCGTCGGTGTAGCCGGTGCGCGGGTCTCCGGAGGCGGCTCCGTGCACCGCCGGGAAGACCTGCGCCTGCCCGACCTTCCCGGCCGCGGCGAGGTTGCGCAGGTAGCCGCCGTACTCGACGTCGGTGTGCAGGGTGTCGAAGGGGTTGCCCTCCTCGACGGTGCCGGGAATGACATCGATCAGTACCCGTCCGGCCAGGGCCGCGCGGCTGGGCCAGTTACCGGCCCTGGCCGCCTCGTCGAGGGTGGAGTACGAACCACCGCCGGGCTTGGCAAGGAGATCGGCAGGGCGGAAGACGGTGTTGCCGAGATGTGCTGCGATCAGGCTGTCGAGCTGGGCGGGGCCCATACCGCGGTTGGCGGCGAAGCCGCCCTTGAGTTCGAGCTTGACGACGAGCGGGCCAGCGCCGGGGTGGGCGCCGAGCCAGACCCGGATGTCGTCGAAGCAGTTCTCCAGGTTCTTGTTGGTGCCGCCGCTGTACAGCTGGGAGGCGCTTGTTGCAGCGGTGCAGTTGTTGGAGTTGCCGAGGGGGTTGGAGTGGCTCACCTTCCACTCGGTGGTGATGGTGTCGGTCCAGACATCGAGCTCGATCATGCCCGTGCCGGTGTCCAGGCTCTGGGCGAGGAACGGGAAGGCGGCCGGGTCGTAGGTGTTGTGGATGCCGACGGTGGTGGCGGAGCCGAAGGGCAGGTCGCCGGTGCCGGTTGCACCGGAGGGCTGACCCGGGTTCAGGGCGGCGGCCGTGGCCAGCAGTCCCACAGCGAACGTACGGCGGAGCGTCACGGTGTCTCCTCGGGCGGATGCCTGGACGGCGGTCCGGGTGGGCCGCCGTCCGGCAGCATGGTGCACGGGAGCGACTTCAAGGTGACATGACAAGAAAACTTGGCTGAAGCTGACACTTCAACGGGCCGAGGAACATCCGCGTCGGGCAACATCCAGTGCGGGCTGGCGCGCCATGAAATGGTGGTGATCGGGAGGGGCGGGAGTAGGGGCCAGCATCCCCCGACACCCCGTCAGTCCTGCCGCCCGAGGACCCCGTGCGCGAGGAGTTCGGCGATGGCCGGGTCGGTCAGCCGGTAGCGGACCACCCGGCCGTCCCGCTCGCCGGTGACGACTCCTGCGGCGCGGAGCAGCCGCAGGGCCTGGGAAACGGCGGGGTCGCGTATTCCGGTTGCCACCGCAAGGTCGCTCACCGCGAGTGGGCCGGTTTCGTGGAGCGCGAGCAGCAGCGAGAGCCGCCCGGGGTCGGCGAGAAGGGCGAACCGCTCGGCCCACACACGTACATGCGCGGCGTCGCCGATGGCGGCGATCGCTTCGCAGACCCGATGGCCGTCGATGGTGCGGTGGCCGGCGCGGTCGGCGGGGACGAGGTGCATGCGGGCGATTCTCGCAGGTGCTCGGGCCGTGATCTTCAACACCTGCGCAGGTCTGCAGGCTTGCAGCTGTCATGGCGTCAGGCCTACGGTGGGCGGGCCGTGGTGCTCGGGAAGACCGGTGGTGGACCTCGTGGTCCCGAATCCGGAGCGGCCCTCGCCACTGTGATCGGGGTCATCCGTAGCCATCGGTGCCACTGGACGCGCAGCCGTCCGGGAAGGCCGGTTACGGAGTTCGTTCCGGGCCGGACGGCCGGGAGGGGAACCCGTCAGCCAGGAGACCGGCCGCGGCATCTCACGACGTCATTCCACGAGGTGCTGAAGCGTGATCCGCAGATGACCCTGCCCGTGACTGGTTCGACCCCGCCGCCTGCCGGGGCCGCAGGCGCACCGGTGTCCGCCGTTGCGCCCGCGGCCGCCTATCGGTGGGGTCGCGAGGACACTCTGCGTACCGCCGGACTGATGGCGGTGATTCTTGCCCTTCATGTGGTGGCGTTCGGAACGCTGTTCCTGCTGGTGGCGCCACACCACTACACCGTGGGGAACCAGGTGTTCGGGGCCGGCCTCGGCATCACCGCCTACACGCTCGGTATGCGGCATGCCTTTGACGCCGACCACATCGCGGTGATCGACAACACCACCCGCAAACTGATGGCGGACGGCCGGCGGCCGGTCTCGGTGGGCTTCTGGTTCGCGCTCGGGCATTCCTCGATGGTGGTGCTGATGGCGGCCCTGGTGGCGGGCGGCGCCAGGCTCGCGGGTGTGCTGATGGACGAGGACTCCACGATCCACCAGGTGCTCGGTGCGATCGGGACCACCGCCTCCGGCGCCTTCCTCTACCTCATCGCCGCGCTCAATCTGGTGGCGCTGACCGGCATCCTGCGGGTGTTCCGTGCGATGCGGCAGGGCCGTTTCGACGAAACGGAGTTGGAGGCTCAGCTCAACTCGCGCGGCCTGATGAACCGCATCCTCGGGCGGGCCACCCGGTCGATCTCCAGGCCCGGCCAGATGTTCCCGGTCGGGATGGTGCTGGGGCTGGGGTTCGATACGGCGACCGAGGTCACCCTGATGGTGATGGCGGGTTCGGGCGCGGCGGCCGGCCTCCCGTGGTACGGCATCGTCTGCCTGCCGTTGCTGTTCGCGGCCGGCATGAGCCTGTTCGACACGCTGGACGGCACGTTCATGAACTTCGCCTACCAGTGGGCGTTCTCCAACCCGGTGCGGAAGGTCTTCTACAACCTGACCATCACCGGGCTGTCGATCGCGGTGGCCTTTGTCATCGGCACCATCGAACTGGTGGCGGTGTTCCACGACAAGCTGGGTCTGACCGATCCGGTGAGCGGTTGGGTGGCCGGATTGAGCCTGGACAACGTCGGGTTCGTGATTGTCGGCCTCTTCGTGGTCGTCTGGGCGGCGGCGATCGGCTACTGGCGGATCGCCCGGGTCGAGCAGCGCTGGGCGTCGAGGTCGGACGGATGAACCTCACCTCCGGTGCCCCATGACCCGCTGCGCCCGTCACACCGCTGCGCCCCGTCACGCTGCTGGGCCCGCACCCCCGCACCGGCCCGTTGCCCCACGCCGCCCCGCACCCCGCAGGGCCCCGCATCCCGGCGGCGCCGTCCTGCGGTGCACAGCCATGGTCACGGGCATGGGTGCGCGCGTGCACGGGCGGGCATAGGCACGTGCCCGCACCCGTGCCCGCGCTACGCCGCCGCCAGCAGCACGGTTCCGAGGACGGCCAGTCCGGCGCCCGCGACCTGGACGCGGCGCAGGCGTTCCTTGAGCAGACCGCGAGCCATCAGTGCGGTCACCACGGGGTACAACGAGGCGAGCACGGCGGCCACGGCGGGCGCGCCGCCGTGCGAGGCAAGGGCGAAGGTGGCGTTGGCGCCGACGTCCGCGAGTCCGACGGCGGTCAGCGCGGGCAGGCTGGGGCGGATGGCTCCCGGTTCGGTGCGGCAGCCGCGGCCGGCGAGCAGGATGCCCATGCCGACGGCGACGTTGCAGAGCCTCTGGACGCAGAGAACCAGCAACAGGCCGCCATCGGTCGAGGCATGGGCGATGAGCGCCATGACCGCACCGAAGCCGAGAGCCGCCGCGAGGGTCAGGGCCAGTACCCGGACCCCGATCGCGGCCCCGCCGCTCTGCGGCCCGCCGGCCAGGGCCACACCGAGCACCGCGACGGCGATACCCGCGACCTGTCCGAGCCCGGGGCGCTCGCCGACCGCCAGGCCGACCCCGACCGGGACGGCGACCCCGACCGTGGCCAGCGGTGAGACCACGCCCATCGGTCCCAGTGCCAGCGCCCGGTAGAAGGCGAGGATCGCGAAGGGGCCGATGATTCCCGCTGCCACGGCGTACCAGAGCGCAGGCGAGGCGTCCCGCACCGCGCCGGTGGCGAGTACGGCCGCCAGCAGGACGGCGGCCGCCGAGCCCTGGGAGACCACCACGACGGTCTGTGCGGGCAGCCGCCGGGTGAGCGAGCCGCCCCCGAAGTCGGCCATCCCCCACAGCAGGCTGGCGGAGAGTGCGAGGAGCTGGGACACCACAGTGGACTCCGAAGTACTGTCGGATGGACTCATCGTTCGGTCGCAGCTTAGAACAGTGAAGTGAACTTTCCGACTCAATATTTTGGACTGACGTGCCTGATCTCGACCTCATCACCCAGGCCCTCGCCCGCAACCTCAAGCGGCTGCGCAACGAGCGCGGGTACACCCTCGACGCGCTGGCCGCCCGCTCCGGGGTGAGCCGCGGCATGATCGTGCAGATCGAACAGGGGCGCACCAATCCGAGCGTCGGCACCGTCGTCCGGATCGCCGACGCGCTCGGGGTCTCGATCGCCCGGCTGCTCGACTACGACGAGACGTCGGAGGTGCGGATCGTCACCGACGACCAGGCCGTGCAGCTGTGGGCCGGGTCCTCCGGCGGTTCCGGGGTCCTGCTCAACGGCATCGAGGCGCCCGGCCCCTTGGAGCTCTGGGAGTGGTTGATCATGCCGGGGGAGGGCCACACCTCGGACCCGCACCCGGCGGGGACGGTCGAGATCGCGCGGGTCGAACAGGGGAGCTCGTCCTGACCCTCGATGGCCGCGATCACGTCGTCCCGGCCGGATCCACGGCGTCGTACGAGGCCGGCTGGGCGCACGGCTACCGCAACGACGGCGATGTCCCGGTGCGGCTCACCCTCGTGGTCTCCGTTCCGCTGCCGCCCCGGTGAGCCCGTAATCTCCTCATGCCGCAGGCGCCCTCCCCGCGATGGGGAGGGCGCCTGCGGCGGTCGCTCCGTCGGCGGTTCAGCCGAGCCCGTAGCGGCGGCGGTACTGCTCGACCCGGCCCGCGGTGTCGAGGATCCGCGACCGCCCGGTGTAGACGGGGTGGCTCGCGGACGAGGTCTCCACGTCGATCACCGGGTAGCTGCGGCCGTCGGTCCACTCGACGGTTGAGTCGGAGGTCCTGGTCGAGCGGGTCAGGAACGCGAGGTCGCCGGTGCGGTCGCGGAACACGACCGGGCGGTAGGCGGGGTGGATGCCGTGCTTCATGGTGATTCCCTTCAGTGCCAGTGCCAGTGCCAGTGCCAGTGCCAGTGCCGGTGCGGTGCCGGTGCCGATGTCGGCCCGGCCGGTGCCGTGCGGCGCCGCTCTCGGGTCGGTCAGCGCTCCTCGCGGAACACCACGTGCTGCCGCGCAACCGGGTCGTACTTCCGCAGCACCATCCGGTCGGGGTCGTTGCGGCGGCTCTTGCGGGTCACGTAGCTCGTCCCGGTGCCGGCCGTCGACCTGAGCCGGACGATCGGGCGCAGCTCGTTGCGGGCCATGGGCTCCTCCTTCGGGCGGGTTCCGACCGCCAATCCGAAACGGTAATCATGTTCGCCCGGTGTAACGCGCCCCCCTCGCCGTCCATTCCCGCGCCCGCGGTCTCCCTCCGCCGCCCTGCTTCCGGCCGGGCGGACTCCACCGGACGGGACGCGACTCGACGCGACCCCACCGGACGCGACCCCACCGGACGCGACCCCACCGAACGGGACCCCACCAGCGGAACGCCATCGGACGGGACGCCGTCGGGCGCGGCTCGACGGGCGGCGGCCGGGCCCGCTTCGTACGCTCGTTTCATGTCCGATGCGTACGCGGTCCGGCGGGAGCGGCTCAGGGAGCACTGCAGCGCGGCCGGCGCCGATGCGGCGCTCGTCACCCGCGCCGCCAACGTCCGCTATCTCACCGGGTGCCCGCCCTGTGGGGCCACCCTGCTGCTCACCCGGGAGCGGGCGCTGCTGGCGCTCCCCGACGACCTGCCGCCCGACGATTCGGGCCAGCACCTGCTGGGCCCGGACATCGCCCAGTTGGCGGTACCCACCGAGACGGACACGGCCTTGGCCGCCGCCGAGGCGGCCAGTCGGCTCCGGGTGTCCGATCTCGCCCTTGAGGAGCATGACGTCACCGTCAGCCGGCACCGGGAGGTCCGCCGGGTCGCCGAAGGTGTCCGCTTGGCCGACCTCGGCGCCGCCGTCGAGCGGATGCGGGTCGTCAAGGACGAGCACGAGATCGCCGACCTGCGGATCGCCGCCGAGATCGCCGATCAGGCGCTGAGCGAGCTGCTGGAGTCGATCCTGGTCGGCCGCACCGAGCGCCATCTCGCCATGGAACTGGAGCGCCGGATGATCGACCACGGCGCCGACCGGGCGGCCTTCCCCGTCTCGGTCGGCACCGGCAGCCACTCCGGCCTGGAGTCCCACCAGCCCACCGACCGGCGCGTGGAGGAGGGCGACTTCCTCACCGTGGTGCTCGGTGCCCGCTACCGCGGGTACGGGGTGTCCACGGCGCGGACCTTCGTCATCGGCGCCGCCCCGGCGCCCTGGCAGGTGGATCTGCACCGGCTGGTGTTCCGTGCCCAGCGCGCGGGTCGGGAGGCCCTCGGGCCCGGTATTTCTGAGTCCGTGCCGGACCTCGCGGCCCGCGAGGTGCTGCAGGCGGCCGGCCACACGGAGAACCCGGCGCACCCGGTCGGACACGGAATCGGACTCGAGATCCGGGAGGCGCCGCGCCTGGGCCCCGCCGACATGGGTAAACTGGACAGTCGCGTGCCGGTCACCGTCGGTCCGGGGGTCCATATCCCGGGGCGTGGCGGGGTCCGGATCGAGGACACGCTCGTGGTGCGTCCCCTTGAGGAGGGCGGGCCCGAGCTGCTCACCATCACCACCAAGGAGCTCCTCGCCCTGTGACCGCCCAGGTGGGCGCAGGACGCGATCCCTTGGTTCCTTGACAGCTATATCAGGAGTTAGTGCGCCCGTGGCTTCCACGAACGATCTCAAGAACGGCATGGTCCTCAAGCTGGACGGCGGCAAGCTGTGGTCCGTCGTCGAGTTCCAGCACGTGAAGCCCGGCAAGGGCCCGGCGTTCGTGCGTACCAAGCTCAAGGAGGTCCTGACCGGCAAGGTCGTCGAGAAGACCTTCAACGCCGGCGTCAAGGTCGAGACGGCCAACGTCGACAAGCGGACGATGCAGTACTCGTACCGTGACGGCGACGCCTTCGTGTTCATGGACATGGACACCTACGACCAGGTCCCGGTCAGCTCCGCGGTCGTCGGTGACGCCGCCAAGTACCTGCTGGAGGGCTTCGAGGCCCTGGTGGCGCAGAACGACGGCGCCCCGCTGTACGTCGAGCTGCCCGCCGCGGTCGAGCTCGTCATCGCCGAGACCGAGCCGGGCCTGCAGGGCGACCGCTCGACCGGCGGCACCAAGCCGGCGACCCTGGAGACCGGTGCCGAGATCCAGGTCCCGCTCTTCGTCACCACCGGTGAGAAGGTCAAGGTCGACACCCGCGACGGCAGCTACCTCGGCCGGGTCAAGTAATCGTGTCGAACGCGCGCACCAAGGCTCGCACCAGGGCCTTCCAGATCCTCTTCGAGGCCGACCATCGCGGGGTCGACCCGCAGCGCGTGCTCGCCGAGTGGGTGGGCCGGGCGCGGGAGGCGAAGCCGGGCGAGACCACCCCGCAGGTCGGCGAGTACACCATGCAGCTGATCGAGGGGTATGCCCAGCACGCCCGTAAGATCGACGAGTTGATCTCGTCGTACGCGGTCGGCTGGACCCTGGACCGGATGCCGGTCGCGGACCGCAACGTCGTGCGGATCGGTGCCTACGAGCTGATCTGGGAGGACGGCGTCCCGGACGCGGTCGTCCTGGACGAGGCCGTGGAGATCGCCAAGGAGTACTCGACCGACGAGTCGCCGGCCTTCGTCAACGGCCTGCTCGCGCGGTTCATGGAGCTCAAGCCGACGATCCGTCGCGCCTGAGCCGCACCGCCCCCGTGAAAGGCCGTCGGACCACTCGGTCCGGCGGCCTTCGCACGTCCGCCATCGGAGCGTAGGCTACTGGCCAGTAATGTCTGAACTGATCAGAGGCGAAGGGCGTACCACCCATGACCACCGCGACACTGAGCGAGTTCGACCGGGGCATCGCCCTCACCCCGCACGCCGAGGAGCCCGGCCGGTACGAGGCCGAACTCGGTGACGGCTGGCAGATCGGCGGCGGCATCAACGGCGGCCTGCTGATGGCGGTGGCCGGGCACGCCCTCTCGCTGGCGGGCGACGGGCACCGCGACCCGTTCTCGATCAGCGGCTACTACCTCTCCGCCTCCCGGCCCGGTCCGGCGACCGTCCGCACCGAGACCGTCCGCCGCGGCCGCACGCTGACCACCGGCACCGCCTCGCTCAGCCAGGACGGTGAGGAGCGGCTGCGCGTCCTCGCCACCTACGGCGACCTGGACGCCCTCGACGGCGAGGTGGCGACCAGCGCCCAGCCGCCGCTGATGCCGCCGCCGGAGCAGTGCATCGGTGTCGAGCACGCGCCCCCGCAGTTCATCGAGCAGGCCGCCCTGTTGGAGCGCTTCGACCTGCGGCTCGACCCGGCGACCGTCGGCTGGGCGCTCGGCACGCCGTCGAAGAGCGGCCGGATCCAGGGATGGTTCAGACTCGCGGACGGTCGCCAGCCCGACCCGCTCCTCCTCCTGATGGTCGCCGATGCCCTCCCGCCGGTCACCTTCGACCTCGGCATGCCGGGCTGGGCGCCCACCGTCGAGCTGACCGTCCACCTGCGGGCCCGGCCCGTTCCGGGCTGGCTGCGGGTCTCCCACGCGACGCGCAACCTGGCCGGCGGCTACTTCGAGGAGGACTGCGAGGTCTGGGACGAGGCCGGCCGCCTCGTCGCCCAGTCCCGTCAGCTCGCCCGCGCCCCGCGCCCGCAGTAGCGCCGAGCTGACCCCCTGCCCGTGGGGCACCACGCCCGCGCCCCCAGAGGTACCGCGCCGACGCCCGGGTCCGCCGTGGCACCGCGCCGACGCCCGCGCCCGCAGGGGCATGCCGGGCGGGCGCGGCAAAGAGGGCGAAAGGGGCGGCACGGGCGAACGGCCGCTCCGCCCGCCCACTCCCGCTGACGCTCGGTTACAAGGCTGTGACACCGGGTGCGTGTGCGGGCGCCGGAGGCGGGGAGGAACAGGGCCAGCGGCACCCGCCGCCCGCCGCCCGAGCGCAGCACCCGCCCCAGCCCCCGCCCCCGCAGGAGCCCACGATGCCCCGCAACAGCCGCACCCCCGGCCCTCCCGCTGTACCGCGCACCCCGCCGCCGCCCGGCCGCGCAGCGAGGAGGCCTTCGTCACGGGCATCCTGACCAGCTCCGAGGACTTCGACCGCGCCCGCGGCTGGCACCTCACCGACGCCGCCGACTGGGACAGCTATCTGCTGGACACCGCGGTCCTGCTGGCCGAGGCCCGCCGCACCTACGGCACCGTGCAGGCCCGGATGTTCCACCCGGACGACTTCGCCGACTTCTGCCTGCTGCACCGCCTCGACCCGGCCGAGCCCGCCGCCCGTGACCGGTACCTGGTCAACCCGCCGCTGCAGACCCAACTGCTGCCCTACCAGGCTGAGGAGCTGTCCGGCGACTTCATCCCGCGTCTGGTGCGGGCCCGGGACAACGGTCTGACGCTGCGCCACATCGACCTGCTGCTGGACGGCGGGCCGGCCGGCGCCGACGAGGAGCTCGCGCAGGCCGTCCGCCGGGCCCACCAGCAGGGCGCCGAGGTGTTCCGGCGGATGCTGGTGGGGGCGGGCTGCGGCGCGTACCGGTTCGTCTGCGCGGTGGAGGCGCCGGGCGGGCGGCTGGAGGCCGAGGCGCGGATCCTGCACTGGGAGGACGGTGTGGTGCGGATCAACGACGAGGATCTCGACCTGGTCTGCGCGGTGCTCTGCGCGGGGCTCTACCGCGAGCTCCCGGGGGCCGCGCTGCTGCACGGCTCGCAGGGTTCGGCGGCGGCGTGCGGCGAGTACCGGCAGGTGGCGTGGGCCTGGCAGAGCGAGGGGCAGGGCTACGTGCCGGCCGCCGTCCGGCTGGACGACGTGGCCGCCGAGCCGGGGTTCAGCCTGGGCACGGTGTGCTGACCGCCCCGACCGCCCCGACCGCCCCGACCGCCCCGACCGCCCCGAGCGCGCTGAGCGGCACGAGCGGTGTGACGGCGACGGCGACGGCGGGGCGCGCGGCCGTCGCCGCACGCCCCGCCGTGACGTTTCTGCTGGGCTCCGCAGGGCGGACCGGGATCAGCCCGCGTCCTCCTCGCGCACCGCGCGGCGCGCGTCCGGGTTGAGCACGCCCCAGCTGATGAGCTGCTCGGTGAGGATCGACGGCGACTGGTCGTAGATCACGGCCAGCGTGCGGAGGTCGTCCTGGCGGATGGAGAGCACCTTGCCGTTGTAGTCGCCGCGCTGGCTCTGGATGGTGGCCGCGTAGCGCTGCAGCGGGCCGGCCTTCTCGGACGGCACCTGGGTGAGTCTCTCCAGGTCGAGGACCAGGCGCGGCGGCGGCTCGGCCGCGCCGCCCGGGGTGCCGCCGGGAAGGAGCTCCTGGACGGGCACGCCGTAGAACTCGGCCAGCTCGGCCAGTCGCTGCACGGTCACCGCACGGTCGCCGCGCTCGTAGGAGCCGACCACGACGGCCTTCCAGCGACCCTGGGACTTCTCTTCGACGCCGTGCAGGGAGAGACCCTGCTGAGTGCGGATGGCCCGGAGCTTCGCCCCGAGCTGCTTCGCGTAGTCGCTGGACATTGATCTCCCCGGACAGGATTGCTTCGCGTGCGGTGAACGAGTCACGAGCGCGCGGGTGCCGACTCGGACCGGCGTCTGAACCGGTGGGTACGGCGCCGGTCCCGTAACTCACTGTGAGGTTACGTAGAGTGAGGTAGTCGCGTCAAGCCGAATGGGGCAGTCGTGCGAATAGCGTGCGGCCTGGCCGTGAACCGGACCGGGGCAGCGGGATTGAGCTGCGGTGACGCGAAACGGAGTGACGCCTTCCCCGGGGGCCGGTGATCGCACTGGTAGCATGGGGGCGCTCCCGGTGCGCCGGGCGCCCATCCCAGACATCCTTTAAGACCCGTCCCGTGAGGCGGGGAAGGAGGTCCGCTTCGGCATGACCGCAGACACGAACGCCACCCCGCGTCCGCCGCACCAGGTGCTGGACGCCACCGACATCGCCCGGGTCGTCACCCGGATCGCCCACGAGATCGTGGAACGCGCCAAGGGCGCGGAGGACGTCGTCCTGCTCGGCATCCACACCCGCGGCGTCCACCTGGCCCGCCGGCTGCACGCCCGGCTCACCCAGATCACCGGCCGCGACATCCCGCTCGGCACCCTGGACATCACGATGTACCGGGACGACCTGCGGCTGAAGCCCGCCCGCGCGCTGGAGCACACCGAGATCCCGGCCGACGGCATCGACGGCCGGCTGGTCATCCTCGTCGACGACGTGCTCTTCTCCGGCCGGACGATCCGTGCCGCGCTGGACGCCCTCAGCGACATCGGCCGCCCGCGCGCCGTCCAGCTCGCCGTCCTGGTCGACCGCGGCCACCGCGAGCTGCCCATCCGCGCCGACTACGTGGGCAAGAACCTGCCGACCTCGCTGCGCGAGGCGGTCCAGGTCCAGCTCGCCGACAGCGACGGGCGCGACGCCGTCCTGGTCGGCGACCGCGACTACTCCGCCCGTTCGTCCCAGGCGCTCGCCGCCGACCAGCACCTCCCGGAGTGACCCGCGTGATGCGCCACCTCGTCTCCACCGCCGACCTGGGCCGCGACGACGCCCTGCTCATCCTCGACACCGCCGAGGAGCTCGCCCGGGTCTCCGGGCGGGCGGTCAAGAAGCTGCCGACCCTGCGCGGCCGCACCGTGGTCAACCTCTTCTTCGAGGACTCCACCCGCACCAAGACCTCGTTCGAGGTCGCCGAGAAGCGGCTCTCCGCCGACGTCATCAACTTCTCCGCGAAGGGCTCCTCGGTCTCCAAGGGCGAGAGCCTCAAGGACACCGCGCTCACCCTGCAGGCCATGGGCGCGGACGCGGTCGTCATCCGGCACCACGCCTCCGGCGCGCCGGCCCGGCTCGCCCAGTCCGACTGGCTGCACGGCAGCGTCATCAACGCCGGCGACGGCACCCACGAGCACCCCACCCAGGCCCTGCTCGACGCCTTCACCATGCGCCGCCACCTCAACCCGGGCAGCGGCAAGGACCTCGCCGGCCGCCGGGTGGCCATCGTCGGCGACGTCCTGCACAGCCGGGTCGCCCGCTCCAACGTGCACCTGCTGACCACGCTCGGCGCCGAGGTCACCTTCGTCGCCCCGCCGACGCTGCTGCCGATCGGCATCGAGAACTGGCCCTGCCAGGTCTCGTACGACCTCGACGCGGTGCTGCCGAAGACCGACGCCCTGATGATGCTCCGCGTCCAGCGCGAGCGGATGAACGCGGCCTTCTTCCCCACCGAGCGCGAGTACTCCCGCCGCTACGGCATGGACGGCATCCGGATGGCGCAGCTGCCCGAGCACGCCATCGTGATGCACCCCGGCCCGATGGTCCGCGGCATGGAGATCACCGCCGAGGTCGCCGACTCGCCGCGCTGCACCGCGGTCGAGCAGGTCGCCAACGGCGTCTCCGTCCGGATGGCCGTCCTCTACCTCCTGCTCGGGGGCGCCGTCTTCGCCGACGGCGCCGCCGACTCCTCCCGCACCGACTCCAGCGAGGCCGCCCAGTGACGAGCTACCTGATCCGCAACGCCCAGATCCTCGGCGGCGCCCCCAAGGACATCCACATCGCCGACGGCGTCGTCCGGGAGATCGGCGACGCGCTGACCGTCGAGGCCGACGTCGACATCGACGCGCACGGCCTGATCGCGCTGCCCGGCCTGGTCGACCTGCACACCCACCTGCGCGAGCCCGGCCGCGAGGACGCCGAGACGGTGCTGACCGGCACCCAGGCCGCCGCCAAGGGCGGCTACACCGCCGTCCACGCGATGGCCAACACCTTCCCGGTGGCGGACACCGCCGGCGTGGTCGAGCAGGTCTGGCGCCTGGGCCAGGAGTCCGGCTACTGCGACGTGCAGCCGGTCGGCGCCGTCACCGTCGGCCTGGAGGGCAAGAAGCTCGCCGAGCTCGGCGCCATGCACGACTCCGCCGCCGGGGTCCGGGTCTTCTCCGACGACGGCAAGTGCGTCGACGACGCGGTGATCATGCGCCGCGCCCTGGAGTACGTGAAGGCCTTCGACGGTGTCGTCGCCCAGCACGCCCAGGAGCCGCGCCTCACCGAGGGCGCGCAGATGAACGAGGGCCAGGTCTCCGGCGAGCTCGGCCTGGGCGGCTGGCCCGCCGTCGCCGAGGAGGCGATCATCGCCCGTGACGTGCTGCTCGCCGCGCACGTCGGCTCCCGGCTGCACGTCTGCCACCTGTCCACCGCCGGCTCGGTCGAGATCGTCCGCTGGGCCAAGGCCAAGGGCTGGAACGTCACGGCCGAGGTCACCCCGCACCACCTGCTGCTCACCGACGAGCTGGTCCGCAGCTACGACCCGGTCTACAAGGTCAACCCGCCGCTGCGCACCGCCGCCGACGTGCAGGCGCTGCGCGAGGCGCTGGCCGACGGCACCATCGACGCCGTCGCCACCGACCACGCCCCGCACCCCGCGGAGGACAAGGACTGCGAGTGGGCCGTCGCCGCGATGGGCATGGTCGGCCTGGAGACCGCGCTGTCGGTCGTGCAGCAGACCATGGTCGACACCGGCCTGCTGAACTGGGAGGGCGTCGCGGACCGCATGTCGCACCGTCCGGCCCGGATCGGCCGTCTCACCGGACAGGGTCGCCCGATCTCGGTGGGTGAGCCTGCGAACCTGGTGCTCTTCGATCCCGCGTACCGTGGTGCCGTGGATCCCGACAGCTTCGCCACCCGCAGCCGCAACACCCCCTACCGGGGCCTGGACCTGCCCGGACGCGTCCACGCGACGTTCCTGCGCGGCCGTGCCACGGTCCTCGCCGGGGAGCTCGCCGACCGGGACGGGCTCGCGTGACCGCGCTCGCCACCGGGCCGCTCGCCGCGGCCCGGCTCGCCACCGAGAAGGCGAAGGTCACCGACTGGCCGGGCCACATCGGCTGGATCGTCGGCCTGCTGATCCTGATCGGGCTCGTCTACTGGCTGATGCGGCAGGGCTGGAACTGGCGCCGCACGCTCCAGTCGGACCTCCCGCAGCTGCCCGAGGTGCCCGCCGACCCCGGCACCCCGCTGCTGGCGACGAACGGCCGGTACCACGGCTCCACCACCGCGGGGAACTGGCTGGACCGGGTCGTGGCCCACGGCCTCGGCACCCGAAGCCTGGCCGAGCTGTCCCTCACCGAGCGGGGCCTGCTGGTCCGCCGGCCCGGTGACGCGGACGTGTGGATCCCGGCCGGGGCGCTGCTCGGCGCCCGGCGCGACTCGGGGATCGCCGGCAAGGTCGTCCCCTCCGGGCTGCTGGTCGTCACCTGGGACCTGCAGGGCACCGCCCTGGACTCCGGGTTCCGGGCCGACCACCCCGACGAGCACGCCGCCTGGGTCGAGGCGGTCGAGGCTCTTGTGACACGTACGAAGACGAAGAAGACGGAAGAGGCCGCCCCATGACCGCACCTGCCCCCACCACGCCTCGCACCAGGCGGGAGCGAGTGCCCGCCGTGCTCGTCCTGGAGGACGGCCGGACGTTCGACGGCCAGGCCTACGGCGCCGTCGGCGAGACCTTCGGCGAGGCGGTCTTCAACACCGGCATGTCCGGCTACCAGGAGACGCTGACCGACCCGTCGTACCACCGCCAGGTGGTCGTCATGACGGCCCCGCAGATCGGCAACACCGGCTGGAACGACGAGGACGACGAGTCCAAGCAGATCTGGGTCGCCGGCTACGTCGTCCGCGACCCCGCCCGGGTCGCCTCCAACTGGCGCTCGCGCCGCTCGCTGGACGAGGAGCTGGCCGCGCAGGGCGTCGTCGGCATCAGCGGCATCGACACCCGGGCGCTGACCCGGCACCTGCGCGAGCGCGGTGCGATGCGGGTCGGCATCTTCTCCGGCCCGGCGGTCGCCGACCGGGCGGCGCTGCTGGCGAAGGTGCAGCAGGCGCCCGAGATGAAGGGCGCCGACCTGTGCGCCGAGGTCGCCACCACCGAGACGTACGTGGTGCCGGCGATCGGTGAGAAGCGGTTCACCGTCGCGGCGCTCGACCTCGGCATCAAGGCGATGACCCCGCAGCGGATGGCCGAGCGCGGCATCGAGGTGCACGTGCTGCCGGCCAACGCCACCGTCGAGGACGTCTACGCCGTGAACCCGGACGGCGTGTTCTTCTCCAACGGCCCGGGCGACCCGGCCACCGCCGACCACCAGGTCGCCGTCGCGCAGGGCGTCCTGGAGCGCCGGACGCCGTTCTTCGGCATCTGCTTCGGCAACCAGATCCTCGGCCGCGCGCTGGGCTTCGGCACCTACAAGCTCAAGTACGGCCACCGCGGCATCAACCAGCCGGTGCAGGACCGCACCACCGGCAAGGTCGAGGTGACCGCGCACAACCACGGCTTCGCCGTGAACGCGCCGCTCGACACGGTGAGCGACACCCCGTACGGCCGGGTCGAGGTCTCCCACGTCTGCCTGAACGACGACGTGGTCGAGGGCCTCCAGTGCCTGGACACCCCCGCCTTCTCGGTGCAGTACCACCCGGAGGCGGCGGCCGGCCCGCACGACGCCGCGTACCTCTTCGACCGCTTCGTTGACCTGATGGCCGGTGCCCCGGCCCGCACCACCGCCACCGCAGGGAGCTGACCCGTGCCGAAGCGCACTGACATCAAGTCCGTCCTGGTGATCGGCTCCGGCCCGATCGTCATCGGCCAGGCGGCGGAGTTCGACTACTCCGGCACCCAGGCCTGCCGCGTCCTCAAGTCCGAGGGCCTGCGGGTGATCCTGGTGAACTCCAACCCGGCCACGATCATGACCGACCCGGAGATCGCCGACGCCACCTACGTCGAGCCGATCACCCCGGAGTTCGTCGAGAAGATCATCGCCAAGGAGCGCCCCGACGCCCTGCTGCCCACCCTGGGCGGCCAGACCGCGCTGAACACCGCGATCTCGCTGCACCAGGCCGGCACGCTGGAGAAGTACAACGTCGAGCTGATCGGCGCCGACGTCGAGGCGATCAACAAGGGCGAGGACCGCGACCTCTTCAAGGGCGTCGTCGAGGCCGTCCACGCCAAGATCGGGTACGGCGAGTCCGCCCGCTCGGTGATCTGCCACTCGATGGACGACGTCATCGCCGGCGTCGACACCCTCGGCGGCTACCCGGTCGTCGTCCGCCCGTCCTTCACCATGGGCGGCGCCGGCTCCGGCTTCGCCCACAACGAGGACGACCTGCGCCGCATCGCCGGCCAGGGCCTGGCCCTCTCGCCGACCACCGAGGTGCTCCTGGAGGAGTCCATCCTCGGCTGGAAGGAGTACGAGCTGGAGCTGATGCGCGACAAGCACGACAACGTCGTGGTGGTCTGCTCCATCGAGAACTTCGACCCGATGGGCGTGCACACCGGCGACTCGATCACCGTCGCCCCGGCGATGACGCTGACCGACCGCGAGTACCAGATCCTGCGCGACATCGGCATCGCCGTGATCCGCGAGGTCGGCGTCGACACCGGCGGCTGCAACATCCAGTTCGCGGTCAACCCCGAGGACGGCCGGGTCATCGTCATCGAGATGAACCCGCGCGTCTCCCGCTCCTCGGCGCTCGCCTCCAAGGCCACCGGCTTCCCGATCGCCAAGATCGCCGCGAAGCTGGCCGTCGGCTACACGCTGGACGAGATCCCCAACGACATCACCGAGCAGACCCCGGCCTCCTTCGAGCCGACCCTCGACTACGTCGTCGTCAAGGTGCCGCGGTTCGCGTTCGAGAAGTTCCCCTCGGCGGACGCCAGCCTCACCACGACCATGAAGTCGGTCGGCGAGGCCATGGCCATGGGCCGCAACTTCACCGAGGCGCTGCAGAAGGCGCTGCGCTCGCTGGAGAAGAAGGGCTCCCAGTTCAGCTGGGTCGGCGAGCCCGGTGACAAGGCCGCGCTGCTGGAGAAGGCGGTCGTCCCCACCGACGGCCGGATCAACACCGTCATGGACGCGATCCGGGCCGGCGCGACGCCGGAGGAGGTGTTCGAGGCCACGAAGATCGACCCGTGGTTCGTCGACCAGCTCTTCCTGCTCGACGAGATCGCCGCCGAGGTCGCCGAGGCCGAGAAGCTCGACCCGGAGGTGCTGCGCCACGCCAAGCGGCACGGCTTCTCCGACCAGCAGATCGGCGAGATCCGCGGCCTGAAGGCGGACGTCGTCCGCGAGGTCCGGCACGCGCTCGGCATCCGGCCGGTCTTCAAGACCGTCGACACCTGCGCCGCCGAGTTCGCCGCGAAGACCCCGTACTTCTACTCGTCCTACGACGAGGAGACCGAGGTCGCGAGCCGCACCAAGCCCGCCGTGATCATCCTCGGCTCCGGCCCCAACCGGATCGGCCAGGGCATCGAGTTCGACTACTCCTGCGTGCACGCCTCCTTCGCGCTCGCCGACGCCGGGTACGAGACCGTGATGGTCAACTGCAACCCGGAGACCGTCTCCACCGACTACGACACCTCCGACCGGCTCTACTTCGAGCCGCTCACCCTGGAGGACGTGCTGGAGATCGTCCACGCCGAGCAGCAGGCCGGCCCGCTCGCGGGCGTCATCGTCCAGCTCGGCGGCCAGACCCCGCTGGGCCTGGCCCAGGCGCTCAAGGACAACGGCGTGCCGATCGTCGGCACCCAGCCCGAGGCCATCGACCTCGCCGAGGAGCGCGGCGCCTTCGGCCGCGTGCTGCGCGACGCCGGCCTGCCCGCCCCCAAGCACGGCACCGCCTTCTCCTTCGACGAGGCCAAGGCCATCGCCGACGAGATCGGCTACCCGGTGCTCGCCCGCCCCTCGTACGTGCTGGGCGGCCGCGGCATGGAGATCGTCTACGACGAGGCCTCGCTCGCCTCCTACCTGGAGCGGCACGCCGGCCTGATCTCCGAGCACCCGGTGCTCATCGACCGCTTCCTCGACGACGCGGTGGAGATCGACGTCGACGCGCTCTACGACGGCACCGAGCTGTACCTCGGCGGCGTCATGGAGCACATCGAGGAGGCCGGCATCCACTCCGGCGACTCGGCCTGCGCCCTGCCCCCGATCACCCTCGGCGGCTGGGACATCAAGCGGCTGCGCACCTCCACCGAGGCGATCGCCAAGGGCGTCGGCGTCCGCGGCCTGATCAACATCCAGTTCGCCATGGCCGGCGACATCCTCTACGTGCTGGAGGCCAACCCGCGCGCCTCCCGGACGGTGCCGTTCACCTCCAAGGCGACGGCCGTGCCGCTGGCCAAGGCCGCCGCCCGGATCTCGCTCGGCGCCACCATCGCCGAGCTGCGCACCGAGGGCCTGCTGCCCGCCGAGGGCGACGGCGGCACGCTGCCGGCCGACGCGCCGATCTCGGTCAAGGAGGCCGTGATGCCGTGGTCGCGCTTCCGCGACGTGCACGGCCGCGGCGTCGACACCGTGCTCGGCCCGGAGATGCGCTCCACCGGCGAGGTCATGGGCATCGACCGGGTCTTCGGCACGGCGTACGCCAAGTCGCAGTCCGGCGCGTACGGCGCCCTGCCCACCAAGGGCAAGGTCTTCGTGTCGGTCGCCAACCGCGACAAGCGCAACCTGGTCTTCCCGGCCCGCGCGCTGGTCGAGCTCGGCTTCGAACTGCTCGCCACCACCGGCACCGCCGAGGTGCTGCAGCGCGGCGGCATCCCCGCCACCGTGGTGCGCAAGCACAGCGAGGGTGAGGGCCCGGCGGGCGAGAAGACCATCGTCCAGCTGATCCACGAGGGCGGGGTCGACCTGATCATCAACACCCCGTACGGCACCGGCGGCCGCCTCGACGGGTACGAGATCCGCACCGCGGCCGTCTCGCGCGGCGTGCCGTGCCTGACCACCGTCCAGGCGATGGGCGCCGCGGTCCAGGGCATCGACGCGCTGCTGCGCGGCGAGGTCGGCGTGATGTCGCTCCAGGAGCACGCGGCGCTGATCAACTCCGGCCGCAAGTAGTCCGATCCAGTGGGGGGCACCGGAATCCTGGTGCCCCCCACCGTTATGCGCAGGAAGGCCCACCCCCGCCGTGTACAAGCTCCTGTTCGACCTCGTGTTCAAGAAGATGGACCCGGAGAAGGCCCACCACCTCGCCTTCTTCTGGATCCGGCTGGCGGCGTCCGTCCCCGGCCTGCGGCAGCTGGTGCGGCTGGTGCTCGCCCCGCGCGACCCGGCGCTGCGCACCACCGCCCTCGGGCTCGACCTGCCGGGCCCGTTCGGCCTCGGCGCGGGCTTCGACAAGAACGGCATCGGCATCGACGGACTCTCGATGCTCGGCTTCGACTTCGTCGAGATCGGCACCGTCACCGGTGAGCCGCAGCCGGGCAACCCGGCGCCGCGGCTGTTCCGGCTGGTGGAGGACCGGGCCCTGATCAACCGGATGGGCTTCAACAACCAGGGCTCCGCCCGGGTCGCCGCCCGGCTGGCCCAGCGGGTGCGCACCAGCTCCACGCCGGTGGTCGGCGTCAACATCGGCAAGACCAAGCTGGTGGAGGAGGCGGACGCCACCGAGGACTACCTGAAGTCCACCCGCCGGCTCGCCCCGCACGCCGACTACCTGGTGGTGAACGTCAGCTCGCCGAACACCCCCGGGCTGCGCAACCTGCAGGCCGTGACGATCCTGGGCCCGCTGCTGTGGGACGTCCGCAAGGCCGCCGACGAGGTCACCTCGCACCACGTGCCGCTGCTCGTCAAGATCGCCCCCGACCTGGCCGACGAGGACATCGACGAGATCGCCGACATGGCGCTCACCCTCGGCCTGGACGGCATCATCGCCACCAACACCACGATCGGCCGCGAGGGCCTGCGCACGTCGGCCGGACGGGTGGAGGAGATCGGCGCGGGCGGGCTGTCCGGCGCGCCGCTCAAGGCCCGCTCCCTGGAGGTCCTGCAGCGCCTGCGCGCCCGCACCGAGGGCCGGCTGGTCATCGTCTCGGTCGGCGGCATCGAGACCGCCGAGGACGCCTGGCAGCGGATCCTCCACGGGGCCGACCTGGTGCAGGGCTACAGCGCCTTCATCTACGAGGGCCCGTTCTGGATGCGCCGCCTGCACCGGGGCCTGGCGGCCCGGGTGCGTGCCGCCGGGCACCGCACCGTCGCCGACGCCGTGGGCACCGCCAAGGCCTCCTGACGGCCCCGGGGCGCCCCGCGGAGCCCACGGGCCGCCCCGGTGGCCCGACCTTCTACGAGAGGACCCGTTCATGACCACCCTCGCTCCGTTCGGCGCCCGGCTGCGGCAGGCGCTCGACACCCGCGGACAGCTGTGCGTCGGCATCGACCCGCACGCCTCGCTGCTGGCCGCCTGGGGGCTCGGCGACGACGTCGCCGGCCTGGAGACCTTCTCCCGCACCGTGGTCGAGGCGCTCGCCGACCGGGTCGCGGTGCTCAAGCCGCAGGCGGCCTTCTTCGAGCGGTTCGGCTCGCGCGGCATCGCCGTCCTGGAGGACTGCGTCGCCGAGGCGCGGGCGGCCGGTGCGCTCGTCGTGATGGACGCCAAGCGCGGCGACATCGGCTCCACCATGGCGGCGTACGCGCAGGCCTTCCTGGTGCCCGGCAGCCCGCTGTTCTCGGACGCGCTCACGGTCAGCCCGTACCTCGGCTTCGGCTCGCTGCAGCCCGCGGTGGACCTGGCCCGGGCGAACGGCTGCGGCCTGTTCGCGCTGGCGCTCACCTCCAACCCGGAGGGTGCCGAGGTGCAGCGCGCCGTGGCTGCCGACGGGGAGAGCGTTGCGCAGGGGGTGCTGCGCCGGCTCGCGGCGGAGAACGCGGGCGCGGAGCCGCTCGGATCCTTCGGCGCGGTGGTCGGTGCGACCCTCGCCGAGGCCGGTGCCGATCTCGCCATCAACGGGCCGCTGCTGGCGCCCGGGGTGGGCGCCCAGGGCGCCACCGCCGCCGACCTGCCGCGGGTCTTCGGCGACTCGGTCCGCAACGTGGTGCCGAGCGTCAGCCGGGACGTGCTGAAGCACGGGCCGTCCGTGCCGGCGCTCCGCGACGTGGCCCAGCGGTTCGTCGATGATGTGAGCGGCATCACAAAGGGCTGACGGATCGGCGCGGAGCGCGACCGGTTTGCCCGGAAAAGTCCTGTGTCTGCCCCGGCTGACCAGGACTTTTCGTGTTCTTTTCCTGACGTGGCGGCCTAAGTTGGGTAGTGTCCGGCGGTAGGTCACCGGAGGGCGGCGGATTCCGTCGCTTCTGCAGGTCAGGGCATGCTCTCCGGCGGGCCGGGCACCACCAGTCATAGCTCATCCCTTCCATTCACACCTGAGGTGAACGGCGTGGCTCTTCCGCCCCTTACCCCCGAACAGCGCGCCGCTGCGCTCGCCAAGGCCGCCGAAGCTCGGCGGAAGCGTGCCGACGTGAAGAACAAGCTCAAGCACTCCGGTGCCTCGCTGCACGACGTGATCAAGGCCGGCAAGGCCGACGACGAGGTCATCGGCAAGATGAAGGTTTCTGCACTGCTGGAGAGCCTCCCCGGCGTCGGCAAGGTGCGGGCCAAGCAGATCATGGAGCGCCTCGGCATCTCCGAGAGCCGCCGCGTGCGCGGCCTCGGGACGAACCAGATCGCCTCGCTGGAGCGGGAGTTCGGCTCCGCCGCCTCCTGACCCCGGGCCCTGGTCCCCGGAACGTCCGCGATCCGGGATAATCGGTGCATGAGTGAGCGTCCGCGGCTGACCGTGCTCTCCGGCCCTTCGGGGGTCGGCAAGAGCACGGTCGTCGCTCATATGAGGAAGATGCACCCCGAGGTCTGGCTCTCGGTGTCGGCGACGACCCGCCACCCGAGGCCGGGCGAGAAGGACGGGGTCCAGTACCACTTCGTCGACAGCGACCAGTTCGACAAGCTGGTCGCCAACGGCGAGCTGCTGGAGTGGGCGGTCTTCGCCGGCAACCGCTACGGCACGCCCCGCACCGCCGTCCAGGAGCGGCTCGACCGGGGTGAGCCCGTCCTGCTGGAGATCGACCTGCAGGGTGCCCGCCAGGTGCGGGAGTCGATGCCCGAGGCTCAGCTGGTCTTCCTGGCGCCGCCGAGCTGGGACGAGCTGGTCCGCCGGCTGACCGGCCGGGGCACCGAGCCGCAGCACGTGATCGACCAGCGGCTCGACGCCGCTAAGGTCGAGCTGGCGGCCGAGGCGGAGTTCGACACGACCCTTGTCAACACCTCCGTCGAGCAGGTAGCAGCCGAACTGCTAACCTTGCTCGGTGTAGTCTGACCCGATCGGCTCTCCGAGCCGGTCGACAGAGAAGTCCACTTCGGAAGGTTCCCGCGTGTCCTCTTCGATGACCGCTCCCGAGGGCATCATCAACCCGCCGATCGACGAGCTGCTCGAGGCCACCGACTCCAAGTACAGCCTGGTGATCTACGCGGCCAAGCGCGCCCGCCAGATCAACGCGTACTACTCGCAGCTCGGTGAGGGCCTGCTGGAGTACGTCGGCCCCCTGGTCGACACCCACGTGCACGAGAAGCCGCTGTCGATCGCGCTCCGCGAGATCAACGCGGGCATGCTCACCGCCGAGGCTGTCGAGGCCGTCTGAGCCTCCCGGCCGCTCGCGCGGCCGGACGTCGAAGGGCCCGCCGGACACGTTCCGGCGGGCCCTTCGCCGTGCCCGGCACTGTGCTCCGGGTCATGGTGCACCGGCCGTCTGATGCGCCGTAGGGTGAGGGCGAACCCACCCAGGAGAGACGGAAGCACGATGAACGCACCGCGCGTGGTCCTCGGCGTCAGCGGCGGCATCGCCGCGTACAAGGCCTGCGAGCTGCTGCGCCGGCTCACCGAGTCCGGCCACGAGGTCACCGTGGTGCCGACCGAGGCGGCGCTGCACTTCGTCGGCGAGGCCACCTGGGCCGCCCTCTCGCACCGGCCCGCGGCCACCGAGACCTGGGCGAACGTGCACGAGGTGCCGCACGTGCGGATCGGCCAGCAGGCGGACCTGGTGGTGGTCGCGCCGGCGACCGCCGACCTGATGGCCAAGGCCGCCCACGGCCTGGCGGACGACCTGCTCACCAACACCCTGCTCACCGCACGGTGCCCGGTGGTGTTCGCACCCGCGATGCACACCGAGATGTGGGAGCACCCGGCCACCCGGGAGAACGTCGCCACCCTGCGCCGGCGCGGCGCCGTCGTCCTGGAGCCGGCGACCGGCCGCCTCACGGGCACCGACACCGGCAAGGGCCGGCTGCCCGACCCCGCGGAGATCTTCGAGGCCTGCCGCCGGGTGCTGGCCCGCGGCGCGGGCGGCCAGGACCTGGCCGGACGCCACGTGGTGGTCTCCGCCGGCGGCACCCGCGAGCCGCTCGACCCCGTCCGCTTCCTCGGCAACCGCTCCTCCGGGAAGCAGGGCTGGGCGCTGGCCGCGACCGCCGCCGCCCGCGGCGCCCGGGTCACCCTGCTGGCCGCCAACGTCGAGCTGCCAGACCCGGCCGGGGTGGACGTGGTGCGGGTCTCCACCGCGCTGGAGCTGCGCGAGGCCGCCCGGAAGGCCGTCGCGGACGCCGATGCAGTGGTGATGGCCGCGGCCGTCGCCGACTTCCGTCCCGCCGAGTACGCCACCGGCAAGATCAAGAAGGTGGACGGGGCCGAACCGGCCCCGGTCGTCCTCGTCCGCAACCCCGACATCCTCGCCGAGCTCTCCGCCGAGCGGGCCTTCGCGGGCCAGCTGGTGGTCGGCTTCGCCGCCGAGACGGACGACGTGCTCGCCAACGGCCGGGCCAAGCTCGCCCGCAAGGGCTGCGACCTGCTCGTGGTGAACGAGGTCGGCGACGGCAAGGCCTTCGGCCGGGACACCAACGCGGCGACGATCATGGCCGCGGACGGCGGCGAGACCGTCGTGGCGCACGGCCCGAAGGACGTCCTCGCGGACGCGGTCTGGGACGAGGTCGCAGCCCGGCTGGGGTGAGCCGTCGGGGGAGATCCGTCACACGACTGCCATACCCGGGAGTGCCGCTCCCCGATAGCCGACGGTTACACTCCAGACATCAAGTCTTTCCGGACGCCCCGGATCCCCGGGGCGTTCAGTCAGCAGCCGCTGCAACCCCAGGGAGCGCTGTGTCTCGCCGCCTGTTCACCTCGGAGTCAGTCACCGAGGGACACCCCGACAAGATCGCTGACCAGATCAGCGACACCATCCTGGACGCCCTCCTCAAGGAGGACCCGACCTCGCGCGTCGCCGTCGAGACGCTGATCACCACCGGCCTGGTGCACATCGCCGGTGAGGTCACGACCAAGGCGTACGCCCCGATCGCGCAGCTCGTCCGGGAGAAGATCCTCGAGATCGGCTACGACAGCTCCAAGAAGGGCTTCGACGGCGCCTCCTGCGGCGTCTCGGTGTCGATCGGCGCGCAGTCGCCCGACATCGCCCAGGGCGTCGACACCGCGCACGAGCACCGCGTCGAGGGCGAGGACGACGAGCTCGACCGCCAGGGCGCCGGCGACCAGGGCCTGATGTTCGGCTACGCCTGCGACGACACCCCCGAGCTGATGCCGCTGCCGATCACCCTCGCGCACCGCCTCTCGCGCCGCCTGTCCGAGGTCCGCAAGAACGGGACGATCCCCTACCTGCGCCCCGACGGCAAGACCCAGGTCACCATCGAGTACGACGGCGACAAGGCCGTCCGTCTCGACACCGTCGTCGTCTCCTCGCAGCACGCGAGCGACATCGACCTGGAGTCGCTGCTCACCCCGGACATCCGCGAGTTCGTCGTGGAGCCCGAGCTGAAGGCGCTCGCCGACGAGGGCATCAAGCTGGTCACCGAGGGCTACCGCCTGCTGGTGAACCCGACCGGCCGCTTCGAGATCGGCGGCCCGATGGGTGACGCCGGCCTGACCGGCCGCAAGATCATCATCGACACCTACGGCGGCTACGCCCGCCACGGCGGCGGCGCGTTCTCCGGCAAGGACCCGTCCAAGGTCGACCGCTCGGCCGCCTACGCCATGCGCTGGGTCGCCAAGAACATCGTCGCCGCGGGCCTCGCCCGCCGCGCCGAGGTCCAGGTCGCCTACGCCATCGGCAAGGCCGAGCCGGTCGGCCTGTTCGTGGAGACCTTCGGCACCGAGACCGTCCCGGTCCTCACCATCCAGAAGGCCGTCACCGACGTCTTCGACCTGCGTCCGGCCGCGATCATCCGCGACCTGGACCTGCTCCGGCCGATCTACGCCCAGACCGCCGCCTACGGCCACTTCGGCCGCGAGCTGCCGGACTTCACCTGGGAGCGCACCGACCGCGTCGAGGAGCTGAAGAAGGCCGTCAGCGCCTGACCGGCCCCGTCCCGCAACCGCAGGCGGCGGTCACCCCCACGGGTGGCCGCCGCCTGCGGCGATGTCGGACCCTTCTGATACGACTGGAGCGATGAGCAGCGCAGACGGGGCCGGCGAGCAGCTGGCCTTCATCCGGGAGACGGTGCGCCGGGCCAGGCCCAGGGCGGCCCGCGGCCTGGAGCTGGCCGCCGAGCTGCCGGTCGCCCGGGTCCTGGTCGACAAGGGCGTGCTCAGCCTCGACCAGTACTTCGACTACGCCGTGCCTGCCGCGATGGCGGAGGAGGCCCGCCCCGGGGTGCGGGTGCGGGTCAGGTTCGGCGCCCGGGTCGGCGCCTCCGGTCGGCGCGAGGGCGGCGCCCTGCACGACGGCTTCCTCGTGGAACGGCTCGCCGCCTCCGACTACCCGGGCCCGCTGGCGCCGCTCGCCCGGGTCGTCTCGCCCGAGCCGGTGCTGACCCCCGCGCTGCTGCGGCTCTGCCGGGCCGTCGCCGACCGGTACGCGGGCACCCTCGCCGACGTGCTGCAGCTCGCCGTCCCGCCGCGGCACGCCCGGGCCGAGGCCGTGCCCTCGCCCGCCCCGCTGCCCTCGCCCCCGCACCCGACCCGGGCGGCTGGTCCCGCTACCCGCAGGGCCCGGCCTTCCTCGCCTCGCTGGCCTCCGGCCACGCCCCGCGCGCGGTCTGGACGGCGCTGCCCGGCCCCGGCTGGCCGCACGAGATCGCCCGCGCCGTCGCCGCCGCCCTGGCCGGCGGCCGCGGCGCCCTGGTCGTGCTGCCCGACGGCCGCGCGGTGGCCCGGGTCGACGCGGCGCTCACCGAACTCCTCGGCCCCGGCCGGCACGCCGTACTGGCCGCCGAGGCCGGCCCGGAGGACCGCTACCGGAGCTGGCTGGCCGTCAGCCGCGGCTCCGTCCGCGCCGTGATCGGCACCCGGGCCACGGTCTTCGCCCCCGTCCGCGACCTGGGCCTGCTGGTCGTCTGGTCGGACGGCGACGGCAGCCACAGCGACCCGAACGCCCCGTACCCGCACGTGCGCGAGGTCGCGCTGCTCCGGGCCGCCGAGGAGGGCGCCGGGGTGCTGCTCGGCGGGCTGTCCACCACCGTCGAGGCCGCCCAGCTGCTGCGCACCGGCTGGGCGCGGCCGCTCGCGGCCGAACGCGAGACCGTCCGCGCGCTCGCCCCGCGGGTGCGCACGGTCACCGACCTCGACCAGGCCCGCGACGCCGCGGCCCAGGCTGCCCGGCTGCCCTCGGTCGCCTGGGAGGCCGCCCGCGAGGCCCTCACCCGCGGCCCGGTGCTCATCCAGGTGCCGCGCCGCGGCTACCTGCCGCGGCTCTCCTGCGGCCGCTGCCGGACGCCCGCCCGCTGCCGTCCGTGCGGCGGGCCGCTGGAGGCGGGGGCCGCCGACACCCCGCCGACCTGTTCCTGGTGCGGCACCGCCGAGCCGGACTGGCACTGCGAGGAGTGCGGCTCGTTCCGGCTGCGCGCCCAGGTGGTCGGCGCCCGCCGCACCGCGGAGGAACTCGGCAAGGCCTTCCCGCGGGTGCCCGTGCGCACCTCCGGACGGGACGCGGTGCTCGCCGACGTGCCGGGCACCCCGGCGCTGGTGATCGCCACCCCGGGCGCCGAACCGGTCGCCGACGGCGGCTACGCGGCCGCCCTGCTGCTCGACGGCTGGGCCCTGCTCACCCGGCCCGACCTGCGGGCCGGCGAGGAGACCCTGCGCCGGTGGCTGACCGCGGCCGCGCTGGTCCGCCCGGCGTCCGCGGGCGGTGCGGTGGTGGTGGTTGCCGAGCCCACGGCCCGCCCGGTGCAGGCCCTCGTCCGCTGGGATCCGGCGGGCCACGCCGGCATCGAGCTGGACGAGCGCGAGCAGTTGCGCTTCCCGCCGGTCTCCAGGATGGCCTCGGTGACCGGCTCCCCGCAGGCCGTGACCGACCTGCTCAACCTCGTCCGGCTGCCGGAGGGCGCCGACGTGCTCGGCCCGGTACCGGCCCCGGGGGCCGCGGTGAGGAGCTGGAACGGGCCCTGCTGCGGGTCGCCCCCGGGCAGGGCGCGGCGCTGGCCTCCGCGCTCAAGGCCGCGCAGATCGCCCGGCTGGCGCTCCGCACGGCCGAGCCGGTCCGAATCCGGATCGATCCGACCGACATCGGCTGACCGCGCCGCCCGGCGCGGGTGTGCGGCCCGCTCAGCGGGCGAGGCGGGCGCCCTGCGGGGCCAGTGCGGCCGGGGCGGGCAGCCCGCCCTGCGGCGGCAGCCCGTGCTGCGGCGGCAACCCGTGCTGGCGGGCCTGCGGCACCGTCCGGGCCAGCGTCTTCGCGGGGTGCGCCGGCTCCTCCGCGGCGGCCGGGGTGTCCACCGCCCGCTCCTCGCGCGGGCCGGCCGGGGCGGGCACGGTGGCCGCCGCGAGGAGCTCGGTGGCGGGCCGGCGCATCCCGTACCGCCGGTGGACGGCCTGCTTGGTCACGCCGAGCGCCGAGCCCACCGAGTCCCAGGAGAAGCCGAGCGCGCGGTCGAACTCGACGGCGGCCGCGACCAGCGTCTCCACGCTCTCGCGCAGCTCCTGCGCCAGCCGGACGGTCGGCGCGGGCGCCCGGCCGTAGACCACGAAGCCCGCCGAGGTGCTCGGGCGGCGCGGCCGGTAGACGTTGCCCAGCTGGGCGGTCAGCGTGCGCAGCGCGTCCACCTGCCGCCGGACCCGCTCGATGTCGCGCACCAGCAGGTGCAGGCTGGCCCGCGCCCGGGCGTCGTGGTTGATCTGCTCGGCCATGGCCTGATGCCACCTCTCCGTACAGCGTCGGCTCGGACGGGGACGCGAACGCGTCCCGGTCAATTCCACTTGACCAACGCCGGACCCCTGGCCCGGGTAACGCGCTTGTCGGAGACGGGTTGTGCCGCGCGCCCCGCGACCCGGGACGGGCACCTGCGGCGATTGCATAGACTTGGGGGCCTTCGACCCCGCGAACCGACGCCGCCCGTAGCGACAGGAGCCCCGTAGCCATGGCGATCCAGCCGATCCGCATCTTCGGCGACCCGGTGCTCCGTGCCACGGCACGTCCGGTCACCACCTTCGACAAGGAGCTGCGGCGGCTGGTCAAGGACTTGACCGACACCATGCTGGAGGCCCCCGGCGCCGGCCTTGCCGCCCCGCAACTCGGCGTCTCGCTGCGGGTCTTCACCTACAACGTGGACGGCGTCGTCGGGCACCTGATCAACCCGGACCTGTCGCTGACCGACGAGGAGCAGGACGGCCCGGAGGGCTGCCTCTCGCTGCCCGGCCTGCAGTTCGACACCAAGCGCGCGTACGGGGTCGTCGCCAAGGGCTTCAACATGCACGGCGACCCGGTCGAGATCGAGGGCACCGAACTGCTCTCCCGCTGCATCCAGCACGAGACCGACCACCTCGACGGCATCATCTTCATCGACCGGCTCGACCGCGAGGCCCGCAAGGCCGCGCTCAAGGCGATCCGCGAGGCCGACTGGGGCGACGGCCCGGCACCCACCGTGCGGGTCTCCCCGCACTCCACCTTCGGCTCCGCCCGCTGAACCCCCTGTCACGGAAGGCTCCTGAATTGCGCCTCGTCTTCGCCGGCACCCCCGAGGTCGCCGTCCCCGCCCTGGACGCCCTGCTGGCCTCCGACCGGCACGAGGTGGTCGCCGTGGTGACCCGCCCCGACGCCCCGGCCGGCCGCGGACGGCGGCTGGTGGCCAGCCCGGTGGCGCAGCGTGCGGAGGAGGCGGGCGTCGAGGTGCTGAAGCCCGCGAAGCCGAGCGACCCCGACTTCCTGGCCCGGCTCGCCGAGATCGCCCCGGACTGCTGCCCGGTGGTCGCCTACGGCGCCCTGCTGCGTCCCGGCGCGCTGGAGATCCCGAAGCACGGCTGGGTCAACCTGCACTTCTCGCTGCTGCCCGCCTGGCGCGGTGCGGCGCCGGTGCAGCACGCGGTGCTGGCCGGGGACGAGGTGACCGGTGCGTCGACGTTCCTGATCGAGCAGGGCCTGGACTCCGGCCCGGTGTTCGGGGTGGTGACCGAGGAGATCCGGCCCGCCGACACCAGCGGTGAGCTGCTCACCCGGCTGTCGCACTCCGGGGCGCGGCTGCTCGCCGCCACCATGGACGGCATCGCGGACGGCTCCCTGCACGCCGTCCCGCAGCCCGCCGACGGCGTCACCCTGGCCCCGAAGATCAACGTCGAGGACGCCCGGATCGACTGGGCGCACCCGGCGCTGCGGGTCGACCGGCTCGTCCGCGGCTGCGCGCCCGCGCCGGGCGCCTGGACGGTCTTCCGCGGCGAGCGGCTCAAGCTGTCCGGGCCGGTGCGGCTGCTGACCGCCGAGGCGTCGCTGGCGCCGGGTGAGATGGCGGTCGCCAAGAACAGCGTCCGGGTCGGCACGGGCAGCCACGAGGTCGAGCTGGGCGAGGTCCAGCCGCAGGGCAAGAAGCCGATGCGCGCGGCAGACTGGGCCCGGGGCGTCCGGATCGACTCCGGCGAGCGCCTGGGCGGCGACCGGTAGCCTCTGCCCCGCCTCCACCACTCACTTGTCCGCAGCACATTTCGAGGTTCCTGTGACCACCCCCAGCGCCAAGCGCGCCCCCGCCCGCACCGCCGCCCCAAGAAGGACCCGGCCCGGATCGTCGCCTTCCGCGCGCTGCGCGCCGTCGACGAGCGCGACGCCTACGCCAACCTGATCCTGCCGTCGCTGCTCCGCGAGGCCGAGCAGAAGGGCATGGACCGCCGCGACGCGGCCCTCGCCACCGAGCTGGTCTACGGCACGCTCCGGCTCCAGGGCACCTACGACGCGATCGTCGCGGCCTGCATCGACCGGCCGCTGCGCGAGGTCGACCCGCCGGTGCTGGACGTCCTGCTGCTCGGTGCGCACCAGCTGCTCGGCACCCGCATCCCCCCGCATGCCGCGGTCTCCGCCACCGTCGAGCTGGCCCGGGTGGTGCTCGGCGACGGCCGGGCGAAGTTCGTCAACGCGGTGCTCCGCAAGATCAGCGCCCAGGACCTGGACGCCTGGATCGCCCAGGTCGCACCGCCCTACGACGCCGACGCGGAGGACCACCTCGCCGTCGTCCACTCCCACCCGCGCTGGGTGGTCTCCTCGCTCTGGGACGCGCTCGGCCGCTGGCAGCCCGGGGCGGCCGGCCGCGCGGCCATCGAGGACCTGCTGCGGGCCGACAACGAACGCCCGGAGGTCACCCTGGTGGCCCGTCCCGGCCGGGCCACCGTCGCGGAGCTCCGCGAGGCCCTGCCGGAGGCCGGTGAGGGCCGCTGGTCCCCGTACGCGCTGACGCTCGCCGAGGGCGGCGACCCGGCCGGTGTGGAGGCCGTCCGCGAGGGCCGCGCCGGTGTGCAGGACGAGGGCAGCCAGCTGGTCGCGCTGGCGCTGGCCGCCGCCCCGCTGGACGGGCCGGACGGCCTCTGGCTGGACGGCTGCGCCGGGCCGGGCGGCAAGGCGGCGCTGCTCGCCGCGGTCGCGGCCGAGCGCGGCGCCGCCCTGGTCGCCTCCGAGAAGCAGCCGCACCGCGCCCGGCTGGTGGCCCGTGCGCTGGCCGGCAACCCCGGCCCGTACACCGTCATCACTGCCGACGGCACCCGGCCCGCCTGGGCGCCCGGCAGCTTCGACCGGGTGCTGGTCGACGTGCCGTGCTCGGGTCTGGGCGCGCTGCGCCGCCGTCCGGAGGCCCGCTGGCGGCGCCGCCCCGACGACATCGCCGGTTTCGGCCCGCTCCAGCGCGATCTGCTGCGCGGCGCGATCCGTGCGGCGCGGATCGGCGGCGTGGTCGGCTACGCGACCTGCTCGCCGCACCTGGCGGAGACCCGTGCGGTCGTCGACGACGTGCTGCGCGGCGAGGAGGGCGTGGAGTGGATCGACGCCCGTCCGCTGCTGCCGGGCGTCCCGGCGCTCGGGGAGGGCCCGGACATCCAGCTCTTCCCGCACCTGCACGGCACGGACGCGATGTACCTGGCCCTCCTGCGCCGCACGGCCTGACGCCGGTGCTGTGACGGCAGGCGCGGTGCGGCCGCCGTACCGCGCCTGCCGTCCGGGAATTGATCCACCGGCCGAACGAAATGCTGGACAGCGCGCCGCGGCTGACGGAGGGTGGGCCGTATGGAGTTCACCCATCTCGGCCGTACCGGCCTGACCGTCTCCCGTCTCTGCCTGGGCACGATGAACTTCGGCCCGCACACCGAGGAGGCCGACGCCCACCGGATCATGGACACCGCCCATGAGGTCGGCATCAATTTCTTCGACACCGCGAACGTCTACGGCTGGGGCGAGAACAAGGGCCGTACCGAGGAGATCATCGGCAACTGGTTCGCGCAGGGCGGCGGCCGCCGCGAGAAGACGGTGATCGCCACCAAGCTGTACGGCGACATGGGGGAGTGGCCCAACGAGGGCAGGCTCTCCGCGCTCAACATCCGCCGGGCGGTGGACGCGAGCCTGCGGCGGCTGCAGACCGACCACATCGACCTGTACCAGATGCACCACGTCGACCGGGCCGCTCCGTGGGAGGAGATCTGGCAGGCGATGGAGGTGCTGACCAACCAGGGCAAGATCATCTATGTCGGGTCCAGCAACTTCGCCGGCTGGCACATCGCGCAGGCCCAGGAGGCCGCCCGGGCCCGCAACTTCCTCGGCCTGACCAGCGAGCAGTCGCTGTACAACCTGCTGGAGCGCAGTGTCGAGCTGGAGGTCGCGCCGGCCGCGCAGCACTACGGCCTCGGCCTGATCCCGTGGTCGCCGCTGCACGGCGGCCTGCTCGGCGGTGTGCTGCGCAAGGAGCGCGAAGGGGTCCGGCGGACGGAGGGCCGGGCCGCGCAGACGCTGGAGAAGCACCGCGACCAGATCGAGGCGTTCGAGGACCTGGCGGACGAACTCGGCCACGAGCCGGGCGACGTGGCGCTGGCCTGGCTGCTGACCCGGCCCGCCGTCACGGCGCCGATCGTGGGCCCGCGCACGCTGGACCAGCTGCGCGCGGCCGTCCGGGCGCTGGAGGTGTCG
Source organism: Kitasatospora paranensis (assembly GCF_039544005.1). Taxonomy (NCBI): domain Bacteria; kingdom Bacillati; phylum Actinomycetota; class Actinomycetes; order Kitasatosporales; family Streptomycetaceae; genus Kitasatospora; species Kitasatospora paranensis. Next base: position 7,031,750 of record NZ_BAABKV010000001.1, read on the forward strand.
CTGGATCAGAAGACCCTGGACCGGCTGGACGAGATCTTCCCCGGTCACCGCACCGCCCCGGAGGACTACGCCTGGTAGGCCCGCGCGCCCCGGCCGTACCGCCGGTCGCCGGAAGGCCCGCCGTCCCGCGGCGGGCCTTTCTTCGCCGCGAGTTATTGACGACATGTCTAATACGTCCTACGGTCTCGACAGGCCCCCATCCCCTGCGACCGAGGAACCCACCCATGGCGACCACCGCGCGCACCGCCACCACCGGCGTCCTGGAGGAGCGGCACCGGCAGCGCCGGCGTACCGCCGAGCGCCTCCTCGCCTCGTCCGCCAAACTCTCCTTCGACCCGCTCAAGGACATCGACTGGGACGCCGAGCCCGTCCCCGGCGCCCACTGGATCGCCCCCGAGCACACCTCCCTCTACGGCACCGGCCTCTGGGCGGGCCTGACCGAGGAGCAGCGGATCGAGCTCGGCAAGCACGAGGTGGCGAGCGTCGCCAGCGTCGGCATCTGGTTCGAGGAGATCCTGATGCAGATGCTGCTGCGGCACGCCTACGACCTCGACCCCACCAGCGCCCATGTCCAGTACGCCCTCACCGAGATCGCCGACGAGTGCCGGCACTCCGTCATGTTCGCCCGGATGATCGCCACGATGGGCGCCCCGGCGTACGGGCCGGGCCGGCTCGCGCAGCAGCTCGGCCGGGTGTTCAAGGCGATCTCCACGCACAGCCAGACCTTCGGCGGCACCATGTACGTCGAGGAGATCCTCGACGCCTTCCAGCGCGAGATGATGAACGACGAGGCCCTGCAGCCGCTCGTCCGGCAGGTCTCCCGGATCCACGTCATCGAGGAGTCCCGGCACATCACGTACGCCCGCGAGGAGCTGCAGCGCCAGGACCTCGGCTTCGTCCGGCGCCGCGTCGAGCAGCTGCTGATGGGCGTGGTCGTCTACTTCGCCACCACCCGGCTGATCCACCCGCGGGTCTACGCCGCCGTCGGCATCGACCCCGCCGCGGGTGCCCGGGCCGCTCGGGAGAACCCGCACTGGCGTGCCGCGAAGACCGCGAAGGCCGCCAAGGTCGTCGGCGTCCTGGACCGGGCCGGCCTGGTCGGGCGCACCAACCGGTGGCTGCTGCGGGCCGCGGGTGTCGTCTGAGGGGAGCCCGCGGCGCGCGGCGCGGCGCCGTACGCCAGAATGATCATGTGCAGCCGATCAGCCACCCGGTCCCGTACTACTCCCAGTGGGAATCCCCCGACCTCGTCCCCGACATCCTCGCCGGCACCGTCGAGGCCGACGACGACCCGCGCTGGGAGCAGTCCGGGGCGCCCGACCGCGCGGAGTACGCCTACTGGTCGTGGCGCGCCTGCGGCATGGCCTGCCTGCGGATGGCGCTCGACCACTGGTGGGGCGTCGCCCCGCCGATCGTCTCGCTCGCCGAGGAGGCCCGCGCCGCCGGCGCCTACGTCCGCCACCCCGACGGCCGCCTCGACGGGCTGATCCACGCCCCGTTCGCCGCCTACGCCCACGACCGCTGGGGCCTGCAGGCCGAGGCGCGCTCCCCGCTGCCCGCGGAGGAGCTGGCCGGCCACCTCGCCGCCGGACGGCTGCCGATGATCTCCGTCCACCCGTCCGTCCGCACCCTCGACCCGGCGCCGCCGCGCACCGGCGGCCACCTGGTGCTCGCCGTCGGGGCCGACGACGAGGCGCTGCTCGTCCACAACCCGTCCGGCTTCCCCGGCGGGTCGCAGCAGTTCGCCCGCATCCCGTGGGCCGACCTCGGACGCTTCTACGCCGGCCGCGGTGTCCTGCTGGGGCCGCCCACCGGCCGCCGCACCGAGTAGCCGCGGCGCGGCGCCCCGGCGGTGCGGCGTCCGTCCGCACCGTGAGCGGCCCGGCCGGCCCGCTCGGAGGCGCTGCTAGCGTGGGCCCCCAGTGATCACCCGCACCGCCGGAGGCCGCCGTGACCCATGCCGAACCGCTCCCCGACGCACCGCTGTTGAGCACCCGCGCGGTCGACGTGGTACGCGACGGCCGGTACCTGCTGAGCGGGATCAGCCTCGACGTGGAGGCCGGCCAGCACTGGGCGCTGCTGGGGGCCAACGGGGCGGGCAAGTCCACCCTGCTCGCCCTGCTCGGCGCCGTCTCGCACCCCACCCACGGCGAGGTCCACGTCCTCGGGCGGCAGCTCGGCCGGGTCGACATCCGGGCGCTGCGCACCCACCTCGGGCACGTCAACCCGCGGCACCCGCTGCGGTCGCCGCTCAGCGTGCGCGACGTCGTCCTCACCGGGCTCACCAACAGCATCGAACCCGAACCCCGCCGCCGGCCCACCCCCGACCAGACCGCGCACGCCGAGCACCTGCTCGACCTCATGGGCATGGCCGAGCGCACCAAGGACACCTGGCCCACCCTCTCCCAGGGGAGCGCGGCCGGGTCCTGATCGCCCGCGCCCTGATGCCCCGGCCCCGGCTGCTGCTCCTCGACGAGCCCGCCACCGGCCTCGACCTGACCGCCCGTGAACTCCTGCTCGGCAGCCTGGACCTGCTCCGCCGGCGCCACCCGCAGCTCGCCACGGTGCTGGTCACCCACCACCTGGAGGAGCTGCCGGAGACGACCACGCACGCCCTGCTGCTGCGCGACGGGCGGACGGTCGCCTCCGGCCCGGTGCACGAGGTGCTCACCACCGAGCTGGTCAGTGAATGCTTCGGACACCCCATCAGCATCACCCGCCACGAGGGACGCTGGACGGCGCGGGCCGCCCGCCGCGCGCCCGCCGATCTCTGACGCCGCGGGCACCCCGCCGCCCGGGCTCAGCTCGCGGTCGGCAGGCCGATCGGGTTGACCTGCGGCAGCTCCGCCCGGCAGGCGGTCGAGATCGGCCGCAGGGCGGCCGCCAGCTCGTCCAGCTCCGCCCGGTGGAAGCCCGCCCACACGCGGGCCGCCGCCAGGTCCGTGACGGCCTCCAGCGCCCGGTGCCGGGAGCGGCCCTCGGTGGTGATCGCACCGTCGGCGCCCAGCCAGCCCCGCTCGGCCAGCCGTGCGGAGGCGGCGTCCCACTCGGTGTCCGTCCAGCCGCGGTGCGGCTGCAGCACCTCGCGGCGCACGTCCAGGGCGCAGCGCAGGACGAGCGCCTCGCAGCCGTCCAGGTCCTCGGCGACCAGGGCCGCCACGTGGCCGTCGCCGCGGTGCTCGCGCAGCACGGTGGTCGCCTGCCACAGCCGGGCCAGCGGGCCGTCCGGGCGGGGCAGGGCGGCGTTGGCGGCGGCCAGCACGCGGCCGCTGCAGTCCAGGCCGTCGACGGCCCGTTCCAGGAGCTCCACCGAGCGGTCGATCAGATCCGGCTTCACGCTCTCCAGCACCCGGGTCAGCGCCGCGGTCGCCCCCTCGACCCGGGCCGCCAGGGCGGCCTCCGGTGCGGCCCGGTCCCAGACGTCCGGCAGTGCCCGCCCGACCATCGACGGCGCGAAGTTGAAGAACGCCGCCACCACCGGGGCCGCGTCCACCGCCCCCAGCGGGGCGGACCGGCCGCCGAAGTAGCCGCGCCAGTAGCCGCGCAGGCCGGCCGCCTCGTAGGCCGCCCGGCCCTCCGGCGAGAAGTAGGTGAGGGCGTGCACGGGCTCGAAGAGCCACCACAGGGCGCGGGCGGGATGGACGAGTTCAGCCATCGACTGACCTTTCTGGCGCGGACCGGCGCCCGGGGGCGGGCCGGGGCGCATGCGGCAGCCGGCACCCCCTGCTGTGATGCGGGTCACCCCCGGCAGTGCCGTTCCCCGCCCGCCGTCGCGACCCGCGATGATGGGGGCGAGGCGGCCGCAGACCGCCGACCGCACCGAGCTGTGAAGGTACCCGGAAATGGCGCAGATCAACCCCAGCATCCTCTCCGCCGACTTCGCCCGCCTGGCGGACGAGGCCGAGGCCGTCCGCGGGGCGGACTGGCTGCACGTGGACGTCATGGACAACCACTTCGTCCCCAACCTGACGCTGGGCGTGCCGGTCGTCGAGTCGCTGGCCCGGGCCACCGACACCCCGCTCGACTGCCACCTGATGATCGAGCAGCCCGACCGCTGGGCCCCGCAGTACGTGGAGGCCGGGGCCGGCTCCGTCACCTTCCACGTGGAGGCCGCGGCCGCGCCCGTCCGGCTCGCCCGCGAGATCCGCGCCAAGGGCGCCCGGGCCTCGATGGCGCTGCGTCCCGCCACGCCGATCGAGCCGTACGAGGACCTGCTGCCCGAGCTGGACATGGTGCTCATCATGACCGTCGAGCCCGGCTTCGGCGGCCAGGCCTTCCTGGACATCATGCTGCCGAAGATCCGCCGCACCCGGGAGCTGATCTCCAAGCACGGCCTCGGCCTCTGGCTCCAGGTCGACGGCGGGGTCGCCGCCTCCACCATCGAGCGCTGCGCCGAGGCGGGCGCGGACGTCTTCGTGGCGGGCTCGGCCGTCTACAGCGCGGACGACCCGGCCGAGGCCGTCCGCGCCCTGCGCGCCCGGGCCGAGGCGGCCACCGCCACCGCCCCCTGGGCCTGCCGGCACTGATCCGCGGGCGGACGCGGGGCCCTCGGCGCCGCCGCTGCGCCGAGGGCGGCGCAGGCCCGCGGCCTGACGGCCCGTAGAGTACCGCCCACGATCGAACGGGGGAGGGGCCGTGGACGGGGGACGGGTCGTGGACGGGGCCGTGGCGGAGCCCGACGGCGGACGGGCGGTGCCCGCGGCGAGGACGGGACGTCGGACGTTCCTGCGGTCGCTGGCGGTGGCCGCGGTCGGCGGCGCGGTGGTCGGCGGGGCGATGATCGAGGACGTGCTGCCCGGCGGGCCCGCGCTGCGCCGGGCCGTCGGCATGACCGGTCCGGACGGGACGGTGCCCCGGGTCGCGCCCGGCCCCGTCCGCAGCGAGCAGGTGGCCTCGGCGGCCCGCGGGCGCCCGGTCGGGCTCAGCGTGGTCAGCCCGCCCGGGACGGCCGACCCGGCCGCCCTGCCGGTCTGCCTGGCCCTGCACGGGCGGGGCGGCAGCGCGCAGGGCATGCTCGACCTCGGCCTCCCGCAGTTCCTCGCGGCCGCCACCGCGCGCGGCGTGCGCCCGTTCCACCTGGTGGCGGTGGACGGCGGCGAGGCCACCTACTGGCACCGCCGCACCCCGGGCGACGACCCGATGGCGATGCTGCTGGACGAGGTGCCCGGCTGGCTCAGGGCCCGTGGCCTGGCGGCCCCGAGCGGCGTCCTCGGCATCTCGATGGGCGGCTCCGGCGCGCTCCAGTACGCGCGGGCCCGCAGCGGCGGCCTGGCTGCGGTGGCGCTGCTCAGTCCGGCGCTGTTCGCCTCCTGGCCGGACGCCCGCACCGTCGACGGCTACCAGGACGAGGCGGACTGGCGGGCGCACGAGCCGCTGCTCCACCTCGACCAGCCGCTGACCCGCCGCCTCGCCGTGTGGTGCGGCACCGAGGACCCGTTCTGTCCGGCGGCCCGGCGGCTGGCCGACCGCGCCGCCGAGACCCACTTCCCGCGCGGCGCGCACACCGACGGCTTCTGGCGGCGCGTCCTGCCGGACGCCACGGCCTTCCTGGGCGACGCGCTGGGCCGCCGGCCGGCCTGATCCGCAGGCCCCCGGGCCCGCCCCTCCCCGTGCGCGCGGGCCGTCCGCCCTGCGCGCCGCCTCGCCCTGCGCCCGGGCCGTCCGTTCCGGGTACCCCTTCGCCGTCGGGAAGTTGGACGGCTGTTCACCCCTGCGCGGCCCCGAGTCGGACCAATGGTCTATACCAATGGGGTACTGTGGCGGCGGAGCTGTCAGAACCGCGGCTGTGGGGGCCTCATGACTGTCCGACACCTTCCTCAACCTCCCTCCGATCAGGAGCTGTATTGGTATTTCGGGCCGCAGCGCCGCTGGGTGCCCGTCTGCACCTCGCTCGCCTTCGTGTTCACCGCGGCCACCATGGCCACCTTCGCGCTGCGGACCCCGGCCCTGTGGGCCTTCCTCGCCGTCCTCGCGCTCAACGTCGCCGCGCTCGCGCTCTCCTCGTTCAACGGACTGCGCCAGCGCCGGCTCACCCGGACCTCGCACGAGGTGCTGGTCAAGGCCTGGAGGCCGGCCCGGCTCCCGACCGTCGACCTCTACCTGCCGACCTGCGGTGAACCGCTCGACGTGCTGGCCAATGCCTACCGGGCCGTCGCCGCCCTCGACTGGCCCGACGCGCTGACGGTCTGGGTCCTCGACGACGCCGACCGCCCCGAGGTCGCCTGTCTCGCCGCTGCGCACGGCCACACCTACGTGGTGCGCCCCGACCGCGGCCACCTCAAGAAGGCCGGCAACCTCAACCACGCACTCACCCTGAGCCGCGCGGAGTACATCGCCATCCTGGACGCGGACTTCGCGCCGCGCCCCGACTTCCTGCGGCACCTGCTCCCGTACTTCGCCGATCCGGCGACCGGCATCGTGCAGAGCCCGCAGTGCTTCGACACCGACGGGTCGATGGGCTGGATCCAGCGCGCCGCCGGCTCGGCGCAGGAGTGGTTCTTCCGCTGGATCCAGCCCTCCCGTGACGCCAGCGACGCCGCCATCTGCTGCGGGAGCAACGCGGTCTACCGGCGGTCGGCGATCGACGCGGCCGGCGGCTTCGCCCGGCTCGGCCACAGCGAGGACCTGTTCACCGGGCTCGCGCTCTACGGGCAGGGCTACCGCACGCGCTACGTCCCCGTCCTGGTCGCCAAGGGGACCTCGCCCGACACCCTGGCCTCCTACGTCAACCAGCAGTACCGGTGGGCGATGGGCAACCTGCACCTGCTCGGCTCGCCCGACCTGCAGCGGATCGGCGCCCCGTGGCGGATGCGGCTCTGCTTCTACGAGGGCGTCGTCGGCTACCTGGCCGCCGCCGTGAACCTCTTCGCCGCACCGCTGCCACCGCTCGTGATGCTGTTCTGCTACCCGGACGGGATCCGGCCCTGGCACGTCCTCCCGCTGCTCGCCCCGCTCTGGGTCTGGCACGTCCTGCTGCCCCGGATCAGCCGCACCCGCTGGCGGATCGAGGTCATCCGCTCGAACGTCCTGATGAGCGTCGCCGCCGGCGCCGCGTTCTGGCACACCCTGCGCGGCCGCAGCGCCGCCTGGGTGCCGACCGGAGCGGGCCCGGCGAAGCCCGGCGGCCTGGCCCGCCGGGTCGTCCTGGTCTCCCTCGGCTGGCTCTGCGCCTCCGTCGGCGCGGCCACCGCCGGGCTCGCCCTGGCCGTCGCCCGCCACGGCTGGGCGCCCACCTGGGGCCTCGCCCTGTACCTCGCCGTGCAGTACCAGATCGGCCTCCCGCTGATCCGCGACCTGATCCGCGAACTCCGGCCCACCGGACCGGCCGACCCCGCCCTCGGCGCCCCGGGCCGGCTCCGGCGCCTGGCCGGCGGCCTCGCCGGGCGCCGCACCGGCCCGGCCCCGGAGCCCGCCGTGCCCGGTGCCCTGCCCGGTCTGCTGCCCCGGCGCTGGCCCGAGGCACTGGCCGCCACCGCCGCCCTCGTGCTCACCGCGCTGCTTGCCTCCGGCTGGGTCAGCCCCATGCTGACCTGGCTGGGGTGAAAGGTCGTCACACCGATGCCATCGACCACACCGGCCGCCCTCCGCCCGGGGCGGGCCGCCGCCCCCGGCCGCCCTCCCGCCGCCCCCGGCCGTCCTCCCGGCGGCTCCGGCACGCCGGGCGCCGCTCCCGCGCCGGCCACCGGCCCGGCGCCCGGCCCCGTCCCGTTCCGCCCCGACATCGAGGGCCTGCGCGCGGTGGCCGTCCTCGCCGTGCTCGGCTTCCACGTCGGCGTCCCCGGCCTGGCCGGCGGCTTCGTCGGCGTGGACGTCTTCCTCGTCGTCTCCGGCTACCTGATCACCGGTCTGCTCATTCGCGAGGCCGTCGCCACCGGCCGCATCCGGCTCGGCGAGTTCTTCTCCCGCCGGGCCCGGCGGCTGCTGCCCTCCGCCGCCGTGGTGCTCGGCTCGGTGGCGCTCGCCGGCGCCTGGCTCACCGTGCCGCTGCGCCGCGCCGACCTGGAGTACGACGTCCTCGCCTCGGCGCTGTCCGTCGCCAACTGGCGCTTCGTCGCCCAGCAGACCGACTACCTCGCCGCCGGACGGGACCCGAGCCCGCTGCTGCACTTCTGGTCGCTCGCCGTCGAGGAGCAGTTCTACCTGCTCTGGGCGCCGCTGCTCGCGGTGCTGGTGTTCGTCGCGGCCCGGGCCGCCCGCCGCGGCGCGGCCGTCCGCGCGACGGCGGCCGTCGCCGCCGGTCTGCTCACCGCCGGCTCCTTCGCCCTCGCGCTGCACTGGACGCACCGCTCAGTCTCGCTGGCCTACCTCGGGACGCCGTCCCGGATCTGGCAGTTCGGCGTCGGTGCCCTGCTCGCCGTGCTGCCCTGGCACCGGCTGCCCGGCCCGCGGCCGCTGCGCCTGCTCGCCGGCTGGGCGGGCGCGCTGGCGATCGGCTGGAGTGCCGTCCGGTACGACACCACCACGCCCTACCCCGGCTGGGCGGCGCTGGTACCGACCCTCGGCGCCGCCGCCGTCGTCCTCGCCGGTACACCCGGCCGGCCCGGACCGGCACCCGTGGGCCGCACCGGCGGATTCGGGGTGGACCGACTGCTGGCCACCCGGGTGCCGCGGGCGATCGGCCGGCTCTCCTACCAGCTCTACCTCTGGCACTGGCCGGTCCTGGTGCTCGCCGAGGCCCGCCTCGGGGTGCTCGGCTGGCCCGCGAAGGCCGCGCTGACGGCCGCCGCCGCCCTGCCCGCGGCCGCCGTCCTGCACGGCGTCGAACGGCCACTGCGCCGCAACCGTACGCTCACCGAACTCCCGCGCCGGGGGATCTCGCTGGGCATCGCCGCGGTGATCGTCCCGGTGGTGCTGGCGCTGGTGGCCGGCACCGGGGCACTGCGGCTGATCGGACCGGCCGCCCCCGTCGACCTGCAAGGTCTGCCGCCCGGCGCGGCGGACGGCACCTCGCTGCTGGCCCGGCCGCCCGCCCCGGGCGGCCCGGTCGTCCCGGATGCCGCCCAGGCCCGCAAGGACTTCCCGCCGGACGGCGGCTGCGAGGTGGCGCCGGCCGTCACCAGCAGCCCGCCCTGCCTGTTCGGGGCCACCGGGGCCCGGGAGCGGATCGTCCTGCTCGGCGACTCGCACGCCGGCCAGTGGTTCTCTCCGCTGCTCGCCATCGCCGCCCGACGGGGTTGGGCGCTGGAGGAGTTGGTCAAACAGGGCTGCCCGCTTCCGGAGCTTGCCGTGATCAACCCGCAGCTCGGGCGCGGCTACCGGGAGTGCGACACCTGGCGGGCCGACAGCCTGGCCCGGCTGCACCGCGAGCCGAAACCTGCGCTGATCGTGGTCTCCTCCCTCAACCGCTACACCGACGACCCCGAACCCGCCCGCCGGGGCTGGGAGAGGACGCTCGTGCCGCTGCGGGCGCTCGGCGTGCCGATCGTGTACCTCCAGGACACCCCCGTGCCCGGCGCGGACGTCCCGGCCTGCGTCTCCGGGCACACCGGCGACCTCGCGGCGTGCGAGTTCCCGCGCAGCCGGGCGCTGAGGCCCGACCCGGTGGCGCAGGCGGTGGCGGCCGGCCGGCTGCCCGGTGTCCGGGCGGTCGAGGTCGACTCCGTGCTCTGCCCGGGCTCGGGGCGCAGCTGCCCGGCCGTCCTGGACCGCATCCTGCTGTACCGGGACGACGCCCACCTGACGAACGTCGCCGCGGTCGTCCTCACCTCCCGGCTTGAGCGACTGCTCACCGCTGCCGGGCTCGTCCCGGCCGTCCCCGGGACGGGCCCGGCGCCGACCCCTGCGGCCGGCGCCGACGGCTGGTCGCCGCTCCTGCAGGACGACTTCGACGGCCCGGCCGGCGGCCGTCCCTCCGCCGCCGTCTGGCAGTACGACCTGGGGACGTGCTACCCGGGCTGCCCGGCCGCCGCCTGGGGCACGGGGGAGGTCGAGACGATGACCGACGCGACCGCCAACGTCCGTCTGGACGGCCGGGGAGCGCTGGAGATCGTGCCCACCCGGGAGGACGGCCGGTGGAGTTCGGGCCGGATCGAGTCCCGGCGGGCCGACCTCGCGCCCCCGCCCGGCGGGGTGCTGCGCGTCGAGGCCTCGATCGCCCTGCCCGACGTCACCGGGCCTGCCGCGGCGGGATACTGGCCCGCTTTCTGGACCCTCGGCGCCGGGCTGCGCGACGGGTCCACCGGGTGGCCCGCGGTCGGCGAACTCGACGTGATGGAGAACGTGAACGGCCGCGACGCGGTCGTCGGCACGATGCACTGCGGCGCCGCGGACGGCGGGCCGTGCCGGGAGCCGGTGGGGCTCGGCTCGGGCGACCGCCCCTGCCCGGACTGCCGGGCGGGGTTCCACCGGTACGCGCTGGAGGTCGACCTGACCCCCGGCTCCGAGCAGGTGCGCTGGTACCTCGACGGCCGCGAGTACCACCGGGTGACAGAGCGCCAGGTGGACCCGGCCGACTGGGACCGCGCCGTGCACCACGGCCTGTTCCTGATCCTGGACGTGGCCGTGGGCGGCGCCCTGCCCGCCGCGCACGGCGGCACCCCGGGCCCGGCCACCGCACCTGGCCACCCGATGCGGGTCGACTACGTCGCCGTCTCCACCCGGGCAGCCGCCCGGCGCTGACCGTGCCGCCGCCGACGGGGCGGCTCCCGACCGTGCCGCGCTGCCGTGACCGCCCGCCGTTGTGGGGGCCGGTCCGGCAGCGCTACGGTGTGCGCCATGGGGTTGGGATCTTGGTTGCGCGGCGGGTCCGCGGCCGCGCGCAGACAGCAGGACGGCGGAGCCGGGCGGCTCTCGGACGAGGCCGTACTCGCCATCGTGGCAGAGCAGTTGAGCGAGATCAGCGGCGAGCGCTGGACGGCCGGCGACGGCCTCGCCAAGGGCCCCGGCGCCGCGGCGGTGGCGTTGGGCGTCCCGCACGGGGAGGGCCCGGCGCACCTCGACCTCACGTTCCTGCCGGACGCCGCGCGGCCGGACGGGACGGCGGTCGCGGACTGCGTGGCGGGCTTCGGGGCGGACTCGGAGGCGGCCGTCCGCCGGGCGGTGGAGATCTGGGCGTCCACCACGGGCGTGACGATGCTCGAACTGCTCGCGCACAACGGGCGGTTCGCCGGACACATCCACCCGAGCGATGCGGACGGCCTGCCGGGCTGGCACGCCATCCACGGCGGGATCGTCGCCTGGGGCACCGGGGACCGGCACAACGCCGTCCAGGACTGGACGGTCACCCACCCGCTGCTGCCGCAGCTGGCACCGGCGTTCGCCGACGGGTTCGGTCGGGACGGGCTGATCGGCGTGAAGATCTTCTTCGGTGGCCGGGCCGGTCGGGAGACCGCCGAGGTGCGGGTGGACGGTGAGATCCACGAGCCGGCGTCCAAGGCGCTGCTCGCGCTCGACTGGCCCCGGGTCACGGACGGCCTCGCCTACGCGCGGACCTTCGTCCTGCTGGTCCACCCGGTGCACAAGCCGTAGCGTCCGCGCCGGACGGGCCTGCTCAGTGCGGCGCCACCGGGTAGGCGTGGGCGCCGCCCGGCCCCGGTAACCGGGCAGCCAGCGGGCGAGCACCAGCCCGGACGGGTGGAACATCGGCGCGGGCAGGGCGTCCAGGGGGAACCGCTCCCACCCGGCGCACGCGTGCGGCTCGGTCACCCGCGCCGCGGCATCGGTGGGCGGGGCCAGGACGGCGGCGGTGAGCCGGGGCCGGCCGAGCTCGTGGTCGAGGAGGACGGCGAGCACCCGCATCCGTTCGGCGGGCAGCTCGATGCCGGTCTCCTCGGCGAGTTCGCGTGCGGCGGCCTGTTCGAAGGACTCGCCGTGCGCGTCGACCTTGCCGCCGGGCAGGCTCCAGGTGGGGCTCTCGCCGGCGGTGGTCCGGCGGCCGAGCAGGACCCGGCCGTCGGTGGTCGGGACGATGACGCCCGCCCCGATCACCGGGCTGCCGGCCGCCGGGCCCGCGGTCACCAGGCGGCCTTGGCGTAGTCCTTCAGGAAGCAGCCGTAGAGGTCCTCGCCGAGCTCGCCGCGGACGATCGGGTCGTAGACCCGGGCGGCGCCGTCGACCAGGTCGAGGGGCGCGTGGAAGCCCTCGTCGTGCAGGCGCATCTTCTCGGGGTGCGGGCGCTCGTCGGTGATCCAGCCGGTGTCCACGGCGGTCATCAGGATGCCGTCGGCCTGGTACATCTCGTCGGCGCTGGTGCGGGTGAGCATGTTGAGGGCGGCCTTGGCCATGTTGGTGTGCGGGTGGCCGGCGCCCTTGTACCCGCGGCTGAACACGCCCTCCATGGCGGAGACGTTGACCACGTACTTGCGGCGGGCCGAGGAGGCGGCCATCACCGGGCGCAGCCGGCTGATCAGGATGAACGGCGCGGTGGAGTTGCAGAGCTGCACCTCCAGGAGCTCGATCGGATCGACCTCGTTGACCGTCTGGACCCAGGAGTTGGTGGCCGCCAGGTCGGGGACGAGGCCGCCGGCGTCGATCGCGGTGCCGGCCTCGATCCGGGCGGGCGAGGCCGAGCCGCTGACCAGGGCGAGGGCGGTGACGTCCTCGGCGCTGAGCCGCTCGGAGCCGGAGGTGGCCTGGCCGGGCAGGGCGCGCAGCTCGACGCCGCCGCTGCCGAAGCGGCCGATCACGGTGGAGGCGGGCAGCTCGCCGGCGGGCAGCGGCCCGTTCTCGGCGCCGAGCAGCTCGCGGTAGGCGCCGGGGGAGCGGCGGACGGTCTGCGCGGCGTTGTTGATCAGAATGTCCAGCGGGCCGTCGGCGGCGACCTCGTCGGCGAGCGCGACGACCTGGGCGGGGTCGCGCAGGTCGATGCCGATGATCTTGAGCCGGTGGATCCACTGGTCGCTGTCGGGCATCGCCTTGAAGCGGCGGATCGCGTCGTTGGGGAAGCGCGTGGTGATGGTGGTGTGGGCGCCGTCGCGGAGCAGGCAGAGCGCGATGTACATGCCGATCTTGGCGCGGCCGCCGGTGAGCAGGGCCCGCCGGCCGGTGAGGTCGGTGCGGGCGTGCCGGCGCTGCCGGTTGAGGGCGGCGCAGGAGCGGCAGAGCTGGTGGTAGAAGGCGTCGACCTCGACGAACCGCTGCTTGCAGGTGTAGCAGGAGCGGGGGCGCTCCAGGATTCCGGCGATCTCGGTGGTGGTCTCGGTGGTGAGACCGAACGCGCCGGCCGTCTCGTCGTCGATCCGGCCGGGGGCGCCGGTGGCGGTGCGCGAGGTGACCTCGCGGTCGTTCGCCGTCTTGCGGGCGCGGGTCTCCTGGCGGCGCCGCTGCTTCAGCGTGCGGAAGATGCCGCCGACCGCCAGTCGCACGGTGATCGCGTCCGGGTGGTCGACGTGGATCGTGTCGAGCTCGGCGATGACGCCGAGGCAGAGCTTCAGCCGCTCGGGGTCGATGCCCGGGCCGTAGTCGATGTCCTGCTCGTTCTGGATGTCCGGGCCCGCCGTCATTGCCTGCTGCTGCTTCCCTGTCGCCTCGCGTGTCCCGGTGAATGCTACGGGAGTACGGGAACCCGAGGCGAAAACCGGCGGTCGGTAATGATCCGAGAGCCATTGCGGGCATTACCGCTCGGCAGTATCGTAACGACCGAAGGCGCAAAGGGGCTCTTACCTGGGGGTGTCGCATGACCGACTGGAACGCCTGGCAGCGCAGCTGGGACAGCCAGCAGGAGTGGTACCTGCCCGACCGCGAGGAGCGGTTCCGGGTGATGCTCGACCTCGTGGAGGCCGTCGCCGGGCCGGCGCCCCGGGTGCTCGACCTTGCCTGCGGCACCGGGTCGATCACCGAACGGCTGCTCGCCCGGCTGCCCGGCGCCCTGAGCGTCGGGGTCGACCAGGACCCGGCCCTGCTCGCCATCGCCCGCGGCCACTTCGCGGCCGAGCCCCGGCTGACCCTGGTCACCGCGGACCTGCGGGACGGGCAGTGGGCCACCGCCCTGCCGCCCGGCCCGTTCGACGCGGTGGTGACCGCGACCGCCCTGCACTGGCTGCGGACGGACGACCTCGTCCGGCTCTACCGCGACCTGGCCGGCCTGCTGCGCCCCGGCGGTGTGTTCCTCAACGCCGACCACGTGCCGCAGCCGGCGACCCCGCTGCTGAACGCCGCCCACGCGGGGTTCGAGCGCCGCAGGCAGCAGCAGGAGCGGTCCGCCGGGGTGCTCGACTGGACGTCCTGGTGGAAGGCGGCTGCCGAGGAGCCGGCCCTCACCGGGCACGTCGCCGCGCGGTACGCGCTCTACGGGGAGCACGCCGACGGCGACAGTCACCCGGCCGAGTGGCACGCGGCCCGGCTCACCGAGGCGGGCTTCCGGGAGGCCGGCACGGCCTGGCGCTCGGTCAGTGACGCGCTGGTGGCGGCGGTGCGCTGACCGGCAGTCGTTCCAGGGCGATGCCGAACAGGTCGCGGTAGGCGTCGAGGGCCTCGTCCCCGGTCAGCTCGCGCTCGGTGCGCGAGCCGTCCGGGGCCGTCCGGATCAGCCGGGTCCCCGCGAGGGTGATCCGGCCGTCCGCCGTCAGCCGCGAACACGTCGTCGACCGGGTGAAGTGCGAAGCGGGCGAGGTGGCCTGCCACCAGCAGGTCGGGGTGAAGTCGGCGAGCGCGTACGGCCGCCGGTCCAGCCGGTACTGGGGGCGGCCGTCCATCGCCACGTCGAGGTCCTCGCCGTGCGCGGTCACGGTGAACTCCCCGCCCGGGTCGGACTGCACCGCCTCCGTGTCGAGCCGCAGCGGCCCGTGGCTGAACCGCCCGAAGCCGACGTCGACCAGCCACGGCCCGTCCGACTCCACCCGCAGTGCCAGGTGGTCGAACGGCGGCCCGGGCCGGTCGCCGTCGAAGACCCGGGCGGCCAGCAGCTCGACGCGGTAGCCGAGGGCGCGCAGCAGTGCGGCGAAGGCGCCGTTGAGTTCGTAGCAGAAGCCCCCGCGGCGGCGCTCGACCAGCTTCGCCCACAGCGCCCGCTCGGTGAGCTCGATCGGCTCGCCGAGCGTCACGTCGAGGTTCTCGAACGGGACGGCGGTGAGGTGTGCCCGCTGCAGGGTGCGCAGCGCCGCCGTGTCCGGCCACGCGGGCCGCTCGGCACCGATCCGCGCCAGGTACGCATCGACCTGCTGCTCGTCCACTGCTCTCCTCCTCGTCGCCGGCCCGCCGGCA
The DNA here is from genome assembly GCF_039544005.1 of Kitasatospora paranensis. Classification (NCBI taxonomy): domain Bacteria; kingdom Bacillati; phylum Actinomycetota; class Actinomycetes; order Kitasatosporales; family Streptomycetaceae; genus Kitasatospora; species Kitasatospora paranensis. The sequence goes on from NZ_BAABKV010000001.1 coordinate 7,046,888, forward strand.
GCCCTTCCGGTGCCGTGGGCACCATTCAGCCCGACGGGGGCCGCCGGCGCCATCGGTCGCCGGACCTACACCTGCGGCCCGACCCGCCTCCGACCTGCGGCGAAACGTGCACTGACGGCCCGTCCGAAAAAACTTCCGAGAAAATCCGTGCGATTCCTGTTATCCCCTCAGGCCCCAGCGGTCTCCCAGGTGTCGGCAGCAACACCCGACCGAAGGCCGACAGGGAGATACACATGGGACGCAGGAGCAGGAAGGCGCATCGCCGCCGCAACCGCCGCGGGCTGCTGTTCACCACCGCAGTCGTGACCGCCGGACTCCTCGTGGGAGGAGTGGCCATCGGCACCGTCGTCGAGGGCGGCCTGCCCGGACGGACTTCCGCGGACGCGGCAGTCGTCCAGGAGGCCGACCTGTCGCCGGCGGCCGGGCCGCTGCACAAGGACGCGCCCACTCCGGTGACCTCGATACCCAAGAACGACCCCGCCCGCGGTCTCATCTACAACGGCCTCGTCCCCGCGGCCAAGGGCGACCGGTGCGTCGGTGTGTTCAAGGCCGACGACAAGGGCCTGTGCACGCACGGCCCGGACGCTCCGCCCAAGGGCGTCGACGTCCACAAGTCCGCCCCGCCCGCGGTCGCCGCCGGCGCCGCCCCCGCCGTGCCGACCGCGGCCGCGACCGCGGCCGCCGACACCGCGCCGTCCGCCGCCGACCTGCTGCAGGACGCCGCGCCGGTGCTCGACGCCCGCAGCGGCGACCTCCTCGGCGGCACCGCCGCGCCGGCCGCCGGCACGCCCGCGGCCACCGCCCCCGCCGCCGGCTCCACCGTGGTCTGCGACGGTGACGGCAGCACCGGCAACCGGGTGCAGGTGCTGTACGTGCACGCTCCCGGCAACGACCGGTTCGGCCAGTACCAGGCGTCCTTCAAGAAGTGGGCCGCCGACACGGACGTCATCTACAACGCGAGTGCCCAGGAGACCGGCGGCACCCGGCACGTCCGCTTCGTCACCGAGCCCGACTGCAGCGTCTCGGTGCTGGACGTGGAGCTCTCGGCGTCCTCGCTCCAGGAGTTCGGTGCGGGCAACCAGGCGCTCGCCGCCCAGGGCTTCAACCGCAAGGACCGCAAGTACATGATCTTCGCGGATGCCCAGGTCTACTGCGGCATCGGCACGTTCAACGGCGACGAGCGCCCCGGCCAGGACAACCTGAGCAACTTCGGCCCGTCGTACGGCCGCACGGACAACGGCTGCTGGAGCGGCTCCACCGCCGCCCACGAGCTCGGCCACAACCTCGGCGCGGTCAACAACAGTGCCCCCAACAGCAGCAAGGGCGGCCACTGCGTCGACGAGTGGGACATCATGTGCTACTCGGACACGCCGTACTACCCGCAGATGCAGACCCACTGCCCGGATCGCGCCCACGACGACCGGCTCGACTGCAACCACGACGACTACTACAACACCAACCCGTCGCCCGGCAGTTACCTGACCACGCACTGGAACGTCGCGAACAACCGGTTCCTGCTCACCGGCGGCGGCAGCAACCCCAACCCGACGCCGACGCCGACGCCGACGCCCACCCCGACCCCGACCTCGGACCCGACCGGGTCGCCGACTCCGGCCCCGAGCCCGACCGGGAGCGCCACGCCGACGTCCAGCCCTAGCCCGTCCGGCTCCACCGGTACCGCGCCGAACGTGACCGTCGGCCAGATCACCCAGAACTCCGTGGTCCTGAGCTGGTCCGCGGCCTCCGGGGCCACCGGCTACGCGCTCCAGGTCGACGGCCGGTCCATCGCCACCGTCACCTCCACCGTCGTGCGGCTGGTCAACCTCCGCGCCGACACCGCGTACAAGGTCGCCGTGGCCGTCCGGGACCAGGCCGGCAAGGTCGGCAAGGCCGGCCGCACGACCGCGTTCCGCACCACCAAGGCCACCGGACCGGTCGGCCCGACCAAGCCCGGCACCCGGTACCTGATGCTCAACAGCCTCACCGGCCAGGCCGCGGACATGTGGGGCGGCTCCACCCGCGACGGCGCGGTGCTGATCGGCTACCAGCGCACCGGCTACGCCAACCAGCAGTGGAGCTTCGAGGACACCGGTGACGGCTACCTGCGGATCCGCTCGGCGCGCTCCGACAAGTGCCTGCAGATCGGTGGCCAGCCGCTGGCCGGCCAGTACGTGATGCAGCAGCCCTGCTCCGCCGCCGACACCCAGCGCTGGAAGGTCGGCTCCGCCGGCAGCGGCTACACGCTGACCGCCAAGGGCTCCTCGCTCGTCCTCGGGACCAGCAAGCGCTGGTACTACGGCGGCTGGCTGCTCGAACTCCAGCAGCCCAACAACCAGTCGTACCAGAACTGGACCATCCAGCAGGCCTCCTGACCCAGGCCGTGTCCGGCGCCGACGCGAGACGGCCGGACACGGAGCAGGCCCCCGAGCCGGTGGGGCGGGAACCAACCCTCCCGCCCCACCGTCCCATCCCTGCGCCGGCACGTCGTGCCGGTCCGCCGTACCAGCACGTCGCACCCCCGCCGAGGAGCCACCCGACCATGCGCCTGCGCACCCCCGTCACCGCCGCCCTGCTGACCGGCCTCGCCGTGCTCGGCGCCGCAGGTCCGGCCGCCGCCCACGGCGACACCATCGCCTTCGCGGTCACCAGCCAGGTCGACGGGCACCTGCAGGCCGTCGCGACCTGGGAGAACGACAACGACCCGGTCACCGACACGGTCGCCGCCACGCTTGCGGCCACCGCCGACGACGGCCGCACGGTCGGCCCCTGGCCGCTGGTGGCGGTCGCCGGCTCCCCGGGCACCTTCACCACCACCACCCCACTGCCCCCGGCCACTGGAAGGTCACCGTCGAGTCCGGCTTCCCCGCGCTCGGCCGCGGCCAGGCGGACCTCACCGTGACGGCCGTCCCCGGCACCGCGCCCAGCAGCGGCCCGACGGCCCCGGGCACCCCGCCGGCGCCGTCCGCGGGCGGCACCTCGGCGACCGTCGCGGCGGACCGCGCCATCGGCCCGCACGCCGCGGCCGACGGCGGACACGCGGGCCTCTGGTGGCTCTCGGCCGGTGCGGCCGCGGTGGCCGTCGCGGCGATCGCCGGCGCCCTGGTCGTGCTGCGCCGCCGCCGCACCGGCTGAACCCCGCCACCGGCCCGTGGCGACATGTCGACCTGTCGATGAGGCGGCTCCGGGTATGCCGCGGCGGGCCGCCTGGCAGACGATGAACCCATGGACACCGACACCGTCGTCCGCACCCGCCGCGCCCTGCACGCCGTCGCCGAGACGGTGCTCGCCGGGCCGCAGTACCGGGCCAGCGGCACCATCCGGCTGCGTACCTACCCGGGCGGCTTCGCCACCACGGCCGAACCGTTCCTCCAGGTCGTCGGCAACGAGCTGATGGCCCCCGGCAGGCGCCTGCCCCTCACCGGCACCACCAGCGGCGCCCTCGCGGCCGCCGTCGGCGTCGACCCCGGGCCGCCGGCCGGCCTGTACGGGGACGGCTCCGGTGTCGGCCCCGACGACCCGCTCGACGCCGACCCGCAGGCCGCCCAGTGGATCGCCCACTGTCTCGGCCTCGGCGACACCGCACTGCGCCGCCTCCCCGGCGACGACGAACCGGTCCTGTGGCCCGAGCACTTCGACATCGGCAGGACCCTGGACGCGGTCAACTACGGCGTCTCCGCGGGCGACGGGTTCCAGCCCGAGCCGTACGCCTACGTCGGCCCGCACACCCCGCGCACCGGCCCGTTCTGGAACGCCCCGTTCGGTGCCGCCCGCACCGTGCAGGACCTCGGCGGCGCCGACGGCGTCACCCGGTTCTTCGAGGAGGGCCGCCGGCTCGCGGCCTCCGCCTGACCACCGCACCCGGAGGCGACCCGCCCGGCCCGGCGACGCCGGAACTACCGCCCGTGCCGGGCCCGGGCGCGGTAGCCGTCCAGGACGTCCTGGCGCAGCAGCGACCCGAATCCCGCGGACTCCAGCCGCAGCCCCAGCTGCGCCACGCCGGTGCCCAGTGCGGTCGCCGCGCGGCCCAGGTGCCAGTCGTGTCCGGCCAGCACGTCCAGCAGGTGGCCGCGGCGCACCTGTGCCTCGGACAGCCGGAAGGTCTTCAGGTAGGCGATCCGGCCCTCGCGGTCGGTGATGGTCTCCCCGATGTGGTTCTCCTCCCCGGGCCGGAACTCCGGCAGGAAGCGGCCGAGCGTGAACGGACCCATCCGGTACACCGCGCGGGTCCGGTACTCCGCCGTCAGCAGCCCGGCGGCCATCGTCGAGTCGTGGAACTCCCGCCAGGCCCGCTCCTGCCCGTCCACGGCGGCCCGCAGGTCGGCCATGGAGCGGATGCCCGGGCCGGGGATCGCGGCGCGGAAGTCGGGCACCGGCAGCATCAGCGTCGCGCAGTGGTGCACCAGTTCGCCGAACAGGTCGTGCACCAGGGTCGGGTGCAGGGCCCGGTAGTCGGCCGGGTGCGGCACCACGAAGGCCGCGGCGAGCGCGTCCGCGACGTACAGCAGCACCCCGCACTGCCCCGGGTGGATCTCGAACACCCGCAGCGCATCGGCCAGTCCGCGCACCTGCGCACCCAGGTACGCCTCCTCGGCGCGCGGCGACAGGCCCGCGCGCACCGCCCGCTGCGACCACTCCTCCCAGAGCACCGTCGGCCCGCCGAAGTGCAGGGCCAGGTACCCCTCCACGGCCAGGTGCAGCGGCAGGAAGCGGAGCCGGTTGCTGCCCTCGCGGCGGGCCAGGCGCTGGTGCCTGCGGACGGCCGCGCTCTCGCGCACCGCGGGCTCCGCCTCGCTCGCGAGCGCCGTGCCGTAGGCGGCGGCCGGGCTGCCGTCCGCCGTCCAGTCCGCGACGAAGCCGTGCGGTACGTACGACACGTACCCGGCGCGCGGTGCGGTGTCGACCACGCCGAGTTCCGCGCCGTACACCCGCCGGTGCAGGCGCAGGTCGGCGATCGGCCGCTCGCGGACGAGCGGCACCAGCCGCAGCCCGCCCCACACCTGCGCGGGTCGGGTGCTCAGGCCCGTCAGGTCCAGCCCGCTCACCGCTGCGCCCTCCCGTCACGGGGCTCGTCACGGCCGGCCGCGAGGAACGCCTCCGTGCGGGCAGCCAGGTGCGCCGTCAGCTCGGCGAGCCCGGTGCGGCCCTCCGCGAAGCGGGCGATCTCCACCAGCGGCACCAGGTCCTCCGCGTCGCGGATGCCCGCGGTGGGCACCGCCGGGGCGAGCCGGCGCACGTCGAAGCCGTCCGCGTCGTACACGGGTTCAGGTGCACCACCCGGGTGGCGCCGGCCGGGTCGAGCCGGGTGCGCCAGATCCGCAGGACCTCGGCCGCGAGGCCGGGCGGGGCGTTGTCCCAGCCGTCGGAGACGATCACCAGCCGGTCCGGTCCGGTCTCCAGGGCGTCCAGGATCCGCCGCCCGAGCGGTGTCGGGCCGGACGGCTCCGCCAGCAGCGCGTCCCGGCGGCCCGAGGTCCACAGCGCGGTGTACTCGCCCGCCAGGGCGCCCAGCAGGTGGTGGCAGGCGAGCGCCACGGCCAGCGGACGGCGGCGCTTCTGCCCGGAGCCGTAACTGGAGAAGCTGTCGTCCAGCACCGCCGTCACCCGCCCCCAACCGCCCCGCCGGGCACCGGCGGTGCGGCGGGCCGCGGCCTCCAGCGCGGCGGTCAGCTCGGCCCGCCGCCCGGCACGCTCCGCGCGGGGCAGCGACAGCACGTAGCCGGCCAGCCGGGTCAGCGGCATCCCGGTGAGGTCCGCGGTGACCGCCGGGGCGCCGTGCTGCTGCGCCGAGCCCTGCAGCCGCAGCCGCTCCAGCCGGGTCAGCCGGGGTGCGATCCGCTCCAGGAACACCTCGCGCGGGATGCCGTGCTTCGCGGCGAAGCCCTCGGCCACCGTGTACGGCAGCTCGTATACCGCCGACCGCTCGTAGTGGGCGCGCCGCCAGGCCTCCAGCAGCGGCGTCGTCCAGGTCCGTCCGCGCGCGGCCGGACGGAACGCGAAGTCGGCCGGCTCGCTGTCCGGGAGCGTCAGATGGGCGTGCCGCAGGGCGCCGCGGAACCCGCCGCGGTACTTCACCGCGTCCAGCGCCGGATCGGGCCGGGCGGCGATCCAGTCCCGGATCAGTGCCCGGGTGCGCCGGTTGTTGACGCCCGCCCGGCGCAGCGCCGCGAACAGCCGGTAGACCCGCTGCGGCGGCAGCAGTGCGAGCCGGCGCGCGATCAGCCGGCCCTCGGTGCGGCGCTGGGTGTCGTCCGCCTCGCGCGCGGTCTCCAGCAGGCGGCGCACGATCAGGGCCGCGTTGTGGTCGTTGATGTCGAGCGCCAGCACCGCCGCGTACAGCTCGCGGTAGTTGCCGAGCATGTAGGCGTGCAGGAAGTCCAGGGAGAGCCGCTGTTCGTCGGCGTCCGTGTGGAACTCGCGCTGCCCGGTGGCGGTCACGGCCGCGTTCACGAACAGCAGCACGTCGTCGGCGGCGATGAGGTCGCCGAAGGATTCCATGGGTTCCCCCGCAGACATCGGTGGCCGGCCGGGGAATGGGGGCGCGAACTGCGAATCATCGCTTCAGAGGCACGTTCCGGAAGTCGCACCGGAGTCCCGCGGCCGGCCGGACGACCGTAACAGAGCCGGGCCGCCGCCCTCCTGCGGATTTCCGCCCGCGGGCGCGGGGCCGCCGCGGCGGCTGTCGACCGTCCGTCAGTCGCCGCCGCCCGGCCGTCCGCCGGCCCGGCCCGTCCAGGTCGGCTCGACCACCGCCCAGTCGGTCTGCCATTCGTCCTCGGCCCGGTGCTCCAGCCGGCTGCGCCGCACCCCGTACGCGACCGAGACGGTCAGCGCCGCCGCCGACCAGGCGCCGAGTGCGATGAAGCCGGCGGTGGCGACCATGTCCGTGGTCGAGCGGGGCCCGGCCGCCGGGCTGCCGGTCGCGTCCACCCAGACCGCCACCTTCGACCCGGGCACGGCCGTGCTCGGCACGGCAGCCTGGTCGGTGACCTGGTGCCCGGGCGGGTACGTCCAGGTCGCGGTCGCCCGGTAGCCGCCCGCGGTGGCCCCGGACGCGGTGAAGTCGGCCTGCTGCGGAGCCGTCCGCACCACCGCCTCGACCCGGTGCAGGTGCGCGGCGACCCGCGACGCCTCCACCTGGGAGGAGTGGAACACGACTGCTCCGGCCGTGACGGCTCCCACCGCTGCCAGCACCATGGCCAGCCAGGCGCCCAGCAGCGCCCGGCTGCGGGCCCGGTCCACCGAGCGGCAGAGCGGTCCGCCGCCCAGCCCGGCGGCCAGCCTCACGTGATCGAACACCCGCCGCCGTCGGGAGCACCCGCTGCGGCTGGGGGAGTGGCTGCGCATCGTACGCCTCCTACCGCCGGTCCCTCTGACTCAAGCGTCCACCCAACCGGCCCGACCGGCACCACGCCACGCCACCGGCCCGGCGGCGTGGCCCCCGGCCACCCCGGCGGGCGGTGCCGCCGGGGTGGTGCATCCTGGAGGCAAGGACCGGGTCCGGCGTCCCCGCGGGCCCGGCCGGGCGGACGGGAGGCGGTGCCCATGGCTGCCGTGTCGACCACCACGGCCTGGGTGGTGGACCACCCGGCGCCGGCCGCCGAGCGGCCCCTGCGCCGAACGGAGCAGCCGCTGGACGGGCCCGGACGGCGCGGCCTGCTGATCGAGGTCGGCGCCTGCGGGGTCTGCCGCACCGACCTGCACCTCGCCGAGGGCGACCTGCCGCCGCACCGCCCGGCCTGCCCGCCCGGCCACGAGATCGTCGGCCGGGTGCTCGCGGCCGGCCCCGGGGCGGCGGACTTCGCCGTCGGCGACCGGGTGGGCGCCGCCTGGCTGGCCGGCACCTGCGGTGCCTGCCGGTACTGCCTGGCCGGCCGGGAGAACCTCTGCCCGGACTCCCGCTACACCGGCTGGGACGTGCCCGGCGGCTACGCCGGACACGCCGTCGTCGACGCGGACTACGCCTACCGCCTGCCGGACGGCCCCGGCAGCCCGCCCGACGAGGAGCTCGCCCCGCTGCTGTGCGCGGGGATCATCGGCTACCGCGCGCTGGCCCGCGCCGAACTCCCGCCCGGTGGCCGCCTCGGCCTCTACGGTTTCGGCGCGTCCGCCCACCTGACCGCCCAGCTGGCCCTGGGCCGCGGCGCCCGCGTGCACGTGCTGACCCGATCGGACGAGGCCCGGCGGCTCGCCCAGGACCTCGGCGCGTCCTCCGCCCGCGACGCCTACGACAGCCCGCCGGAGCCGCTCGACGCGGCGATCCTGTTCGCGCCGGTGGGCGACCTGGTGCCGGTGGCGCTTGCCGCACTCGACCGCGGCGGCACCCTGGCGGTCGCCGGCATCCATCTGACCGACATCCCCCGGCTCGACTACCACCAGTACCTGTTCCAGGAACGGACGCTGCGCAGCGTCACCGCCAACACCCGGGCCGACGGACGTGCCTACCTCGCGGAGGCCGCGGCCCGCCCGCCGACCGTCCGGGTCCGCCGCTATCCGATGGGCCGGGCACCCGAAGCCCTCGCCGACCTCGCCGCCGACCGGGTCACCGGCGTCGCGGTCCTCGTCCCCGACTGACCCGACCGGCCGCAGCGCAGGGCCCTTCGGCTCTACCGCCGGCCGGCGACACGCCGCACGCTCGATGCACCGGGTGGCCACCGGCCGCTGCGGGGCGTCGAAGGCAAGGAGGCACCCACCATGTCCGAGCCCGGCCTCAGCACGGCCCACCTGCACACCCTGGCCGCGGCCGCCGGGGCGGCGCCGTCCCTGCACAACACCCAGCCGTGGCGCTTCGAGGTGACGGCGGACGGCGGGACGGTGTGGGTCCGCACCGATCCGTCCCGGGCCGTCGCACTGATCGACCCGGACGGTCGGGCGCTGCACGTGTCGGTCGGCGCCGCCCTGTTCAACCTCCGGGTCGCCGCCCGGCACTTCGGCCGCGAGCCGGTCGTCCGGCTGCTGCCGTACGCCGGCGACCCGCAGACCGCCGCCGAGGTCGACCTGCGCAGCCCGTACGCCGGTCCGGAGCAGCTGTACGCCGCGATCGCCGAGCGGCACTCCAGCCGGGTGCCGTTCGAGGACCGGCCGGTGCCGCCGGCGCTGCTCGCCGAGCTCGTCGCGGCGGCCGCGGCCGAGGGCGCCCGGCTCGTCCCGCTCGCCCCCGCGGAGGCGCACCGCGTCCTGGAACTGACCGTCGAGGCCGAACGCCGCAGCTCGGCGGACCTGGAGCGGGAGGCGGAGACCCGGCGGTGGCTGCGCCCGGAGCGGCCCGCCGTCGACGGCATCCCGACCTACGCGCTGGGCCCGCAGGACCACGCGGCGCGGGTGCCGATGCGGGCGTACAGCGGCCACCCGCCGGTCGCGGCGCCGCCCAGCCGGGTCTTCGAGGCCTTTCCGCAGGTCTGCACCCTGTCCACGCTCGCCGACCGCCCGGCCGACTGGCTGCGCGCCGGTCAGGCGCTGGAGCGGGTCTGGCTGCTCGCGACCCTGCAGGGGCTGCGGGCCACCGTGCTGCACCAGGCGGTGGAGTGGCCGGACACCCGCTGGGGGCTGCGCGATCCGGCCGCCGGACCGGACTGCGTGCAGCTGCTGCTGCGGCTGGGCTACGGCCCGGCCGGCCCCACCACCCCGCGCAGGCCGGTGGCGGAGATCCTGACCGTGACCGAGGGAGCGCGTTGATGGGGCACCGCACGGTGGATTCGGTGATGACCCGGCAGGTCGTCCGGGTGGCGCCGGAGACCGGGTTCCGGGAGATCGTGGAGCTGCTCGCCGAGTTCGAGATCACCGCCGTACCGGTGGTGGACGCGGCCGGGCGTCCGGTCGGCATCGTCTCGCAGGCGGACCTGCTGCGGACCCTGGCCGCCCAGGAGGACGACCCGCCGGGCCCCGACGGCGTGACCGGCCCGGCCGACCCGCTTCCGCCGGCCGGCCCGGACGCCGCCGCCGGACCGCCGTCCGCGTCGCCGCACGGCGCGGGTGCGGTCACCGCCCGTGACCTGATGAGCGGCCCCGTCGTGTGCACCACGGCGGGGGCCAGCGTGGTCGCGGCCGCCCGGCTGATGAGCCGGCACGGGGTGAAACGGCTGCCGGTGGTCGACGCCGAGGGGCGGCTCTCCGGCATGGTGAGCCGCGGCGACCTGCTGCAGGTCTTCCTCCGCGACGACCGGGCGATCCACCGCGAGATCGTGGAGGAGCTCGGCGCCGTGCCCGGGGTCAGCCCGTCGGCCGTCGGGGTCGAGGTCGACCAGGGCCGGGTGGTGCTCAGCGGCACCATCGAGGACCCGGTGCTCGTCGACCGGGTGCTCCGGATCTGCCGCTCGGTCGACGGCGTGGTGTCGGTGACCGACCGCACCGCGCGCGCCGAGCCCGTCCCGGCGGAGGGCTGACCCCGGCCGGGGCCCGCCTCGTTCGTGCGATCCTCCAAGGCTGCGCGCCATGATCACGGGACCGACTGTGCGGACCTTCAGCGTTCGGGCGTGAACTGGCTTTCGAGCGGGGTATCGATGAGGATTGAACGTTGGGTGCGGGGCGCCCGAGTGCGCCCTGCGGTCGAGCCGCAACCGCACCCGAGGTGTACCTTCCGCCCAGCCAGAGAGCCCCCTTCATGCGCTTCCTGAACGACCTCAAGCCCGCGTACGACCTGACGTACGACGACGTCTTCATGGTCCCGAGCCGATCCGCCGTGGGCTCGCGGCAGGGCGTCGACCTCTCGGCCCACGACGGCACCGGCACGACCGTCCCGCTGGTCGTCGCCAACATGACCGCCATCGCCGGCCGCCGGATGGCCGAGACGGTCGCCCGTCGCGGCGGACTGGTCGCCATCCCGCAGGACATCCCGATCGAGGTCGTCTCCGAGGTGATCGGCTGGGTCAAGCAGCGCCACCTGGTGCACGACACCGCGCTGACCCTCAGCCCGGGCGACACCGTCGCCGACGCCCTGTCGCTGCTGCCCAAGCGCGCCCACGGCGCCGTGGTCGTGGTCGAGCACGGCCGCCCGGTCGGCGTCGTCACCGAGAGCGACTGCCAGAGCGTGGACCGCTTCACCAGCCTCTCCGAGGTGATGTCCCGCGAGCTGCTTCTGCTGGACGAGGACATCGACCCGCACACGGCGTTCGAGAAGCTCAACGAGGCGCACCGCAAGCTCGCCCCGGTGGTGGCCGCCGACGGCACCCTGGTCGGCCTGCTCACCCGGAAGAACGCGCTGCGCGCCACCCTCTACAGCCCGGCCGTCGACGCCGCCGGCCGGCTGCGGATCGCCGCCACCGTCGGCATCAACGGCGACGTCGCCGGCCGCGCCAAGTCGCTGCTGGAGGCGGGCGCGGACGTGCTGGTCGTCGACACCGCGCACGGCCACCAGGAGTCGATGATCGCCGCGCTGCGCGCCGTCCGGGGCCTGGACCCGCAGGTGCCCGTCGTGGCGGGCAACGTGGTCTCCGCCGCGGGCGTGCGCGACCTGGTCGAGGCCGGCGCGGACATCCTCAAGGTCGGTGTCGGCCCCGGTGCGATGTGCACCACCCGGATGATGACCGGTGTCGGCCGTCCGCAGTTCTCCGCCGTGCTCGAGTGCGCGGCCGAGGCCCGCCGCCTGGGCAGGCACGTCTGGGCGGACGGCGGCGTGCGGCACCCGCGCGACGTCGCGATGGCGCTGGCCGCCGGCGCCTCCAACGTGATGATCGGCTCCTGGTTCGCCGGTACCTACGAGTCCCCGGGCGACCTCCAGACCACCGCCGACGGCCGCCAGTACAAGGAGAGCTTCGGCATGGCCTCGGCCCGCGCGGTGCGCAACCGGACCTCCGAGGAGTCGGCCTACGACCGGGCCCGCAAGGCGCTCTTCGAGGAGGGCATCTCCACCTCGCGGATGTTCCTCGACCCGGCCCGCCCGGGCGTGGAGGACCTGATCGACTCGATCGTGGCGGGTGTCCGCAGCTCGTGCACCTACGCGGGCGCCTCCAGCCTGGAGGAGTTCCACGAGAAGGCGATCATCGGCGTGCAGAGCGCAGCCGGCTACGCCGAGGGCAAGCCGCTGCACTCCAGCTGGGCCTGACGCGGGGCCGGGCCGGGCGCCCGCCGGCCCCGGTGGATCACTCCACCGGGGTCAGCAGCGCCCGGCTCACCATGCCGACCGTCCGGGAGAGCGTGCCGGCCACCGCGTCCTCCACCGCCGGGGTGTGCCGCAGCTCCCACAGCGCCTCCACGGTGGCCCACGCCGCCTCCCTGGCCCGGTCGATGCTCCAGACGCCGAGGACGTGGAGCAGCGCCTCGGCGGCGGCCGGTGCCTGCGGGCCCGGCAGCAGTTCCTCCCGCACCTCGGCCTCCACCTGGGCGAGCAGGTCGTTGATCCGGTGGTAGTCCGCCCGGACGTCCTCCGGCCGGCTGCCCAGCAGCCGGCAGGTGTCGAGCACGGACAGCGGCAGGTCGTGCTCGATGTGGGTGTTCATCCCCGCCAGCGCGTACTGCAGCGGGTGGATGCCGGGCCGGTTCCGCAGTTCGAACAGCGGGCGCCAGCAAGGTGCGGGCCGACGGCCGTCCGAGGCGGCCTCCACCGCGTCCAGGTAGCGGGCGGCGAACACCGCGTCCAGCTCGGACATGCCCGCCGGGTCGGCGAAGTACGTCTCCCCGAGCCGTTCCCGGACGAGGCGGGTCACCCGCAGGTACATCCGGTTGAAGACGGCCACCCCGTCCCCGGTCGGGAGCGTGGACCGCAACGCCTCCATCCGGTCGACGGCCTGGTCGACCGTCAGAGCCTCACTGATCGTCATGGCGGGCGCAGCCTTTCACCGCAGACCGGTCGGATCGTCCGATGATAAGTCGGTGCACGGCCGATCGACCCCCGCCGCGCGGTACGCGGATGGCCGTGTCCCCGGTGGCCCCCGACTCCCTCGAACGCGTTCGAACCATCTGCTAGGCGCTCCCCGGCCGCACCAGTCCGCTCTCGTAGGCGATGACCACCACCTGGGCGCGGTCGCGTGCGCCGAGTTTGGCCATCGCGCGGTTGACGTGGGTCTTGGCGGTGAGCGGCGTGACGAACAGCCGTTCGGCGATGTCGTCGTTGGAGAGCCCGGCCGCGACGAGCGTGACGACCTCCTGCTCGCGGGCGGTGAGCACGTCGAGGCCGGGGAGCGCGGCGCGGTCCTGCGGGGCGGGCTGGGCGAGGAACCGGCCGATCAGTGCCTTGGTGGCGGCGGGGGAGAGCAGCGCGTCGCCGGCCGCCACGACCCGGATCGCGTCGAGCAGCTCCTCGGGGTCGATGCCCTTGCCGAGGAAGCCGCTGGCGCCGGCCCGCAGCGCCTCGGCGACGTACTCGTCGCTCTCGAAGGTGGTCAGCACGAGGACCTTGACGCCCGCCAGGTCCTCGTCCGCGGTGATCAGCCGGGTCGCGGCGAGGCCGTCGAGGTCGGGCATCCGGATGTCCATCAGGACGAGGTCGGCGCGCAGGCTCCGGGCCAGCGCCACGGCCTCGCGGCCCGTCCCGGCCTCGCCGACCACCTCCAGGTCGGGGGCCGAGTCGACGAGCATCCGGAAGGTGCCCCTCAGCAGGGCCTGGTCGTCGGCGAGCAGGACGCGGATCGTCATGGCCTGGAGCCCTTTCGGCCGCCGCCGGCGGGCAGCGGCAGTTCGGCGTGGATGCGGAAGCCCCGGTCGGGGAGCGGCCCGGCGGTGAGCGTGCCGCCGACGGCCCGGGCGCGTTCGTGCATGCCGATCATCCCGTAGCCGGTGCCGCCACCGGTGTCGGTACCCGGTGCGGCGCCCCGGCCGCGGCCGTCGTCGGCGACGGTGATCCGCAGCACGTCCGGCCGGAAGTCGAGCGCGACGCGCGCGGTCGCCGGCCCGGCGTGCTTGTGGGTGTTGGTGAGGGCCTCCTGGAGGATCCGGTAGGCCGTCAGGTCGGTGATCGGCGGGAGGCCGACCGGCTCGCCGGTGCGTTCCAGCTCGACCCGCAGGCCGGAGTGGCGGAAGGACTCCAGCAGGTCGTCGAGGCCGCCGAGGCCCGGCGCGGGCTCCCGCGGCGCGGCCCGCTCCCCGCTCTGGCGGAGCAGCCCGACGGTGGCGCGCAGCTCGTCCAGGGCGGCCCGGCTGGTGTCGCGGATCCGCTCCAGCGCCTGGTAGGCGTGGTCCGGGTCGGTGCGCATCAGGTGGTGGGCCACGCCCGCCTGCGCGTTGACCAGGGTGATGTGGTGGGCCACCACGTCGTGCAGCTCGCGGGCGATCCGCATCCGCTCCTCGGTGACCCGGCGGCGGGCCTCCTCGTCCCGGGTGCGTTCGGCCCGTTCGGCGCGCTCCACGGCAGAGGCGAGCAGTTCGCGGCGGCTGCGGACGGCGTCGCCGATCGCCACCGAGAGGAACGTCCAGGCGATCAGGCCGAGGTTGGCCGGCAGGTCCTCCAGGGTGGGGCGGGTGAGCAGCGCGGCCGTACTTAGCGCGACGGCGGCGCACGCGCCCGTCCGCCAGGCGGTCCGCCGGTCGGTGCGGGTCGCGGCGGCGTACAGGGCGACGGCCACCGCGACCGGCTGCGGCCCGGAGCCCGGGATCAGCGCGAACTCGACCACCGCGACGACCACCGTCGCCGCCACCACCGGGATCGGCCAGCGGCTGCGGAACAGCAGCGGCACGCAGGAGACCGCCAGCAGCAGCAGGTACGCGGAGATCGAGGCGTTCTGGTGGTACGCGGTGGCGACCGCCAGCGGGGCGGCCAGCACGAACCAGAGCAGCGCCACGGCCAGGTCCGCCATCGGCGGACGGGCCCGCAGCCACCGTCGGAACGCGTACGCCGTCTCCACCCCCTCACCGTACGCAGCCGGGGCCGGACCGGCGTGCCCGCCGGCCCGGCCCCGGTCCGCCACCGGGCGGACGGTCAACGGGAGACGTCCTGCAGCACGGGCTCCAGGTGCCCGCCCGGCTCCGCGGCGGGGGCGTCGGGCCCGCCCTCCACGGAGACGTGCGGGAGCAGCCGGTCGAGCCAGCGGGGCAGCCACCAGTTGGCCCGGCCGAACCGGTGCATCAGGGCCGGGACGAGCACCATCCGCAGCACCAGGACGTCCAGCAGGACGGCCAGGGCCAGGCCGATGCCGAACTCGGCGATCATCCGCTGTCCGCCGAACACGAACGCGGCGAACACGCACGCCATGATCACGGCCGCGGCGGTGATGACCTGCCCGGTCTCGCCGTGGCCGATCCGGACGGCCCGCCGGTTGTCCCGGGTGTGCGTCCACTCCTCGTGCATCCGGCTGATCAGGAAGACCTGGTAGTCCATCGAGAGGCCGAACAGGATCGCGATGATCATGACCGGGGCGAAGGCCTCCACCGGGCCGGCCGCACCGGCTCCCAGCGCCTCCGAGCCCCAGCCCCACTGGAAGACCGCCACGATCGCGCCGAACGCCACACCCATCGTCAGCAGGTTCATCGCCACACCCAGCAGCGGCACCAGCACGCTGCGGAAGGCCACCATCATCAGCAGGCAGCCGAGGCCCACGATGATCGCGATGAACACCGGCAGCTTGGAGATCAGCACGCTCGCGAAGTCGGCCGCCGTCGCGGTCGCGCCGCCCACGTGGACCTTGAGGCCGGTGCCGTGCTCGGCGGCCGGGACGACCCGGTCGCGCAGGTCGGTGATCAGGTCGGAGGTCTGCGCGGACTGCGGGGAGGTGGTCGGCACGACCCGGACGGTGCCGACGGCCTGGCCGTCCTGCATCGGCGCGGCCGCGACCTGGGCCACCCCGGGGACGGTCCGCAGCTCGGTGACGAGCGTGCCCAGGGCGGCCTTGTCCTGGGCGGTGGGAGCCTCTGCGACGAGCAGCAGCGGCCCGTTGGAGCCGGCCCCGAAGCCACCGGCCATCAGGTCGTACGCCTGCCGGGAGGTGGTGGACTTCGGGTTGTTGCCCGCGTCCGAGCTGCCCAGGCGCAGGGAAAGCACCGGCAGCGAGACGGCGACCATCACCAGCAGGGCGACCAGCGCCTTGCCGGTCGGCCGGGCCTGGACCTTCGCGGCCCAGCGGGACCAGAAGCCGGTCGCCTGCACCGGCACCGGGCCGTGCTCGGCCAGCTGCCGGCGCTGCGCGCGGCTCAGCACCCGCATCTTCAGCAGGCCGAGCATGGCGGGCAGCAGGGTGATCGCGGCGAGCACGGTGAGGGCGACGGTCAGCGCGGCGGAGACCGCCATGCCGTTGAGGAAGCCGATGCCGAGGATCAGCATGCCCAGCAGGGCGATCACCACGGTCAGGCCCGCGAACAGCACCGCCCGGCCCGACGTGTTCAGCGCCTTGGTCACGGACTCCTGCACGGTCAGGCCCGCCATCAGGCCCTTGCGGTGCCGGTTGACGATGAACAGCGCGTAGTCGATACCGACGCCGAGGCCCACCAGCACGCCGAGGGTGGGGGCCACCGAGGCGATGCTCATGCCGTGGCTGAGCAGGCCGGTGCCGACCACGCCGGTGCCGACACCGGCCACGGCGGTGAGGATCGGCAGGGCGGCGGCCCAGAGCGACCGGAAGACCAGCGTCATCACGACCAGGGCGGCGACGATGCCGATGATTTCGCTGGCACCGCCCATCACGGTCTCGGTGTTCTGCACGGCCTGCCCGCCCAGCTGCACGTCCAGCCCGGTGGTGCGGGCCTGCTTCGCGAGGTCGATGACGTGCTGGACGTCCGCCTTGGGGACGTCGCGGGCGTTCCCGGTGAAGGTCACCTGGGCGTACGCGGTCGCGCCGTCCTTGCTGACCTGCTGCGCGCCCTGCGGGCTGTACGGGCTGACCACCGATGCGACGGAGGGGCTGGTGGAGATCGCGTCCAGCGCCTCGGTCATCCGCTCCTTGGCCGCGGGGTCGTTCACCGTGCCGCCGGTGGTGTGCCAGACCACGGTGTCGGTGTCGCCGGCGGCGGCCGGCATGGCCCCCTTCAGCAGCTCCATGGCCTTGCTGGACTCGGTGGCCGGCATCGACATGCTGTCGCTGTACTTGGTGCCGACCGCTCCCGACACCGCCCCGAGGCCCACCAGCAGGCCCAGCCAGAGCAGAACGGTCACGATCCGGTGCCGATGGCACCAGCGGGCAAGCACGGACATCCGGTCTCCAGAGGAGTCTGGCCCTGCGGCGGGCCGGGCGTGAACGGCACATCGCGGCGTGCGCGGCCGGCGGTGTGCCCTCGGGGCGGGACGGGGGCGGACGCCTTCGTCCGGCCCGTCGGCCCCCACGGGCCGCGGGCCCTCTCCCCGGTGTACTCAACCCTGCCGCCCCGGCACCCGGGTGTCGTCAGCCGTCCGCAGACACCTGGCGTACCGCGGGCGCGGTACGCGGCCGCCGCCGCATACCGCGTCCGCGGGCGGCCGTCGGCGGGACCGCCCTGCCGGGAGCCCCCTCGGCGTGGGCCTACGGCCCCGGCCGTAGGCCCAACGGACCACCCGCCGCCGGGGCCGGCGGCCGATCCGCCGACCGCGGGTGCGGCGGGAGAGTCGTGCCATGGACACCTCGCAGACACCGCCCGTCGCCGTCGTCACCGGAGCCTCCCGCGGACTCGGCCTGGAACTCGCCCGCGCGCTCGCCCTGGACGGCTGGCGCCTGGTGCTCACCGCCCGGGGCGCCGCCGAACTCGCCGCCGTCGAGGCCGAGCTCGCCGCCGTCACCGAGGTCGCCGCCCCGGCCGGCTCGGTCGTCGACGACGCCCACCGGGAGCGCCTCGCCGCGGCCGCCGCCGCCCTCGGCGGCGCCCGCCTGCTGGTCAACAACGCCTCCACCCTCACCGGCCGCGACCCGGCCGGTGCGCCGATGCCCGCCCTGGCGGACTTCCCGCTGCCGGGCCTGCTGGAGACCTTCGAGGTCAACGTGCTCGCCCCGATCGCGCTGACCCAGCTGCTGCTGCCCCAGCTGCGCGGCCACGGCGGCGCCGTGCTCAACCTCAGCTCGGACGCGGCCGTCGAGCCCTACCCCGGCTGGGGCGGCTACGGGGCGTCGAAGGCGGCCCTGGACCACGCCACGGCGATCCTCGGCGCGGAGGAGCCCGCGCTGCGGGTCTGGGCCCTGGACCCTGGCGACATGCGCACCCGGATGCACCAGGAGGCCTTCCCCGGCGAGGACATCTCCGACCGGCCGCTGCCCGCGACCGTGGTGCCCGCCGTCCTCACGCTGCTCCGCGACCGCCCCGCCTCCGGCCGGTACCGGGCCGCCGGCCTGCTCGCCGGCGCGAGGGCCTGAGATGGCGACCGCCGTTCACCCGGGGCCGGCCGCCGGGCCGGACCCGTCGGACGGGTGGGACTTCACCGTGCCGGCCGAACTGTCCGCCCGCGCCCCGGCCGAGGCCCGCGGACTGACCAGGGACGGTGTCCGGCTGCTGGTCGGCCGGCGGCCGGGCCTGCGCACCGGGCACCACCGGTTCGCCGACCTGCCGGGGCTGTTGGACCCGGGGGACCTGCTGGTGGTCAACGACTCCGCGATGCTGCCGGCCGCACTGGACGGGCGGCTGCCGGGCGGCGACCGGGTGGCCCTGCACCTCTCCGGCGCCCGGCCGGATCCGCGCGGCCACCACCTGGTGGAGCTGCGCTGCCCGACCGCCGGCGCCACCGTCCCCTACGAGCAGGGGAGTTCACCCGCCCGGGCGGGGCTTGGGATCACCCTGCCGGGCGGCGGCCGGGCCGAGCTCACCGCCCCCTTCACGACGCGGTTGTGGCACGCCCGGCTCGACCTGCCGGGCGGCCCCACCGGCTACCTGACCCGGTTCGGCCGGCCGATCCGGTACGGCTACGTGGACCGCGACTGGCCGGTCGAGGCCTACCGGACGGTCTTCGCCTCCGTGCCCGGCAGCAGCGAAATGCCCAGCGCGGGACGGCCGTTCACCGCGGACACGGTGGCCCGGGCGGCCGCCCGCGGAGTGCTGTTCGCGCCGATCACGCTGCACACCGGAGTGGCCTCCCCGGAGGCGCACGAGGCGCCGTACGCGGAGTGGTTCCGGGTGCCGGAGCCGACGGCGCGCCTGGTCGGCCGGGTGCGGGCGGCGGGCGGCCGGGTGGTGGCGGTCGGCACCACGGTCGTCCGCGCCCTGGAGTCGGCGGCCGGCGAGGACGGGCGGGTGCATGCCGCCGACGGCTGGACGGAGTTGGTGATCACCCCGGAGCGGGGCGTGCGGGCGGTGGACGGACTGCTCACCGGCTGGCACGAACCGCGCGCCTCGCACCTGCTGATGCTGGAGGCCGTCGCGGGTCGTCCGCTGCTGGCCAGGTGCTATGCCGAGGCACTGCAGCACCGTTACCTGTGGCACGAGTTCGGGGACGTGAACCTGCTGCTGTCCCGCTAGGCGGCGGTGTCCTGACGGCGACAGCGAAGCCATGGGGCCGCTGGGCGGTGCAGGGCTCGGGCCCGCATCGCTCAGCGGCCCTGCGCCTCGCAGTACCGCTTCAGCCCGGCCGCCTCCATGTCGACGTACCGGCGGGTCGGCCTGCCGTACGCCAGGGCGAGCAGCGGCGCCATGAATCCCATCTGCTGCACGCCGAGCACCACCCGGGACCGGTCCGCACCGAGCGGCTCGATCCGGTGGGTGCCGATCGTGGTGAACGCCGGGTTGCGGGAGCGCCATTCGAAGCTGCGCCCCGGCTCCATGCCGGTGACCTGCCACACTTCGGTCGCCGGCTTGAGCTGCCGGACCTCTGCCTCGCTCCCCACTGCCACCGGGCCGTCGGACAGCAGGCGTAAGCCCGCCTTCGACACCGTCCGGCGGGGCCAGCCCTCGATGTCGGCCAGCACCGCCCACACCCGCTCCGGCGTCGCCGCGACATCCACCGTCACCTGGTACCGCACTCGCGTTCCCCCCATCGACGTCGGGTTCCCACCGTACGGCCCGTCGTGCGGCGGCCTTCACCGGCCGAGGGGCGGTGGCCCGACGGGTCGTCGGATCCGGTCGAGATCGCACCCCGGTCCTCGGATCGGGGGGCCGTCCCTTAACTCCGTCCTAACGGTGGCCTGGGATCGCCTGAACTGCTTGACAGGTATAGACCAGCACGGTTGAGTCCTCATCAGCCCCGTACCGGCCCGTAACCTCGGCCGTCGACACCGGCCGGCTCCTGGCATGCCTCGGGCCCGCGCGGGGCGGTCCCCGTCCTCGATCCCGTGCGGCCCCCACCGCACCAAGGGGTGATCACGTGTCAGTCAAGCACCGCTCCAAGTCGGTCAAACGCCGCTTCCTGGCGTTCCTTGCCGCAGCCTCGGCCGTCGCGGGCCTGGCGTTCGCCCTGCCGTCCGCCGCCTCCGCGGCGACCTGCGCAACTCCGTGGAACTCCTCGACCGTCTACACCAGCGGCAACTCCGCCTCGTACAACGGCCACAACTGGAACGCCAAGTGGTGGACCCAGAACGAGGCCCCGAGCACCGGCGGCTCGGGTGTCTGGGCCGACCAGGGCACCTGTGGCGGCGGCGGTGGCAGCACCCCGACCCCCACCGGCGGAAGCTGCAGCTACCCCGCCTGGGTGGCCGGCCAGTCGTACACCGCCGGCACGGTGGTCCAGTACACCAACGGCCTGCTCTACCGCGCGTCCCACGACAACCCGGGCTACGATCCCGTGATCAGCACCTGGTACTGGGACCCGTACACCTGCTCCGGTTCGACGACCGGCCCGACGCAGACCCCCAACCCGGGCGGATTCCCCGTCAGCGAGGCCCAGTTCAACCAGATGTTCCCGAACCGGAACTCCTTCTACACCTACAGCGGCCTGACCGCCGCGCTGAGCGCCTACCCGGCGTTCGCGGCGACCGGCAGTGACACCGTGCGCAAGCAGGAGGCCGCGGCCTTCCTCGCCAACGTCAGCCACGAGACCGGCGGCCTGGTGTACATCGTCGAGCAGAACACCGCGAACTACCCGCACTACTGCGACACTTCGCAGTCCTACGGCTGCCCCGCCGGGCAGTCCGCCTACTACGGCCGCGGCCCGATCCAGCTCAGCTGGAACTTCAACTACAAGGCCGCCGGCGACGCACTCGGCATCGACCTGCTGCACAACCCCAACCTGGTGCAGACCGACGCCGCAGTGGCCTGGAAGACCGGCCTCTGGTACTGGAACACCCAGACCGGGCCCGGCACGATGACCCCGCACAACGCCATGGTCAACGGCGCCGGATTCGGTGAGACGATCCGCAGCATCAACGGCAGCCTGGAGTGCAACGGCGGCAACCCCGCCCAGGTCCAGAGCCGGGTCAACGCCTACCAGAACTTCGTGTCGATCCTCGGCACCACCCCGGGGTCCAACCTGACCTGCTGACCTCCTGGCGCACGGCCGACGGGGCGCCGCCGTCCGGGCAACCGGGCGCGGTGCCCCGTGGTGCTCCCCGGTGGTCCGACCGGGGCCGCACAGCCGGAGACGGGAAGGGGCTACCCGCTTCTCGCGGATCCTGATTGCGCGGTGCACGGCTTGCGCCGCTACTCCGCGTCTTTCTGGGACCCTTCCCGTCCCTACCAGGACACCACCACCGCGGCCGTTGCGCGAGCCGCCACGCCCTGTGTCGCGCCGCCCGATCCCGGTACGCTCGCCGGATGGACGCCGACGGCACCCGTGAGACCGCCCCGGACGCCCCCCGGCCCGCGGTCGAGGAGGGCGGCGAACCCGCCTGCCTGCTGGCCCGGCTCTGCCCGCAGTGCGACGCGGTGCCCGAGGGGCCCCCGGCGGCGGAGTGTTGGCGCTGCGGCGCCGATCTGCGCTCCCGCTGACCGCGGCCGCCTCGCCGTCCGGCCGCCGTGCCCCCGGCTGCCTCCGCCGCGGAAAAGCGCTGGCCCCGGGCCGTCCGGGCCTCTAACGTGCCGGGGTCGGCGGCGCGGGCCCCGGCGGTCGGACCAAGGGGGAGCGATGGCTGTTCATCTGATCGGCGGCGGGCGGGACGAGCGCCTGTACCGGGAGCTGTACGGGCCGTTCCTGGCCGAGGCCGGACCGGATCCGGCGGTGGCCTGCGTGCTGCTCGACGAGGGCGACGTGGCGGAGCAGTTCGCCCGCTGGTCGGACGCGTTCGCGGCCGCCGCGCCGTGCCGGCCGTACGCCGTCGCCGTGCCACTCGACGGCGCCTTCGACCCGGCGGCCCTGGAGGACGCGGACGCCGTCTTCGTGGGGGCCGGCCTGACCCCGGCGTACCGGGCGGCGCTGGCCGGGCCGCTGGGCCGGGCGCTGGCCGCGCGGCCGCTGCCGTACGCCGGCTTCTCGGCCGGTGCCGCGATCGCCGCCGGCCGGGCGCTGGTCGGCGGCTGGCTCGCCGATGGGGTCCCGGTCTGCCCGGAGGACGCCGCCGAGGACCTGGACGGGATCGAGGTGGGCGACGGCCTGGGCCTGCTGGCCCCGGCGGTGGCCGGCGGCATGGTGGCCAGTGGGGCACGCTGGGCCGGCTGGCCGCGGCGGTGGCCGGCGGCATGGTGGCCTCCGGCGTGGCGATCGACGAGAACACCGCGCTGACGGTCGACGCCGACGGGCGGGCTCTGGTGCGCGGTGCGGGCCGGGTGCACGTCGTCCGCCCGGACGGCGCCGGTGTGCAGGTGCGTTCCTACGGCGCCGGTGGCCCGGTGGATCTCTGACGCACGGTCAGGTCTGCTCGGGGAAGGCGACGCGGCGTTCGTCGGCGGTGATCGGCAGGTCGTTGATGCTCGCAAAGCGGCGCCGCATCAGGCCGTTCGGGTCGAACTCCCAGTTCTCGTTGCCGTACGCGCGGAACCACTGGCCGTCGGCGTCGTGGAACTCGTACTCGAAGCGGACGGCGATCCGGTCGCCGGTGTACGCCCACAGCTCCTTGCGGAGCCGGTAGCCGAGCTCGCGCTGCCACTTGGCGGTGAGAAAGGCGACGATCTCGCGGCGCCCGGTGAGGAAGACGTCGCGGTTGCGCCACTCGGAGTCCTCGGTGTACGCCAGGGCGACCCGCTCCGGGTCCCGGGAGTTCCAGGCGTCCTCGGCGGCCTGGACCTTCCGTCGGGCGGTCTCCTCGGTGAACGGCGGGACGGGGGCCGCTGTCCGGGCATGGGGCACTCCTCGGGGCAGGGGAGAACGATCGTTCTCCGCTTGGTCGCTACCCTAGGAGAGCGATGGTTCTCAGGCAAGGAGACGGGTGATCGTGGACAACGACACGGGGGCGCGCAGCCAGGCCCTGAACGCCGCCGAACAGCTCTTCTACGGCCGCGGCGTGCAGGCCGTTGGCATGGACGCCGTCCGTGCCGCCTCCGGGCTCTCCCTCAAGCGGCTCTACGCGCTGTACCCCTCCAAGGGCGACCTGGTGGAGGCCTACCTGCTCCGCCGCGACACCCGCTGGCGCGGCGATCTCGCCGCCCACGTCACGGCGGCCACCAGCGACCCCGGCGGGCGGCTCCTCGCGGTCTTCGACTGGCTCGCCGCCTGGTTCGACGAGCCCGGCTACCGCGGCTGCGCCTTCCTCAACGCCTACGGCGAACTCGGCGCCGGCTCACCCGCCGTCGCCGCTGCGGCCCTCCGGCACAAGGCCGCGTTCCGGCACTGGCTCGGCACGCTGACGGCCGCGGCCGGCCTGCCCGACGCGCTCGCCGACCAGCTGCTGCTGCTCGCCGAGGGCGCCATCACCACCGCGGCCCTGACCGGCAGCTCCGCCCCCGCACGGCAGGCCCGCGCGGCCGCGGCCGTGCTGCTGGCCGCAGCCGGGCCGGCCGGGCCGGGCCCGGGGAGCGGGCTCACTCGTAGCGGTGCAGCAGCGACTCCCGCTCGGACTGCTGGATGTCGGCCAGGCTCAGCTCCGGATCCCGCAGGTGGGAGAGGGTCACCTCGGCCGAACTGGGCTGCTCGCCCGGGGCGGGCCACTGGTCGGGCTTCCACGCGCCGGCCCGCAGGAACGCCTTCGGGCAGTGCCCGTACACCTCGTCGACCTCCACCACGATCGCGCTCCGCGGCGGCTTGCCGACGGCGTGGAGCCGCTCCAGCAGCCGCGGATCCGTCGACACGCAGGCGCGCCCGTTGATCCGCAGCGTGGTGTCCCGGCCGGGCACCACGAACAGCAGGCCGACCCGGCCGGTCTCCACGATGTTGTGCAGACTGTCCAGCCGCCGGTTGCCCGTGGCGTCCGGGATCGCCAGCGTCCGGTCGTCCAGCACCGCGACGAAGCCCGCGGGCCCGCCGCGCGGCGACACGTCGCACCGCCCGTCCGCACCCACGCTCGCCACCATCACCAGCGGCGCGCAGCCGATCAGCTGCCGGGCCGGGTCGAGGAGCCGGTCCACCTGCTTGCGCACCGCGGCGTCTGCCGGGGCCTCGTACACCTCCCGCAATTCGGACACCGCCCGCACGGAGGAGGACTGCAGAGCGTCGAAGAGGCGGCCGCCGGCCGCGGTCTGTGAGGTCACGTACGGGAAATCTAGCCCAGCACCCCGATCGGCGGAACGTATTTCCACCGCCCACCGACGGGCCCGGCCGCCGCCGGAGGGCGGGACGCCGCCGGCACGTTCTAGGCTCGGACCGTCGGCCCCGCGGGCACCGGGAGGACGCGAGATGGGACCGCTGCCGTTCGTCGGCCGCCGGCGGGTGCTGGCGGGGATCGCCGCCGCCGCCGACCGGGCCCGCACGGGGTGGGGCGGCCTGCTGGCGCTGACCGGCCCGGCCGGGGTCGGCAAGACCAGGACGGCCCAGGAGGCCGCGGCCCGCGCCGACGGCTTCCGCGTCCTGTGGGCCTGGTGCCCGTCGGGCGCCGACGGCAGCCCGTTCCGGCCCTGGGCCCGGCTGCTCGCCGACCTCGCCGCCGACGACCCCGCCTGCGCCCGCGCGGTGCGCGCCTCCCCGCCGCTGCGCGCCCTGCTCGCCGGTCGCGCGGCCGGACTGCTGCCCGCCTCCGACCCGGAGGGCGCCCGGCTGCGCCTCACCGGCGACACCGTCCAGCTGGTCAGGACGGCTGCGGCGCGCCGCCCGCTGCTGCTCGTCCTGGACGACGTCCACGCAGCCGACCCGTCCTCCCTGCGCCTGCTGCTGGAACTGGCCGCCGCCGCCCGCACCGCGCCCCTCCTGCTGCTGGTCACCGCCCGCGACGGCGACCCGGACTGGCCGGGCCGGGACGACGACCGGGCCGAGCTGCTGCGCCGCGCCGACGGACTCCCGCTCGGCCCGCTGGGGGAGCCGGACGTCGCCCGGCTGCTGGCAGCCGCCACCGGTGCCGACCCCGGGCCCGCCGACGTCCGGCTGGCCGTCGAGCGCACCGGTCGCGACGCCTTCCTGCTGACCGAACTGATCGGCTCCGAGGACGGCCTGCACGGCCCCCGCCCGCGGGCGTCCGGGCCGCAGTGGCGGCCAGGACCGCGCACCTCGCACCGGAGGGCCGGCGGGCACTGGCCGCGGCCGCCGTCCTCGGCAGCCCGTTCCGGCTCGACCTCCTCGCCGAGACCCTGGCGTGCGGCCCCGGCGAGCTGCCCGGCCACCTCGCCGGGGCCCGGGACGCGGGACTGCTGGCCGACGACCCCGAGCCCGGCACCGGGGCCTTCCGGCACGACCTGCTGCGCGAGGCCGTCCACGACGCCGTCCCGGCCGCCGACCGGGCCGACCTGCACCGCCGGGCGGCGGCCGCACTCGCCGCCCGGGCCCGGCCCGGCGACGGCGGCCCCGCCGGGATCGCCCGCCACCTCCTGCTGGCCGGCCCGGAGCACCGGACCGGCGCCGCCGAACAGGCCCGGCTCGCCGGGGACGGGGCGGCCGCCCTGCTGGCCTACGAGGATGCCGTCCGCTGGTACACGGCCGCGGCCGACGCCGACCCGGACGCCCCGCCCGACGGCCTGGCCGAACTCCACCTCGCCCTGGCGGCCGCGCGGTTCGGCACGGGGAGCCCGCCGCCGCCCGCACCGCCTGCCTCCGGGCGGCCGGGTTCGCCCGCGCCGCCGGCCGCGCCGATCTGCTGGCCCGCGCCGCGCTCGGTCTGGGGACGGGCCCGGTCGGCTTCGAGATCGGCCTGCTCGACCGCGCCCAGCTCGACCTGCTGGCCGAGGCCCGGGGCCTGCTCGGTGACGGCCGGCCGGGGCTGCGCGCCGCCGTCACCGCGCGGCTCTCGGTGGCAGCCGCCCTGGTCGAGCCGGAGGAGCGGCGGATCGCGCTCGCCGAGGAGGCCGTCCGGCTCGCCCGCACCGCCGCCGCACCCGCGGCGCTCGGCTCCGCCCTGGCCGCCCTCTGCGACGCCCGCTCCGGGCCCGACCACTGCCGGCACCGTTCGGCCTGGGCGGACGAGATCGTCGGCCTGGCCCGTGCGCTGCCCGACCCGGCGCTGGAGCTCCTCGGCCGGCGGCTGCGCCTGGTGGCCCTGCTGGAGACCGGCGACCACGCCGGGGCCGACGCCGAGGTGCTCGCCTTCGACGCGCTCGCCGACGCCCTGCGCCGCCCGCTCTACGCCTGGTACGTCCCGTTGTGGCGCGGCGCGCGGGCCCTGCTGGAGGGCCGGTACGAGGACTGCGGGCGGCACCTCGCCGAGGCCGAGGAGGCCGGCCGGCGGGCCGGCAGCGAGAACGCGGCGATCCTGACCACCACCCAGCGCTGGTGCATGCTCGCCGCGACCGGCGATCGCGCGGGGCTGGCCGCCCTGGCGGCCGGTGGCGGGCTGGAGGAGATGCCGGGCGTCTGGCCCCGGGTCACCCTGGCCCTGCTCGCCGCCCAGTGCGGCCGCGCCGACGACGCGGCCCGGCGGCTGACGGCGGTGGCACCGCGGCTGGCCGGGGCGCCGCGCGACAGCGAGTGGCTGCCGATGCTCGCGCAGGCCGCCGAGACGGTCGGCCTGCTCGGCGGGCACCCGGCCGCGCGCGAGCTGTACCGCCTGCTCGCCCCGTACGCGGGGCTCTGGGCGGTGGAGGGGATCGGCGCGGCCGTCCGCGGACCGGTCGAGCACCACCTGGCCCTGCTGGCGGCCGCGACGGACGATCCGGCGGCGGCGGCCCGGCACACCGGGGCCGCCCGGGCCGCCCTGGCCGGCGCCGGGGCGCTCCCGCCGGGCACCCCGCCGGTACCCGCCGCCCCGTCGGCCGGGGCCGCCGGGGCCGTCGAGGTCTTCCGCCGGGAGGGCGCGCTCTGGCTGCTGCGGTACGGGGGCCGTGAGGCCCGGGTGCCCGACAGCAAGGGCCTGCGCGACCTCGCGGTGCTGCTGGCCCGGCCGGGTACGCCCGTCCCCGCGCTCGACCTCGCGACCGCCCCGGGGCCCGCGGCCCCGCCCGCCGGCCGTGACACCGGGCTGCACGCACCCGCCGACACCGGGGAGGCGGTCGACGCGGCCGCCCGGGCCGCGTACCGGCGCCGCCTGGCCGACCTGGGCACCGAGGCGGACGAGGCCGACGCGGCCGGCGACGGCGAGCGCTCGGCCCGGCTCGCCGTCGAGCGGGACTTCCTGGTGGACCAGCTCTCGGCCGCGTACGGGCTGGGCGGGCGGGTGCGCCGGACGGGCTCCGCGGCCGAACGGGCGCGTACGGCGGTGACCGCCCGGATCCGCGCCGCCGTCGCCCGGATCGGCGCCGTCCACCCCGAGCTGGCCCGCCACCTGGAGGCGTCGGTGCGCACCGGCACGCTGTGCGAGTACCGGCCCGAGCAGCGGCCCGACTGGCGGCTGTGAGGCCGACGGCGCCCGGGGGCGGCGCGCTCGTGCGGCCGGCCGGCACATCGTGCGGCCGCATCGCACGCCCGGTGGGTATCCGAGCGCACGAGGAGCCAGCCATGCCCCGCACATCGAAGGCCGAGGCGCCGCTCGTCCTGGACGAGCCGGCGATCGAGGGCCGCTATGCCCGACTCGACGGGTACACCGTCGGTTTCGAGACGCACAAGGAGGACGCCGACCCGGCCGAGCTGTTCCGCGGGCTGCCCGGCGGCCGCTGCCCCTGCCCGCACTGGGGGCTGGTGGCGACCGGCCGGGTGGTCTTCCGGTACGCCGACCACGACGAGGAGTTCAGGGCGGGCGACGCCTACTACGCCGCGCCCGGCCACCTGCCGCTGATCTTCGCCGGCACCGAGCTGGTCGAGTTCAGCCCGGCCGCCGAGCTGGAGCGGACGATGGCGGCGATCGCCCGCGCCTTGCAGGGGGCGACGGCATGACCACCGGCACGCGCACCCGCACGGTCGAGGTGCTGGCGGACGCCCTGGTGGAGTTCCTGGAGACCGGCAGCGCGCCGGACGGGCTGTTCACCGCCGACGCGTTCTGCGACCTCAGCCTCCCGCAGTGGCGGCTGCAGGCCATCGGTCGCGACGAGCTGGTGGCGATGCGCCGCCAGAGCCATCCGGCGACCGGCACCGTGCCCCGCCGCCGGCTCGACGCGACGGCGACCGGCTTCGTGCTGGAGGTCGAGGAGCGCTGGCAGGACGCCGACGGCGACTGGTACTGCCGCGAACTGTTCCGCGCGGACGTCCGGGACGGGGCCGTCGCGCAGCTGTCGGTGTACTGCACCGGCGACTGGGACGCCGCCCGCCGGGAGCGCCATGCCCGCGAGGTGCGGTTGCCCAGACCCTGACGCCCCGCCAGCGGGCCCCGGTGCACCGGGCGGTGGCCCGGCGCGCCGGGGCGCCCGCACCTGCCCGGCTATTCCCGGTGACCGTCCGGTACCGGAGTGAAACAGACCACAGCACCGCCCCCTGATGCTGCGCGGCCGGTCGTGGCAGAATGACGTCAGAAGTAGTGACGTTCAGCGCACTCCGGGGTCGGTGAAAATCCGAACCGGCGGTTACAGTCCGCGACCCGTCCGCAGCCAGCGGCCGGTTGACCAGGTGAAATTCCTGGACCGACGGTTAAAGTCCGGATGGGAGGCGTGCGCGGCGGACGAGTGTGTCCGCGGTCCGACCAGGGCCGCGGTGTGCAGGTGGATCGGAGGGCTCTGCCCCGGCGAAGGCGCCGTGGCCGGGGTCCGTCGGTGTGCTGTCGTCCGCGTCATCTCCCTTGCCGCCCCGGAGTCCGCGCCCTAAGCGCGAGGAGTACCCGGGTGTTCACCGGCATCATCGAAGAGCTCGGCGAGGTCGTCTCCATCGAGGAGATCGGCGAGTCCTCGCGCATCCGCCTGCGTGGCCCGGTGGTCTGTTCCGGTGCCAAGCACGGCGACTCCATCGCGGTCAACGGCGTCTGCCTGACCGTCGTCGACAGCCCCGAGGAACTCGCCGCCGACACGGGCGAGTTCAGCGCCGACGTGATGGCCGAGACCCTGCACCGCTCCAGCCTCGGCGCGTTGAAGCCCGGCTCCCGGGTCAACCTGGAGCGCGCCATGGCGCTCGGCGCCCGGCTCGGCGGC
Organism: Kitasatospora paranensis; assembly: GCF_039544005.1. NCBI lineage: Bacteria > Bacillati > Actinomycetota > Actinomycetes > Kitasatosporales > Streptomycetaceae > Kitasatospora > Kitasatospora paranensis. Next base: position 7,076,072 of record NZ_BAABKV010000001.1, read on the forward strand.
CACCTCGTGCAGGGCCACGTCGACGCCACCGGCGAACTGCTCTCCCGCGCCCCCGGCGACCTCGACGCCGCCGGTCTGCCGCGCTGGGAGGTGCTGCGGTTCTCGCTGCCGCAGTCGATCACCCGCTACCTGGTGGAGAAGGGCTCGATCACCGTCGACGGCGTCAGCCTCACCGTGGTCGACGCGGCCCTGGACTCCTTCAGCGTCTCGCTCATCCCCGCCACCCTCGAACTGACCACGCTCGGCGCCAAGGCCCCCGGCGACCCGGTCAACCTCGAAGTGGACGTCCTCGCCAAGTACGTCGAGCGGCTGCTCGACACCCGGACCCTGCCCGAGCACCTCGCCAAGGACGCCTCGTGAACTGGCTCAGCAGCACCGCCTTCACCGCTTTCGGCCAGCACGTCGTGTGGGCGGACATGCTCGGCAACCTGCTCGGCCTCGCCGGCCTCGCGCTCGGCTGGCGCCGCAACGTCTGGAGCTGGCCCGTCCAGCTGCTCTCCGGCGCCGTCCTGATCGCCGCCTACCTCGGCGGGGCCTCGCCCAACCCCGGCCTGATCGGCAAGCAGGTCATCGTGATCGCCGCCGCCGCGTGGGGCTGGACCCGCTGGCAGCAGGGGCACCGCGCGAACGGCGGGATCGCCGTCCGGTTCGCCTCCTGGCGCGAGCGGGCGCTGCTGGCCGGCGCCCTCGGGCTGGGCACCGTCGCCCTGGCCGGCGTCTACTTCGCCAACCCCAGCTGGTCCTGGAGCCCGTGGGCGGACGCCTACATCTTCGTCGGCACGCTCGCCGCGATGTACGCGCAGGCCCGCGGCTGGGTGGAGTTCTGGTTCGCCTGGATCGCCGTCGACGTCGTCGGCGTCCCGCTCGCCTTCCACAGCGGCTACGCCTTCTCCGGCCTCACCTACAGCATCTACTTCGTGCTGGTGCTGCTCGGCCTGCGCGCCTGGTGGCTGAGCACCCGCACCACCCGTCCCTCGACCGCCAACGTCCCGCAGGGAGTCACGGCATGACCGCCAACCAGACCGACGACCTCGTCCTCGACCCGGTCGAGCGCGCCATCGCGGACATCGCCCTCGGCCGGGCCGTGATCGTGGTCGACGACGAGGACCGCGAGAACGAGGGCGACATCGTCTTCGCCGCCTCCGCCGCCACCCCCGAGCTGCTGGCCTTCACCATCCGGTACAGCTCCGGCGTGATCTGCGCCCCGATGACCGGCGACGAGCTCGACCGGCTCAAGCTGCCGCCGATGACGGTCGTCAACGAGGACCGCAAGGGCACCGCGTACAGCGTCTCGGTGGACGCCCGCGACGGTGTCGACACCGGGATCTCGGCCGCCGACCGGGCCCGGACGATCCGGCTGCTCGCCTCGCCGGGCACCGAGCCCGCCGACCTGACCCGGCCGGGCCACGTCTTCCCGCTGCGCGCCGCCGCCGGCGGCGTCCTGGTGCGGCCCGGCCACACCGAGGCCGCCGTCGACCTCTCCCGGCTCGCCGGCCTCGCCCCGGCCGGTGCGATCGCCGAGGTCGTCAACGACGACGGCACCATGGCCCGGCTGCCCGAGCTGGTCGCCTTCGCCCGCGAGCACGGCCTCGCGATCATCTCCATCGAGGACCTGATCGCCTACCGCCGCCGCACCGAGCTGCACGTCGGCCGGGCCGCGGTCACCGCGCTGCCCACGGAGTACGGGGACTTCACCGCGGTCGGCTACAAGGGCACCATCGACGGCGTCGAGCACCTCGCGCTGATCGCCGGCGGCCTCGACGCGGACGGCCGCCTCCCCGAGGGCGAGGACGTCCTCGTCCGGCTCCACTCGGAGTGCCTCACCGGCGACGTCCTCGGCTCGCTGCGCTGCGACTGCGGCCCGCAGCTGCAGGCCTCGCTGCGCCAGGTCGCCGAGGCCGGCCGCGGCGTCGTCCTCTACCTGCGCGGCCACGAGGGCCGCGGCATCGGCCTGGCCCACAAGCTGCGCGCCTACGAGCTCCAGGAGCAGGGCCGCGACACCGTGGACGCCAACCTGGACCTCGGCCTGCCCGCCGACGCCCGGGACTACTCGATCGGCGCCCAGATGCTCGCCGACCTCGGCGTGCGCTCGCTGACCCTGCTCAGCAACAACCCGCACAAGCAGGCGGCGCTCACCGAGCACGGCCTGAAGGTGAAGGGCCGGCTGCCGGTCGCCGTGCACGTCGGCGAGCACAACGAGCGCTACCTGCGCACCAAGCGGGACCGGATGGGCCACGACCTGCCGTGGCTCGACGCCGACTCCTGAACCACCCGCACCATCCGACCCACCCGACCCTGATCACAGAGGAAGTACGCACGTGAGCGGCCACGGAGCCCCCGAGCTGACCATCAAGAACTGCGCCGACCTGCGGGTCGCGGTGATCGCCGCGCAGTGGCACGTCCAGGTCATGGACGGCCTGCTGGACGGCGCCCACCGGGCGCTGAAGGAGCTCGGCATCGAGGAGCCGACCGTGCTGCGCGTGCCCGGCACCTTCGAGCTGCCGGTCGCCGCCAAGCACCTCGCCGAGCGCGGCTACGACGCCGTGGTCGCCCTCGGCGTGGTGATCCGCGGTGGCACGCCGCACTTCGACTACGTCTGCCAGGCCGCCACCTCGGGCCTCACCCAGGTCGCCGTCGACACCGGTGTCCCGGTCGGCTTCGGTGTGCTGACCTGCGACAACGAGCAGCAGGCGCTGGACCGCGCGGGCCTGCCGGACTCCGCCGAGGACAAGGGCCACGAGGCGGTCACCGCCGCCGTCGCGACCGCCGTCGCGCTGCGCGGGGTCACCGAGCCCTGGCGGTAACCGGCCGTCGGTCCATCCGACTGTCCACGGTCCGGAACCGTTTACCGTCGGTCAGCCCGCACCCCGTAAGGTGAGCTCATCATGGCTTCGAAGACATTCGAGGAGCTCTTCGCCGAGCTCCAGCAGAAGGCCGCCAGCGGCGACCCTCGTCCTCCCGTACCGCGCAGCTCGTCCAGCAGGGCGTCCATGCGATCGGCAAGAAGGTCGTCGAGGAGGCCGCCGAGGTCTGGATGGCCGCCGAGTTCCAGTCGGACGAGCAGACGGCCGAGGAGATCTCGCAGCTGCTGTACCACCTTCAGGTGATGATGATCGCCCGCGGGCTGACGCTCGACGACGTGTACGCCCACCTCTGACCGCCGTGCCAGCCATCCCTACCACAGCGAAGGACTCCCCTCCCATGCTCCGCATCGCCGTTCCCAACAAGGGTTCTCTCTCGGGTCCCGCGGCGGAGATGCTGCATGAGGCCGGCTACCGCCAGCGCAAGGACCCCAAGGAACTCGTGCTGGTCGACCCGGAGAACCAGGTCGAGTTCTTCTTCCTCCGCCCGCGCGACATCGCCGTCTACGTCGGCTCCGGCCGGCTCGACGTCGGGATCACCGGCCGCGACCTGCTGCTGGACTCCGGCGCGGACGCCGAGGAGGTGCTGGCGCTCGGCTTCGGCGGCTCCACCTTCCGCTTCGCCCGCCCGGTCGGCGTCGCCGTCGAGGACGTGCAGGGCCTGGAGGGCCTGCGGATCGCCACCTCCTACACCGGGCTGGTGGAGCAGCACCTCGCGGAGCAGGGCGTGAAGGCCACCGTCACCAAGCTGGACGGCGCGGTCGAGACCGCGGTGCAGCTCGGGGTCGCCGACGTCATCGCCGACGTGGTGGAGACCGGCACCAGCCTGCGCAACGCCGGTCTGGAGGTGTTCGGCGAGCCGATCCTGGTCTCCGACTCGGTGGTCATCCGGCCCAAGGGCGCCGGCGACGACGCCCGGGTGGAGCAGTTCCTGCGACGCCTGCAGGGTGTCCTGGTGGCCCGCCGCTACGTGCTGATGGACTACGACATCCGGGCCGAGCGGGTCGGCGACGCCGTCGCGCTCACCCCCGGCCTGGAGTCGCCGACCGTCTCGCCGCTGCACACCGAGGGCTGGGTGGCCGTCCGCGCCATGGTGCTCCGCAAGGAGGCCCAGCGGATCATGGACGACCTGTGGGCCATCGGCGCCCGGGCCATCCTCGTCACCAACATCCACGCCTGCCGTCTCTGACCGATCTCCGGGCGGGGGCCCACCGGCCCCCGCCCGCTCCACTGGAGCCACCGCGTTGTCCACCCCTGCCCCGCTGCCGGTGACCTGGTCCCCGCGCCGCAACCGCTACGTCCTGCTGCCGCTCTGCGCCGTGCTCGTGGTCGTCTTCACCGTGGTCGCCTTCGCGATGCCGGCCAACTGGCAGGCCAACGACCGGGTCGCCATGGTCTGCTGCGGCCTGCTGTTCGCCGCCGTCGGCCTGATGCTGGCCCGGCCCCGGGTGAGCGCCGACGACCAGGGCGTCACGGTGGTCAACTTCGTCCGCACCCGCCGGCTCGCCTGGGCCGAGATCCTCCGGGTCAACCTGCGCGCCGGCGACCCCTGGGTGGTCCTCGACCTCGCCGACGGCACCTCGCTCGCCGCGGTCGGCATCCAGCCCGCGGCCGGCCGGGAGCAGGCGATCAGCGCCGCCCGGTCGCTGCGCGACCTGGTCGACGACCGCGGTACGGCGCGGCGCTGAGGCGTCCGGGGCCGGGATCCCTACACTCGTTCGGTATCGTCTACGCTGGTAAAGCCGGGGCAAAGGACCGGCGCCGCCACGATCCGACCTGAGGAGTGCTCTCCCCGTCCATGGACGATCCGTCCGGTAGTACCCGCGCCGCCTCGCTTCCCGCCCGCGGAAGGCAGGCGGCACTGTGATCACCGCCTGGCTGCTGCTCGCCGCCGCACTGCTGCTCATCCTCGCCAACGGCCTCTTCGTCGCCGCCGAGTTCTCCTTCGTCACCGTGGAGCGCGGCAGTGTCGAGCGCGCCGCCCGCGCCGGCGACCGGCGCGCGGGCAAGCTCGCCGAAGCGCTGCGGCACCTCTCCTTCCAGCTCTCCGGCGCCCAACTCGGCATCACCGTCACCTCGCTGGTCGTCGGCATGCTCGCCGAGCCCGCCCTCTCCGTCCTGCTCTCCCCGGTGTTCACCGCGGTCGGCCTGTCCGAGTCGGCGGCCCGCGGCACCGCGGTGATCGTCGGCCTGGTCGGCGCCACCGTGCTGCAGATGGTCATCGGCGAGCTCGTCCCGAAGAACTGGGCGATCTCGCGGCCGCTCCAGGTCGCGTACGCCGTCGCCGCCCCGCAGCGCGCCTTCTCGGCCGCCTGCCGTCCGCTGATCAGCTTCCTGAACGGCTCGGCCGACCGGGTGGTCCGGGCGCTCGGCATCGAACCGCAGGAGGAGCTCGGGCACGCCCGCAGCCCTGCCGAACTCGTCGCCCTCGCCCGCCACTCGGCCCGGGCGGGCGCCATAGACCAGCAGTCCGCGACGCTGTTCGTGCGGACCTTCGGCCTCGGCGAGCTCACCGCCGAGAGCGTGATGACCCCGCGCGTCGACGTGGTGGCCCTCCACCACGACGCCACCGCCGCCGACGTGCTCAACCTGGCCCGGGCCACCGGCCTGTCCCGCTTCCCGGTGTACGTGCACAACCTCGACGAGGTCACCGGCACCGTCACGCTGAAGGACGCCCTCGGCGTCCCGGACGCGCGCCGCGGCCACACCCGGGTCGCCCACCTGGCGGTCGCACCGCTCCTCGTCCCGGAGACCCTGCCGGCCGAACTCCTGCTGGAGCGGCTGCGCCGCCAGCAGCCGATGGCCATCGTCGTCGACGAGTACGGCGGCACCGCCGGCGTGGTCACCGTCGAGGACATCGTGGAGGAGATCGTCGGCGAGGTGCAGGACGAGCACGACCCGGCCGATCTCCCCGATCTGCGCCCGATGCCCTCCGAGGACGGCCTGCCGGTCTGGGACGCCGACGGCCTCACCCGGATCGGCCAGCTGGAGGTGATCGGCCTCCAGGCCCCCGAGGGGCCCTACGAGACGCTCGGCGGGCTGCTCGCCGACCTGCTCGGCAAGCTGCCCGCCGTCGGCGAGCAGGCCGAACTTCCCGGCTGGCGCTTCACCGTGCTCGCCGTCGACCGCCACCGCACCGGCCGGGTCCGTATCCAGCGGATCGACCCCGACCTGGCCGGCGACTCCGAGGAGAAGCACCGATGACCGCGCTCCAGCTGACCGCTGCGGTGCTGCTGCTGCTCGGGAACGGCTTCTTCGTCGGCGCCGAGTTCGCCGTCATCTCGGTGCGCCGCAGCCAGATCGAGCCGCTCGCCGAGGCCGGCAACCGGCGGGCCCGCACGGTGCTGCACGCCCTGTCGAACGTCTCGGCGATGCTCGCCGCCGCACAGCTCGGCATCACCGTCTGCTCGCTGCTGCTCGGCGCGCTCGCCGAACCGACCATCGCCCACCTGCTGCACGGGCCGCTGCACGCGATCGGGGTGCCCACCTCGCTGATGCACCTGCTCAGCTACGTCATCGCGCTGACCCTGGTGGTCTTCCTGCACATGGTGATCGGCGAGATGGTGCCCAAGAACATCGCGCTGGCCGGCCCGGAGCGGGCGGCGCTCTGGCTCGGCCCGCCGCTCGACACCCTCGCCCGGCTGCTGACCCCGGTGATCCGCTTCCTGAACGCCTTCGCCAACGGCCTCCTGCACCTCCTGCGGGTCGAGACCAAGGACGAGGTCGAGTCGGTCTACAACAGCCAGCAGCTGCTGCTCCTGCTCGCCGACTCCCGCGACGCCGGACTGCTCGACGAGCGCCGCCAGGAACGCCTGGAGGACGCCCTCGAACTCGGCGAGCGCCCGGTCAGCGAGGTGCTGCTCACCCCGACCAGCTGGTCACCGTCCCCACCGGTGTGACCGCCCGGGAGATCGAGACCCTCGCCGTCCGCACCGGCTACTCGCGCTTCCCGGTGGCCGGCCCGGACGGCACGGTGACGGCCTACCTGCACCTCAAGGACATCCTCGACGTGGAGCACCCGGACGCGCCGATGCCGGAGCGGCTGCGCCGCCCGGTCACCGTGCTGCGGGCCAGCCTGCCGCTGGACGACGCGCTCGGCACCATGCGCCGCGCCGCCGCCCACATGGCCGCCGTGGTGGACCAGGACGGCCACCAGCTGGGCGTGGTGACCCTGGAGGACGTCCTGGAGGAGCTGGTGGGCGAGGTCCACGACCCGGACCACCGCGAGGCCGCGCACTGACACCGGCGCCCCGTCCGGCCGCCGCCGGCCGGGGCGTCACTCCTCGACCGGCACGCCGCCGGTCGCGGCGAACACCGCGCCGGCGCCGAGCTCCGTCGCCGCGGCGACCAGCAGCGGCACGGTGAGCCCGGCGTCCAGCAGCAGCGCGCCGACGGCGGCGCCGAACAGCATCGCCACGGCCGCCGCCAGGGCCGCCCGCGGGCGTCCAGCGCGGCGTGCACCCGGAGCAGGCCGGTCAGGCCGCGGGTGACCACGGTGGTGGGCAGGCCCGGTGCGGCGATCCGCAGCGTGGTCGCGTTGCGCCAGCCCATCGCGGCGGACAGGACGGAGATGACCGCCAGATCCCGGCCGGACGGCGAGGACGCCTGGCGGTCCAACCCGAGCGCGGCCAGCGCGGCGGCCACCAGCAGCACACCCACCCCGGTCACCGCGATCGGGGCCCACCGGGCGCCGCGTCGGCGCACCAGCCACAGGTTCGTCCAGTGCCCGCCGAACGCGCCCACCGCGAACGCGAGCAGGGCGATCCCCGAGCCGATGATCGACAGGTCCTCACCGGCCAGCCCGAAGCCCAGGAAGAGCACGTTGCCGGTCATCACGGCGGTGAACACCTTGCCGAGCCCGAGGAAGCTCACCGCCTCGACGACGCCGGTGACGACGGTGAGCAGCAGCAGTGCCGCGGTCTGCGGGTCGGGCCGGTGCAGGGTGGGGGTCACGCTCGTTGATACCAGCCGGGCCCCGGCGGCCAGCCCGCGCCTGGCGGCAGCCGCCCGGCCGTCACCGGAACGGCTCAGCCGGCGCGGCCGTCGATCAGCTCGCCGTAGGCCTGGAGCAGGTCGGGCAGCCGCAGGGTGGCGAGGTCCTCCCGGCTGGGCAGCTCGGCCTGGGCGGAGAGCCGCAGGTCGCGGTAGGCGCAGGACTTCTCGTACAGGGTGCGGATGAACCGGCCGTTGCCGAGCTCGTCTATCCATCCCTCGGTGACGACGTGCCCGCAGATCGAGGAGAGTTCCTCGGCGGCGTCGGTGTCCCACCCGTCGCCGCCGGTGAGGGCGAGGCTGCGGCCGATCTCGGTGAGCTCCGCGGGCCGGTAGCTGGGGAAGTCGACCCGGGTGGTGAAGCGGGAGTTGAGGCCCGGGTTGGCGGACAGCAGCCGGTTCATGCCCTCCGGGTAGCCGGCCAGGATGACCACCAGCCGGTCGCGGTTGTCCTCGGCGCGCTTCAGCAGTACCTGGAGCGCCTCGTCGCCGTAGGCGTCGCCCTTGCTGTAACCGGAGTTGGAGAGGCTGTACGCCTCGTCGATGAAGAGCACGCCGTCCAGGGCGGAGTCGATCAGCTCGTTCGCCTTGACCGCGGTCTGTCCGAGGAACTCGCCGACCAGGTCGGCCCGTTGGGCCTCGACCAGGTGGTCGCCGGAGAGCAGTCCGAGGGCGTGGAAGACCTGGCCGAGGATCCGGGCGACGGTGGTCTTGCCGGTGCCCGACGGGCCGGAGAAGACGAAGTGCCGCTTCGGCGGCTGGACGGGCAGCCCGCGCTCGGCCCGCAGCCGCGACATCCGCAGCTGCGCGGAGAGTGCTCTGACCTGGCGCTTGACCGGGTCGAGGCCGACCATCCGGGAGAGTTCCGCGAGGGCGGCCTCGAGTTCCTGCTGGCGGCCGGGCCCGATCGGTAGGGCCGTGGCCGGCCCGGCGGTCGGGGCGCCGTCGGCGGTACGCGGGGGAGCGGCGGTCAGGCCGTCGGCGGTGCCGGAGCGTTCGGCGACGGGTTCGCCGTACGGCCCGGCCGGCGCCTCGGCCGGCAGGCCGACCGGAGCGGCCGGGCCGCCGGCGGTGGGCAGCGCGGGCAGGTCCGGCAGGTCGGGCTGGTCCCCGTCCTCGGCGTACTCGCCGAAGGAGCCGAAGTCGGCCGCCTCGGGCAGGTCGGCGGCGGCGCCGGGCAGGGCCGCGGGCCCGGCGGTCTCCCACTCGGGTTCGGGCTCGGGGAGGACGGTGACGGTGTCCGCACCGTCCAGCAGGCCGTCCAGGGCGCCGTCCTCGGCCGTGATCGCGGCGAGCCGGGTGGCGGTGTCCATGAACGCCGGGTCGGCCCGGTGCACCGACCGGTAGAGCGGGAGCGCGGCGGCGCTGCGCCCGGCGCCCTCGTAGGCCCGGGCCAGCCAGTAGCGGAGTTCCTTGCGCTGCGGCTGCTCCGAGCGGCAGCGGGCCAGCGAGGCCGCGAGCGGTGCCTGGGCCTGGGCGCACATGTCGAGCCGGACTCTGGCCATGCCGCCGAAGAGCCCGGCCTCGATGCCGAGCACCGGGTCGTCGAGGAGCCGGTCGGTGTCGCGGATCAGCTGCTCCCAGTCCTTCACCAGGTAGGAGCGGCAGGCGTGCAGGAAGCGGACGGACGAGTCCTCGGCGGCGGGCGGGCAGTCCGCGAGGGCGCGGTCGAGTTCGGCGAGGTGGCGGCCGTCCAGCCAGTGCGAGGCGTGGGCGAGGGCGAGGTCGCGCTCGTCCTCCAGCACGGGCTGCACCCACCAGCCCAGCCAGTACCAGGAACTGAGCGGGCGCCGGTGGCGCGTGCGCTGCTCGCCGAAGCGGGCGCGGTGGCGGTGCATCGCGAGCAGGGCGCCGGCGGTGTCGCAGCGCAGGGCGTGCAGTCCGAGCCAGGCGTCGGCCATGCCGGGGTCGAGCCGGACGGCGGCCCGGAACTCCTCCTCCGCACGGGAGTAGGAACCCGCCGCGTAGGCGTCCATGCCGCGCAGCCATGCGCGGTCGGCCTGCCTGTGCGGCCCAGTGCCGCGGGAACCGTTACCGCTGTCCACCCTCACCCCACGCCCCCCGCCGTGCATCGAGGCCCGGCCGGCCGACGGATCGCCGGACGGACCGTCCGTCAGTTCGCGCAGCCCCCGGGCGCTTCCGCGCCTACCAGGAATCGTACCGGGGCCGGGCTGATCCGGAAGGGTGCCGCGCCGGGCCAAATATCCGTACCCGAGGGGCCGTTGGGCGCAAACCGGAGTGGCGGGCGGAAAGGGGACGGCATCTCCGGCTCACGGGGGAACAAGCCGGAGATGCCGCGTCTGTAGTTGCGAGATCAACCAATCTCGCGCCGTGAAGAAAGGTAGATCGTCGAGACGCCCCAGGTCAAGAGGGTGATGCGGGCTCACCGAGGGTGTCGTCGAGGATCCGTCCGGTGACCCCGTCCACCCGCAGATCGGCGTACGGCCGGGTCGGGTCGGTGGCGAAGTGCGCCCGCTCGGCCCGCGACCAGCCCGCCCAGAACGCTTCCAGGGCGGGGCCGTCGCGCAGCAGTCCGCGGGCGTTGGCCGTCGGGCCGTCAAGTTCCATCCACACCAGGCGGGCCAGCGCCGGGCGCACCGCCCGGCGGCCCGCACCCACCCTCCAGCAGGACCACCGGCGCGGCCTGCACCCGCCGGACGGGGCCGAACCGGCGCCGCGTCCAGTCGTACACCGGGTACGCCCCGGCCTCGCCGCGCGCGAACGGCTCCAGCACGCCGGCGCGCAGCCGCTCCGTCCAGCCGAACGGCTCCGCGTGCGTCGCCAGGTCGTCCAGGTGGACCACCGGCGCGCCCCCAGTGCTCGGGCCAGCCGTCCGGCGAAGGTGGTCTTGCCGGAGCCGGCGTGCCCGTCCACCGCGACCAGCCGGACGGGCCCCACGGAGGGTGGGAGCGCGCCCATGCGCGCGGCGAGATCGCCCAGGTCGGTCATGCCGCCAGCCTACGGCCGGGCCTGCGGCGGGCCCGCCGGGCGGCCGGTAGGCGGCCTCCGGCCCGCAGGCGGTGACGGAGCGGCGCGTTTCGGGCATACTCACTTCGCCAGGCTTGTGAACGGTCGTTCACCGCGATCCGGTGACGACCGACCTGACCTGCACCTTTCCGTGCCGGACCCGCCGAACCCGCGGACCGGCCCCGACCGAGGAGACGCCCCGCCATGAGCCTTCCCGCCACCAAGCCGGTGGACCGCCAGCTGCCCAGCGACGAGGCCCGTGAGCTGCTGACCCTCACCCGGGACCTCGTCGACCGCGAGCTCCGGCCGCGGGCCGCCGAGGACGAGGCGGCCGGCCGCTTCCCGCGGGAGGTCTTCGGCACCCTCGGCGAGGCCGGCCTGCTCTCGCTGCCGTACGCGGAGCAGTACGGCGGCGGCGACCAGCCCTACGAGGTCTACCTCCAGGTGCTGGAGGAGCTCGCCGCGGGGTGGCTGGCCGTCGGCCTCGGCGTCAGCGTCCACACCCTGTCCTGCCACGCCCTCGCCACCTTCGGCAGCGACGAGCAGCGCAAGCGCTGGCTGCCCGGGATGCTCGGCGGCGAGCAGCTGGGCGCCTACTGCCTCTCCGAGCCGCAGTCCGGCTCCGACGCGGCGGCCCTGCGCACCCGCGCCGACCTGGACGGCGACCAGTACGTGGTGAGCGGCACCAAGGCCTGGATCACCCACGGCGGGCACGCCGACTTCTACAGCGCCATGGTCCGGACGGGCGAGGACGGCGCGCGCGGCATCAGCTGCCTGCTGGTGCCCGGCGACGCCGCGGGCCTGAACCCCGCGCCGCCGGAGCACAAGATGGGCATGCGCTCCTCGCCCACCGCCCAGCTCCACTTCGACGGGGTGCGGGTGGACCGCGACCGGCTGGTCGGCGACGAGGGCCAGGGCTTCCAGATCGCCCTGGCGGCGCTGGACTCCGGCCGGCTCGGCATCGCCGCCTGCGCGGTCGGCGTCGCCCAGGCCGCGCTCGACCTCGCCGTCGACTACGCCCGGACGCGTCAGCAGTTCGGCCGGCCGATCGCCGACTTCCAGGGCCTGTCGTTCATGCTGGCCGACATGGCGACCCGGATAGAGGCCGGCCGCGCGCTGTACCTCGCCGCGGCCCGCCGCCGGGACGCCGGCCTCGCCTTCTCCAAGGAGGCGGCGATGGCCAAGCTGTTCTGCACCGACACCGCGATGCAGGTGGCCGTCGACGCCGTGCAGGTGCTCGGCGGGTACGGGTACACCCAGGACTACCCCGCCGAGCGGTACATGCGGGAGGCGAAGGTGCTGCAGATCGTCGAGGGCACCAACCAGATCCAGCGGCTGGTGATCGGACGGCACCTCACCGGGAAGTAGCGCCGGGCTCGACCGCCCGGCGCCCGATCCTCGCGCGCCGGGCGGTCAGCGCCGGGCGGAGCGGCCGCGCTGGGCGGGGATGCGCACCACCGGGCTGTCGCCGGGGGCGCCCGCGTGCGAGAACGGCTGAGTGCGCCAGTCGAGTTCGGCCGGCAGACTGAGAAGGGCGGCGAGCCCAGCGCCGCCGTCCTCGGCGGCCTCCTCGCACTCGGCGAGCTCGTCGGTGGCGGCACCGGTGCCGGGGCAGAGCGCCGCGGCGAAGGGGTGCCAGGCGGTGGGCAGCACGGCGTGCTGCGGGAGCCGCTCCTCGTCGCCGACCAGGGCGATCGGCCGGTCGCACGCGGGGCAGTGCACCCGGACGATCTCCCACGTCTCGGCGTCGCCCGGGTCCACCCCGAGCAGGTACTCCGACTCGGTGCGTTCCTCGTCCTCGCTGCGCGCGCGGTGGTCAGTAGCAGGCATGTGATCCCCCTCGGATCCGGCCGGCCGTCGTGTCGGCCCCGGCCATCAGCAGCATTTCCCTCCGACGGGGTGTCATAACCCTGCACCGCGGTGCACGGTGATGCACGGAGTGTGTCCTTCGCCACATCCCGGTGGCATGTGCCCCCGGATGCGCCCCCGGTGCCACCACCGCGCCGCAGACGGGCCACCGCCGGATCGAGTAGGTTTGCGCGTTGTGGAGGATCTCGACCAGCGCATCGTCCAGCTGCTCCTCGAGGACGGCCGGATGAGCTACACGGACCTGGGCAAGGCCACCGGCCTGTCCACCTCGGCGGTGCACCAGCGGGTGCGCCGCCTGGAGCAGCGCGGCGTGATCCGCGGCTACACCGCGATCATCGACCCGGAGGCGGTGAACCTCGCGCTGACCGCGTTCATCTCGGTCAAGCCGTTCGACCCCAGCGCCCCCGACGACACGCCGGACCGCCTGGTCGGCCTGCCCGAGATCGAGGCCTGCCACAGCGTCGCCGGCGACGAGAACTACATCCTCAAGGTCCGCGTCGGCGCCCCCGGCGACCTGGAGGACCTGCTCGCCCGGATCCGCTCCGCCGCGGGCGTCTCCACCCGCACCACCGTCGTGCTCTCCACCCCGTACGAGGCGCGCCCCCGAAACTCTGACCCGCCCGGCCCGGGGTGCAGACTGGGGCCCATGACCGAACGCACCAACCGGACCGTGCTGCTCAGAGGCGGCAACGTCTACAGCCCCGCCGACCCCTTCGCCACCGCGATGCTCGTCGAGGGCGAACACATCGCCTGGGTCGGCAGCGACGGTGCCGCCGAGGCCTACGCGGCCACCGCCGACGAGGTGGTGGAGCTCGCCGGTGCCCTGGTCACCCCGGCCTTCGTCGACGCCCACGTGCACGCCACCTCCGCAGGGCTCGCCCTCACCGGCCTGGACCTCACCGGCTGCCCCTCGCTGGCCGAGGCGCTGCGCCGGATCACCGAAGCGGCGCAGGCCGGCGACGGTGTCCTGATCGGCCACGGCTGGGACGAGACCGGCTGGCCCGAGGGCCGGCCGCCGACCCTCGCCGAACTGGACGCCGCCACCGCCGGCCGCGCGGCCTACCTCTCGCGCACCGACGTGCACTCCGCGCTCGCCTCGACCGCCCTGCGCGCCCTCGCCGAGGGCCTGGACGCGCTCGCGGGCCACCACCCGGACGGCCCGCTGAGCCAGGCCGCCCACCACGCGGTGCGCCGCGCCGCGCTCGCCCACCTGACGCCCGCCCAGCGCCGCGCCGCCCAGCAGGCCACCCTGGCCCGCGCGGCCGAGCTCGGCATCGGCGCCCTCCACGAGTGCGCCGGCCCCGACATCTCCTCCGAGGCCGACCTCGCCGAGCTGCTCGCGCTCGCCGCAGAGGCTGCCGGCCCCGAGGTCTTCGGCTACTGGGGCGAACTCGGCGCCGTCGACACCGCCCGCCGGCTCGGCGCCGTCGGCGCCGCCGGCGACCTGTTCGTCGACGGCGCGCTCGGCTCGCGGACGGCCTGCCTGCACGCGCCCTACCGCGACGCGGGCCACACCGGCACCGCCTACCTGACCGCCGATCAGGTCGCCGACCACGTCGTGGCCTGCACCGAGGCCGGCCTGCAGGCCGGGTTCCACGCCATCGGCGACGCCGCCCTGGACACGGTCGTCACGGGTGTGCGGGCCGCCGCCGACCGGGTCGGCCTCGCCGCCGTCCGGGCCCGGCGCCACCGGATCGAGCACGCCGAGGCGCTGGACGACAAGTCCGTCGCCGCCTTCGCCGAGCTCGGCCTGACCGCCTCGGTGCAGCCGGCCTTCGACGCCGCCTGGGGCGGCCCGGAGGGGATGTACGCGCAGCGGCTGGGGGCCGAGCGGGCCGCCGCGCTCAACCCGTTCGCCGCGCTGCTGAAGGCCGGTGTCCCGCTGGCCTTCGGCTCGGACGCGCCGGTGACCCCGCTCGACCCGTGGGGCGCGGTCCGCGCCGCGGCCTTCCACCGCACCCCCGAGCACCGGATCTCGGTGCGGGCCGCGTTCACCGCGCACACCCGCGGCGGCTGGCGGGCCCTGGGCCGGGACGCCGACGGTGTCCTGGTGCCCGGCGCGGTCGCCAGCTACGCGATCTGGGCGGTCGGCGAGCTCGTCGTACAGGCGCCCGACTCCCGGGTCGCGGGCTGGTCCACCGACCCGCGCTCGGGCACCCCCGGCCTGCCCGACCTGACCCCCGGCGGAGCGCTCCCGGCCTGTCTGCGCACCGTCGTCCGGGGCCGCACCGTGCACCTGGCCTGACCTCCGCGGCCCATCGGGGGCGGGCGGACCGGCTGCCGGTCCGCCCGCCCCCGCCGCATGTCCGGGGGCCGCGCGCGACGCTCCGTGCACAGGCGTATCGTCGGTACGAAACCGTTTCGTTCCACGCCGTTCGCCGGGAGGTCGCCGTCATGCCGGACGCCGAGCCGAGGGCCCGCCGCAGCAGGCTCTCCGAGGACCGCGAACGCGAGCTCCACAGCGCCGTCATCGACCTGCTCCGCGAAGCCGGGTACGACGCGCTCACCATGGACGCCATCGCCGCGCGCACCCGCTCCAGCAAGGCCACCCTCTACCGCCAGTGGGGCGGCAAGCCCGAACTCGTCGTCGCCGCCCTGCGCAGCTGCCGCCCGATCACGGCCGCCGACATCGACACCGGCACCCTCCGCGGCGACCTGCACGAACTCGTCCGGCTGCGCTGCGGCACCTCCGTCCGGGACGCCTCCCTGATGCGCGCCCTCGGCCAGGCCCTGCACAAGGACCCGGACCTGATGCGGGCCTTCCGCACCCTCGTCGTCGAGCCCGAGAACGCCGCACTGGACACCATGCTCCGGCGCGGCGCCGACCGCGGCGAGATCACCCCCGGCCGACCCGCCGCCCGCTTCGTGCCGCACATGGTGCTCGGCGCGCTGGCCGCCCGCCCGCTGCTGGAGGGCGCCGAGGCCGACCCGGCCTACCTCGCGGAGTACGTCGACGCGGTCGTCCTCCCCGCGCTCGGCCTCTGAGCCCCGCCCGCACCCCGCCCCGCGCGTGACCCGCCGACCCGACCCGACAGGACGCCCATGCCCCTCGACGTCCGGCCGCCTGCCGAGCAGGCCGCCGACCGCCGCCCACCGCTGCTGCGCGAACTGCTGCTCATCGGCGCGCTCTACACCGTGTACCGGCTCGGCCGGATCGCCGCCGAGGGACACGTCCCGCGGGCGTTCCGCAACGCCGGCGACGTCTGGCAGCTGGAGCGCTTCCTGCACCTGCCCGACGAGGACGACGTCCAGCGCGTCCTGCTCCACAGCGACCTGCTGATCCACGCCGCCAACGCCTTCTACGCCACCGTGCACTTCCCGGCCACCGTGCTCTTCCTGGTCTGGACGTACTGGCGCCGCCCGGCCCACTACGTCTGGATACGCCGGGTCCTCACCGCGCTGACCGGCGCCGGCCTGGCCCTGCACCTGCTGCTGCCGCTCGCCCCGCCCCGGATGCTCGACGTCACCGGCCTGATCGACACCGCGCAGGTCTACGGGCCGACGGTCTACGGCGACCCGGACACCGACAGCCTCTCCAACCAGTTCGCCGCGATGCCCTCGCTGCACGTCGGCTGGGCCCTGACCGTCGCGGTCGGGCTGATCGCCGCCACCCGCAGCCGCTGGCGGTGGCTCTGGCTGCTGCACCCGGCCGTCACCTACCTGGTGGTCGTCGGCACGGCCAACCACTACTGGCTGGACGGCATCGTCGCGATCGCCCTCACCGGGGCGGCCCTGCTGCTGCTCAGACCGCCCGGCCGCACCCCGTCGGACGCCCCCGGCTGCCCGGACCGCGCGCCCCGATCCCGGCGTCCGTGCCCGCGTCCTGAGGCCCGCCCGCGCCCTGTGACCGCCGCCACCCCGTCGTCCGCGGCCGCACCCATCCGGGGTACCGTCTTGGCACGGCACCCGAGTCCGGGCGAGCCGATGACATGGGCGGCACAGCAAGAGAGATGGTGCGCAGGTGGCACTGCCGGTGGAACAGGAGCAGCCGGTGGCGGACGAGGAAGCGACGGCCGCACCGACCCGGCCGGGACGCCTGGCGCGGATCCGGGCCGGCCTGCCCAGGACGGCCCTGGCCGCCCTCTGCGGCCTGCTGTCCGCCGCCGCCTTCCCGCCCTACGACCTGTGGCCGCTGTCCATCGTGGGCGTCGCCGCGCTCTCGCTGCTCACCCGGGGCCGCACCCTGCGCCAGGGCGCCTGGACGGGCTTCGCGTACGGCCTGCCGTTCTTCCTCGGGCTGCTGTCGTGGCTGCGGGTGGTCGGCTGGGACGCCACCGTCGGCCTCTCGGTGATCGAGGCGCTGTTCCTGGCGGCGCTCGGCGCCGCCCTGGCCGCGGTCTCCCGGCTGCGCACCTGGCCGCTCTGGGCGGCCTGCCTCTGGGTGACCCAGGAGTGGGCCCGCGACCGCCTCCCGCTGGGCGGCTTCCCCTGGGGGCGGCTCGCCTTCGCCAACACCGCCAGCCCGTTCACCCCGCTCGCCGCGCTCGGCGGCGCCCCGCTGGTGACCTTCGCCGTCGCGCTGAGCGGCACCCTGCTGGCCTGGGCGGTGCTGCGGCTGCGCGGCCCGCGCCGGGCCCCGCGCGCGGCCGCGCTGGCCTGCCTCGGCGCCATCGCCTCGCTGCTGGCCGGACTGGTCGTGCCGGTGCCCACCAAGGGCGCCGACACCCTGAAGGTCGCGCTGATCCAGGGCAACGTGGCGCACCCCGGCATGGACTTCCTCGGCCGCCCGATGCAGGTCCTGGACAACCACGCGACCGAGACCGAGAAGCTCGCCGCCGACATCGCCGCCGGCCGGGCCCCAAGCCGGACGTGGTGATCTGGCCCGAGAACGCCTCGGACCTCGACCCGTTCTCCGTCCCCGAGGCGTACGTCCGGATCGACCAGGCGGTCAAGGCCGTCGGCGTGCCCACTCTGGTCGGCGCGCTGGTCGACGGGCCGGACGCCCAGCACGTCCAGAACGAGGGCATCGTCTGGAGCCCCACCACCGGCCCGGGCGCCTCGTACACCAAGCAGCACCCGGTGCCGTTCGGCGAGTTCGTGCCCTTCCGTGCGGAGCTGTCCAAGGTGATCACCCGGCTGCAGCGGGTCGCCCGGGACTTCTACCCCGGCGACCACAACGGCGTCATGCAGCTCGGCCCGGCGCGGATCGGCGACGTGATCTGCTTCGAGGTCGCCTACGACGAGATCGTCCGCGACACCGTCGACGACGGCGGCCGGGTGCTGGTCGTGCAGACCAACAACGCCACCTACAACCGCACCGGCCAGACCGAGCAGCAGCTCGCGATGAGCCGCCTGCGCGCCGTCGAGCACGGCCGGGCCGTGCTGATCGCCGCGACCAGCGGCATCAGCGCCGTGATCGCGCCGGACGGCTCGGTGCTCCAGCAGACCAAGGAGCTCACGCCCGCGATCATCAACGCCTCCGTACCGCTGCGCGACTCCCGCACCGTCGCCGACCGGGTGGGGGCCGGGCCCGAGTGGGCACTCGCCCTCGCGGGCCTGCTGGCCTGCGGTGCGGTCGCGGCGGGCGCCGTCCGCCGCCGCCGTTCCGGCGGAACACCTGCGCAGCCGGAGCCGTTGGACCAGGTGGTGCCTTAGGGCCCGTCCGCCTGCCGCCGCGCGCACGGCCGGACGCGCCCCAGCCGCGGCCGGAGGTGCCGGCCGCCGTGCCCCCGGGCGCGCCGGAACGCACCACGACGGAGTGGATCCCTACCGTGACCCAGCAAGACTCACCGGCCCGTCCCGCCCCGCGCAGCCTGCTGCGGCGGGTGACGCCCCTGCTGATCGCCGCCTGGCTCGTGCTGGAGATCTGGCTGCTCACCGTGGTCGCCTCGCAGCTGGGCTGGTTCACCGTGCTGGTGCTGCTGCTCGCCGGTGTGTTCCTCGGCGGATGGGTGATCAAGCGGGCCGGGCGCCGGGCCTTCGCCGCGCTGGTCGAGCAGAGCCGTGACCCCAAGCCGCAGCAGGCCCAGACCTCGACCAGCCTCACCGTGCTGGCCGGCGTGCTGCTGATCCTGCCGGGTCTGCTGTCCGACGTGCTGGCGCTGACCCTGCTCTTCCCGCCGACCCGGGCGCTGTGGCGGATGGCGGCCCGCCGGCTGGCCGCCGGAGCCCTGCGGTCGACGGCCCCGGTGGGTGCGGACCGCTTCGCCGACGCGGTGCGCCTGCAGGAGCAGCTGCGTATCCACCGGCCGGACGGCAAGATCGTCCAGGGCGAGGTGGTGGAGCCGGGGCCCGGCGGGCCGCGCCCGGACACCGAGTACCGCCCGCCGATCACCGGCTGACCGCGGTCACCGCCTGAGCGCCGTCACCACCTGACCGCGAGCACGACCGCGAGCACGACGGAGGGCCCCGGCTGCGCTGCCCGGGGCCCTCCGTCGTGCGCTCCCCGTCACCGGGGAGCGCGGTCATGCGCTCTTGCGACTGTCACGCGGGTGAACCGCGAGGTTCATCCCGCCGGAGCGGAGCACGGCCAGCCGCTCGGCCAGCACCTCCTCCAGCTCCTCCCGTGTCCGGCGCTCCATCAGCATGTCCCAATGGGTACGCGTCGGCTTGGTCTTCTTCTCCTCCGGCTCCTCGCCGTCGAGGAGCATGGCCTCCTGGCCACAGAATCGGCACTCCCACACCGAGGGGATCTCCGCCTCCACGGAGAAGGGCACCTCGAATCGGTGTCCGTTCTGACATGCGTACTCGACGGTCTGGCGGGGAGCCAGATCGATACCGCGGTCGGTCTCGTAGCTAGTGGCCCCGAGTCGCGTGCCGCGGAGAGCTCGCTCGCTCATGAATCGTGCCTCCCGGGCTTATGGCCCACAGGACTAGTGGTCGCTGTCTTCGTCGTTCGGTCAACGCTCGGCCGTCGACGAAGATTCCCGTCCGAGGACATGCGTCGCCTGTCGTGCCGCCCACGTTTGTACCCACCTGCGCCCGATTTGTCACATCTGATCGGTGATGTCACCCTCAGTGCCACTCCTGGCGCGCACGGCGATCGTCCGAATGCCGCATTCCCGGAGGACCCGGACGGCTCAGCGGGCCGGGTGCGATCGCACGCCCTTGGCGTCCTTGGCGAGGTCGGCGCCCAGTTCGGCGACCATCTCCTCGGCGCGTTCGGTCACCGAGGCGACCGCCGCGGCCGGGTCGGGGAGGGCGGCGGGGGTGCTCGGCGCGGGGGCCTCCGTCCGGGTGTCGCGGTGCGGCAGCAGCCCGATCACCGCGTCCCGCAGCTGGGCCGGCGCGTCCTCGTCCAGCGGGTCCACCGTGGCGGGCACCTGCAGCCGGACGGGTGCGGCCGCGCCGATCCGGGCGTAGCCGCGGCCGGCCGGGGTGTGCGCGGCCGGGGTGATGTCCAGCGCGGTGCCGAGCGCGGCCCGGCCGAGGTCGGCGCCGGCCGGGCCGAGCACGACCTTGGCCCGGGTGGTCGCCCGGACGGTCGGGCGCAGCCGGTCCAGTGCCTCCAGGTCCTCCGCGACGACGACGGTGACCCGGGCCGCCCGCCCGTGCCGCAGCGGGATCTCCAGCAGGTCCTGCGGGTCCGGCCGGTTCTCGGCCTGGGCCAGCTCGCTCAGCTCGGTGGGGTGGTCGAGCAGCAGCCACAGCGGCCGGGTGGTGTCCTCGGGTGCCGCGATGCCGGTGTGCCGGGCCGCGTTGAGCAGGCCGAGCCGCCGCTCGGTCTCCTTGGCGGCCCACTCCAGGGCGGCCACCGCGCCGTGCAGGCTGGTCTCCACGGTGTGCACGCCGGGCCGGTTGACCAGGCAGGCGTGCTCGCCGGTGCCCGCCCCGTCGATCACCACCAGGTCGCCGTACGGCAGGGCCTGGAGGGCGATCGAGCGGAGCAGGGTGGAGGTGCCGGAGCCCGCGGAGCCGAGCGCGAGCAGGTGCGGCTCGGCGGAGCGCGGCCCGACCCGCCAGACCACCGGCGGCTGCTGCGCCGTGGTGCCGGCCTGGAGGACCGGGATGGTGCGGCTGCTGCCCTGCGCGTCGGTGAAGCCGAGCACGATCTCGCCGGGCGCGGTGACGAACGGCTGGGCGGCGATGTCGGTCGGCAGTGGGGCCAGTGCGGTCACCCGGAGCCGGTTCGATTCCTCGTCCCAGTCGAAGCGGTACTCGCGGGCGCGGCCGGCCTTGCCCTGGACGACCTGCTCGATCCGCGCCCGGGCGGCGGGCTCGGTGTCGGTGAAGTACGCCGGGTAGGCCACCTCCAGGGCGGCGAGCCGGCCGTCGGCGTCGAACTCCCAGCCGCTGAACGCCGTCTTGTAGTGGCCGTCGATGCTGTAGAGCGGGCTGATGTCGTCCGGCCCGGCCAGGTACGGGGTGAGGGCCGCGTACAGCGCCGCGAGCTTGAGGTCGCCGGTGTCCGGCTCGGCAGTCGGGGCGGCCTTGGGGCGGCGGCCGGCCCAGGCGGCGCTGGCGGCCAGCGCGACCAGGGCGAACAGCAGGCCGTGCGGCAGCAGGAACACACCGAGCGCCAGCGCAGCGGTGAGGAACAGTGTCGGGCCGCGGCGCTCCTTGGGCGTGGAGGCCCAGCGGCTCCTGGTCCATTCGGCGTGGTGGCGCAGCCCGCGGGCGATGAGCGTGAGCGGTGCGAACATGTCGGCGGCGTGGTCGCCCGCGGTGCGGGCGAGGTCGCGGCCGCGGCCGAGGTGGCGGGTGAGGGACATGACGGGCTCCCCGAGCGGTGGGACACGGATGGAGGAGGTGCCGCGGCCGGGAGGGGCTCCGGCGGGTGGGGCGACCTCGGGGTCCGGGCCCGGGGCGGTGGGATCCGCGCCCGGGCCGGGACGGTGCCGCCGGATCAGAACTTGATGCCGCCGATGAGGCTGGCGAGACTCGCCCCGCCGGCCGTGATGCTCGGGGCGATCGAGGAGCCTGCGACGTAGAAGCCGAACAGTGCGGAGACCAGGGCGTGCGAGACCTTGAGTCCGTCCCGGCGGAAGAAGAGGAAGGCGATGGTGCCGAAGAGGACGATGCCGGAAATGGAGAGGATCACGTGGTCAGCTCCTCGATGAGGGTGGCGGGGACAGTGTTGCGGAAAGTGACTTCATCGTGACAAAAAGTAATAGATGATGGAATGTGGCAAACGGGTGGATCTGCCCCGGGCCTTCTCATCGGAGGTATGCGCACCGAGGCCCAGTCCCGGGGGTACCGCGCTGACAGGCCTCCCCGCCGGGCGGAGCGGCGTTCGGCGGGTCCCGGAAATTCGCTCGAACGGATGCGTGACCATCGGGCCCCCGCGTCGTCCGCTACGGTGCCGTACGGAATCGCACCCTCGTCTGAAAGGCCCCGCCATGGCCGACAACGCTCCCGAGACGCCCGACGCCGAGGTCGTGGAACTCGCCGGCCGGCTCTTCGACGCCGCCCGGGCCGGCGACGCCCAGCTGCTCGCCGCCTACCTGGACGCCGGTGCGCCGGCGAACCTCTCCAACGACCGCGGCGACACCCTCCTCATGCTGGCCGCCTACCACGGCCACGCCGCCGCCGTGCAGGCGCTGCTGGCCCGCGGGGCCGAGGCGGACCGGGCCAACGACCGCGGCCAGACGCCGCTCGCCGGTGCGGTGTTCAAGGGCTACGACGACGTGATCGGCGCCCTGCTGGACGGCGGCGCCGACCCGGCGGCCGGGACGCCGTCGGCGCTCGACACCGCCCGCATGTTCGGCAAGGACGCGCTGGTCGACCGCTTCGTCGCCGGGCGCTGAGCTGCGCCCTCCGGCCGACCCGGCCGGAGGGCCGCGGGCGCGGACCCGTAGGCTTGCGAACCATGTCGAGCATGTCCCCCTGGAGATCCGCACCACCGGCTACGGCCACCCCGACGCCGCCGGACTGGCCGCCGAGGTGCAGCAGGAGTACGTCCGCCGCTACGGAGACATCGACCAGACGTCGATGCACGAGGACCACTTCGACCCGCCGTACGGCCTGTTCGTGGTGGGGTACCTGGACGGCGAGGCGGTCGCGTGCGGCGGCTGGCGGGCCAAGGAGGCCGACCGGGACGGCCTGCGCGACGGCGACGCCGAACTGAAGCGGATGTACGTGGCGGAACGGGCCCGCGGGCGCGGCCTCGCCCGCGCCGTCCTGCGTCACCTGGAGGCCACCGCGCTGGCCGCGGGCCGCACCCGGCTCGTCCTGGAGACCGGCACCGAGCAGCCCGAGGCGATCGCGCTCTACGGCTCCGAGGGGTACCTGCCGATCACCAAGTTCGGCTACTACAAGGACTCCCCGCAGAGCGTCTGCATGGGCAAGCCGCTCGTCTGACCGGCCGGAAACCGGTGGCCGGCGCCCGCGGCGTACGGGAGCATCGTGCGGTGACCACCGACAGCAGCCCGTCCGCCGGCTCGGGCCCCGCCTTCGGCGACCCGGAACGTGCCGAACTCGCCCGCCGGCTGGCCGCCGTGGGCGGCGTCGTCGGTGTCTGCCTCGGCGGCAGCCGGGCCCGGGACACCCACCGCCCGGACTCCGACCACGACCTCGGGCTGTACTACCGGCCCCCGCTGGACACCGCGGCGCTGCGGGCGCTCGCCCGGGAGGTCACCGGTCGCCCGGTCGAGATCACCGAGCCCGGCGGGTGGGGCCCTGGGTGGACGGCGGTGGCTGGCTGCGGATCGGTCCGGCCGCCGTCGACTGGATCTACCGGGACGTCGACCGGGTCCGCGACTGCTGGACGCAGGCGCGTGCGGGCCGGTACGAGACCGGGTTCCAGATCGGCCACCCGCTGGGCTTCGTGTCCACCGCGTACGTCGGCGAGCTGGCACTCGGACGGGTGCTCGCCGACCCGACCGGCGAACTGGCCGGACTGCAGGGCGAGATCGTGGAGGGCTACCCCGGCCCGCTGCGCGAGGCGTTCCTTGCGCAGGCCCGCTTCGAGGTGCCCTTCCTGCTCGCGAACGCCGCCAAGGTGCCGCAGGACGCCACCTATCTGCACGGCTGCCTGTTCCGCGCCGTCGGGCTGCTCGCCCAGGCGCTGCACGCCCGGGCCGGGCACTGGCTGATCAACGAGAAGGGCGCGGTGGACGCCGCCGGAAGGCTGCCCGGGGCGCCCGCGGGGTTCGCGGCACGGGCGCACGGGCTGTTCCGGGCCGAGGCCGCCGCCGCACTGGCGGAGGCGGCCCGGCTGGCCGGCGACGTCCTGGCGCCGACGGTCACTTGAACCAGTAGCGCACGCCGCCGTGGTGCGAGCAGGTTCCGGAGAAGGTCGCCGAGTAGGACACCGTCCCGTCGTTGCACTCGGCCGTCTCGCTGCTCGACACCGGTGTGAGGCCGACGTCCCAGCCGCAGACGCCGGTGGTGTGGTGGGCGCACGACCCGGCGGGCGCCTTGGTGGTGGGCGCGGCCTTGGCCGTCGTCCGGGCCGGCGCCGGCGTGGTGTGCACGGGGGCCGGCGCCGCCTTGGTGGCCGGCGCCCGGGTGGTGGGAGCCGCCGCCGTGGTGGCCGGCGCCGGATCGGTGGCGGAGGGGCTCGCGTCGGTCGGCTGCGCCGAGGACGGAGCGGCCGCCGGGGCCGCGGTGCTCGGGTCGGCCGCGGGGGAGGCGGCGCCGGTCGCACTGGTGGCGGCGGCCGGGGCCGGACCGGCGGCGGCACCGGTCTCCGGGTCGCAGGCGGCGCCGAACAGGGCGAGCGTCAGAAGGGCGGCTGCGGGCAGCAGTCTTCGGCTTGAGTTCTGGGTGGTCACGGCCGGCAACTTACGGGAACCGGAACAGGCCGTGGAGGGATTATCCGGAAATCGTGTGGATTCCGTGCTCTTCTGCAAGCCCCGAATCCGGCGAGGGAGTCGAGCGCCTTCCCGAGGGTCCTGGTCCGGGTGAACGCCGGACGGCCCTACCGGGACGGTTCATCGGCCTGCAGGCTGACGAGCACCGCCCCCCACTGGGCCTGGCTGGTGCCGGTGAGAACGCACTCCTCGCGGGTGGTGGCGCGACGGAGGACGACGGTGAGCCGGTAGGAGGAGAGCTGGAGTTCGGGCAGGCGCTGCCAACCCGGCGTCAGGGTCGGCGCGGGGCCGCTGTTGCTCCCGATCGCCCCGACGACGAGGTCTCCGGGGGCACAGCCGGCGGCGATGCCGACCGCGAGGCTCCGGCTGCTGTGATCGGTGTAGGCGCCCGCTCCCGCGGCTTGGCCCTTGGCTGCGGACATGCCCTGGAACTCCTCGACGGCGACATGGTGCTTGCTGGCCTGCGGCCAGGTGATGCCGAGACGGTCGCCGCCGTGCAACGGGCTGACCCTGAACGCGGCGAAGAGCGCAACGCGGTGGCGGTACGGGTCGGTGACGTCCGCGACCATGGTGTAGTGGTTGCCCGCCGTGTCGGTGACGGTGATCGGGCCCGCGCTGGTGCTTGTGAGCATGAGTGCCACCACGAGGGTGTCGCCTGCCCCGACCGATCGGTCGATCCGAAGGTCCGTTCCCGCGGAGGAGACGATCTGCGCGTCGGCGGCGATCCGGCCGACATAGCCGGTACGCCCGGCGGGGACGACATCGCCGGGCCTCCCGGAGAGCCGGGTCGCGATGCCGCCGAGCGGCGCCGGCCACAGCGCCACGACGGCGGCCGCGAGGCAGCCGGTCACCGCTGCCGTCGCGGCCACGACCGTTCTTCGCCGGCCACGAGCACGCGGAGGCGCAGCCGGGGGTGACGCTGGGGCGCAGCCCGCCGCCGGGCTCTCGACCTCCCCTGCGGGCGCATCGATCGCCGACGGCTCCACCCCGATCACCGGCAGCTCCACCCCGGGGGCGACCGTTCCGCCCGGGCGAGCGGACGCCGGGTGGTCCGCCGTGCCACCGGCCGGCCCTGATGCCGTCCCTGGCAACGGCGTTGGTGATGAGTGACGTGCCAGGCGCAGCAGGCCTTCGTGGTCGTCGGCGGACAGGCCGAGTGCCTCGGCGAGGAGGCGTACGGACTCGCGGTGCGGCCTGGCGACCTTGTCGCGTTCCAGGTCCCCGATCGCCCGCACGCTCAGCCCCGAGCGTTCGGCGAGCTGTTCCTGCGTCAGTCCTGCTCGGATCCGCCGGGCGCGGAGTACCGCGCCGAGTCCCTCCCGGTCCACCATGCCCCCGCCCGGTCCTCCCGTGGTGTTCTGACGAGTACACCACAACAATGCCGGTCGGGAGACTGCCGATTTTTCTGCCAGTGCCTTCTGCCTGGTCGTCACCGCCGTTGGCCGCCAGGGTCGGAGTGGCTCACCCCCTGCAGCCGTGCGGTGCCGTCGGTTCCGCCTCCCTCAGTGCTCTCTTCGGAAGTGGTGAAGCATGCTCAAAGGCATCCGGAATCTCGCGACGGGCGTCGCGGTGCTGGCCGCCACCGGTGCGGCCGTGGTGGCCGCGCCGACCGCGGCGCATGCCGCGTCGTACAACGGTGCCTGCGGCTCCGGCTACGGCGTGGTCGACTCCATGCCGGTGGCCGGCGGCACGGTCTACCTGACCTACGACGGATTCAGCAACTGCGTGGTCACGGTGACCAATACTCCGGGCGTCGCCAATTGGACGGTGGCGGAGATCGCGATCTCCGGAGGCGGCTGGGTCCCCAACTCCGGCAACTTCACGTACTACGCCGGTCCGGTCTACGTCTACGGCACGGCCGGCCAGTGCGTCGACTGGGCGGGCTACCTGGGGACTTGGGCAACTCGGTACAACAGCCACTGCGGCTGACACCGCGGCCTCGAAGTGCCCGGCCCAGGGCCCCGCCGACACGGCTCAACAGCTCGACACAGGTCACTCATGTCCATCCTGAAAGGGACACCATGCCTCTCAAGCACAAGCTCGCCAAGGGCGGTACGGTCGCAGCGCTGGCAGCATTCGGCCTGCTCTTCTCCGCCGCCAATGCGTCGGCCGACACCAGGTGCGCCTACTTCGTCACGTCCCAGGCGGACTGGCAGGCGGCGAACAACACCACGTGGGGTTCGTGGCCGCTGAGCGGTCAGCCGGGGCCCAACAGCATCTACATCAAGTTCCAGTCCGACGGCAATCTGGTCGTCTACCGCGCCCGCGACAATGCCGTCATGTGGGCCTCCGGGACGTGGAACGACGGTGTCGTCTCGCTGGACTGGTCGGCCTCCACCGGCGGCATCAAGCTCATGCGGGCGGACGGAGTCAACGCGTGCACGATTCGCGGGGACAACGGCGCATCCGGAGGTTGGGCCCAGGTCCAGGACGACGGCAACTTCGTCTTCTACAAGTCCAACGGAGCGGCCGACTTCTCGACCCGGTTCACCGCACCCTGGTCCGGAGGCGACTGGCGCAACTTCTGCGCCGTGCCCGGCCACAACTAGTCCCGCGTCCGGCACGAGGCGGGCCCGCAGAGCCAACTCCCTCCAGGGGTCGGCTCTGCGGGCCCGGATGGTGTGCCGGTCGGATGCGGGGTCAGCGGGAGGCGCCGCCGGTGATCACCGTCAGCGCGGGCTCCGCGTCCTGCCCGGCCCCGGTGCCGGGGAGGACGTCCTCGCCGTGTTCCGCGGCCGGGGCGGTGGCGTCCGCCCGGCGCAGCAGCAGTGCCACCGCCACGGCCGCCGCGACCGCCACCCCCGCGGCGCCGAGCAGGGCGGCGTGCAGGCCCGCGGCGAACGCCGACTGGGCGCGGGCCACCACCGGCCCGCCGATCGCGGTGGCCGCGGCCAGCGAGGAGCGCGCCGCCTCCGCCGCCTGCGGCGGCATCCCGGGCAGCGGCAGATGGCTGCGGTAGGCAGCACTCAGGACACTGCCCAGCACCGCGATCCCGAGCGCGCCGCCGAGTTCCCGCGCCAGGTCGTTCATCGCGGAGCCGACGCTCTGCAGGGCCGGCGGCAGCGCGTCGGTGATCTCCGTGGTGGCCGGCGTCATCGCCAGGCCCATCCCCGCGCCCAGCAGTACCAGCCCGGTCGCCACCAGCCCGTACGGGGTGGCGCGGTCGAGTTGCGCCAGCACGGTCAGGCCGGCGGCGGCGACCAGCAGTCCGGCGACCCAGGGCCTGCGGACACCGAGCCGCGCGGTCAGCCGGGGAGAGCCGCGCGCTCGGGGCCATCGCGGCCGCCATCGGCAGCACCCCCACCGCTGCCGCCAGCGCGCTGTCCCCGCGCACCAGTTGGAGGTACTGCATCATCACGAAGACGAAGCCGAAGAAGGCGAAGAACTGCAGCGAGATCGAGAGCGAACCGGCCGCGAACCGGGGGTTGGCGAACAGGCGCGGGTCGAGCAGCGGGTGCCGCCGGGTCAGCTCCCAGCGGACGAAGCCGGCGAGGACGAGCAGCCCGAGCAGGATCCCGCCGAGGGTGACCGGGCTGCCCCAGCCGCGGGTGGGGGCCTCGATGACGCTGTAGACGAGCACGCCCAGCCCGGCCACCGCGAGGACGGCACCGACGGTGTCCCGGGAGGCCGCCCCGGCTCCGCCGACTCGGGGACGAACACCAGGGTGCCGATCACGGCCCCGGCCGCCAGCACCACGTTCAGCAGGAACACCGCACGCCACGAGCCCAGTTCGAGAACCAGGCCGGAGGTGAGCAGCCCCACCACCGCGCTCGCGCCGGCCACGGCGGCCCAGACGCCGACCGCCCGGGCCCGCTCCGCGCGCGGGAAGGTGCTGGTGATCGTCGACAGCGTCGCCGGCATCACCAGGGCGGCGCCGACGCCCAGCAGCGCACGCAGCGCGATCAGCGCATTCGGGGTGGCGGTGAGGGTCGCGAGCAGCGACCCGGTGCCGAACACCGCCAGACCGGCGAGCAGGGCGCGCCGTCGGCCGAACCGGTCGCCCAGTGCGCCGGCGGGCAGCAGCAGGGAGGCGAAGACCAGGCTGTAGGCGTCGATGATCCAGGAGAGCTGGGTCTGGCTCGCGTGGGTCTCCCGGGCGATGTCCGGCAGTGCCACGTTGAGCGAGGCCATGGCGGACACGACGGTGGCCAGCGCCAGGCAGGTGACGGCGAGGACGGCGCCGTGGCGGATGCCGCGACCGGCCTCGGCCGGGGCGGTGGGCGGTGCGGTGGCAGACATGGGGTTTGCGCCTCCCGGGGCGGTGTGGATCGGTGCGCCCAGACTCGCCCCGGCCCGACTAGTATTTCAACGGTGATGAATAAACCGGCCCGCCGGGGCCGTCGCACCGGGAGCCCCGACACCCGGGCCCAGATCCTCGCCGTGGCCCGCCGGCGCTTCCTCTCGGACGGCTACGACGCCGTGACCCTGCGCGCGGTCGCCGCCGAGGCGGACGTCGACCTCGCCCTGGTCAGCTACTACTTCGGCTCCAAGAAGGGCCTCTTCGGCGCGGCCCTGGCCCTCTCGGCGAACCCCGCCGAGATCCTCCTGCACGCCCTCGACGGCGACCTGGCGACCCTCCCGCAGCGGACCCTGCGCGCCCTGCTGGCGGCCTGGGAGGACCCGCAGGCCGGCGCCCCGCTGCGCGGCATGCTCGCCGGCGCCACCCAGGACGAGGCCACGGCCGCGCTGGTCAAGGAGGTCATCGAGCGCGAGATGATCGACAAGATCGCCGCCCGGATCGGCGGCCGGGACGCCCACCGGCGGGCCGGGGCGTTCTGCGCCCAGATGGCCGGGCTGATCGTGACGAGGTTCGTGCTGCGGCTGGAACCGGTCGCGTCGATGTCCGCCGATGAAATCGTCCGCCTCTTCGGACCGCCCCTCGGACTGGTCCTCGGCGTTCGGCCACAGCGCCCCCTGACGGCGACCGGACGGCCCTGAGAGCCGCCTCCCGCCGCCCGCTGCAGGCCGGCCGGGATCAGGGCCCACGCCGCATGGACGGCGACCGCCGCGACCGCCGCTCCGGTGCCGGCCGCGGCCCCCAGCACCCATCCGGGCGGACTGTCCGACAGGAACACCGCGGCCAGCGCCAGGATCAGCACCCGGCCCGGTGCGACGAACGCCGCACCGCCGACCGGCGCGCCGGGTACGCCCCGCAGCCGCCAGGCGGTGAAGATCGCCAGCTGGGTCGAGGCGGGCCCGGGCAGCAGGCTCGTGGCGGCGACGCCGTCCTCGAACTCCGCGGCGGACAGCCACCCCCGCCGCTCGACGCAGAGCCGGCGCAGCAGGGCGATGTGCGCTGGCGGCCCGCCGAAGCCGATCGAGCCGATCCACCCCCCAGTCGCGTGCGATGGTCGCCAGGCCCACCCGCTGCGCCGGTCCCACCCGCTGCGCCGGTCCCACCCGCCGTGCCCGTCGCACCCGCTGTGCAGGTGCCTCGTCCGCGCCGTCCGCTGCCGCTTCTCCGTCCCGGCCGGGTCTCCGTCGGCCGGGCGTGATCCTCATGGAGGGAGGTGCACGGCCGCCGACGAGGGGCGAGGCCGCCGGTCAGCTGCCCGAGGGCGCCGGTCCGCCGGCGGAACGGGGCTGGGTGGCCGGGATGCGCCGGGTGAAGAAGAGAGCGATCAACGCGGCGAAGGCGAGGACGGACAGTGCGGCCCGCAGGCCGTCCAGACGGGCGGCGGCGTTGGCGTCCAGGGCGGCCTGGGCCGTCCCGGACGGCACGTTCGCGTCGTCGAGGGCGGCCTGCAACTGGGCATCCGACAGGAAGGGCACGCCACCGGCGAGTTCGGTGCTCGCCCGGGTCTTGGCCTGGGCCGGGACGTCCGGGTTCTGCTCGATGGTGGCGAGGAAGGAGGAGGTCAGGGCGGCGATCATGATCGACCCGGCCAGGGCCGTCCCGATCGAGGCGCCGAGGTTGGTCACGGTGTTCTGGATCCCGCCGACCTCGGCGCTCTGCTCGTCCGGCACCGCCGACACGGTCACCGATCCGAGCTGGGAGGCGAGTGCCCCCATGCCGAAGCCGATCAGCAGCAGGGGGATGGTGACGATCTCCGCGCCGGCGTCCGCGTCGAGGGCGGCCAGCAGCACGACGGCGCCCGCGAGCATGGCGAGGACGCCCAGCCGTACCACCCGGCGCGGGGAGACGTCCGGCAGGAAGCGCGGGATCGCGACGGCGGCCGCGAGCAGCGTGAGGGAGAGCGGCAGGATCCGCACCCCGGTCATCAGGGCCGACAGGCCGAGCGCGACGGACAGGTACAGCGGGACGACGAAGAACACGCCCATCTGCACCAGGTACTGGAAGAAGAACATCGTCAGGCCGCCGGTGAGCTGCCGGTTGCCCAGCAGTTCGGGGTCGACCAGCGGCTCGGTGCCCTTCCGGACGAGGCGGCGCTCCCAGCGGAAGAAGAGCCAGACCAGGAACAGCCCGGCCATCATCAGCCAGATCACCGCCGAGATCCCGAGCCAGGAGGGCGCGTCGGGCTTCGGCTGGAACCAGCCCCAGGTGCCGGAGCGCAGCACGCCGTAGACGAACAGTCCGAGGCCCAGGGCCGACAGCACGGCGCCGACGGCGTCGAGCCGCGGCCGTCGGTCGGGCGGGGCGTCGGCCACCCGGCGGGCCAGCACGAGGATGGCGAGCACCACCACGACCTCGCCGGCGAACACCCAGCGCCAGGAGAAGTACGTGGTCGCGATGCCCCCGATCAGGGGCCCGAGTGCGATCGCGATCGCGCCGGCGGCGGTGACCAGCCCGTAGGCCGCGGGGCGGCGCTCCACGGCGAAGTTGCTCGCCACCAGGGCCACGATCGCGGGCAGGATCAGGGCCGCCCCGATGCCCTCCAGCAGTGACCACCCGATCAGCAGCACGGTCAGGTTCGGGGCGACCGCCGTGGTCGCGGAGCCGCACCCGTAGATCACGCAGCCGATCGTGAAGGCGCGCTTGCGGCCGATGATCGCGCCGACCTTGCCGCCGGTGATCATGAGCATCGCCATCACCAGCGTGTAGGCGGTGATGGCGCCCTGCAGCCCGCTCACGGTGGTACCCACGTCGTCGGCCACGGTCGCGATCGACACGTTCATCACCGAGCTGTCGAGCGCCATCAGGAACTGCCCCGCCGCCAGGGTGGCGAGGACGACCGTCGCGGCCCCCGCTCTCCCGGTGCTGCCTCCTTCGGCACTCATGCAGGCAGCCTTCCACGGGGCCCGTGCGGACCGGGCCGACCCGCCGGTGGGCTCATCCGATCGGCCGACAACCCGTGGGCCCCGGGCCCGGCAGGGCCCTCGGAGCCGGCAGGGGTTCTCAGAGATCGAGCACGACGTCCGCGTCCGGCCGGGCGCAGCAGACCAGGGCGTTGCCCGGGGCCGGGGCCTCCACCGGCGCGGGGTCGTACGACACCGCGCCCTCCATGAGCCGGGTCTCGCAGGTGCGGCACACCCCGGTGCGGCAGGACCAGCGCACCGCGACGCCGCAGGCCTCGGCCATCTCCAGCAGGCTGCCGAACTCCGGCCGCCACGGGACGGTGAGGCCGCTGCGGACGAAGGACACCGCGGGGCCATCGCCCGCGGGCCCTGCGGGCGGGTGCGGGCGCGGGGCCGCGGCGGCGGCGATTCCCGGGGTGAGGGCGGGGCCCGCGCCGAACACCTCGGTGTGGATCCGGTCGCGGGCCAGGCCCGTGGCGGTCAGCGCCCCGGTGAGGTCGGCCATGAACGCCGACGGCCCGCAGAGGTAGGCGTCGGCGTCCGCCGGCAGGTCGAGGCGGGCGAGCACCGCGGCCGACAGCCGGCCGCGGTCGGTGTAGTCCACGCCCTCCCGGTCCTGGGGCCGGGGCGCGCTGTAGCAGATCCGGACATGGCTGTCGGGCAGCCGGGCGAGCAGGCGCCGGCTCTCCGCCGCGAACGGGTGGTCGCCGCCGTGCCGCGCGCCGTGCAGCCACCAGACCTCCCGGTCCGGCCGGGTGTCGGCCAGCGCGTGCAGCATCGCCAGGACGGGGGTGGCGCCCACCCCCGCGGAGGCCAGCACCACCGGGCCCGCGCCCGGTCTCAGCGTGAACGACCCGCGCGGTGCCGCGGCCGCCAGCTCGCCACCGGCGCGGACGTGGGCGTGGATCCACCGGCTGGCGGCCCCCTCTGCTTCCCGCTTGACGCTGATCCGGTAGCCCTCCGCGGACGGCGGACCGGACAGCGAGTAGCTGCGGACCAGCGGCGCGGCGCCGGCCTCCGGGACGAGGCGGACGGTCAGGTACTGGCCGGGCGCCGCGGGGGCAGCGGGCGGCCGTCCGGGTCGGCGAGGCAGAGCGAGACGATGCTGTCGCTCTCGGCGGCCACGGCGGTGACGGTGAGCGGGCGGAAGCCGTCCCAGGCCGGGCGCGGGTCGGCGCCCTCGGGGTTGAGGCCCGGGTTCCCGGCGGCGCCCGGTGCGTGGTCGGGCTGCTCCAGCAGAGCGCGGAACGACGACTGCCAGCCGGGGCTGAGCGCGTCGATGCCCAGGGCGCGGGCGATCCTGTCCCGGGGGCGCTCGGGCAGGTACAGCAGGCCGTCGACCTCCGCGACGGTCATCCGCCCCGGCCCGTCCGAGAGCTTGACGATCTCCTGACCGGCCTCGACCTCGCCCTCGGTGAGGACCCGCAGGTAGAACCCGGGCCGCCGGTGGGTCACCAGCAGGGCCGGCAGCCGGGGCTCGTCCATCCGCAGCCCGACCCGGTAGCAGGTCACCCGGGGCTGGGTCACCTCGAAGACGGCTCCGCCGATCCGGTAGCGGTCGCCGATGCACACCTCGTCGTCGGGCAGCCCGTCCACGGTGAAGTTCTCGCCGAACTGGCCGTACGAGAAGTCGTCCCGGCCCAGGACTCGCTGCCAGTGGCGGTACGAGTCGAGCTGGTAGACCATTACGGCGCGCATCTCGCCGCCGTGCCCGCCGAGGTCGCCCTGGCCGTCACCGTCGATGTTCAGCCGGCGGACCGTGCGCGGGCCGGTGACGGGTTGCTTCCAGACCGCCGTGCGGACCGTCCGGCCCTGCCACCGGACATCCTTCGGCAGGCCCACGTTGACGGAGACGAGTGTGGCCATGCGGTCCGCCTCGGTTTCGACGACAGTGCTCCGGCCCGACCGATGCTAGCGAGGCGCCGCCCGGCGGGCAGGTCGGGACGCGCACGGCCACGGCACCGCGGGGGCGGTGCCGTGGCCGCGCGTGCCCGGTCCGGGGCCGGGGCTACCGGAAGGACGTCAGGTAGCCGGCGGTCGGTGAGCCCAGGCCGGTGGCGTCGTCGTAGCCCTTGACCGCGTTGAGCGTGGTGTCCTCGCCGAAAGCGACCAGGCGCACCCGCAGGGTGCCGCCGACCAGCCCCTGGTCGGCGACGGCGCTGAGCGGGGGCTGGTCCTTCGCGGCGGCCTGGTCGACGACGTCGTGGAAGGCGCCGCTGCCGGCCCGCGCGTACAGGACGGGATTGGCGAACCCGAGCGGGCTGCCCTTGCGGGCCTCGATGGCGAGGGCCTGCACGGCCGAGAACTCCGGAGCGGCGACACTGGTGCCGCCGTAGCCGCCCTCGCTGTACGTGCCGCCGGGGGAGTAGCCGACCAGGACGGAGGTGTACAGGTCGCCGTTCATCGCGACGTCGGGCGTGACCCGGCGCGCCGACGGCGCCTTGGCGCCGGTCATCAGGGTGTTCGCGAGCTTCCTGGGGACGGTGCCGGTCTGGTACCAGGGCTGCGCGAAGTCCTCGCTGGTGCCGCCGCCCCCGCCGAAGTAGAAGGCGCCGGGCAACGGCTGCCAGCTGCCGCCGTCCGGGGCGAGCCCGGAGCGCAGCGTGCCCATGTCGGTCTCGAAGCCGTAGCCGCCCTTGGCGTCGGCGGTGGCCAGGGCGGTGCCGCCCACCGAGGTCACCCACGGGTCCGAGCTGGGCCAGTCGGCCTGCGCGCGGCTGGTGCTCGGGTCGCAGTTGACGCCCGTCGCGGCGGCGGCCGGGGAGGAGTCGCCGCAGTCGCCCGCGGAGAAGTCGAAGCCGATGCCCTGGATGGCGCCCTGCTGGAAGACCTGCTCGTACGCGGCGATCTCGGCGGGCGGGATGTCCCCGAACGCGCCGTGCATGATCTCGCCCCAGGAGTTGGAGACGACGTCCGCGAGGTGCCGGTCGACGATGGTCGACAGGGCGCTCAGCAGGTCCTGGTCCGAGCACGAGTCGGCCCCGACGTAGAGGACGTTCGCGTCCGGCGCGAGGCCGTGCACCATCTCGACGTCCAGCGCCTCCTCGCCGGCCCAGCCCTCGGGGCCGCCGCAGGCGTCCTGGTTGTTCCACCCGGCGCGGTTCACCAGCTCGGTGTACTGGCCGGGCCGGAACGGCCGGTCGCCGTGCAGGGTGGCGAAGCGGTCGGCGTCCGCGGCCATGGTCGCGGAGCCGTAGGCGTCCACGACGGCGACCGTGGCGCCCTTGCCGGTCAGGTGGGAGCCGGTGATGCCGTACGCCGTGCGCAGCTGCGAGGGGGCCAGCGAGCACTGGTCGTAGGTCGTGGCCGGGGCGTAGCCGGTCGGGCCCGCGGTGACCCTCTTCTGGCCCCAGT
This sequence comes from Kitasatospora paranensis, assembly GCF_039544005.1. Taxonomy (NCBI): domain Bacteria; kingdom Bacillati; phylum Actinomycetota; class Actinomycetes; order Kitasatosporales; family Streptomycetaceae; genus Kitasatospora; species Kitasatospora paranensis. The sequence continues at coordinate 7,111,005 of NZ_BAABKV010000001.1, forward strand.
GGTCCGAGCAGGTGGGGGTGGTGGGGAAGGTGGAGGCGCCGGGAGCCGTGCCGGTCCTCCCGGCGGTGGAACGGACGGCGACGGAGTGCGGCCTCGCCCGCGGAGTCTCCGTGCTCAGGCCCGTGACGCCCAGCACGGCGGAGGCGACCCCGGCCGGGACGACCGCGTCGCCGACCGGTGCCCGCCGGGTCGTCCCGTCGACGGTGTACTGGTGGATGCCCGTGCCGAAGGCCCTGCCGCCGGCGGCGCTGTCGCCGGTGGCGTCGACGTAATGGGCGGTGGTCGCGGTGACCTTCAGGCCTGCGCCGGCCAGCCAGGACTTCACATCGGCGACCTGCCGGGCGGTCGCGCCGAAGCGCTGCTGCACCTGCGCGGACGTCAGGAACGCGCCGTACTGCGCGCCGCCCTCGGTGGAGACCGCCCGGGCGTACGCGGCCAGGCCGGCCGGGTCCTGGCCCGCCAGGTAGACCCGTACGGCGATGGCGGTGGTGGTGGGCAGGGCGCCCCGGTCGGCCGAGGGCTGCGCCCAGGCCGGGTGGGTGCCGGCGAGGGTGCGGACGCTGCCGCTGCCCTCGGCCTGCGAGGCGGGGGCGACGGCGAAGGCTCCGGCGAGCAGCGCCGCGCAGGCGAGGGCAGCACCCGCGCTCCGGTGCCGGCGCACGCGGGGGATCCGGTGGTCGGTGATGACGACTCCAAGGGGGATGGCGCCGGCGGCCCGCGGTGCGGTGCGCCTGCCGGTGCGGTGACGAGTGGTCGGGGGAGCGGGAGGGGCCGGGGCCGTGGGGAGCGCGGCCCCTCCCGGTCGGCGCTACTTCACGCCGTACGCGCGGAGCACGGTCTGGGTGACGGTGTTGCCCTTGTCGTCCTCGGCGGTGCCGCGGATCGACACGTAGCGGGCCGACTTCGGGGCCTTCACGTCGGCCGTCCACCGGCCGTCGGCCGTGCGGTGCAGGCTCAGTGGCACCCAGCTGGAGCCGTCGTCGAACGAGACGCTCAGGGTGGCGCCGTCGATCGTTCCGGCGCCGGTCACCCCGTCGAGGTGCGAGGCGGCCAGGGTGAGCGCGGTGCTGCGGGCGGCGTTGCCGGAGAGGTCGGTGGTCACGCCGTAGTCGAGCTGGATCAGCGGCAGCCGCAACCAGCCGTTGCCGGAGGTGAAGCCCCACTCGGTGCGGGTGGCCGGAGAGGTCGGCAGGACGCCGCTCTGGCTGGTCTCGGCGACCAGCCGGTAGGCCAGCGGGGCACTGCTGGGGGCCTGGGCACCGAGCTGCTGGTAGACGGTCGATCCCAGCTTGGTGTCACCCTGGTAGAGCGTCACCGTCTCGTGCATCCGGTCGCTCGCTTCCCACAGGTTCTGGTCGAAGCCGTCGTGGCCGCTGCCGCCCTCGCCCCAGCCGGGGATGTTGAGGACGAAGTAGTCGCCCTGCCGGTTCGGCAGCGACTGGCTCTCGTTCAGCCGCGGGTGGTAGACCGGCAGGAACCAGTCGCCGGCGGTCCGGGAGCCCTTGGCCGGGTCGGTGATGAGCGAGCGCTCCTCCACCGCGGGGCTGGCGGACTGCTCGTACCAGCGGAACGCGCCGTTGCCCGGGGTGACCCAGTCGGTGCGGGTGGTGCCCAGCGCCTGGACGGTCGCGTAGCCGACGCCGTACTGGTCGAAGTCCTGCATGTCCCACCGGCCGTTGCTGCCGGGCTCGCCCGGCTGCCCGGCGAAGCGGGAGTCGATCCGGGCCAGGTCCTGGGGCTGCGGACGGTAGGTCAGGTCGGTGGCCGGGACGGCGCCGTCGTGCCGCTCCACGAGGTCGTAGACGTACGGGGAGACGGGCGTGGAGCGGACGTGCAGCTTGAGCCCGGGCCGACCGGTCGCCGAGATCAGGGCCGCGCCCTCGGCCGGCTGGAGGCTCGCGACCTCGATCGGGCTGTTGCTGCCGTAGTCGGCCGAGCCGTACCAGGTGCTCAGCCGGGCCGGGTTGTCGTTGACGACCAGCAGCAGCTCGGCGCCGGCCGCCGCGGCGGCGGCCGCCTGGGCGGTGTCGGCCTGGTGCTGGGCGGTGAAGTCCGCCTTGCGGTCGTACGAGACCACGACGGCCTTGCCCTTGGCGTTCAGCCCGGCGTAGTCGGCGGCGGTGCCGCGGCCGGCGTAGACGACGTCCAGGTCGGAGGTGCCGGCCGGCAGCCGGGTCGCGCCGGACTGCACCACGACGTCCGGGAAGTTCTGGTCCGGGAAGCGCTTCTGGGTGGCGCCGACGGTCAGCAGCGGGGCGGCCTTGCGCCAGCGGGTGTCGAAGTGGAAGTCGCCGCTGGTGACCTTCGCCGTGCTCTGCGCCCAGACGCTGGTGAACGCGATGGGCATCAGGTAGTTCTCGTTGAAGGTGAAGCCGCCCGCGACGCGGTTCCACTCCACCCGGGTCAGCTGGTTCTCGGCCGGCTGCGGCACGATCGAGGCCACCTGGTGGGCCTGGCGGGCGTCGAGGTCGGCCTCGCGGTCGCGGTCCAGCTGGATCTGCGGCACGGACAGCACGCCGAGACCCATGTCGTCCGGTCCGGCCGCACCGGGCAGGTCGGCGTACATGAGCGCCGAGTACTCGCCCTTGGGCAGGCGCAGGGTGACCGAACCGCTGTCCGGGATCTGCACCGGGAAGGGGGTGTCGTCGCCGGTGCGGTAGAGCACGGCCACACCGGGGACGGGCGCGCCGGCGCGGTCGGCGGTCTTCACGGTGAGGTTGTGGCGCTCGTCCTCGCGGTCGAGCCCGATCAGGGAGTGCGCGAGCACCGTGCCGGCCGCGTCGGTCGCCTCGACCTGGCCCGAAGTGGCGCCGTAGGGTGCGGAGTCCGGGTCACCGGTGACGGTCGCCGAGGTCGTGCCGTGGGCCGGCACGGTCAGCGTGCGGGCGGAGAGCGCGAAGGCCGGGGAGGCGTCCTTGCCGTCCGGGCCGGCGGCCTTGGCGGTGAGGTTCAGGGTGACGTCGGCACTGCCGGTGTTGGTGTAGGTGATCGTCTGCGCCGACGGCTTGTCCGCGGTGTGGGGCCAGCCGTAGAAGCCGGACCAGGCGGTCGCGGTGGCGGTGACGGTGCCCAGCGCGGCGGCCTTGGCGTCCAGCCGGCCGGAGCCGCCCTGGCTCACCGGGATCGCCGGGGTCTCGTGCGCGGTGCTGACCAGGGCGTCCTTGATCTGCCGGCCGGTCCAGTCCGGGTGCTGCTGGGCGACCAGCGCGGCCGCGCCGGCCACGTGCGGCGTCGCCATCGACGTCCCGCTCATGGTCAGGTAGGAGCCGGAGCCCTCCGGCGCGTACTGCGAGCGGGCGGCGAGGATGTCCACGCCCGGTGCGGTGAGCTCCGGCTTGAGCGCGCCGTCGGGCCGGCGCGGGCCCCAGCTGGAGAACCAGGCGAGGTCGTCGGAGGAGTCGACGGCGCCCACGGTGAGGGCCGAGGTGGCGGCGCCGGGCGAGCCGATCCCGCCTGGGCCGGTGTTGCCGGCGGCGATGACGAAGAGCGCGCCGGTACTGGCGCTCAGGTCGTTGACGGCCTGGCTCATCGGGTCCGTGCCGTCGCTGGTCCCGGCGGAGCCGAGGCTCATGCTGACGACCTTGGCGTGTTCGGTCTGCGCCGCCCACTGCATGCCGGCGATGATCCAGGACTCGTCGCCGGAGCCCTCGTTGCTGAGGACCTTGCCGATCAGCAGGTGGGCGCCCGGGGCGACGCCCTTCTCCTTGCCGCCGGAGGCGGCGCCGGTGCCGGCCACGGTGGAGGCGGTGTGGGTGCCGTGGCCGTGGCGGTCGGTCACGTCCTCGCCGGGCACGAAGCTCTGCGAGGCGGCGACCTGCCCGGCGAGGTCCGGGTGCGCGGCGTCGACGCCGGTGTCCAGGACGGCGACGTCGACGCCCGTGCCGTCGTCGCCGGCCTTCCACACGTCCGGGGCTCCGATCTGCGCGGTGCTGTCGGCCAGGGTCGCCTTGACCTTGCCGTCCAGCCAGATGTGGCTGATGTTGCCGCCGAACACCGCGGCGGCGGGCTGCCGGGCGCGGCTCTGCGCGGACTGCGCGTTGTTGCCCGCCGACCGGGACTTGGCCCGGTCCAGGGCGCCGGCCGGGGTGAGGTCCTGCCAGAGGTTCGCCGCGGTGGACCGGCCGGCCGCGGCCGCCGCGCCGTGGATCGCCGCGAGGTCGCCCTTGGCCCGCAGCCCGCGCGGGGCGGCGGCCGCGGCCCGCGAGGCTCCGGTGTCGCCGTACTGCACGATCAGGGGCAGATCGGCGGCCGACGCGTCGTCATAGCCGTCGGCGATGAGCCGGGTGACGTCGAACAGGCGCTGGTCGAGGACGCCCGCCGCGAGGTAGGGGAGGGCCTCGGTCGGGTAGACGTACAGGTCCTTGCCGACGGTCTGGGTCTGGACACCGCCCGTCAGGTTCTCGGGCCGCCGGACGTCGGCGACGCTCTTGCCGTCGGCCAGGGTGGTGACGGTGACCTTGTCGCCGGTGATGAGGGTGACGGTGTGGGTGTCCGCGGTGCCGGACGCCTTGGCGGGGGCCGCGGTCGCGGCGTCCTGCCCGGCGGCGAGCGCCCCCGACGGGGTCACCGTCAGGGCGATGAGTGCCGTGCTGAGGGCTATGAGCCCGCGACGGCGCGGTGATGAGAACGGCAAGGGAGATGCCCTCCGGGTCTGGGGGAACTGGGGCAGAGGACATCCTGCTGTCGTCGGGGCGCCGGCCGGCGGGATTCGCCTGGCGGTTTACCGTCATGCCGCAAGCCCGCCAGGGCCCTGACGGGAAAGGATCGTGCCTGTACGTCAGATCCGTGACCGGTCGTGCCGGGGGCATGGCGGGGTTGCGGGGGAACGGTGTGCGGGGCGGGGGAGCCGGCAGTACCACGGCTCGTCGGGGGCGCCCCGGCCGCCCGTGCCGCGGCCGACGGGCTGCTCTCCGGTCAGGCGCCCGGCTCGGTCTCGGCGCGCAGGGCCAGCGCCTGGAGGACGTCCAGCGAGCTCAGGTCCGTCCGCCCGGTGTCGTGGACTTCGGCCAGCTCCCAGAACGCCATGGCGAACGCCGTGGTGAGCTGGAGGATGCGGCCGCCCAGCGCCTCGCTGACGATCGAGGCGATCTCCTCGGCGTTCGCGTTCGAGGGGATCGCGACGACGGGCATCACGTCGTTCAGCAGGTCCGAGACGATCCCCTGCTCGGTGTCGAGGTCGCTGTCGTCGGCGGCCGGCAGGTCGTGGATCCATGTCCCGGCCTGCGTGAGGATGCCGATCACGCGCTTCAGTACCTCGTTCTGCTCCATGCCCCGAGCATAGGAGCGGGGCCCGCGCGTCCGGCGGACCGCGGCCCCCGGGGCGCCGCTCGCGACGTCCGGGGACCGGGGCCCGGTTGAGGCGGCCTCAGCTCTGCGGGACGAACCGGCCGGCCTCGGTGATCCGGCGCAGGAAGCGGCGGGTGCGCTCGTGCTGCGGGTCGCCGAACAGCTGCTCCGGGGTGCCGCGTTCCAGGACGGCACCGGCGTCCAGGAAGCAGACCTGGTCGGCGACCTCGCGGGCGAAGCCCATTTCGTGGGTCGAGACGACCATGGTCAGGCCCTGCTCCTTGAGGTCCCGGACGACGGCCAGCACCTCGCCGACCAGTTCCGGGTCCAGTGCCGCGGTGATTTCGTCGAGCAGCAGCAGCCGCGGGCTCCCGGCCAGGGCCCGGACGATCGCGACCCGCTGCTGCTGGCCGCCGGACAGGCGGTCGGGGTACTCCTTGGCCTTGTCGGCGAGGCCGAGCCGGCCGAGCAGCTCCATCGCGCGCGCGTCGGCCTCGGCGCGGGCGATCCGGTGGACCCGGCGCGGGGCCAGGGTGACGTTCTCCAGCACCGACAGGTGCGGGAAGAGGTTGTACTGCTGGAAGACCACGCCGATCCGCCGTCGGACGGCGTCCTGGTCGACCCCGGGGGCGGTGATCTCCTCGCCGTCCAGCAGGATCGCGCCGTCGTCTATCTCCTCCAGCAGGTTGGCGCAGCGCATCAGGGTGGACTTGCCGGAGCCGGATGCGCCGATCAGCACGGTCACCGAGTGCGCCGGCACCGCGAGGTCGACGCTGCGCAGGACGACGTGGTCGCCGAAGGTCTTGCGGACCTCCTCCAAGGCCAGCACCGGCGCGTCCTGATTCTGCGGCGTCACACCGCACCTCCCTGCTGGCGGCGGCCGTCCGTCCGGGCCGTCACCCAGTCGGTGAACCGGGTGAGCGGTACGGTGAGCACGATGAACACCAGCGCCGACACCAGGTACGGCGTGTAGTTGAAGGTCTGGGCGGTGATGATCTTCGCCGCGTAGACGGCGTCGATCACGCCGCCGATGGACACCAGGCCGGTGTCCTTCTGCAGCGAGACCAGGTTGTTGAGCAGCGGCGGTACGACCCGCCGCACCGCCTGGGGCAGCACCACGTGCCGCATCGTCTGCGCGCCCGTCAGACCCAGCGACCGGGCGGCGGCCCGCTGGCTCGGGTGGACGGACTGGATGCCGGCCCGGAACACCTCGGAGACGTACGCCGAGTAGGTCAGCACCAGGGCCGCGCCGCCGAGCAGCAGCGGGTCGGTGGTGACGCCGGTGAGCCGCAGGGCCGGCACGCCGGTGATCATGACGAGCAGGCAGATGATCATCGGCAGGCCGAGGAAGAAGTCCACGTATGCGGTGACCAGCAGCCGTACGGGCAGGAACACCGGGCCCCGCAGCGTGCGCAGCAGTGCCAGCACCAGCCCGAGGACGAGGATCAGCGCGCCGCAGACGGTCATCAGTTCGAGGTTGATCCGCAGGCCGCGGAGCACCTCCGGCAGTGCCTGCCGGGCGTACGCGGCGTTGAAGAACGTCTCCCGGGTGCGCTGCCAGCCGGGCGAGTTGACGACCAGCAGGTACAGCGCCAGCGCCGTGACCGCGGTGCTCACCGCGGCGATCAGGGCCGAGCGGCGGCTGCGGCGCCGCCGGTGGGCCTCGCGGGCGAGCCGCCGGGCGGACGGGCGGTACGCGTTCTCCGCACCGTCCGCGGGCGTCCCGCCCTCGGCCGCGGCGGTGCTCACGAGAGGACCGGCGCGGCGACCGCGTCGGACAGCCACTGCTTCTCCAGGCGGGCCAGCGTGCCGTCGGCGCGCAGCGCGTCCACCGCCCGGGTGACGCAGCCGGTCAGCGCGCTGCCCTTGTCCAGCACCAGGCCGAACTGCTCGGTGGCGCCGCCGGTGTTCTGCAGCTGGCCGACCACCCGGGCGTCCGTCACCTCGGCCCCGGTGACGTAGAACGCGGTCGGCAGGTCCAGCACGAGGGCGTCGATCTGGCCGTTCTTCAGGGCGGTCTTGGCCAGGTCGTTGCTGTCGAACACGGCCGGCTGCACGGACGGCTTGATCTGTCCGGTCACGGCGGCCAGGCTCGTGGAGCCGACCTGCGCCCCCAGCTTGACGCCCTTCAGGTCGGCGAGGCTCTTCGCCGAGGCGGCCTTGGAGCCCTTCAGCGCGACCACCGCCTGGCGGACGGCGTAGTAGCCGGAGGAGAAGTCCACCGACTTGCGCCGGTCGTCGTTGATCGAGACCTGGTTGATGTCGAAGTCGAAGTCCTTCGCCCCCGGGGCGAAGGCCTTGTCGAACGGGCTGACCGTCCAGCCGACCTTGTCCTTGGGGTAGCCGAGCCGGTCCGCGACCGCGTAGGCGACGGCGGACTCGAAGCCCTGGCCGTTCGACGGCTTGTCGTCGGAGAACCACGGGGCGTACGCGGGCTTGTCGGTACCGATCGTCAGCGTCCCCGCCGTGTGCGTGGCCAGCGCGCCCTTGGCGCAGTCCGCCGCCGTGCTCGGTGCGGCACCGCTCGCGGCCGCCGTGCCGGAGGTCCCGGCGTCCTGCGGCGCGCACGCGGTGAGCACCGCGGCGGCGAGGAGGAGGGCGGCCGTCGACGCGCGCCCGGCGGTGCGGCTCGCAGAGGCAGTGGTCATGTCGGGACTCCAGGAGGGACGGGAGCGGGCGGGGCACAGGGGTGACCCGGGGACGTGCCCGGTACGGGCGGTGAGGGGTGGTGCTGCCGTCCGGCGGGGCCGCGCCGGCGGATCGGCGGGGCAGGGGCGGACGGGCGGGGCGGACGGGTACGGGACACCGCATCCGCGGTGCCTCCCCGGCCGGCGTCAGCAGCAGGGACAGCAGCCCGCGCGACGACAGGAGGGCACCGGGAGCAGGTCGGAACGGCGGTCCGCCGCCCGGCGAGTGATCCGGAGCATGGCGGGAGGTTCGCATCCCACCTGGACGCCTGTCCAGACGGGCCCGGATCCTGTCCACATTCCGGACACCCGGTCGCCCCCGGCCGGACGGTCCGGGCCCGGCGGGACCGCCCGGCCCCTGCGGGCGGGAGTCCCGGTGAGGCGCTCGGCGCGGCGTCCGGGTGCTCGGCGCCCTCCGGCAGGCAGACTGCCGGGGGCGGGCGAACCGCGCCGGCCCGCCGACGGGAGCAGGGAGCGCTCATGGCTGGGGAACACGCGATCGCGTCGGCGATCCGCGACGTGGACGGGCAGCTGCGCCGGCTCGCCCTCGATCCGGCCCGCAGGCTGGGCGACGACGTCCCGCTGGTGGAGCAGGAGCAGGTGCTGGCCGGCGTCGCGTCGCTGCTGGAGAGCGTGGCCGCGCTCGCCGGCACCCTGTCGGGCCGGATGACCACACCGGACGCCCGGGGGACCTTCCAGCGGGCCTCCGGGCAGCTGGGGACGGTGGTGACGGACCTCGTCCGCGCCGCACACCAGTCCTCGGAGGGCAGACCCTGACCGCTCCGGCCCTGACCGCTCCGGGCGCGGCATGCTCCGTCCCCGGTCAGCCCGCGCCCGGCGCTCCGGTGCCGGTTCGGCCGGCCGGCGCGGGGCCGTCCCGGTGGGCGGGCCGTCGACGGCGGACGGCGACCATCGCCGCGTCGTCGCCGAGGTGGCCGCCGGTGTGGGCGAGCAGGTCGGCGTAGAGCCGCTGCAGGAACCGCTCGGGGGTGAGACCGCTCCAGGCGGCGGCCCGTTCGGCGAGCGGGTAGAACGCGCCCTCGCCGTTCCGGGCCTCGACGACCCCGTCGGTGTGCAGGAACAGCAGGTCGCCCTCCTCGAAGGCGAAGGTCTCCGTGCGGTGGTCGGCCGGGCCGGCGAGGGTGCCGAGCCCGAGCGGCAGGGCGCTGTGCGCCGGGTCGAGGAGCAGGGCCGTCCCGTCGCGCAGCAGCAGGGGAGGCGGGTGGCCGCAGGTGACGGTGTGGACCACCGGCTCCCGGTCGGGGATGTCCAGCAGCGCGGCGGTCGCGAATGCCTCGTTGACCACGTCCGCGTCCGGGGACCACTGCGTGGTGTCCCAGCGGATCGCACCGTCGAGGTGGACGGCGAGGGCGGGCAGGGTGGCCCGGCGGTGGGCGGCGGCGCGGAAGGCGCCGGCGATCAGCGCGGCGTGGTTGACGGCCGCCAGCCCCTTGCCGCGGACGTCCCCGATCAGCAGCCGGGTGCTGTCGTCGGTGCGGGCGGCGGCGAACACGTCCCCGCCGATGTCGGCGTCCTGTTCGGCGGCGATGTACAGCGAGGCGATCTCCAGCGGGCCGCTGTGCTCGGGCAGCGGCTGCAGGAGGACCTGCTGGGCGGCCTGCGCGACCGACCGGGTGCGGGTGAGCTGGCGTTCGTGCCGGGCGCGGACGAGGCAGAACAGCACGATCAGGCCGGAGACCAGCACCAGGGCGCCGATCTGGGCCTGCAGGTTCTCCGTCGCCAGGACGCCGCGGGCGGCGCCGATGAAGACCTGCGCCGCGACGGCGAGCACACCGACGGCGGCGGTCAGCCAGGCGCCGGCGAACGCCGCGGTGATCGCCGGTGCGGCCACCAGCAGCGGCCCGAGGTGGATCGAGGGCGGCGCGAGCACGTCGACGGCGCAGATCGCGACGATCAGACCGAGCGGGATGAGCACCAGGGCCCGGCTCGGCCGCCGGGGGCGGCCCTGATCGGTGGGCAGCATGGACCCAGCTTGCTCCCGTACGGCGTTCCGTGCCCGACTCCGGCGCGGCCAGCCGGTGCCGGGCTCCGCCGGTACGGACTCCGGCGGTGCGATCGTGCCCGGGCCGCAGCGGACGGGGCGGGATCAGGCCGGCGGTTCGGCGTCGAGGTCCTCCTCGTGCACGATGTGCATGGCGGCCTCCTCCGCACCCGCGGCTCCCGCGTCGATGCCGACGTCGGACGCGAAGAGCGTCCGGTCGGTGCTCGCGTGGGCGCCCTCGTCCGGAGCGACCAGCCGCCCCGCCCGCTCCGCGCCGACCTCGCGGTCGATCGGCTCGCCCTCGCCGTCGGGCAGGTCGCCGATGCCGTCCCCCTCCTCCTCCGCGACCTCCGGCAGCTCCTGGGCGAGCCGCTGGTCGAGGCTCTCGCCGGTGCGCTGCTCGGCCCCGGTGAGGCCGGCCTTGGTGACGCCGAGCGGCCGCTCCGGCGGGGAGTACCCTCGTCCAGGATCTCGTCGTAGCCGCGTTCGTCCAGGGCGTCCTGGAGGTCCGGCGGCGTTGCGTCCGCCTGCTCCTCGCCGCTGCTGTCGAGCCGCTGCACGTCGTCCTCCGTGCGGTCGTCGCTCATGGTCGCCTCCGTTCGGCCCGCCGAATTCCGAGTGCCCCCGGTCCTGTGCCTACCCGGTGGGGGCCCCGGAACGCCCCTTCCGGGCGCCGCGCCAGCCGGACGGCCCTGTGCGCGGCGCGCCGAGGCGTCCGCCCGGGGGTGTCCGCGGGCGCCCGGGCGGGCAGGGTGGGCGGGCCGGGCAGGCGGGTCAGGGGAGGTCGCCCTGCCAGGTCAGGGAGTCGGAACGGCCGGGCTCCGGGACGTAGAGCGCCAGCCCGACGGGCGCGGTGGCCCCGTACGCGATCAGCCGGATGCCGCGGCGGGTGCCGCCCGGGCCGCTGCCGCCCCCGGATTCCAGGTGGGCGCCGTCGAGCGGGCCGCCGCGCAGGTGCACCCGGCCGGGGGCCGGCCGGTCCTCCAGCGGTGCGCACCGGGTGCCGCTGTGGCTCCATGCGCGCACCACCGGGATTCCGTGCTCCGGGCGGCACGGCCTGTCGCCGTCGTCGGCCGGGTTCTCGGATGCGTTCGCCATCCCGTCTTCCTTCGCCCGTGACCGCCCCGGGCCCTGGCCCTCGCCGGGGACGATCAGGCGGTCCATGCTCCCCAACCGGCCCCGCTTTGGCTACCACCACAAGTGGTCCAGACCAATCTGTTACCTACGGTTCACAATCGGCCGGCCGGCGGGCCGCGGGGCCGGGATCGGGCGCCGGTGCATGACCGGCCGCCGTCCGGGCAGGCGCCCGGCGTCCCCGGCGACGAGAGCGAGAGGAGCGCGGGTGATGGAGGTCGACGATGTGCGGGTGCGGGTGCGGGCTCGGTCGCGGGTTCAGCGCCCCGCGCCGACCGCGGGTGTGTGGACCCGCGGCCCCGGGATGCCGTCCTCGCCGCAGGGGGCGGGCAGTCCCAGGGCGTCCGAGGTGCCGGTGAGGGCGGCCAGGCGCAGCAGCTGCGGCGACGGACCCTCCAGGTGGAAGGTGGCGCCCGTGCCGGACACGCGGCGGCCCGCGCGCAGCAGCGTGCCGAGCCCGACGCAGTCGCAGAAGGACAGGGTGGCGGCGTCGAGGATCACGATGCGGGGGCGGCCGAGGAGGGCCACGCCGACGGCGGAGTCGATCTCCGGTGCGGTGTCCATGTCCAGCTCGCCGGACACGTGCAGATGGGCGACCGCCGCATGGACGGTGACGGCCACCGTGAGGTGGCCGGGTGGTGCCGGTCGTTCGGCCATGAAGGCCTCCCTTCGCCGGGCGGCGCGCACGGCGGCGCCCGGGACCGCAAGTTGCGGTGCTCCCACCCTAGGGGCAACGTTTGCCATTCGACAACATTCCACATTCGGCAACGATCGCCGGCCGGCCCCGGAGCGGTCAGGCCGTCCGTGCCGCCGCCGGCCCTGCGGCGTCGCCCGCCGTCTGCCGGACGGTGGCCGTCCGGAAGGCCTTCAGGCCGGTCACCAGGGCCCGGCGGTCGGCCGCCGGCATGGCGTCCAGTACCTCGGCGAGCGCCTGCTCCCGGGCGGTGCGCAGCTCGTCCAGGAAGGCCAGCCCGGCAGCGGTGAGGTGCAGCTGCAGCTCGCGCCGGCTGGTCGTGCTGGCGCTGCGCTGGACGAGCCCGATCGCCTCCAGCCGGTCGCACAGCCGGCTGACCGAGGACGGGCGCGAGTCCAGGGTCTCGGTGAGCGTGCGGAGGTTGATGCCGTCGCTCTCCGCCAGGACGTAGAGCACGCGGAGCTGGGAGACGGAGACCGGGCCCGCGGCCAGGTCGCGGCCGCCGCCCCAGAGCACCTCCAGCAGTTCCACCACGGACGATGCGGTCGTCGCGTCGTCGCGGCCCGGGAACGGGGAGGCGGGGTCCATGGCTCCATCCTGGCATCCCCGTCCCGGCGGGCGGCAACCCGTCGGCCGAATCCGCCGGCGTGCGGACGGGAGGGGATCGCGGATGACGGCCGACCTGTCCGCGGTCGAGCGCGCGCTGCGCGCCGCCGCCCCCTACGCGCTGCTCGACGCCACGCGCGCGGTCCTCACCCGCCGGTACGGCGTGCGCACTGTCGAACTGCTGCTCGCCGACTACAGCCTGACGGTGCTCCAGCGGGTCACCGACCTCCCGCACACCGCCCGGCCGCTCGCCGTGCACACCGGCGCGTCCGGGCGGGCTTTCGGGTCCCAGCAGCCCTGCACGGAGCCCGCACCCGGGCCCGGCGGCGGCCACGGCGGCGACGGCGACGGCGGCGGCACGGTGGTGGTGCACCTGCCGGTCACCGTGCGGGGCGACCGCCTCGGCGTCCTGAGCCTCGGTGTGGACAGCGCCGAGCTCACCCCGCAGCGGCAGGAGGAGTTCCGCGAGATCGCGGAGATCCTCGGTCACCACATCCTCGTCGCCGAGCGGGACACCGACCTCTACCTCCAGGCCCGCCGCAAGGACCGCCTCACCCTGGCCGCCGAGATGCAGTGGCAGCTGCTGCCGGCCCGTGCCTGCACCCGTGAGGAGTACGCCATCGGCGCCCAGCTGGAGCCCGCCTACGCCATCCACGGGGACAACTTCGACTGGTCGGCCACCGAGGACCGGCTCACCCTGACCATCACCAACGGCATGGGCGAGGGCATCGACGCCTCGCTGCTCACCAACCTCGCCATCAACGCGCTGCGCAACGCGCGCCGCGCGGGTGTCGACATCGCCGACCAGGCGGCCCTGGCCGACCAGGCGGTCTGGGGCCAGTACCGGGGCGAGGCCCACGTCTCCGTCCTCCTCCTGGAGTTCCACCTGGACACCGGCCTGGTCGAGATCGTCGACGCCGGCTCCCCGCAACTGCTGCGGCTGCGGGACGGCGCCGTCCGGCACATCCCGTTCGAGGCGCAGCTGCCGCTGGGCCTGGCCGACGACACCCCGTACGAGGCGCAGCGCATCCGGGTGGAGCGCGGCGACCGGCTGATCTTCGTCAGCGACGGCGTGCACGCCGTCGCCTCGAAGGCGGGCGAGGCCTACGGCGCGACGGCGCTGGCCCGCGCCATCCTGGCGACCCGGCTGCTGCCGGCCGCCGAGGTGCCCCGCGGGATCCTGACCGAACTCGCCGCCCACCGCGACGACGCCCCGCAGGACGACGCCCTCGTGGTGTGCCTCGACTGGGCGGGCCGCCATCCGGCTCCGGCCGGAGCCCTGCCCGTCTGACCTCCCGGGGCGGGCCCCGATCGGACCAGTGGGACGTGCGCTGCGCCGCCCCGGCTGATGAGCTGCCCTCGAACTGTCCGGATCGCCGGAACCGCCCGGACCGCGGTCGGCGGCGCCGGGAACGGAGGCGGGACGATGCCGAACGCGGTGAAGAGCGGGGGCGACCGCAACGCGCTGGCCAGCGGCGTGGTGGCGGTCGCCGCCGTGATGCTGCTGCTCGCGGGTGTGCTCAACCTGTTCCGCGGCATCATGGCGATCACCGACGATCCGGTGTTCGCCCCCGCTCCGGACTACGCCTTCCGGTTCAGCCTGACCGCCTGGGGCTGGATCCACGTGGTGCTCGCCGTGATCGCCGTCCTGGTCGGGCTCGGCCTGTTCCGGCTCGCGCGGTGGGCGCGGGTCGCGGGCATCGTCATCACCGCTCTGCTGATCATCGCGAACTTCCTCTCCATTCCGGCCTACCCGCTCTGGTCGATCATCGTCATCGGCGCCGCCACCATCGCCCTGTGGGGCCTGTGCACCGTCCGCCGCGAGCCCGTCGGCTGACGGGCGGGCGGACGGACGGACAGCCGGCCGGGTCGGGCCGGGCGGGTCGGGCCGGGCGGGCCGGATCAGGCGGCCGGGTCGATGGTGACCCGGAGGTGCTTCATGATCGGCTGATCGCTCTGGGTGCTGTGGTCGCTCAGCGCGCACAGCACGTTCAGTTCGGGCATGTAGCCGGCCGCGCAGCCCCGGGGGATGTCGTAGGGGATGGCGAGGTAGCCGTGCACGGACCGCCGGCTGCCGTCCTTCGCGGTGCTCGTGACGTCGACGGGGGCGAGGTCGGCGATCCCGCGCTCGCGCATGTCGGCCCGGTTCATGAAGACCAGCGTGCGCAGGTTCTTGATGCCCCGGTAGCGGTCGTTGTCGGAGTAGATCGTGGTGTTCCACTGGTCGTGCGACCGCATGGTGCCCAGAGCCAGGGTGCCGGGGGCGGGCACGACGTCGGGCAGGGCGGCGGTGGAGAACTCCGCGCGCCCGGACGGCGTCAGGAAGACCAGCTCCCGGGCGGGCTGCCGGAGGCGGAAGCCGAGCGGCAGGCGGACGCGGCGGTTGAAGTCCTCGAAGCCGTCGAGCGCCTTGGCCATGGTGTCGCGGATGCGGTCGTAGTCCTCGATGTACCAGGCCCAGGGCGTCCTGCTGTCGGGCAGCGCGGCACGGGCCATGCCGGCGACGATGGCCGGCTCGGACAGCAGGTGCGGCGAGGCGGGGCGCTTCATGCCGCGCGACAGGTGCACCATGCTCATCGAGTCCTCGACGGAGGTGCTCTGGATGCCCCGCCGCTGGTGGTCCTTCTCGGTGCGGCCGAGGCACGGCAGGATCAGCGCCCGCCGCCCGTGCACGAGGTGGCTGCGGTTCAGCTTCGTGCTCACCTGGACGGTGAGCTCGCAGGCGCGCAGCGCCTCGTAGGTGTACGGGGTGTCGGGCGCGGCGAGCGCGAAGTTGCCGCCCATGCCGACGAACACCTTCACGTCGCCGCGGTGCATCGCCCTGATGGTCGCGACGGTGTCCAGGCCGTGCGCCCGGGGCGGCTCGATCGAGCAGGCCGCGGCGAGCCGGTCCAGGAACTCCTCCGAGGGGCGGTGGTCGATGCCGCAGGTGCGGTTGCCCTGGACGTTGCTGTGACCGCGCACGGGGAGGGGCCCGCACCCTCGCGGCCCAGATTGCCGCGGAGCAGCAGCAGGTTGACGATCTCCCGGACGGTGTCGACGCCGTGCTCGTGCTGGGTGAGGCCCAGGCACCAGCTGACGATGGTGCGGTCGGCCTCGCTGTACACCCGCACCGCTTCGAGGATGTCGGCCCGGCCCAGTCCGGACTGGGTCTCGATCTCCTCCCACGGCGTGGCCTCGCACAGGGCGCGGTACTCGTCGAAGTACGCCGTGTGACGGTCGATGAACTCCCGGTCCAGCGCCCGGGGATCGGTTTCGGACTGCTCCAGGACGGCCTTGGCCATGCCGCGCAGCAGCGCCATGTCGCCGCCGATCCGGGGCTGCAGGTTGAGGGTGCTCGTCCGGGTGGTCCGGAGGATCGCCATGTCCACGAAGTCGTGCGGGACGATGGTGCGGGTCGCGGCCGCTTCGACGATCGGGTTGATGTGCACGATCTGGGCGCCGCGGTGGTGCGCCTCGGCGAGGGCGGTGAGCATCCGGGGCGCGTTGGAGGCGGCGTTGACCCCCAGGATGAACAGCGCGTCGGCGCTCTCCCAGTCCTTGAGGTCGACCGTCCCCTTGCCGGTGCCCAGGGATGCCTGGAGGGCCCGGCCGCTCGCCTCGTGGCACATGTTGGAGCAGTCCGGCAGGTTGTTCGTGCCCAGCTCACGGGCCATCAGCTGGTACAGGAACGTGGCTTCGTTGCCGAGCCGGCCGGAGGTGTAGAACGAGGCCTGGTTCGGGTCGTCCAGCCCGCGCAGGGCGGCGCCGACCACCTCGAAGGCGTCCTTCCAGCTGATCGGGACGTAGTGGTCCGACGCGGGGTCGTAGACCATCGGTCCGGTCAGCCGTCCCTGGTTCTCCAGGTCGTAGTCGCTCCACCCGGACAGCTCGGTGACCGAGTGGGCGGCGAAGAACTCCCGGCCGACCCGTTTGCCGGTCATCTCCCAGGTGACGTGCTTGATGCCGTTCTCGCAGATGTCCAGGTGCAGGCCCTTGGTGTCGTCGGGCCAGGCGCATCCGGGGCAGTCGAAGCCCGTCCTCTCGTGGTTCATCCGCATGATGGCCCGTGAGCCGTCCACCACCGCGCCCTCGCGCACCAGGAAGCCGCTCACGCTCTTCGCGGCGCCCCAGCCCGCGGCGGGGTGGTGGTAGGGGTGGAACTCCGGCTCCCCGGCGGGGGCGGGGCCCACGGCGGGCTCCACCTCGTCCTGCTGGTCACGGGCCTTGCCACGGTCGGTGGTCACGGGTCTCAACCCCTCCACGATGCGGGAACGGGCGGGCGGAACGGCACGTGCGCGCAGGCCGCGCCCCCGATGCGCGCGCCCGCCGGCCGGCTCCGGGGACGGCCGGTGCCTGCACGGGCGCGCCACCGCGCGGCCGGGCTGCACCGCGGTGCCCGCGTGGATACGCTGACGCTGTCCACTTTTGCGCGTTCTGCCCCATTATCCACCGATGGGAGCTCCATGGTCGTACCCCAGCCCGTCGTCCTGCCGCCCTCCCGGGCCGCCGTCTTCCTGGTGGCCACCGTGGCATCCGGGGGCGAGGGGGTCGTCCGCGAGGCGCTCCAGGAGCTGGCGGGACTGACCCGGTCGGTGGCGTTCCGCGCCCCCGAGGACGGCCTCAGCTGCGTCGCCGGTGTCGGCTCCGAGGGGTGGGACCGCCTCGTCGGCGGACCGCGGCCGCGCGACCTGCACTCCTTCCGGCCCCTGCACGGCCCCCGCCACCGGGCCCCGGCCACGCCGGGTGATCTGCTGTTCCATCTGCGTGCCCGCCGGATGGACCTGTGCTTCGAACTCGCCCGGCTGATCACGGAGCGGCTGGGCGCCGCGGTGACCGTGGTCGACGAGGTGCACGGCTTCACGTACTTCGACGAGCGGGACCTGCTCGGCTTCGTCGACGGCAGCGAGAACCCGCAGGGCACGGCGGCGGCCGGGGCCGTGTTCATCGGCGACGAGGATCCGCCGTTCCGCGGGGGCAGTTACGTGATCGTGCAGAAGTACCTGCACGACATGGCGGCCTGGACAGCCCTGACGGCCGAACAGCAGGAGCACGTCGTCGGGCGGACGAAGGCGGCCAACGTCGAACTGCCGGACGACGTCAAGCCGGCGGACTCGCACGTCGCGCTCAACACGATCGTCGACGAGGACGGCACCGAACGGCAGATCGTCCGCGCGAACATGCCCTTCGGGCAGGTCGGCAGCGGCGAGTTCGGCACCTACTTCATCGGCTACGCGCGGACGCCCGACGTCACCGAGCGGATGCTGCGCAACATGTTCCTCGGCGATCCGCCCGGCACCACGGACCGCATCCTCGACTTCTCGACGGCCGTGACCGGCGGCCTGTTCTTCGTGCCGAGCGCGGACCTCCTCGACGACCTCCCCGCCGCACCCGCCTGCGCCGCCCGCCTCGGAGACTCCCTGGGCATCGGCAGCCTGAAAGGAGCCCCCGCCCCATGACGACCCCCGCCGGCAACAACCTGCACCGCGAGCTCGCCCCGATCACCCCGGCGGCCTGGGCCGAGATCGAGACCGAGGCCCGCCGGACCTTCCGGCGCCACGTCGCGGGCCGCCGGGTCGTCGACGTCCCCGACCCGGTCGGTCCGGAGCTCGCCGCCGTCGGCACCGGGCACCTGGCCGACATCGCCGCGCCCGCTCCCGGAGTCACGGCACGCCTGCGCGGCGCGCAGCCGGTCGTCGAGCTGCGGGTCCCGTTCACGGTCGCCCGGGCCGCCGTGGACGACGTCGAGCGCGGCTCGAAGGACTCCGACTGGCAGCCCGTGAAGGACGCCGCGCGCACCATGGCGTTCGTCGAGGACCGGACGATCTTCGACGGGTACGGAGCAGCCGGTGTCGACGGACTGCGCGCCCGGTCCTCCAACCCGGTGCTGCCGCTGCCCGCCGAACCGCGCGACTATCCCGACGCGGTCGGCCGGGCCCTCACCTCGCTGCGGCTGGCCGGGGTCGACGGCCCGTACGCCCTCCTGCTCGGTGCCGAGGAGTACCGTGCGGTCAGCGAGACCTCCGACCACGGCCACCCGATCGCGGCCCACCTCGGCCGGATGCTGGACGGTGCCCCGATCTGGGCGCCGGCCCTCAGCGGCGCCTTCGTCCTCTCCACCCGCGGCGGCGACTTCGAACTCGTCCTCGGCCAGGACGTGGCGATCGGCTACACGGGGCACGACGCGACCGGTGTCGAGCTGTACTTCCATGAGACGCTGACCTTCCGCACCTACACGGACGAGGCCGTGGTCGTACTGGAAGCCTGAGGCACCTCCGCCGGTCTGCCGAGGCATCACACCCCGGGGCTCCCATGAACCACCGGCCGGCGCTCGCCGCCGTCCCGCGACTCGCCGGCTCCGTCGTCATCGGGGCGGTCGTCGGCGCGGCCGTGGGCGCCCTGACCACCAGGCCGCTGGGGATCCTCACCGGCATCGTGGCGGCGGAGACGCTCTTCGTCGTGGTCGGATGGGTCGTCCTGTGGCCGATGGACGCCGCCGCCACCCACCGCAACGTCCGGCGCGAGGAGTTCCGGCCGTTCGTCGAGGAGATCGTCGTCGTCGCGACCGCCCTGTGCGGACTGATCGCCATCGTGCTGCTGCTCCTGGTCGGCGACCCGCGCTTCCGGCACGCCGCGGCCGCGGCCGCGCTCTGCGGCGTGTTCATGGCCTGGGCGGCCCTGCACCTGATGTACGCCACCCGCTACGCGTACGTCTACTACCTGCCGCCCGTCGGCGGGATCGACTTCAACACCGGCGACGCGCCCCGGTACAGCGACTTCCTCTACTTCAGCTACAACCTCGGCATGACCTACCAGGTCTCCGACACCAGCGTCTCCACCTCCGCGCTCCGCGCCGTCGTCCTGCGTCACTGCCTGCTGTCGTACGTCTTCGGCGCCAGCATCCTGGCCACCACCATCAGCCTCGTCGCCGGCATCGTCACCAGCCGCTGACGCGGGCCCGCGGGCCCGTCCCGGGCCTATGCTCGAACCATGGCCCCGACCGCTCGCCCACCCGGCCCGGATGCCGCCGCCGGACCAGCGACGGAACCCGTCACGCCCGATCCGGCGCGGGAGGTGACCGGCACGCTGCTGACCCAGTCCTGGCTCGACCTCACCTTCCTGCACTGGGCGGCGGACCCGGCGGACGTGGCGCCGCTGCTCCCGCCCGGCACCCGGCCCGACGTGCACGACGGGATGACGTACGTGGGCCTGGTGGCCTTCCGCATGCACCGGGTGGGGTGGTTCCGGCTGCCGGGCGTGCCGTATTTCGGGACGTTCCCTGAGACCAACGTGCGGCTCTACTCGGTGGACGGGCACGGCCGGCGCGGCGTGGTGTTCCGCTCGCTGGAGGCCTCCCGGCTCGTCCCGGTCGCGATGGCCCGGCTCGGCTTCCGGCTGCCGTACGTCTGGGCCCGGATGACCATCGACCGGGACGGCGACACCCGCACCTACACCAGCGTCCGCCGCTGGCCGGGGCCGCGCGGTGCGCACAGCAGGATCTCCGTCCGGATCGGCGAACCGATCCCGGAGCCGACCGCGCTGGAGCACTTCCTGACGGCCCGTTGGGGCCTGCACGGCGACTTCTTCGGCCGCCCGATGTACCTGCCGAACACCCACCCGCGCTGGCCGCTGCACCGCGCCGAGCTGACCGGGTGCAGCGAGGACCTGGTCGCCGCCGCCGGACTGCCCCGGCCCGCAGGGCCGCCGGTCAGCGTGCTGTACTCGCCCGGCGTGCCGGTGCGCTTCGGCGGCCCGCTGCGCCCGCCGCGCCCGCTGCCTCCCGGGCCGTGAAGGCGGCGACGCGGACGAGATGGCGGGCGTAGGCCTCGGTGGTCAGGAAGGCGGGCAGCCGGTCGCCGAGCGCGGTCTCCCGCAGGATCCGCACGGCGTCGTCGACCAGCGCCTGGTCGGCGCCCTCGGCGAGCAGCGCGGCGCGTTCGCGGTCGACGAGCCGCCCGATCATGTCCCGGTGGCGTAGGCGCCGCCGGTGAGCCGTGAGCAGTGGTGCTGCCACTGCCAGAGCTGGCAGCGGGCGATCTCGGCAGTCGCGACGTCCTCCATCAGGCCGGACACGGCGACCGCGCCGGAGCCGCCGAGCCAGGCGGTGAGGTAGCGCAGGGCCACCGCGACGTTGGACCGCACGCCCTCGTGGGTGGGGTAGCCCGGGGTGCGGTGCACGGCGAGCAGGTCGGCGGCGGTCACCGCCACGTCCTCGCGGCGACGGTCCAGCTGGTGCGGCCGTCCGCCGAGCACCCCGTCGAAGACCGCCCGACAGGTGGCGACCAGGCCGGGGTGGGCGACCCAGGAGCCGTCGAACCCGTCGCCGGCCTCCCGCTCCTTGTCCAGGCGGACCTTGGCGAGCGCGGCCGCGTTCGCCTCCCGGTCCCGGCTCGGGACGGCGGCCGCCATGCCGCCGATCGCGTGGGCGCCGCGCCGCTGGCAGGTGCGGACCAGCAGGTCGGTGCAGGCGCGCAGGAACGGCTGGCCCATGGTGACCTGCGCCCGGTCCGGCAGCACGTACCGCCGGCCGTGCCCGGCGAAGTTCTTGATCAGGCTGAACAGGTGGTCCCAGCGTCCCGCGTTGAGCCCGGCGGCGTGCTCGCGCCGCCTGCAGTGGAATTGGTACAGCCCGAGGTCGACGAGGGCGGCGACGGCCGGGCGGCCGTCGATCAGCAGGTCGGCCTCGTCCAGGTGCCAGCCGCGCGGGCGGACGACGATGGTGGCCGGGCTGTCGCCGACCCGGTACCGCCTCCCGTCGGGCGCGGTGTCGTCGATCCTGCGCTCGATCGCGTCGAGCAGGTTCAGCTGGCCGGAGACGATGTTGTGCCAGGTCGGCGCGGTCGCGTCCTCGAAGTCCGCGAGCCGGACCTGCGCACCGGAGTCGAGCGCGTTGACGGTCATCCGGCGCTCGGGCGGCCCGGTGATCTCCACCCGCCGGTCGGCCGGGCCGGGCGCGGCCGGTGCGATGCGCCAGGTGAGGTCCTCCCGGACGGCGCGGGTCTCCGGGAGGAAGTCCAGGGTGCCCGTCCCGGCCAGGACGGCGGCGCGGCGGAGGCGCTCCGCGCGCAGGTCGGCGCGGCGCCCGGCGAAGGCGTCGTGCAGGCGGATCAGGAAGCGCAGGGCGTCCGGGGCGAGGAACCGCGCTCGTCCTGCCGTACACGTCGTTCCACACCGAGGCCGAGCGCTCCCGGTACGACATCGAGCACCTCGCCGACCACTTCGGCGTCGGCTACGAGACCGTCTGCCACCGCCTCAGCACCCTGCAGCGGCCCGGGCTGCGTGGCGTGCCGTTCTCCTTCGTCCGGGTCGACCGGGCCGGGAACGTCTCGAAACGGCAGTCCGCCAGCGACTTCCACTTCTCCCGCACCGGCGGTACCTGCCCGCTGTGGAACGTCTGCGAGGCGTTCGCCGCGCCCGGCCGGGTGCACGTCCAGGTCGCCGCGATGCCGGACGGCCGCCGCTACCTGTGGACGGCGCGGGCGGTCACCCGCTCGCCGGGCGGGTGGGGCCGTCCCGGCAAGACCTTCGCGATCGGCCTCGGCTGCGAACTGCGGCACGCCTCCCGGCTCGTCTACTCGGCCGGCCTCGACCTCGGCGACCGGGCGGCCGCCACCCCGATCGGCCTCGGCTGCAAGGTCTGCGAACGCCCGGCCTGCCCCCAGCGCGCCGCACCGGCCCTCGGCCGCCCGCCGGCCGTGGACGAGCACACCAGTACCTTCGTCCCGTACCCGGTCCTGCCCGGTCCGGCGGACTGAGCGGCCGTCCCTCCCGTCAAGTCCCCCTCGGGGCGGCACGGTAGGCTGCCGGGCATGTCACAGCCGGTGCAGCTCGTCATCCTGATCACCACGTTGCCGGGTCGCGGCGGGGAGCAGATCGCCGCCTTCGAGCGCCTCGCTCCGCTCGTGCGGGCCGAGGCGGGCTGCCTGCAGTACGACCTGCACCAGGTGAGCGGCGAGCCCGAACGCTTCGTCCTCATCGAGCGGTGGGCATCGAAGGCGGCCCTCGCCGCCCACGACGTCACGCCGCACATGATCGAGGCCGATGCCGCCAGCCCCGCCTTCCGGGCCGGGCCCGCCGAGGTCGTCGAACTCGTCGCGGCCCCCGTGGCCTGACGGCCGTACGCCGTTGCGTGCGGTCAGAGGGCCCGGTGGTGGCGCCACCAGCCGTCGATCACCGCGAACTTCTCGGCGAAGTCGTGGTCGAACCTCGCGTGGGGTGCCCGCAGCACCGTTCGCTTCCCGTTGAACTGGTACAGGGCGATGGACCTTCCTCGATCCGGACGTCCTGGATGGTGTGCCAGTCGACGGCACGTCGGTGGCTGCCGTGGACAACCACCCGGTGAGGCGTCAGCTCGATGCCGAACTCGCGGCCCAGCAGCAGGCTCCACACGGGCATGGTAAGGACGACCAGGCCGGCATGGACCGAGTCCCGCTGGAACAGCGGCTCGCCGTTGGCCCGGAGGAGGAGCTCGAAGAGGAGGACGGCAACAGCGGATCCCAGGGCGGCGGGGGCCATGCGCTGAAGCGGTGTCGGGCGGAACCGCACAGCCTTCCAGGCCTGGGGCCCGGCCGCCGGGGCGCGCTGGTCATTCGGCATGGCGGTGGCCTCTGGGGTGTGCTCGATCAGGTGTGGTCCGGCCGTGGGCCGGGCTGTGTGCACCACCGGGCTGTCTGCACCAGGAGCGCCGATCGCGGGTGGTGCCACGGCGGAATGTGATGCTCCGTTTCTGCGGTGGAAGTATGTCGCCCGACGTCCGGCGGCCGCAAGGCGGGCCACTGCCCGGTCGGGCGATGGCCACGGGCCCGAGCGGTACCCGGCGCGGAGGCCGCCGACCCTCGCTTTCGGCGAGACCGGCCCCATACGAGGCCGACCCACTGGACGGCGGCTTCGCGATGGCCCGCGGCTGGCCGGCCGGGTGGCGTCGCGCGGCACCGCCCGGCCCCCGGACCTACCCTGAGGGCATGATCAACGGTGCGCACGTCATCATCCACAGCCGCGACGAAGAGGCGGACCGGGCCTTCTTCCGCGACGTGCTGGAGTGGCCGAACGTCGACGCGGGAGGCGGCTGGCTGATCTTCGCGCTGCCCCCGGCCGAGCTGGCCGTGCACCCCACGGACGGCCCCGGGGCGCATGAGCTCTACCTGATGTGCGACGACGTCGACGCCACGGTGCGCGACCTGACCGCCAGGGGTGTGGAGTTCACCCGGCCGGTCACCGCGGCCGGCTGGGGAGGGTGACGGCGTTCCGCCTGCCGGGCGGCGGCGAGGTGCACCTGTACGAACCGCGCCACGCGAGGGCCACCGACCGGTGAGAACTCACCTGCCTCGGCGTCTCCTGCGGGACGATCCCACCGCCACCCGCCACCCGCCACCCGCCACCCGCCGCGCGGCCGTGACGGCCCGGCGGAGACGGCCCGGCGGAGACGTGTTGACGGCTCCCACCCGGAAAATCCCAGGTGGGAGCCATCAGGAACGCCCCATCAGATCAGCGTGCGCCAGTAGTACCAGAACCTGTTCAGCACCAGCAGCGCAATACCGAGGTACCACAGGGCAGGGGCGGCCCAGTGGTAGCGGGTCAGGGCGGCCGTGAGCCCGCGCGGGGCGGGTAGGACGCCCGTCCGCAGGTTGTGCAGCAGGGTGTACCAGAACAGCGGCCCCACCACGGCCCACACCACCATGCAGTACGGGCAGAGGGCGCCGATCTCGTACAGCGCCTGGCTGATCAGCCAGATCACGAAGCCGAGCCCGAACGCCGTGCCCGCCTGGAGCCCGAGCCAGAACCACCGGCGGTGGGCGGCGCCGGACAGCAGGCCGGCGCCGACCGCGGCGAGCGCTCCGAACGCGACCAGGCCGATCAGCGGGTTGGGGAAGCCGAAGGCCGAGGCCTGCGCGGTGCGCATCACCGAACCGCAGCTGATCACCGGGTTGATGCTGCATCCCGGCCGGTAGCCCGGGTTCTCCAGCATCCGGAGCTTGTCGAAGGTCAGGACCGCGGAGGCGGCCAGCCCGAGCAGGCCGCCGACCAGCAGCAGCCAGGAGAACGCCCGGCCGGCCGGGACGGGGACCGCCCGCGTGGCGGTGGCGGGCTCGGACGCGGGGACGGTGGCGGTGGTCTGCACGGCTCAGCCCCCGATCGTGCTGCGGATCAGCGCGGTGTACTGCTCCGGCGTCACCGGCTTGCCCGCGCCGTCGAAGACCGAAAGCGTCCTGCCGTCCAGCTTCACCGTCGGGGTGCCGTTGACGCCGCTGGAGTTGAAGGCCTTGGCGACCTTGGAGGCCCACGGCAGGTAGGTGCCCTCGGTGACGGCCTTGGTGAAGGCCGCAGTCTTCAGGCCCGGCACCTTGCCGGCCAGCTCCAGGATCCGGTTGGTGTCGCCGAACCCGTCACTGGTCTCGGCGGGCTGGTTGGCGTACAGCACGTCGTGGAACTTCTTGAACTGGTCCACGCCCTGGTCGAGGGCCGCGCCCGCGGCGGCCAGCGCGGTCCTGGAGCCCTTGCCGCCGAGGTTGTCGTCCAGGAAGGCGGCCAGGTGGTACTCGATCTTGTAGGTGCCGCTGTCGGCCAGTTGCTGCACGGCCTGCCCGGCCGAGGTCTCGAACTCCCGGCACACCGGGCAGCGGAAGTCCTCGTACACGGTGAGCGTGTGCGGGGCGTCGGCGCGGCCGTAGACCACGACCGTGCCGTCGGTGCCGGACGTGTGGGCGGGCGTGGTCACCGGGACGGCCGCCGCCGCGGTGCCGGAGCCGTCCGAGGCGGTGGAGATGGCCGCCACGGTGCCGCCGACGACGGCGATCACCGCTGCGACGGCGACGCCCACGGCGGTCCGCCGCCGGACGGTGGCGGCGCGCTGCTCGCGGCGGTGCGCCTCCTGCATGCGCTCACGGGCGGACTGGGCGGGGCGGGGCTGCTGCGTGGTCATGGTGTCCGTCGATCCTCACGGTACGGGCGTGCCGCCGGGCCGTACGGCCGCGCGGGGGCACACCGGAAAGGGGGCGTCCTGCGTACGGGGGCGAGCCGACGGGCGGACCGGCGGGGGCCGGTGGCGGTCAGCAGGCCAGGGCGTACGCGGGCGGGCCGCGCCGGGGTGCCGGGGTGAGGAGGACGTCGTCGGGGCGGGGCAGCGCCCGCTCGCGGTCGGGCAGCGCCGCCAGGACGGCGGGGCAGGCCGGGAGCGGTGCGAGCAGCAGCAGCGCCCGCCAGGGGCGCGCGCCGCGGACCGCAGGGTGCGCAGCGCCTCGCCGACGGCGCCGAGCGCGCTGTCGCCGAGCCGCAGCCAGAGGGCGGCGGCCAGGGCCAGCGCCAGGTGCACCAGCAGGACCAGCAGCCGGACCGATCCGGCGGAGCCGCCCGACCAGCCGGAGAGCAGGGTGTCGCCGTGCACCGAGCCGCCGCCGCAGACCAGCAGGTCGACGCCGTGCGACCGGGCGGCGACCGCGGTGCAGCCGTCCTGGCCGAGGTTGAAGGCGGTGTTCAGCAGCAGCTCGACCGGGACCATCACGGCGCAGAGCCGCCACAGGCTCTGGCGGCCCCCGCCAGCGCGA
This sequence comes from Kitasatospora paranensis, assembly GCF_039544005.1. NCBI lineage: Bacteria > Bacillati > Actinomycetota > Actinomycetes > Kitasatosporales > Streptomycetaceae > Kitasatospora > Kitasatospora paranensis. The sequence continues at coordinate 7,136,934 of NZ_BAABKV010000001.1, forward strand.
CCGCCAGCAGGAACACGGCCGCCGTGCAGAGCGCGACGAGCGTCAGCGGCAGCTGCCGGCCGGTCAGCACGACCTGGCCCAGGGCGGCGAGCGGCACGGCGAGCGCGGTGAACACCGCGGCCCGCAGGGCTCTCGTCGTCCTGTCACCGGTCATGGACAGCGAGTATGCCAGTGCGCCGATCAAGCCCGCATAAGCGTCGCCCGCCGGCCGGTGGCAAGCCGGCCGCCCCGCCCCGGGCGCCCCGGGCGTGCCGGGTCGCCGCCCCGGACCGGGTCCGGCCTACGCTGGAGACCCCGCAGAAGGGTGACCGCCGTGCCGCACCGGGACGAACCGACCGCGGGGGAGCTGCTGACCGCCTGGCTCGCCCGCCAGACCGAGGCGCTGGCCGCGCTCGAGGGCCCCGTCCGGGCCGACGAGCCCGACGCCGTCCACCGGATGCGGATCACCTCCCGGCGGCTGCGCAGCACCCTCCAGGCGTACCGGCCGCTGCTGGCCGCCGACACCACGGCGCTGGTGGGCGAGCTCCGCGAGCTCGCTGCGGCGCTCGGGCTCGCCCGGGACAGCGAGGTGCTCGGCGAACGGCTCACCGCGGCCGCCCGGGAGCTGCCGCCGGAGTGCGGGCCGCAGGAGGCCGCTGCGGCGCTCGGCCGGTGGTCCGCCGAGCAGACCGCCCGCGCCAGGCCGCAGGCGCTCGCGGCCCTGGACGGTCCCCGGCTGCCGGCCCTGCTGGCCGGGCTGCGCGCCCTGGTGGCCGAACCGCGGCTGACCGTTCGCGCGGATCGGCCCGCGAGCGGCGAGCTCGCCCGGATCGCCCGTCGCGAACAGCGCCGGACCGGCCGCCGGATCCGGGCCGCCCGGGAGGCCGCCCCCGGCGAGCCCACCGACCAGGCGCTGCACGAGGCCCGGAAGGCCGCCAAGCGGGCCCGGTACGCGGGCGAGCCGGCCGGCGCCGCGGCGCAGTCGTTCACGCGGCGGATGAAGGAGCTCCAGGACCTGCTCGGCGCCCACCAGGACGCCGTGCTCGCCCGCCGGACCTTGCACGGTCTCGCCGGGACGGGCCCGGCCTTCGCGTACGGCGTCCTCTTCGAGCAGCAGCGGGCGGCCGCGGCGCGGGCCCGGGCCGAGCTGCCGGCGGTCTGGCGGCGGGCCCGCAGACGGCCGACGTTCTGAGCACGCGGCGGCCGGCGGCCCGTCCGCGACCGGGGGTCAGCGCAGGCCTGCGGCGGCGGCCGCGGTGGCCAGCAGGTCGGTGAGCATCGCCGGGGTGAGCCGCCCGGTGTAGGTGTTGCGCGGGCTCACGTGGTAGCAGCCGAACAGGTGCAGCCCCGGGCCGCCGTCCGCGGCCGGCAGTGCGGCCCGGGCGCCGTGGCCGAAGACCGGGCGCGGCCGTGGCACCTGCCAGCCGGACTCCGCGAGCACGGGCAGGACGGCCTGCCAGGCGAACCCGCCCAGGGCGACGACGGCGCGCGCACTCGGCCGCAGGTAGCGGAACTCGCGGGTGATCCACGGCCGACAGGTGTCGCGCTCGGTCGGGCTCGGCCGGTTCTCCGGCGGGCAGCAGCGGACGGGGTCGGTGATCCGCACCCCGTGCAGCCGCAGGCCGTCCCCGCGCCGGACGGCCTCCGCCCGGGAGGCCAGCCCCAGCTCGTACAGGGCGGCGTAGAGCAGGTCGCCGGACGGGTCGCCGGTGAAGATCCGGCCGGTCCGGTTGGCGCCGTGCGCGGCGGGGGCCAGGCCGACGATCACCAGGGCGGCGTCCTCAGGCCCGAAGCCGGGGATCGGGCGCGCCCAGTAGTCGTCGTCCAGGTAGGCGCGCCGCTTCGTCCGGGCCGCCTCCTCCCGCCACTCCACCAGCCGCGGACAGGCCCGGCAGCCGGTCACCGCGGTGTCCAGCTCGGTCAGACTGCCGGTCGCGGCGACGGCCTCGACCGGGTCCAGGACCGGCGCCGGGGGCTCCGGCCAGCCCGGTGCGGCTGACCGGGCACGACCGGGTGCAGGGGAGGCCATGCCCGCATCCTAGAACCCGTCCGCCCGGCAGGCCCCGCCCGGCCGTCCGCGCTCCGGCGGGCGGCCGGAGTAGCGTGGAGAGTGGGGCGGCCTGCGGGTGTGCGAGGTGACGCGATGTTGGTGGTCGAAGCGATCCTGGGGCTGCTGATCGTCCTGGCCGTGTGTGCCGGACTGAGCCTGCGGGTGGTGCAGCAGTACCAGCTCGGTGTGGTGTTCCGGTTCGGCCGGGTGCTGGACGAGGTCCGCCGGCCCGGGCTGGCGATGATCATGCCGGTGGCCGACCGGCTGCGCCGGGTCAATGTCCAGATCGTCACGATGCCCGTCCCGGCCCAGGAGGGGATCACCCGGGACAACGTGACGGTACGGGTCGACGCGGTCGTCTACTTCAAGGTCATCGACCCGGTGAAGGCCACCGTCAACGTCCAGGACTACAGCTTCGCGATCTCCCAGGTCGCGCAGACCTCGCTGCGGTCGATCATCGGCAAGAGCGAGCTGGACGACCTGCTGGCCAACCGGGAGCCCCTCAACCAGGGTCTGGAGCTGATGCTGGACACCCCGGCCGTCGGCTGGGGCGTCGAGATCGACCGGGTGGAGATCAAGGACGTCGCACTCCCCGAGTCGATGAAGCGCTCGATGTCCCGGCAGGCCGAGGCGGAGCGCGAGCGGCGCGCCCGGATCATCACCGCGGACGGCGAGTTCCAGGCGTCCGCACGGCTCTCCGAGGCGGCCGCGATCATGAGCGCCACCCCGGCTGCGCTCCAACTGCGGCTGCTCCAGACCGTGGTGGAGGTCGCGGCGGAGAAGAACTCGACCCTGGTGCTGCCCTTCCCGGTGGAGCTCCTGCGCTTCCTCGACAGCGTGACCGAGAAGCCGGCCGCCGCGGCCGCGGCAGCGCCGGGGCCGGTCGGGCCCGAGCAGCTGGAGCTGCCCGATCTGCCCGCCCTCGACGAGGTGTTGGCCCACTCGCCGTTCGACCCCCGCTGCAGGACGCCTTCGAGCGGGCGCCCGGCCCGGCGGAGGCCGACGGGCAGGCCGACGGCGCCGAGGTGGCGGTGCCCCGGAGCGGGGACCACGATGGAGGGGCAGGGGCGTGAGCCAGTCGGGAGGTTCGACCATGACCACAGCCGGAGAGATCATGCACCCGGGCGCGGAGTGCGTGGGCGAGTACGACACCCTGGCCGACGCCGCCCGGACGATGCGGGAGCGGGGTGTCGGTGCACTGCCGATCTGCGGGGACGACCAGAAGCTGCTGGGCATCCTCACCGACCGGGACATCGTGCTGAAGTGCGTCGCAGAGGGCTCGACCCGAACCGGGTCCGGGCCGTCGACCTCGCCATCGGCCGTCCGATGGTGATCGAGGAGGACGAGGACGCCGAGCAGGTTCTGCGGATCATGGAACAGCACCTGGTCCGGCGGCTCCCGGTGATCAACCACCCCGACCACAAGCTGGTCGGAATGATCAGCGAGGCCGACATCGCCCGCCACATGCCGCAGGAACGGGTCGCCGAGTTCGTCACCACGATCTGCGCCGAGAAGGACTGAGCGGGCCGGCGGGGTGTACGGCCGGGCGGCGGTGCGCCGCCCGGCCCTCCGCGCGCGGCGCCGCGGTCAGATCTTCGCGAGGAAGGTGTCCGCGATCACCTGGTAGCCGGTGTCGTTGGCGTGGATGTCGCCGCGGGCCATGTTGGTCCACTGCATGATCCGGGCCACGTTCAGCGGCACCTGCTGCCCGCCGAGCGGCACCGTCGGCGAGAACGCATTGGTGCTGAACGCGGCGCCCACGTCGGCGGTGGGCACGCCGTGCGCGGCGTCCGCGAGCCCGATGGTGGCGTTCAGCACGTTCGCCAGCGGCACCGAGAGCGCGGCCGTCGTACGGCCCTGGTCGCCCGTCATCCAGGCGGCGAGGAAGGGGTCGTAGAGGTTCATGCCGACGATCCGGGTCTGCGGGCCCGCGGCCTCGCGCAGCTGCGCCAGGATGGCCGACAGGCCGCGGCCGACCTGGGCGACGCCGTTCAGCGCGCAGGGCAGGTCGATCGTCCCGCCCGCCGCGCAGCCGTCCACGTCGTTGGCGCCGATGTCGATCGTCACCAGGACCTTGTCGTGGCGGTGCTCGCGCAGGTAGCGGACGGCGGCGGCCAGTTGGGAGCCGGCGTACGGGTGCGGGTAGGGGCAGCCGCCGTTGATCATGGACCCGGTGGTCTCGCCGGGGCAGCCGAGGTCGGTGAAGTCGAAGGCGCGCTTCTTCGCCGCCGCGCGCTCTCCCAGGGTGCGGGCGATGTCCTGCGCGTAGCCGCGGCCCACCACGTGCCCGCCGTCCGGCGTGGACTGGTAGCCGGCGGCCAGCGAGTCGCCGAGGGCCAGGTAGTGGCGCGGGAGGTCCGAGGAGCGGGACGAGGGCGCCGCGGCGGCCGGGACGGCCGACAGGCCGAGCGCCGAGGCGGCGAACGCGGCGGTGACGACGGCGAGTCGGGCGCGTCTGGACAGGAGCGGGCGCATCGGGCCTCCAGGGCGGTCGGGCCGCGGGGTGGTGCGGCCCGGTGAGGCTACTGCTCGGTAGTCCCGGTGAGTAGGGGTCGGACGCGATCCGTTCGCGCAGCCGTGGGCGGGCCGCTCGCGCCGACCGTCGGGTGCCGCGTCAGCGGCTCTCCCCGGTTGCGGCTCCCGATGCCTCCCGGAGAGCCCGCCGGACGAGCTCGGCCAGGTGCACCGCCCTTCGGCCGTCGGCGAGTTGGGCGATCTGAGTCCGGCAGCTCAGTCCGTCGGCGAGGACCGTCACCTCCGGCCCCGCGGCCCGTACCGCAGGCAGCAGCACCCGCTCGGCCGCCGCCACCGACACCTCGTAATGTCCGCGTTCCATCCCGAAGTTGCCCGCCAGCCCGCAGCAGCCGGAGTCCAGCACCTCGGTCTCCACCCCGAGCCGCCGTTCGACCCGGCGGTCCGCCGCGGTGCCCAGCACCGCGTGCTGGTGGCAGTGCACCTGGGCGATCGCGGTCGTCGCCAGCCGGGGAGCTCCGCCCCCGACCCGTCCAGGAACTCCGCGAACGTGCGGATCCGGCCGGGCAGGTCGCCCGCGCCGTCGGGGCCGAGCAGCCTCGGCAGTTCCTCGCGCAGCGCCGCCGTGCAGCTCGGCTCCACGCCGACCACCGGCAGCCCGGCTGGAACGGCCCGCAGGCTGCGCCTCAGGACCCTTCGGGCGAGCGCGAGTTGGCCGGTGGAGATCAGGGTGAGCCCGCAGCAGACCGGGCCGTGCGGCAGTCGCACCTCGTACCCCAGGTGCTCCAGCACTTCCACGGCGGCCCGGGCCGGCTCCGGGTCGAGCAGCTCGGCCATGCTGTCCGGCCAGAGCAGCACCGGCGTTGCGCCGGGCGGGACGGGGTGGGCCGCCCGCCAGGCCCGGAACCAGGCGGTGAATCGCTGCTCCGGGAGTTGCGGCAGCTCCCGGCGCCGGTCGATGCCGGCCAGCCGCTTCAGTACCGACGCCGAACCCCGGTGCCGCAGCAGCCGGTTGGCGGGGCCCGGGGCGAGCGCGGCGCCGCGCAGCCACAGCGGCAGCCAGCCGAGCGACAGGTGCGAGGCGGGCCGCAGTCGGCGGCGGTAGTGCTGGTGGAGGAACTCGGCCTTGTACGTCGCCATGTCGACATGGACCGGGCAGTCGCTCGCGCAGCCCTTGCAGCCGAGGCAGAGGTCGAGCGCCTCCCGGACCTCCTCGGACCGCCAGCCGTCGGTGACCGCCTCGCCGCGCAGCATCTCGGCCAGCAGCCGGGCACGGCCGCGGGTGGAGTGCCGCTCCTCACCGGTGGCCATGTAGCTCGGGCACATCACGCCGCTCGTGGTGTCCACGCACTTCGCGACTCCCACGCAGCGGTGCACCGCGGTCAGCAGGCTGCCGCCGTCCTGCTCGTACGGCAGGGTCAGCGGCAGGTCGCGGCCGGGGAAGCGCAGGTCGGCGTCGAACGGGCGGGGATCCACCAGTGCACCGGGGTTGAGCAGGTTCTCCGGATCCCAGATCCGCTTGAACCGCCCGAACAGGTCGATGATCTCCGGCGGGTACATCCGGGGCAGCAGCTCCGCCCGCGCCTGCCCGTCGCCGTGCTCCCCGGAGAGCGAACCGCCGTACGACACCACCAGATCGGCGGCCTGTTCCAGGAAGGCCCGGAACGCGGGAAGCCGCCGGGGATCGGTCAGCGGGAAGTCCAGCCGCAGGTGCACGCACCCCTCGCCGAAGTGCCCGTAGGGGACGCCCCGCAGGCCGTGCCGGCCGAGCAGCGACCGCAGCTCCCGCAGGTAGTCGCCGAGCCGCTCCACCGGGACAGCGGAGTCCTCCCAGCCGGGCCAGGCCTCGCCCCCGTCCGGCAGCCGGGTGACGATGCCCGCGCCCGCCTCCCGGATTGCCCACAACTGCCGTTGCTCGCTCGGGTCGGTGACCACCGCGGCGGCCGCCCGCGGCGCGCGGCGGACGGCCTCGGCCAGGTCGCGGGCGGCGGCGAGCGCCTCGGCGGGCGTGTCGCCGCCGGCCTCCAGGAAGAGCCAGCAGGCGCCGTCGGGCAGTCGGTCCAGGGCGGGCGGACGCGGCCCGGCGGCCACCAGGGCGGCGATCAGGTCGGCCGCCATGCCCTCCACGGTCAGCGGCCGCAGCGGCAGCAGCGCGGGCACCGCGTCGGCCGCGGCGGTCTCGTCCGGGTAGCCGGCCACCACCAGGGCGCGGGCGGGCGGTTCGGGCACCAGGGCGACGGTGGCGCCGAGCACGACGGCGCAGGTGCCCTCGGTGCCGGTCAGGGCGCGGGGGAGGTCGTGGCCGCGTTCCGGGAGCAGCGCGTCCAGGGTGTAGCCGGAGGTGCGGCGGGGCAGATCCGGCATACCGCGCCGGAGCAGCGCGAGGTTCTGCTCCGCGAGGTCCTGCACGGCCCGGTGCACCTCGCCCGCCCGGCCGGGCAGGCCGCGCAGCCGGGCGCGTCCGGCCGCGTCCAGCGGGCCGCCGACGGTCAGTTCGGTACCGTCCGCCAGCAGCAGGTCCAGGGACCGCACGTTGTCGCCGGTGCGTCCCCAGGCCACCGAGTGCGCGCCGCAGGAGTCGTTGCCGATCATCCCGCCGAGGGTGCAGCGGCTGTGCGTCGACGGGTCGGGCCCGAACCTGAGCCCGTACGGGCGGGCGGCCCGCTGGAGGTCGTCGAGGACGGCGCCGGGCTCCACCCGGGCCGTCCGGGCGTCCGGGTCGACGGACAGCACCCTGCCGAGGTGGCGCCGGAAGTCCACCACCACCGCGCCCGGGCCGATCGCCTGCCCGCCGATGCTGGTGCCCGCACCGCGCGGCACCACCGGTACCCCGAACTCGCGGCAGAGCGCGAGCGTCGTCCGGACGTCGTCCCGGTCGGCCGGCTTCACCACGCCGGCCGGCAGGTGCCGGTAGTTCGACGCGTCGTAGCCGTACACCGCGCGTTCGGCTGTGCCGAAGCGGACCTCACCCCGCAGGGCGGCGGACAGGGCGCGTTCCAGGGCGGCGGTCATGCGCCGATCATCGCAGGAACGGCTCCGCCGGCCGGTCCACCGCCACCCGCGGCGGCGGCGTCACCGACCGGAGGGTGCGGGAGGCGTACCGGGAGGAGGCCCCGGTGGAGGGCTGACAGGGTGTCATCCGGCAGACTCGCCGACCATGAGCGATGATCACGTCACCCCGTACCTCGCCCGGCTCCCGATCGGGGAGCGGATCCCCTTCCCGGCGGACGGCATCCCGTTCTGGGAGGTCTTCCCGTTCGAGGGCGACCTCCGGATCAAGGTGCTGGACACGCCCGAACTGCCCGAACCGCCCCGGGACGGCGAGGACGGCGCCGCCACGTGCAGCCAGTGCGCCCGCCCCGACGGCGACTTTGTCTGGACGGACGAGCACTGGCGGCTGGCCATGCCCGCCGAGGCTGCGGCGCTGCCCGCCATGGTGCTGCTCCAGCCGCGCGGTCACCACGATCTCGTGGACCTCCCGCCCGAGCGGGCCGCCGAACTCGGCCCGATGCTCCAGCGCGTGGAGCGGGCCGTCACCGCGCTCGGCGGAATCGGCCGGGTGCACCAGAACAAGTGGGGCGACGGTGCGGCCCACCTGCACTTCTGGCTGATCGCCAGGCCCGCCGGGATGATGCAGCTGCGCGGCACCTGCCTGCCGATCTGGGACGACCTGCTGCCCAAGGTGCCGGACGACGAGTGGCAGGACAACCGCCGCCGGATCGCCGCCGCGATGGCCGCCGACGGGGGCACCGCGCACCTCTGACGCCGGGGGACGCCGCGGGACTACCGGCGGCCGGACACCGCGCCGCGGGCGATGTGGGACAGCTTGGCCACCTCGAAGGCCGCGTAAGCCCCGCTTGCCAGCAGGGAGAACTTCACGCCCTCGCGGCCGTCGGGCCGTCGGTAGCCGGCCGGCAGGTGGCCGCGGTAGTGCTCCGCCGCCCGGTGGAAGAACTGCGGCCGCTGGGCCCGGTCCACGCACCCGGCGAGGTCGAAGACGAACAGGAAGTGCCGGATCATCCGGGTGAACAGGTGCGGCCGCAGCGCCTCCGCGTCCGGTGCCGCGTTCAGCGCCTCGAAGCTGCGTCCGTACTGCTCGAACAGGTCGAAGTGGCTGGCGCCGGGCGACCCGGTCGGGTGCAGGGTGTGCCGGCGGCGGATGGTCACGCACGGGCGGGGCAGCACGGCGATCCGCCGGGCGGCGAGCGTGGTGGCGTGCACCACCGGGATCTCGTCGTAGTGGCCGTCCGGGAAGGCGGGCACGGTGCCGCGCCGCAGCAGCCGGTCCCAGACCAGGGGCGGCGTGCCGATCAGCTCGGGGCGCTCGGCGGGGGTGGTCACGGCGGGCCCCGCGGCGGCGAGGACGTCGTCGGCGCCGCCGGGCCAGAGCCGGTCGCCGTGCTCGCGCAGGTGGCCGAAGTGGAGGACGTCCACCGGGCCGGTCGCGTCGAGCCGCTCGGCCATCGCGGCGAACGCCTCCGGGTCCACCAGGTGGTCGCTGTCGAGGAACAGCAGGTAGTCGCCCCGGGCGCGGGCGGCGCCGGCGTTGCGCGCCCGGCCGATGCCGACGGCGGCGTTGAGCCGGAGCACGGTGACCCGGGGGTCGCGCATGCCGTAGGCGTCCGCGGTCCGCTCCGGGCACTCGGGGGAGCGGTCCACGACCAGCACGACCTCGAAGTCGCGGAAGGACTGCCCGAGCAGTGCGTCGAGGCACTCCTTGAGCCCGCCGTTCGGGTCGTGGGCGGGGAGCACGACGGATATGAGGGGTGGCATGGCGGGGAGGCTAAAGGCGTGTACACGCCCACGCAATGCCCGGAACTGCCGTGAAGCGCGACAACCACGGACAAATGGCATCGAACGTCTGCAGGATCTTCACTCCGGCCGCACGCCCTGCCGACAAGTCGTGACCTTGGGTGATCATGCATGGTGGCGGCCGGTGCCGGGGTGTACGAAGAGGCGGGCTCCCCGGGGAGCCCGCCTCTCTCGTGCGCGGCCGCGGGGCCGGGCCGGGTCAGTACCAGTGGTGCGCCTGCCAGAACGACCAGGCGCCGCACGGGCTGCCGTAGCGGCTGTTCATGTAGTTCAGGCCCCACTTGATCTGGGTGGCGGCGCTGTCGCGCCAGTCTGCGCCCGCCGAGGCCAGCTTGGACGCGGGCAGGGCCTGCACCAGGCCGTACGCGCCGGAGGACCGGTTGACCGCGTGGACGTTCCAGCTGCTCTCGTGGAACACGATGTTGCTGAAGCAGCCGAGCTGGCCGGCGGGCACCAGCTGGGCGGCGATCTGCTGCGGGGTGCCGCTGGGGGCGGCGGGCCTGAGGGCCTGGCGCTGCTGGGAGCGGGCGGCTGCCTGGGCCTTCGCCCTGGCGTCGGCGTCCGCCTTGGCCCGGGCATCGGCGGCGGCCTTCGCGTCGGCGTCCGCCTTGGCCTTCGCGTCCGCGTCGGCCTTCGCCTTGGCGTCGGCGGCGGCCTTGGCGTCCGCGTCCGCCTTGGCCTTCGCCGGGTCGCTCTGACCGGCGGCCTGGGCCTGCGCGGCGGCCAGCTGCTGGGCGATGGTGGGGGCGGGCGCAGCGGCGGTGGCCGGGGCGGCTGCGGCGGCGGGAGCGGCCGCGGCGGCGGGAGCGGCCGCGGCGGCCGTCGAGGTGTCCTGCGGCAGGGCCAGCGCCAGGGTTGCCGTACCGGCCACGGCGAGCGTGGCGATGCCCGTGACCAGGGCGTTGCGGCGGTGCTTCGGCGGTAGGTTCGTGGGCAACTGCATGGCGGGGGACAACCTCTTCCGTCGGACGGGGCCGATTCCGGGCACACGGGTATCGCGAAGCGTGTTCGGGGGAACAGCCCGCGGGGCCGTGCGGACGGCCTGGGCACCCCGGCCGACGGGCCGGAGTGGGCGGGGGCACGCGGCGGAATCGGGCCGCGCTGCCTTGCGACCGGGTCATTCTTGGCAGACCCGCCGGACGGCGGCAACGACCTCCGCTACGACGCGGCATCGTAGACATGACGAAGCGCCCGGGGCGGACCCGGGCGCTTCGACGCGGTTTACCCGCCCCTTATCGTCGGCAAACCCCGACCCTGCGATCGACCCGGAGAATCGGCCTGACCAGCGGGTTCTGTCGCGTGGTGGCCGCGGCCCGGCGCGGCCCGGCGGCCGTCGGATGGCCGCAACGGAGTGTGACGACTATCGGGGGCAGTAGTCGTGACGACCGGTGTGGGGGCCTCACAGGCCGGTCGGGCCGCCGTCCGCCGCCGGTCGGCGGAGGGTGTCCGGACGGTCACCGGGAGCGCCCGGCGACTGCGCCGCCGTCCGCAGCGGCCTTCGGCGCGGCGTTCGGTGCGCGCCCCGGGCGCCGGCGGGCCGGCCGGGCCGCCGATACTGACCGCATGATGATCGCGCTCCTGCTCGTGGTGGCTGTCGCCCTGCTCACGTCCGTGCACTGGTACGTGTGGCGCCGCACGGTGCGCGACGTCTCCGCGCCGGGCAGCCGCTGGCGGCGGTCCGGGACGGTGCTGCTGGTCGTGCTGCCCCTGCTCTCGGTCGGTGCGCTGGTCGGTGGACGGGCGTTCCCGCTGGCGGTGGAGCGGTGGTTCGCCTGGCCCGGCTACCTGTGGCTCGCGGTCCTGTTGTACCTCGTGCTGGCGCTGCTGGTCGGCGAGGCCGTCCGGCCGCTGCTGAACCGGCTGCTGCGGCGCGGGCCCGGCTCGCCGGAGCCGGTCCCTGCGGACGTGGCCGTGCCCGCCGCGTCCGCAGGGACCGGTGCCTCCGAGCCCGTGTCCGAGTCCGTGTCCGGCCCCGCGCCGACTCCGGTGGCGGGTGGCCCCGTGGACCCGTCCCGGCGGCTGCTGGTGGCGCGCGGCGTGGCGGTGGCGGCCGGCGGCGCGGCGCTGGCCGTGGTGGGCAACGGCGCGTACGGGGTGCTGCGCGGGCCGCGGCTGAAGCAGGTGACCGTGCCGCTGGCGAAGCTGCCGCGCCGGGCGCACGGCTACCGGATCGCGGTGGTCAGCGACATCCACCTCGGGCCGATCCTGGGCCGTTCGCACACCCAGCGGATCGTCGACACCATCAACCGCGTCCAGCCGGATCTCATCACCATCGTCGGCGACCTGGTCGACGGCAGCGTGCCCGACCTCGGCCCGGCCGCCGAGCCGCTGGCGCAGCTGCGGGCCCGCGACGGCGCGTACTTCGTCACCGGCAATCACGAGTACTTCTCCGGCGCGGCGCCCTGGGTGGAGTTCGTCCGGAGCCTGGGTGTCCACCCGTTGGAGAACGCGCGGACCGAACTGGCCCACTTCGACCTGGCCGGGGTCAACGACCTGGCCGGGACGGCCGAGGGCCACGGCCCGGACTTCGACCGGGCGCTCGGGGACCGGGATCGCAGCCGGGTGGCCGTGATGCTCTCCCACCAGCCGGTCACGGTGTACGAGTCCGTCCGCCACGGGGTCGACCTGCAGCTCTCCGGGCACACCCACGGCGGCCAGCTGTGGCCGGGCAACTACCTTGCCGAGCTCGCCAACCCGACGGTCGCCGGGCTGGAGCGGTACGGCGACACCGAGCTGTACGTCACCCGCGGCGCGGGGCGTGGGGCCCGCCCGTGCGGGTCGGGGCGCCCTCGGACATCACGGTGGTCACCCTGGCCTCCCGGCAGGCCTGAGCATTCCCGCGCGGCGACCGTGCCGGGCGGGGCTCAGCGGGGCGCGCCGGCCAGTCCGAGCAGCCCGCCCAGCCGGCGGATCTCGTGGTCGAAGAAGACCCGCGGCTCGGCCACCACGGCGCTGCGGTGGCCGAAGATCTCGAAGGAGACCGCGCCGAACAGGTACGTCCAGGCCATCAGGCCGCTGACGACCAGCTCGGGCGGCACGCCGTCGGGCAGCCGGTCGAGCAGCGGCCGAAGCGCTCGGCGGGCCGCCGGGGTACGGCGGCCGCCGGGGGCGCCGGCGCGGCCCCGGTGCCGTCCTGCGGCTGCGCGTCGCCCGGCGCGCCGGGCATGAACAGGCTCCCGAGCAGGAACGGCACCCGGATGCCCGGCGTGACGGTGTCCTCCGGCGCGGCGTAGCCCGGCACGGGGGATCCGAAGATCAGCGCGTACTCGTGCGGGTTGCGCAGCGCCCAGTCCCGGACGGCGTGGCCGATGCCGACCCAGCGGTCGAAGGGGGGCCGGTCGGCGAGTTCCCCGCCGCGGACTCGGCCGCCTCCGACACCGCCGCGTAGCTGTCGACGATCAGGGCCGTCAGCAGCGCGTCCCGCCCCGGGAAGTAGCGGTAGAGGGCGGAGGGCGACGCGAGGCCCAGCTCGCGGGAGACCGCCCGCAGGGAGAGTGCGGCCGCCCCGACCTCGGCGAGCTGGCGGCGGGCGACCTGCTTGATGTCCCGGGTGAACTCGACACGGGCGCGTTCCCGGGGGTGGGCGTCTTGGGCGGGGTCGGCATGGCCGAATCCTCGCACGAGGCGAGAACGGGGGCAACTACCGAGAACACTGTTCTTGACAAGCCTGGCCAGCGTGCGCAACGCTCGTCTACATCGAGAACAGTGTTCTCTCATTCCGACATCTGGGAGTCCCCGTGAGCAAGCACGTGATCGTCGGCGCAGGCCCTGTCGGCCGGGAGACCGCCCGCCTGCTGGCCGAGCGCGGCGAGGAGGTCGTGGTCGTCACCCGCTCCGGCACGGCGTCCACCGCGGCCGGTGTGCGGGCGGTGGCCCTGGACGCCACGGACGGCCCGGCCCTCGCCCGGGCCGCGGACGGCGCCGCCGCGCTCTACAACTGCGCCAACCCCGCCTACCAGCGCTGGGCGACCGACTGGCCGCCGCTGGCCGAGGCGATGCTCACCGCGGCCGAGCGCTCCGGCGCGGTGCTGGCCACCGTCGGCAACCTCTACGGCTACGGCGCCGTCGCCGCGCCGATGACCGAGGCGACCCCGCTGAACCCGAACTCCGTCAAGGGCCGGGTGCGGGCGCAGATGTGGCAGGACGCGCTCGCACGGCACGAGGCCGGCCGGATCCGCGCCACCGAGGTGCGCGGCTCGGACTACGTCGGCCCCGGCGCCGAGAGCCACCTCGGGGACCGCCTGGTGCCGCGGCTGCTCGCCGGCCGCGGTGTCCAGGTGCTGCGCAGTGCCGACGCCGCGCACACCTGGACGTACACCGGGGACGTCGCCCGGCTGCTGGTCGCGGTCGGCGCGGACGAGCGGGCCTGGGGACGCGCCTGGCACGTGCCGAGCAACGAGCCGCGCACCCAGCGGGAGGCGGTCGGCGACCTGGCGAAGGCGGCCGGGGTGGCGCCCGTCAAGGTCGGCGAGATCCCGGCGGTGATGCTGCGTCTGCTCGGCCTGGTCAACCCGGTGGTGCGCGAGGTGCACGAGATGGCGTACCAGTTCGAGCGGCCGTTCGTGCTGGACTCGACGGCCGCCCGCCGCACCTTCGGGCTGGAGCCGACCCCCTGGGACGAGGTGCTCGCCGAGGTGGTCGCCTGGTACCGGAGCCGCTGAGGCGGGGCCGTCGGGCTCGGCCGGTGGGGCGCCGGCCGGTGATCGGCGGCCGCGCGCGGGCGGACCGGCCGGAGTCAGGGATCGATGCCCAGCCGGGCGGCGGGACGCTCGTCGCCCGGAGGCGGTCCCGCGTCCTCCCCGGAGCTGCCGAGGAAGCCGAGATAGCGTGCGCGGGGCATGCCGACCGCACCCAGGCTGCGGATGTGCGGGCTGTCCCACTGGGCGTCCAGCAGCAGCCCGCCCGCCTCGGCGAACCGCCGGGCGAGGTCGACGACGGCGATGCGGGCGGCGTCCGGGCGCAGCCCGAACATCGAGTCCAGGCTGAGCACCGGCCCCACCCGGATCCCGAAGACGCCGCCGACCAGTGCGCCGTCCTCCCACACCTCCGCGCTGTGCGCCCGGCCCATGGCGTGCACCGCGGACAGCGAGCCGCGCAACTCCTGGGTCAGCCAGGTCGGGCGGCGGCCCTCGGCGCAGCGCCCGGTCACCTCGTCGAAGGCCCGGTCGGCGGTGGTGGTCCAGCCGTCCCGGCCGCGCAGCCGCCGCGCGAGCCGGCTGCCGAGGCGGACGGCGCCGACCTCGATCACGGGCCGCGGATCCGGCGACCACCAGGGCACCCGGAAGGCCTCGCCGTCGCCGCCGGGATCGACGATGGCGATCGAGCCCGCCGCGACCCGGTCCTCCCAGCGGGCCTCGTTCATGAACATCGCGTAGTCGTCCGCGGCCGGCATCGGGAAGGCGCCCGCTCGGTACGCGGCCAGCAGGCCGGCCGGGCCGAGGTCGGCGCAGAAGGCGGCGGGCCCGTCGGCCGCCGCGGCGGACAGGTCGACGGCGGCCCACCAGGCGGCCGTGTCGGTTGCCCCGGGGGCGCCAGTGCTCACGCTGCGTGCTCCAACTGTCCTGCGGCTTCGAGGCGTTCCAGGTAGAAGTCGAGCAGGGCGGCGTCCACCGGAGGGACGGCGACCCCGGTGGCCGCCAGCGCGCGATCGGCGTTGTCCCGGTCGAACAGCGGGAAGGTCGGCCGGAAGTACATCTCGCTGATGGTGAGTTCGCTGTCCACGGCCCGGTCGACGAACAGCGGGACGAACGGGGTGATCGGGTGCGCCGGGTTGTTGCTGGCGAACGCGATCAGCCGCTCCACCCACTGGTCGTAAGGGAGTTCGATGATCGGCCGGCCGCGGGCGCGGAGCCGCTCGGCGAGGTCGGGGAGCAGGGCCGGGCTGGGGTTGGTCAGGTGCAGGACCTCGCCGCGGGCCTGCTCCCGGGTGGATATCAGCGCCAGGGCCCGGGTGAAGACGTCGGCCGGCACGAAGTCCAGCGGCAGGTGCACCGCGGGCGTGGTGCCGCTGTCCCACAAGTAGCGAATGATGGCGCAGAGTTCGGTGCCGGGGTTCATCACGCCGTGCCGCAGGTCGCCGGTCACGTCGTTCACGCGGTGCACGGTGACCGGCAGCCCGGCGGCCGCCGCGTGGTGCAGCAGTGCCTCGGCGACCCACTTGCTCTCCACGTAGCCGACGGAGAGCCGTTCCGCGTGGGCCAGCGGGCTGCCCTCGGTGACCCGGTCGACGCCGGCCGGCCCGTACCCCGCGAGCACCGCCATGCTGGAGAGGTAGTGCACGGGTATCGCCCGCGAGTGCCCGGCCAGGCGGATGATCTCGCGCGTCCCGGCCACGTTGGCGGCCCGCAACTGGTGGTACGGGTAGAGGAAGTTGACCTGCCCGCCGAGGTGGTGGACGAGGTCGACGGTGCCGGCGAGGCGCTCGAAGCGTTGCCGGCCGAGGCCCAGCAGCGGCTCGGCGAGGTCGCCGACGACCGGCACCACCCGCTCGGAGCGCAGGTCGCGGCGGAGGTAGCGCTGGTGGGCGGCGCGCAGCCGCTCCATGGCGTGCTCGCGGTCGGGGGCGCGGACGAGGCAGTGGATCCGGGCACCGGTGGTCTCCAGCAGGGCGTGCAGCAGGTGGGTGCCGCAGAAGCCGGTGGCGCCGGTCAGCAGGATGTCGCCCGGTTCGTGCCAGCGCGGTGGCGGCCCGTCGGACCGGTGCACGGGGACGCCGAGTTCGGCCTCGGTGGCGTAGTCGACCAGCTGGCCCGGCTCGGCCGGGTGGGCCGTCCGGGCGTCCCGGACGACGGCGGCGAACGCGCCCAGGGTCGGGTCCTGCAGCAGCGCGCGGGTCAGCAGCCGGATCCGGTCCACGCCGATGCCGAACATGATCCGGGCCCGGGCCAGCATCTCCATCGCCAGCAGCGAGTTGCCGCCCAGCTCGAAGAAGTCGTCGTCGGCCCCGACGTGTTCGACGTCCAGGATCTGTGCCCACAGGTAGGCAAGCCCCGCCTCGACCGTGGTGCCGGTGGCGCGCCCGCCGCCGTTGCCGCCGGAGGTCCGGCCGCTGCCGGCCAGCCCGCCGCGGTCGATCTTGCCGCTCGGGGTGACCGGCATCCGGTCGACCGGGACGAAGACGCTCGGCACCAGGTGGTCCGGCAGTCGGGCGGCCAGGAACGGCCGCAGGTCCTCGGGCTGCTGGCCGCGCGAGGTGTAGTACGCGGCGAGCACCCGTCCGCCGTCCGGGCCCTCGCCGGGGACGACCCGGGCCAGGCCGACGCCCGGATGCTCCGCCAGGACGGACTCCACCTCGCCGGGGTCGACCCGGTAGCCGCGGATCTTCACCTGGTCGTCGGCCCGGCCGATCAGCTCCAGGTTGCCGTCGGGCCGCCAGCGGCCGGTGTCGCCGGTGCGGTACATCCGCCCGCCGGGCGTGCCCGCGTAGGCCTCCGGCAGGAAGCGTTCGGCGGTCAGCACGGGTCTGCGCCAGTAGCCGCGGGCCAGGGCCGGACCGCCGAGGTACACCTCGCCCTTCTGGCCGGGCGGGACGGGGCGCAGGTCGCCGTCGAGGACGTGCACGAAGGTGCCGATCAGCGGCCGGCCCACCGGGACGGGCGCGTGCGCGGGCG
Organism: Kitasatospora paranensis; assembly: GCF_039544005.1. Taxonomy (NCBI): domain Bacteria; kingdom Bacillati; phylum Actinomycetota; class Actinomycetes; order Kitasatosporales; family Streptomycetaceae; genus Kitasatospora; species Kitasatospora paranensis. The sequence continues at coordinate 7,153,857 of NZ_BAABKV010000001.1, forward strand.
AGGCCAGCAGCTCCGGCCGGATCTCCGCCAGCGTGGAGGTGATGCCGGTCTCGGTGAGGCCGTACGCGTTGAGCAGCCGGGTGCCGGGCAGCCGGCGCAGGGTGGTGCGGCAGTCCTCGGCGGGGACGGTGTCGCCGCCCACGATCAGCAGCCGCAGCGGGCTGGCGGCCCGTCCGGTGGTCGGCAGGACGGACAGCAGCCGGTGCCAGTACGTGGGCGTCAGGTCGGCGACGGTGATGCCGAGTTCGGGCAGCCGGTGGGCGAGTTCGATCGGCGCCCAGGTGTGCCGGCCGCCCAGCACCAGGGTGGCGCCGTTCAGCAGCGGGGTGAAGATCTGCTCCAGCGAGGTGTCGAAGCCGAGCGCGCCGAGCTGGAGCACCCGGTCGGCGGGGGACATGCCGTAGGCCTCGGCGACCCGGGAGAGCGTGAACACCATGGTGCGGTGACTGACCGGCACGCCCTTGGGCTGTCCGGTGGTGCCGGAGGTGTAGATGAGGTAGGCGAGGTCGTCCGGGTCGGTGAGGTCGGGCGGCGGGGCGGCGCCGGTGGGCCCCGCCGAGCGGTACGCCTCGACCATGATCGCGCCGGGGAACAGCCGGGCGTGCTCGCTGCTGGTCAGCACCGCCCCGGCGCCGCAGTCCTCGGCGAGCTGCTGGAGCCGGAGGTCCGGGTGGGCCGGGTCGAGCGGCAGGAAGGCACCGCCCGCCTTGAGCGCGGCGAGCAGGCCGACCACCATGTCGCCGCTGCGCTCCAGGCAGACCGGGACGATCCGGTCCGGGCCGACGCCGACGGCCCGCAGCTCCTCGGCGAGCCGGTCGCTGCGCCCGTCCAGCTCGGCGTAGCTGAGCGGCCCGTCGTCGCAGAGCACCGCGACCGCGCCGGGTCTGCGGGCCGCCTGCTCCCGGAACAGCCCGTGCACGGTGCGGCCCGGGGCGCCGCGGCCGGTGGGCCGCAGATCGCGCCAGCGGGCCGCGACCTCGCGCCGGCATGCCTCCCGCCCGGTCGGGCCGTAGACCCGCCGCCATCCGTCGGGAACCGGGATCTCGCCCGTCCAGATCGTGTACTGACCGTCTCCGTTCACCAGAACGGAGTGCTGTCCGGAATCGGGAGATTGGACGTGATTCGACTGGTCCACCGGTGGTGACCTCGACAGACGGCGGAGAGGGTGGCGCAAACGGGGCTCGGGTGCGGGATTACGAACACGGACTCCGCCGCCCGCCACGCCCGTTCCCGACATTCACGCGCTCTGACATTTCGACTATAGGCACCCGGTGCCTGCTATGTATGATTGGGATCGTTCTGTCCCTGACAGTTCCCGAGCCCGACCGAGCCGAGCGGCTCACCGCCTTCGAGGGGTAGCCGGGTTGACGCGTCGACGACAACGGCTGATGGCATGTTACATCGCATGGATGGTGCTGCTGACGGCGGTCTACTACCGCTTCCCGGCCGACCGCATCGTCTGGTGGACGCTGATCGGCACCAGCGGCTTCGCCGCCATCCTGGTGGGTGTGCGGCTGAACCGGCCGGTGCACGCGCTCTCCTGGTACCTGCTCGCGGTCGCCAACCTGAGCTTCACCGCGGGCGAGGTCGTCCAGGTGATCCAGACGGACTACCTGCACCAGAACGACTTCCCCTCCATCGCCGACGGCTTCTACCTCGCCGAGTACCTGCTCTACGGCTTCGGCGTCTGGGGCTTCATCCGCTGGCGCACCGCGCACCAGGACCGCGGCAGCCTGATCGACGCCCTCACCCTCACCGTCGGCCTGGCCCTGCTCAGCTGGACGTACCTGATCGTCCCGTACGCCCAGGACCCCTCGCTGACCTGGTTCCAGAAGGCCGTCTCGATCGCCTACCCGCTCGGCGACGTGCTGGTGCTGGCCCTGCTGCTGCGGCTGCTGGTGCCGCGCGGCGGCAAGAGCCCCGCGCTGCTGCTGCTCACCGTCGGCACGGTCGGACTGCTCGTCTCCGACGTGCTGTACGGGGTGATCCAGCTCTACGGCACCTGGCGGATCGGCACACCGGTGGACCTCGGCTGGGCGGTGCTCTACCTGGCCTGGGGCGCCGCGGCCCTGCACCCCTCGATGGTCGAACTGACCCGGCCGATCCCCACCCAGCCGGCCGACATCAGCCGCGGCCGGATCGCCCTGCTCACCCTCGCCTCGCTGATCGCCCCGGCCATGCTGCTGGCCGACGTCACCCACAACGACGCCACCAACGCCGCGGTGATCGGCGGATTCTCCGCCGTGCTCTTCCTGCTGGTGCTCTCCCGGCTCGCGGGCGTCGTGCTGGCCTACCGGCACGCGGTGGAGCGCGAACGCGTGCTGCGGCTGGCCGGCGCCGGCCTGGGCGGCGCCGCCACCGTGGAACAGGTCGCGGAGGTCGTCCGGACGGCCGCCTCGGCGCTGCTCCCGGCGGAGCCCGCGCACGTGGCGCTGCTGGCCGTCAACGGTGAGGGCCGGCCCAAGCCCGGCCAGGACGAGCTGCCGGCCATCGACGCCCCGGCCCGCGGGAGCCGGCTGGTGCCGGCCACCGAGCTCGACGACGCCCTCGTGCGGCGGCTGGACGGCGCACCCAGTGCGCTGGTCTGCCCGCTCGTCCTGGAGCAGCGGGTGCTGGACGATCCGCTGATCGGCGTCCTCGTGGTGGGCGGCACCGAGCACCGGCTCACCGCTTTATGGGGCACCCTGGACATCCTGGCCGCGCAGGCCGCGCTGGCCGTCGAACGCGTCCGGCTGAGCGCCGAGATCAACCGGCGCAACAGCGAGCTCTACTTCCGCACCCTGGTGCAGAGCGCCTCGGACGTCATCCTGATCCTGCGCGCCGACGACACCATCCGGTACGCCTCCTCCTCGGCGGACCGGGTGCTCGGCCATGCCGCCCTGGACGGCCGCGCGCTGACCGACCTCGTCCCGCCGGAGGACAGCCGCGCGGTCAACCAGGCGCTCATCCGGATGCGCACCCGTGAGCAGGCCGAGCAGCGCGAGCACTGGCGGTTGCTGCGCGGCGACCGCAGCGTGATCGAGGCCGAGGTGCGCTGGAACGACCTGCGCGACGACCCCACCGTCGGCGGACTGGTGCTCACCCTGCGCGACGTCACCGACCAGCGCCAGATGGAGCGGGAGCTCACCCACCGTGCCTTCCACGACTCGCTGACCGGCCTCGCCAACCGGGTGCTGTTCCAGGACCGGGTGGGCCACGCGCTGTCCCGCAGCGGCCGGCGCGGCACGGTCACCGGGGTGCTCTTCATCGACCTCGACGACTTCAAGATGGTGAACGACACCCAGGGCCACGCGGTCGGCGACGAGCTGCTGGTCGCCGTCTCGCTGCGGATCTCCACCGCGCTGCGCACCTCGGACACCGCGGCCCGGCTGGGCGGCGACGAGTTCGCCGTGCTGGTGGAGGACGCGCTCTCGCCGGAGGACGTCGGGGCGACCGCCTCCGCCGTGCTGTCGGTCTTCGAGGAGCCCTTCCGGCTCAGCTCCGGCGCGGTGCGGGTGGCGGCCAGCGTCGGTGTGGCGACCACGGAGGACAGCGAGGACTCCGCCGAGTTGCTGACCCACGCCGACCTGGCGCTGTACTCGGCGAAGGCGGCCGGGAAGCGGCAGTGGTGCACCTACCAGCCGGCCCTGCAGGCGGGCCTGGTCGAGCGGCACGAACTGAACGAGAGCCTGGACACGGCCATCGCCGAATCCGCCTTCGCGCTCTACTACCAGCCGATCGTCGACCTGGCCGGCGGCGAGCTGGTGGCGTTCGAGGCCCTGGTGCGCTGGCCGCACGAGCGGCGCGGCATGGTGCTGCCGGAGGAGTTCATCTCGCTGGCCGAGGAGAGCGGGCAGATCGTGCCGCTGGGCGCCTGGGTGCTGGAGCGGGCGGCCGCCGAGGCGGCGCGGTGGCAGCGGGAGATCGGCGGGCTGCGCGAGACGGCGGGGCGTTCGCAGCTGCGGGTCAGCGTCAACGTCTCGGCCCGGCAGTTCCGCGACGCGGGCTTCGTGGACACTGTGCGGCGCGTGGTCGAGAACAGCGGGATGGCGCCGGGCACCCTGGTGCTGGAGCTCACCGAGAGCGTGCTGATGCGCCGTGACGAGCGGGTCCGCACCGACATGCAGATGCTCGGCGACCTCGGTGTGCGGATCGCCATCGACGACTTCGGCACCGGCTACTCGTCGCTCAGCTACCTGCGCGAGTTCCCGATCTCGATCCTCAAGATCGACAAGTCGTTCATCGACGGGCTCGGCCACTCCCAGCAGCAGTACGCCCTGGTGGAGGGCATCGCGAGGATCGCGGACACGCTCGGGGTGCAGGTCATCGCGGAGGGCATCGAGAACACCGTGCAGCGCGACCTGCTGGCCGCGATGGGATGCCCGCTCGGCCAGGGGTACCTGTTCGCCCGTCCGCTGACCGCCGATCAGGCGGGCCTGCTGGTGCGGGACGACGCGGAGCCGGCCGGGGTGCGGAGCGGCGGGAAGGGGCGGTCCGGGAGGGTGTGACCGGTGCGCGTGACCACCTGGCGGTCCGTCAAGTTACCATCGGGTAGATTGTTGGTGATCTGCCAAAGGACTCCCTTCCGTGTCTGACCGTCGACCGCGCCCGCACGGGCGCGTCACCCGTCCCCTGCTCGTCCTCGCGGCCGCGCTCGGCGTGCTGCCCGCCGCCGGGCCGGCCGCCGCCGCGCCCGGCCCGGCCCGGCCCGCCGCGTCCGCCACCCCGCACCTGGACGCGGTGGAGGCCGCGCTGCGCGAGGTCTCCCCGGGCCTGGAGGGACAGGTCTGGCAACGCACCGGCGGCAACCGCTTCGACGGGGTGCTGCAGACCCCCGGCTGCTGGGGCGACGACGCCTGCCGCGTCCGGACCGGCAGCGACCGCCTCCTCGCGGCGACCACCGCTGCCGTCGCCGCGGCCACCCGCACCGTGGACGTCTCCTCGCTCGCCCCGTTCCCGAACGGCGGCTTCGAGGACGCCCTGGTCGCGGGCCTGCGGGCGGCCACCGCCGACGGGCGCCGGCTGACCGTGCGGATCCTGGTCGGCGCCGCACCGCTCTACCACCTCGACGTCCGCCCTGCCGCCTACCGGACGGAACTGCTCGCCCGGCTCGGGCCGGCCGCCGGCTCCGTCGACCTCATCGTCGCCTCCGCCACCACCTCGCGCACCGGGCTCTCCTGGAACCACTCCAAGATCCTGGTGGTGGACGGTGCCACCGCGATCACCGGCGGCGTCAACGGCTGGAAGGGCGACTACCTCGACACCGCGCACCCGGTCACCGATGCCGATGTCGAGCTCACCGGGCCGGCCGCCACCTCGGCGAGCCGCTACCTCGACACGCTGTGGTCCTGGACCTGCGACAACGCCGGCGGCCTCACCCAGAACGTCTGGCTGGCCGGCCCGGCCGGCGGACGCTGCCCGCGAGCCCTCGCCGAGCCCGTGGCGCCCGCCGCCGGGGACGTCCCGGTGATCGCCGTCGGCGGCCTGGGCATCGGCATCCGCACCGCCGACCCCGCCTCCGCCTACCGCCCCGCGCCGCTCGACCCGGCACCGACCCGGTGCGGCGTCGGCCTGCCCGACCGGACGAACGCCGACCGTGACTACGAGACGGTCAACCCGGAGGAGAACGCGCTGCGTGCCCTGGTGGCGAGCGCCACCGGGCACGTCGAGATCTCCCAGCAGGACCTGAACGCCACCTGCCCGCCGCTGCCCCGCTACGACCAGCGGCTCTACGACGTGCTGGCCGAACGCCTCGCCGCGGGCGTCAAGGTCAGGATCGTGGTCAGCGACCCGGCCAACCGCGGCGCCGTCGGCAGCGGCGGGTACTCGCAGATCCGCTCGCTGAGCGAGATCAGCGACGTCCTGAAGGCTCGGCTGGTGACGCTGACGGGCGACGGGGCGAAGGCCCGGGAGGTGCTCTGCGGCGGCCTCCAGCTGGCGCCCTTCCGGTCCGCGCCGGGCGCCGCCTGGGCGGACGGCCACCCGTACGCCCTGCACCACAAGCTGGTGTCGGTGGACGGCGCCGCCTTCTACGCCGGCTCGAAGAACCTCTACCCGGCCTGGCTGGAGGACTTCGGGTACGTGATCGAGGACGGCGCGGCCGCCGGGCGACTGGACGCCGAGGTGCTGGCGCCCGAGTGGCAGTACTCGCGGGCCGCGGCCACCGTCGACCGCGAGCGCGGGATCTGCACGGTCTGACCGGCCGCGCGGCCCCGCACCGCCCGGCGGGGCCGGTGCTGGGCCGCGTGCGAGGTCAGTGCTGCTGCGCGCTGTGGATCTGCGCCCAGGAGCGGGGCTCCTGCGGCGCGGCGAGCGGCCGGGCGGTGCCGGCGCCGTTCGGCACGGCGCCCGCCGCGGGCTTGGCCGGGGTGTCCAGCCACGTCCGGAAGAGCCCGGTCAGCGACCGGCCGGAGATCCGCTCGGCGTACTGCCGGAAGTCGGTGACGCTCGCGTTGCCGTAGCGGTGCTCGGCCGGCCAGCCCTTGAGGATCCGGAGGAACGCGTCGTCGCCGACCTGCACCCGGAGCGCCTGGAGGGCGAGCGCGCCGCGGTCGTAGACGGCCGCGTCGAACTGGTGCTCCGGGCCCGGGTCGCCCGGCTTCACCGTCCAGAACGGGTCGTCGGCCGCGTGCGAGGAGTACACCCAGTCGGCGAGCTCCTGGGCGGTGCCCTCGCCCTCGTGCTCGGACCAGAGCCACTGGGCGTAGGTGGCGAACCCCTCGTTCAGCCAGATGTCGCTCCAGTGCCGGACGGACACCGTGTCGCCGAACCACTGGTGGGCCAGCTCGTGCACCACCACCGAGGTGTTGGAGCCCCGGGAGAACTGCCGGGGGCTGTAGAACACCCGGGTCTGGTTCTCCAGCGCGTAGCCGGTCGGGACGTTCGGCACATAGCCGCCGACCGAGCCGAACGGGTACGGGCCGAACCAGCCGGCCAGCCAGTCGGCGAGTTCACCCGTCCGCTCGACGCTGGCGCGTGCCGCGCCGTCGTTCGGGCCGAGGTCGCGGCTGTAGGCGTTGAGCACGGGCAGGCCGCCGGCGCTGGTGGAGCGGGTGATGTCGAACCGGCCGAGCGCCAGGGTGGCCAGATAGGTGGCCTGCGGACGGTCCTCGCGCCAGTTCCAGCGTGTCCAGCCGAGCCGGGAGCTCTGCGAGACGAGGTCGCCGTTGCTGATCGCCTGGGTGCCGTCCGGCACGAGCACCGAGACGTCGAAGGTGGCCTTGTCGGCGGGGTGGTCGTTGCTGGGGAACCACCACCAGGCCGCCTCCGGCTCCCCCGCCGCCACCCCGCCGTCGGGGGTGCGCAGCCAGGCGGTGAAGCCGTAGCGGCTGACCGTGGACGGCGTCCCGGCGTACCGCACCACGATGGTGGCCCGGTGCCCCTGGGCCAGCGGTGCGGCGGGGGTGATCTCCAGCTCCTGTTCGCCGGTGGCCGCGTACCGGGCCGGCAGGCCGTCGACCAGGACCTCGGTGACGCCGAGGGCGAAGTCCAGGTCGAAGCGGGAGAGGTCCTGGGTGGCGGTGGCCAGGATGGTGGTGGTGCCCTCCAGCCGGTCGGTGGCGGGCTGGTACTTCAGGCGGATGTCGTAGTGCGAGACGTCGTAGCCGCCGTTCCCGTAGGTCGGGTAGTACGGGTCGCCGATCCCCGGTGCGCCCGGCGTCGGGGCGGCCGCCGCGGCCGGATCGGCGAGCAGGATCAGGGCGGCGGCTGCGGCGGTGACGATCGTCCTCGTGCGCACAGGGGTCCTCCGGTGCGGTCGGCGGGGCACGGGCGGCCCGGCGGCGGGCCGGTCGGGCCGTCGCCGGGTCGGACGCCCAGTCTCACGGGTATGACATGCCCATGCAATAAGGCCTCCGCCATCCGGCAGCACCGCCGGGCCGGGCCCGCGGATCCCCTCCGCGGGCCCGGCCCGGGGCCGGCGCCACCGCTCAGCGGTCCGCGGCCGGCTCCCCCGAGAGGGCGGCCGACAGCCGCAGCCACCGGGCGGCCTCGGCGGCCCGGCCCTGGCGCTGCAGCGTGCGGCCGAGCATCAGGTAGGCGTACCCCTCGACCGGGTCGCGTTCGATCACCTCGCGCAGCTGCTCCTCCGCACGGGTGAGCTGGGCCGAGTGGTAGTAGGCGCGGGCCAGCAGCAGCCGCGGCCCGACCTGCTCGGGGAGTGCTCCACCACCTCGGCCAGCAGCCGCGCCGCCTGCGCGTAGTCCTTGGCGTCGAAGTACAGCCCGGCCCAGCGCCACTGCTCGGCGGCGTCCCCGGCCACGTATGCGTCGATCACTGCGACTCCTCTCCGCGGCGGCCGGATCCGCGCTCCACGCGGACCCGCACCGATCGGTTGAACGTTCACCGACATGCGGGCATTCCGCGGCCCGCCGGCGTCCCTGCTTGCCCGGGCACCGACCGGCGGCGCACGCTGGAAGCGAAGCCACGGCACCAGGAGGTGCGGGATGCACAACCAGTGGGACGTAGAGCTCAGCTTCGACGAGGACGGTGTCAACACCCTCTGCGAGGCGCGCCTGGTCGGCTCGCACGCGCCGGGCGTCAGCGGACACGGCGAGGCGGTCAAGAGCCGCGACGACCGGCCACTGGCCCGGATCGGCGAGGAGATGGCCGCCTCCCGCGCCCTCGACGACCTCTCCCGCCGACTGCGCTCGGTGGCCGACGGGGAGATCGCCGACGAGGGCCACCGGCCCTCCTACCTGATCTACTGACCGTCACCGCCGACCCCCGCACCGGGCCCCGCGCCCGGGGCGGCTGCGGTGCGCCCGCGGCCGGACACCCTCCGTGACCTCCGGATCTCCGGAACGAGGTGATCGGCCCCAACCTCTGGCCCGCCGGGTCCGCCGGGGGTACACATAGGCATATGGTCCGGTTTAGGGGCCGATCCCGGACCCTGCCGGTCCCCGACTCCACCGGTCGACGTCCGTGGTCGCCGATCAGCGTGCGCACCGTCGCAGGCCAGGTCTTCGTCCTCCAGGTGGTCATCGTGCTCCTGCTGGTCGTCGCCGCCGGCACGGAGCTCGTGCTGCAGTCGCGGCACGACACCTCCGCCGAGGCCCGCAACCGCTCGCTCGCCGTCGCCCAGACCTACGCCAACTCGCCGGGCATCGTCGCCGCGCTGCGCTCCCCGAACCCCACCGCCGTCCTGCAGCCAAGCGCCGAGGCCGCCCGCAAGGCCACCGGCGTCGACTTCATCGTCGTCCTGAACACCGACGGCATCCGCTACACCCATCCCAAGCCGGACCGGATCGGCAAGAAGTTCGTCGGCAACATCGCCCCCGCCCTCGCCGGCCAGCCCGTGATCGAGACCGTCAACGGCACCATCGGCCAGCTCGTCCAGGCCACCGTGCCGGTCGACGCCCCCGACGGCACCGTGGTCGGCCTCGTCTCCGCCGGAATCCGCACGGCCGAGATCAGCTCCACCGCCAACCGGCAGCTTCCGCTGCTGCTGCTCGCCGGCGCCGGTGCGCTCGCCCTCGCCACCGCCGGCACCGCCCTGGTCATGCGCCGGCTGCGCCGCCAGACGCACGGACTCGGCCCCGCCGAGATGACCCGGATGTACGAGCACCACGACGCTGTCCTGCACGCCGTCCGCGAGGGCGTGCTCATCCTCGACGGCAGCGGCCGGCTGGTGCTCGCCAACGACGAGGCCAGGCGCCTGCTCGGCCTGCCCGCCGAGGCCGAGGGCGGCGCCGTCGCCGACCTGGGCCTCGACCGGCCGCTCACCGCCCTGTTCGGATCGGGCCGCACCGTCACCGACGAGGTCGTCCGGGCCGGCGACCGCCTGCTCGCCGTCAACATCCGCTCCACCGAGGTCAACGGCGGCCCGCCCGGACACGTCGTCACCCTCCGCGACTCCACCGAGTTGCTGGCCCTCTCCGGCCGGGTCGAACTCGCCGGCCGGCGCCTCCAACTGCTCTACGACGCCAGCGGCGCCATCGGCACCACCCTGGACGTCTCCCGTACCGCCCAGGAACTCGCCGACGCCGCCGTCCCCGCCTTCGCCGACTTCGTCACCGTCGACCTCGCCGAGGCCGTCCTGCGCGGCGAGGAACCCGCCGTCGGGCTGGACGGCGCCCCCTCCAGATGCGCCGCGTCGGACACAGCGGGATCCGCGACGACTCGCCGTTCATCCCGGTCGGCGACAGCGTCCCCCTGGTGCCCGGCACCCCGCGGGCCCGGTCCATGGTCACCGGTGGCGCCGTCATCGCCGAGGACCTCCGGGCCGCCGTCCGGGCCTGGCAGGCCTACCAGCCCGAGCGGGCCACCGGCGTCCTGGAGTACGGCGTCCACTCGCTGCTCACCGTGCCCCTGCAGGCCCGCGGCGTCGTCCTCGGGATGGCCAGCTTCTGGCGCTCCGAGCGGCCCGAACCGTTCGACGAGGAGGACCGCTCGCTCGCCGAGGAACTCGTCGCCCGGGCCGGCGTCTCCATCGACAACGCCCGGCGCTACACCCGCGAGCACGCCATGGCGGTCACCCTCCAGCACAGCCTGCTGCCCGGCGGCCTGCCCGAGCAGAGCGCCCTCGACACCGCCTACCGCTACCTCCCCGCGCAGGCCGGCGTCGGCGGCGACTGGTTCGACGTCATCCCGCTGTCCGGCGCCCGGGTCGCCCTGGTGGTCGGCGACGTGGTCGGCCACGGCCTGCACGCCGCCGCCACCATGGGCCGGCTGCGCACCGCCGTCCACACCTTCTCCGCCCTCGACCTGCCGCCCGACGAACTCCTCGGCCACCTCGACGACCTGGTGAACCGCCTCGACCAGGACTCCTCCCCGGACGGCGACTCCCCGATCACCGGCGCCACCTGCCTCTACGCGATCTACGACCCGGTCGCGCTGCGCTGCACCATGGCCCGGGCCGGTCACCTCCTGCCCGCCCTCGTCCACCCCGACGGCAGCGTCGAGTTCCCCGAGCTGCCCGCCGGGGCGCCGCTCGGCACCGTCGGCATGCCGTTCGAGGCCGTCGAGATCGACGTGCCCGAGGGCAGCCGGCTGGTCCTCTACACCGACGGCCTGGTGGAGGACCGCAGCCGGGACATCGACGAGGGCCTGGAGACGCTGCGGGTCACCCTGGCCGAGCACCCGGACGGCACCCCCGACCAGACCTGCGACACCGTGCTCGCCCGGATGCTCCCCGCCAGCCCGACCGACGACATCGCCCTGCTGGTCGCCCGCACCAGGGCGCTGCCCGCCGAGAAGGTCGCGGTCTGGGACGTCCCCGCCGACCCGAGCGCCGTCTCCGTGATCCGCGGCGAGGTCAGCCGCCGGCTGGAGGAGTGGGGCCTGGACGACCTCGCCTTCACCACCGAACTCGTCCTCAGCGAGCTGGTCACCAACGCCATCCGCTACGGCGGCGAGCCGATCGGCGTGCGGCTGCTGCTGGACCGCACGCTGATCTGCGAGGTCTCCGACACCGGCAGCACCGCCCCGCACCTCCGCTACGCGGCGAGCACGGACGAGGGCGGCCGCGGCCTGTTCCTGGTCGCCCAGTTCGCCGAGCGCTGGGGCACCCGCTACACCGCCACCGGCAAGGTGATCTGGGCCGAGCAGGCGCTGCCCTGAGAGTGGTCCGCCCTGAGAGCGGTCGGCCCTGAGGACGCCCGGCCCTGGGGACGCTCAGCGCTGCTCGTCCTCCACCAGCTGTTTGAACTGCTCCAGGTCCGAGCGGACCGTCCGCTCGATCGCGCTGGCCTGGGCGAACCCGTGGCCGCCGCCGAACACCTCGGCCACCGCCGCCGGCTCGTACTCGATGCGGACCTGCACCCGGGTGCGCCCGGCACCCAGCGGGCGCAGGGCGATCGCGCCGCGCAGCGGCGGGCCGTCGACCGTCTGCCAGGTCATCACCCGGCCCCGGCCGAGGTCGGTGAAGTAGGCGTCGAACTCGCGGTGGCCGCCGTCCACGGCCACGTCCAGGTGCGCACGGTGGCTGCCGCGGGCGTGCGCGTGCAGCACGCCGTCCACGAAGCGCGGGTAGTCGACGACCCGGTGCAGGTGCTCCCAGGTCGCGTCCGCCGGAGCCCCGATCTCGATCTGCTCCTCAAGGGTGCTCATGGCTCTCCTCGCCCGCCGCCGCCGAACCGCGCCGCCTCCCTCAGCCTGCGCCCGGCGGCGGGCCGCGGCAACGAGGCCCGCCGGGCACCGCAGGCCCACGGCCGGGTTCCACGCGCCGCGCGGCCCGTCAGGCGGACCGGCGCGGCAGCCAGCAGCCGTGTACCAGGAGCGCCGCGGCCGCGAAAGCGGCGATCACCGACGCCATCGGCAGCGCCGACCCGGAGCCGCCGAGACCGACCAGCGGCGCGGCGAGCGCGCCGAACGCGAACTGCAGCAGGCCGAGCAGCGCGGAGGCCGTCCCGGCCTGCGCCTGTCCGGACAGCGCCAGCGCCGTTGCGTTCGGCATCACGAAGCCCACCGCGCCCACCACCAGTGCCAGCGAGGCGCAGACCGCCCACAGGCCGAGGCCCGCCGTCACCGCGGTCAGCAGCCCCGCACCGCCCGCGGCCGACAGTGCCAGCCCGACCCGCAGCAGCGCCTCCGGGGACCGGCTGCGCAGCAGTCGGGCGTTCAGCTGGCCGAGCAGCACCAGGCCCAGCGCGTTGCCGCCGAAGACCAGGCCGAACTGCTGCGCGCTGAGCCCGTACACCTGCTGGAGGACGAACGAGGAACCGGAGATGTAGGCGAACATCGCGGCGAACACGGCGCCGGCCGACAGGGCGTGGCCCATGAATCGGCGGTCGGCCAGCAGCCCGCCGAAGCTGCGCACGCTGCGCCCCAGGCCGCCCGCCGTCCGGCGCTCGGCCGGGAGCGATTCGGGCAGGGCGAGCGCGGCCGCCGCCAGCAGCAGCACGCCGATCACGGCCAGGACGGCGAACACGGCACGCCAGTCGGCGAACCTCAGCAGCTGGCTGCCGAGCACCGGGGCCAGGATCGGCGCCAGCCCGTTCACCAGCATCAGCAGCGAGAAGAACCGGGCCGCCTCGACCCCGTCGTACAGGTCCCGGACCACCGCCCGGCTGATCACGATGCCCGCCGCACCGGCCATCCCCTGGACGAACCGCAGGCCGGTCAGCGTGCCGGCCGTGGGGGCGAACGCGCAGGCCAGCGAGGCGACGGCGTAGCAGGCGAGGCCGGCCAGCAGCGGCGTCCGGCGGCCGCGGCTGTCGCTGAGCGGGCCGACCGCCAGCTGGCCGAGGGCGAGCCCGAGCAGGCACGCGGTGAGGGTGAGCTGCACGTCGGCGTCGTGCACGCCGAGGTCGGCGGCCAGCGACGGGAACGCCGGGAGGTACATGTCCAGGGACAGCGGCCCGAACGCGGAGAGCGCGCCGAGCACCAGGATCAGCCGCAGCCGGCGCGGGCCGCCGGTGCGTCCGGGGGCGGTGCCGGGCGCGGAGCTGCGGGTCCGCGGGGCGGGGGAGTGGTCACCCGGTTCAGCGTAGGGGAATCGCTGACTGATCAGCAATTGAGCGGTCAGCTAATTACCCGGCCCGGACCCGGCCGGCGCCGGGTGTTCGGCCCCGGGGATCAATGGAACCGTGGATATCGGCGAGAACGATCATGGTCCGATCGCTGCGAGGGCTCTGACGCGGCTCTCGTGCCCACGACGGGCCTTGCGCCGGGCCGGAACCGCCGGGGCACCGTGGCCGCCTCGCCGCCGCCGGTGAACTCCAGACCGGTCGCCCCTTCCGTGCGGAGAATCGGACCCCTTCTGTCGTCGAACCCTGTCAGCAATCGTCATCGGATCCGATGGGATCGGCGCCGCCTCAGTGCCCCGGAATGTCCGGGTTCATTGGACGCCGACCGCCTGTCGTCAGACGATCGGTTGACGACAGGCACGGGAGATGGCGGTCGTGGCGAGGAATGCCGGCCGGCCCGACGCCGGAGCCTGAGAGATCCTCAGTCCCGGGACGCTTTGCGTGCCCTGAAGGCTGCGGCCTTGACTCGGCCCCGGCACGCCGTGGAGCAGAAGTGGCGGACCGCGTTCCGGGAAGCGTCCACGTAGACGCGGTCGCAATGCGGGGCCGTGCAGACGCCGAGGCGTCCGGCGAGATCGCTGCCGATCGCCAGGGCCAGGGCCGTGGCGCATCCGGCGCTCCATCCCACGGAGAGACTGTCGTCGGAGCCGTGGAAGTGGACTTGCCAGGGCTCACCGTCGACGCGATCGAGCTGGGGGCGGGCGCCAGTGGTGCGCAGCAGGGCGTTCACCATCTGGGCCGCCTGATCCATGTGGCCGCCGTCGACTGCCGCGAACACCGCCCGCATCTGCTGGGCGGTGTTCGCGAGGTAGACGGCATGGCTCGACCCGACCTCGGCACGGGGTGAGAGCTGCAGCGCCTCGTGGACCGCCGATGGGAGCCGATCCCCGTTCGGTGCGGCGTAGGGGCGACCCTGTCGGGCACCGTCGGTCAGTGCATTGACGAGGGAGACGGCTGTATCGAGCAGCCTCACCACGTGACCATCGAACATCACTTGACCGGTCACTCCTTCGAACCCTAGCGTGCCTACGCAACCGACGATATCCGTTTCGTCGGTCACGCACGAGGGGGCTGACTTCGTGAGGTCCGCGCAGAGCCGGAAGAGCTTGCCGCGCACGGTGCGGCTGTTGATCGCGGCGCGAGCGGTGAACCGACTGGGAGCGTTTTCCCTGTCGTTTCTCACTGTGCTGATCACGACGAGCTTCGGTGCCAGTACCGCCGTGGCCGGGTACATCGGCGCCGCGTTCGGGCTCGCCACGATCCCCTCGCGCCTGGCCGGCGGCCGACTGGCCGACCGCATCGGTCGGCGCCGCACGATCGTGGTCGGGCTGACCGGGTGCGCGGTCGCGCAACTGGGTATCGCCTCGGCCGGCGGCCTGGTGCCGGCGGCCTGCTTCGCGGTGCTGATGGGGCTGGCCTTCGAGATCTACGAGCCGCCCAGCCAAGCGATGATCGCGGATGCTGTGGCGCCGGGCGAGCAGGTCCGCGCCCATGGCCTGATGAACGCGGCCCTGGCGGTGGCCGGCATGGGCGCGGGCCTGCTGGCGGCTGGGATCGGGCGCCGGGAGCTGCGATGGCTGTTCGTGGTCGATGCCCTCACCTGCCTGCTCTGCGCGCTGACCGTGCACCTGGTCCTGCCCGCAGACCACCGCGCCGCGCCGGCGGCAGTTCCGCAGGCGGCCGCCGTAGCGCCCTGGCGAGACCGTTCGTTGCTGGCGATGCTCGCGGCAGGGACTCTGTTCGCGGTGGTCCATCTCCAGATCATGATCTCGCTACCCCTGTCCCTGGAACTGCGCGGATTGCAACCCGCCGACGCCGGACTGCTGTTCACCACGTCCGCCCTCACCATCACCGCTGGACAGCCTCTGCTGAGGCGCAAGCGACTCGCCGCACTCCCGACACCCGCAGCCTTCGCCGGCGGCTACCTCCTGATGGCCCTGGGCCTGGCCGGATACGCGCTTGCTCCCGGCCTGCTTGCCTGGACCGCAGCGACCATGGTGTGGAGCCTGGGCGACCTGCTCCTCACCGGCCGCGCGTACGCACTGGTCGCAAGCTTGGCCCCCGCCGCCGGGAAGGCGCGATACCTGGCGGTCTACGGCACAAGCTGGGGAATCGGCGGAATCGCTGCCCCGGTCGTCGGCACACAGTTGCTCGAGCATGCCGGAGCTGTCGGGTTGTGGTGCGCCATGTCCTTGACGTGTCTGATTCTCGCGGTCCTGCATCCTGCCTGGATCCGCACTGGCGGCGATGGCCGTGAGCGGGAGGCGACGCCCGTTCGGGAACAGGCTGCCTGTCCGTAGCCGATGGCGCCGGCGAGTTGTCGCCGCGTGCGGCTGCTCGTCCTCCTGTCGTCCTCGCCCCGGCCCTGGGCGGTGATGAGCGACGCGTTCGCGGCGGCGATCGTGTCGGCGCGCAGGGAGTACTGGTCAACGCGCGAGCCGGGCTCCCGTCAGCGCCTTGTCGTTCGCGTCGATGACCGTAGGAACGGGCGCACGGTGCTGCAGCGGTCGGCCGGCTGGCGGCGCATCTCCGCCTCGGAGTCGTCGTCGCCCGGTGGCAGCAGCTCGTCCAGCAGCCGTATGGCCGCCTCGACCTCGGTGCGCGGCCCGACCTCAACCTCCAGCGCCCGGAGCATCGCCGGCGCCTCCAAGTCGGCGCCGGCCTCGGTGATCAGGTCCAGCTGCCGCTCCACAGCCGGTACACCGCCTGCACCGTGCGCGAGGCCCGTGCGACCCGGGGCCGGGAGACCAGCCACCGCTCCAGCGCCTTCGCCATGCTCGTACCGGTCGTGCGCGTCGGCGGCCGGCGTAGCCGCTCCGGCTCCGAGACCCGCCGCCCCTCCGGCCCCTGCAGCAGCGCCACCAGGTACCCGGGCTGACGCCGGATCGGTCAGCCGTCAATCGAACCCCTGCGCGGAAGATCCCTCCCGTGTATCGGCCGCCGAGACCATGATCATTCTCACCGACAACCACGGTTCCATTGATCCCCGAGGCCGGTGTTGCCCCGGGTGCCGCCCTGCACCGCTCAGTAGACTCCGTGGCATGGAGACCGCACCGACGGCACCCGAGAGGCGGCCGCGCCCGGTCGGCGGCGACGGCCCGGCCGACGCCGCGGCCCTCGCCGCCCTTGCCGCCGGCCCGACCATCGCCGACTTCGGCCTGCTGCTGCGCGCTGCGGCCCGCCTCGACCGCCGGATGGACGCCGAGCTGCGGGCCCGCTGCGGGCTGAGCCACACCATGTTCGAAGTGCTGATCATGCTCTGCCGGGAGGGCGGGGACGGGGTGGCCCAGCGGGAGCTGGCCGACGGCCTCACCCTCACCAGTGGCGGCACCACCCGGCTGATCGACCGGATGGAACAGGCCGGGCTGGTCCGCCGCGCACCCTCGCCGGCCGACCGGCGGATCACCCTGGTCTCGGCGACCGCCGACGGGGCCGACGCCTTCCGCCGGGCTGCGGTCGTGCACGCCGAGGTCGTCGACGCGCTCTTCCTGGGGCCGGTGGCCCCTGCCGACCGCCCCCACCTGCTGACCGCGCTGGGCGCGATCGTCCTGGCGTCCACCGACTGAGGCGGCGGCGGGGCCCGATGCGTGCGGCCGGGCCGGCCCCGCTGGGGCCGGCCCGGCCGGGGCCCGGGCGGACGGTCAGTCCGTGAGCCCGGCGAAGAGTCCGCAGATTTCGCGCGCGGCATCCCGCATCTCGAGCGTCTCGTGGGGTCTGGCCACGAGCTCGGTCATGATCAGCAGCGCGGCCTGGAGGGCCGCTACGGGTACGTCGACGGTCCGCAGGCCGCTGAGGACGTCGCTGGCCTGGGCCGCGGCGCTGGAGGCCCAGCTCTGGGTCTGCTGGGGGAAGGCCGTGGCGGGAGAGCCGCCGGGTGTGGGCGGATGGCAGGTGTTCATACCGGTACCAACGACGCGGACGCGCCGCGGGATGCTGCCCCGGACGCCGTCGCCGCCGACCTGTGGGCCGGATGCGGGCGGAGCGGGGGTGGGCCGGGGTCGCCGTTCGGGGAGGGCCACCCCCGCGGGTGTCGCGGGAGCGCTCCCACGAGCGCTGTCGCGGGAGCCGTCAGCCCCCGGTCTGCTCGGAGATCTGCCGCACGGCGGCGTTCCAGGCCTTCTTGGGGTCGGTGCCGTTGCGTTCGACGTCCAGCAGCGCGGTGTCGGTGAAGACCGCCTTCACCACGCCGTCCAGCCGCCCGATCGGGGCGGGCCGGATCGTCCGGGCGGCGGCGGCGTAGATCCGGCCGGTCGGTGCGTTGTTGAAGTACGCGTTGGTGGCGTCCTGCACCACCGGGAGCCGCAGTGCGGCGTCGGCCGACGGCAGGTTGCCGGTCTTGGTGAACACCTTCGCCTGCTGTTCCGGCGCGGTGAGCCAGGCGGCCAGGGCGGCGGCCTCCTTGGGGTGGCGGGCGGCCTTCGGCACGGTGAGGAAGGCGCCTCCCCAGTTCCCGGCCACCGGGGCGGCCGCGATGTCCCACAGCCCCTCGCCGCGGTCCCCGGCGTACTGGCTGATCACGCCGGTCATCCAGGACGGGCAGAGGACGGTGGCGAAGCTGCTCAGGTAGAGCGCGTCGTCCCAGTCGGCGGTGAACTGCTGGAGCCCGTCGGTCAGTCCGCCGCGGGCGGCGGACGCCGCGATGTCCCAGGCCTTCTTCACGCCGGGGCTGTCCTGGTAGTCCAGCGTCCCGTCGGCGGTGGAGAACTGCCGGGGCTCGCCGGACAGGACGGCGTTGAACAGGCCCCCGGCCGAGTCGGTGAACGTGGTCTTCGCCGGCGCGGCCGCCTTGTAGCGGCGGCCGACGTCGACGAACTTCGACCAGTCGCCCGCCCACAGTCGGCCCACGGCATCGCGGTCCGTGGGCAGTCCGGCCTTGCGGAAGAGATCCTTGCGGTAGCAGACCGCCATCGGCCCGGTGTCGGTGCCGAGCCCGAGCAGGGCGCCGGCGGGGGTGGTCGCCTGGGCGGACTTCCACGGCAGCCAGGTGGCCGGATCGACGCCGTCCGCCGTCCGCAGATCGGTGAACCTGTCCGCGAGCGGGCCGGTGGCCTCGGCGATGTAGCCGACCTCCACGGCCTGGATGTCCGCGACCGTGCCGCCGTCACGAAGCTTGCCGGAGAGGTCGTTCCAGTAGACCTTGCCGTCCTGGGTGGCCTGCTCGTTGATGACGATCTCGGGGTGCTTGGCCATGTACTCGGCGAACAGACCGGCCTCCCGGTACCCGAAGGTGCCGAAGGTGCCGACGTTCAGGGTGATGCTCTCGGCGACCGCCGAGGCCTGCGGCGGGGGTGCGGTACTGCTGCACGCGGTGAGGGCGAGGAGTGCGCCGCCGAGCGCGGCAGCCGTCCTGACGGGCCGTCCGCGGCGTCGGGCGGGGCCCGCGGCCGTGGTGCCCGAACCGGCCACGGCGGGAGAGGGTGGAGCGTTGCGTCTGGTGCCTGGCATGGGAGCCTCGTTCGCTGACAGATCGGGTGGGTGGCGCATCGGCCGTGATGGGAGCGCTCCCAGACCTTGCTGCCCGAATCCCGTGCCTGTCAAGGGCCGAGGTCCGCTCGGCGGACGGCGGTCACCGCCGGCGGCCGTCGGACCGGTCCGGCCGGGACCGGACCTCATCCGAAGCCGCCCGTGCGGCGCGCTGCTTGAGCCGGTGCTTCGCGGCGATCAGGGCCCCGCCCGGCCGTGCGGCAGCAGCCAGGAGACGTCGGCGCGGTCGACCGCGCCGAAGCGGTACTTGTAGGGCTCGGTGCCGCGCAGGAAGTCGAAGGTGTGCAGGCCCTGGTCGGCGCAGGCGCGGACGGCCTCGGCGATCACCACGGTGCCCAGCCGGAGCGGCGCGAAGGACGGGTCCCAGCCGATCTGGTAGTAGGCGAAGCCCGCACCCCAGCGGAAGCCGTACAGGCCGCCCACCACCCGGCCCCCGTGCTCGGCGACCAGGAAGGCGGGGCCCTGCCCGCCGGGCGCCGTGGTGCGGGCGGAACGCTCCATCAGCCGGACGTGGAGCGGGCGGCGCCCGCTGTCGAACGTGGTGGGCCGGCCCAGTGCGGCGCGGCGCAGCCGGTGCAGGGCCAGGACATCGTCCAGCAGGTCGGGGCCGGCCTCCGCCGGAGGTACCCAGCGGAAGGCCACCCCGGCCGCGTCCAGCTTGCGCCGGTAGCGGCGCACCGTGGAGCGGAACTGCCGCGACCCGAGGGCGTCGCTGCCGCCGGTCAGGTCGGCGCGCGGGCAGGGCGTCCGCCCGACCGCGCGGGCCCGCGCCGGCACCAGCGCGGCGGCGCCGGGATCGAGGTCGGGCAGCCACAGCGTCGTACGGCGGGCCGTGGCCGCCAGCCAGGTGCGGACGGCCGGCCGGTGGTCCGGCGCCACCGCGGGCCCGCAGTGGTCGGCGGCGCCGGGCCCGCTGCCCAGCAGGGTGAGGCAGGCGGCGCCGAACGGCACCCGCGGGTGCAGCCGCAGCCGGGTGCGCAGCAGCGGCACGACGGCCGCCACCTGCCCGTCGGTGCGCCGCCAGACGGCGATCTCGCCCGTGCCCGCGTCCGCGCCGAGCGTCTCCCACCAGGAGAGCACCCACTCCGGCGTGGCGAACCACGAGCCGTGCGGGTCGTCGGCGACCAGGCCGCGCCAGCCGTCGGCGAGTTCCGCGGTGACGGAGTCGGGGGAGCGGTGGATCTCCGGCTCCCCGCCGGCCGGTCCGGGCGTGTCCGTCCGGCCCGCCTGGTGTGCCTGATCTGCCTGGTGTGCCTGGTCTGCCGTCATCGTGCCTCCCCTCGGGCCCGTCTCAGGGCGTCAACTGCCGCCGCGCAGGCGGTGCACGGCCGGGTGCAGCCCCGACAGGACGGTGTCGAACCTGTCCCGGCCGGTGTCGGAGTTCACCCGCAGTCGGCTGATCCGCAGGGGGTGCCGGGGGAGCCGCCGGTCGTGCCGGTGGTCGAACAGGAAGCCGGTGCGGTACCCGAGCCGGGCCAGCAGCGGTTCGACCCGCGGGTCGTGATTGCCGTTCGGGTAGGCGAAGGACGTCGGGGCCCGGCCCAGCAGCCGGGTGAGCCGGTGGTGGGCCTGTTCGACCTCGGCCCGTGCGCTCGCGGGGTCGCAGCGGTCCAGGCACGGGTGGCTGTCGGTGTGGTTCCCGATCTCGACGCCGCCGGTGCGCAGTTCGGCCAGGCAGGCCGCGGTCAGGTGGGGGCGCCGCGGTGCCTGGCGTGTCGCGGTGTCCCGCAACTGCTGGAGCAGGTCGAGCCGTTGGCGGTCGGGCACTTGCTTGAGGCGGCGGACGACGGTGGTGGGGCCCGTGCCCGTCGGCAGGCCGTCCGCCGTTCCGCCGTGCCCGGCGAGGAAGGCCGCCTCCGCCCACCAGAACGGCCGGTCGCCGCCGATCAGCCCGGCGATCACGTAGGCGACGGCCGGTATGCGGTGCCGGGCGAGCACCGGCAGGCCGGCGGCCAGCAGGCTCGGATCGCCGTCGTCGAACGTCACCAGCACGCTGCGCGGGGGCAGCGGGCGCTGCTCGCGGACGGCCTGCTCGACCCGGGCGAGGGACACCGGCCGCGCCGTCCGCACCAGGCGGTCCATCTGGGCCGCGAAGGAGCGGGCGTCCTCGACGCCGTGGTAGGCGAGGACGGCGAGTCTGCCCGCGGCCAGGGCGCGGAAGGCCGGCTGGAGCGGGGAGCGGCGCAGCACCGCGTCGATCCGCCGTCTGCGGGTGTCCGCCGGGGTCGCGCCGATGGCGGTGCCCCCGGCACCGTGGTCGTCCGGCACGCCGCCCCTCTCGGTCGCCGATCCCGCGCCGTTGCGGGGCCGTGGCGCCGCAACCGGGCGCGCCGCCGACTCGGCGTCAACGTGACCAGAATTTACCACCCCTTGACCATTCGCCCAGGATGTTCCAAGGATATGAGCGGCTTCTCGCAGCCCTTGACCTGGGCCAAATATGGAGGAAACTGGTCATTACACCGGAATACCGGGCGGAGCCGCACCGCCGACGGAGACGTCCGACGGCCGTTCGAGTGACCCTGATCCAGGCTCTGGCCAGGCCCCCGGCGGGCCGGAACGCGACGGAGGGCAGACGGCGACGGCCGATGCCACGGAGAACGCCCCGGACGCCGGGAGTCGACGCGTCCGGGGCCGTGCGTGCCCACGGCGCGCACCGGAGTGCGCCGCCCTCCCTTCCGTGCCTCCCCGTCCCCGCGCCGCACCCCTCAGCGGTTCGACCAGTCGCCCGAGGGGATCGGTGCGGGCGCGGCGCTCAACGCCGCCGCGATCCGCGGCCCGGCCAGGTAGACCCACGCGTCGGTCTCGGCGCCGTCCTCCGTGCGCACCGCCAGCCGGACCCGGACGTATTCGCCGTCGCCGTCCGGTGTGCAGTCCTCCAGCCGGTCCAGGTCGGCGAGCACCCGGTCGTAGAGGCCCGGATGGACGGTGGCCAGCTCGCCCACCACCGACGCGCCGGCGTCCGGCAGGGCGTACGGGTAGCCGGGGCCGCGGTGCAGGGCGGCGTCCGCCAGGACGGCGCGGCGTACCCGCAGGCACCGGCCGGCCAGGTGCCGGTCGTGGTTGCGGCCCCCGGGGCGGAGCGTCCCGTAGACGAAGAACGGCAACTGCACGGGGACTCCACGAGGGCGGGGCGGGCGGATGGTGGGGACCGACCGTACCGGCTGCGGCCCCGCGCGTACCCGCCGCGGGGTCGCCCGGAGGTTCAGCGCACCCCGCGGGGCCGGTACTGGATGCTGATCCGCGGGCCGACCGGGCGGCCGGTCTTCGGGACGGCGTGCTCCCAGGTCCGCTGGCAGCTGCCGCCCATCACCAGCAGGTCGCCGTGGCCCAGCAGCCGGCGCACCGTGGGGCTGCCGCCGCCGCGCGGGCGGAGCAGCAGCGGCCGCGGTTCGCCCACCGACACGATCGCCACCATGGTGTCCTGCAGACCGCCCCGGCCGAGCCGGTCGCCGTGCCAGGCCACGCTGTCGTGCCCGTCCCGGTAGTAGCAGAGCCCGGCGGTGCTGAACGGCTCGCCGAGTTCGGGGCCGTAGTGGGAGCTCAGCGCGGTGCGGGCCGCGGCCAGGGCCGGGTGCGGCAGGGTGTCCGCCTCGCCGTAGAACGCCAGCAGCCGGGGCACGTCGACCACCCGCTCGTACATGGTGCGCCGTTCCTCGCGCCAGGGGACCTCGGCGGCGAGGGCCTCGAACAGCGGTCCTGCGCCGTGCAGCCAGCCCGGCAGCACGTCGATCCACGCACCGTCGCCGAGCGCCGTGCGGCGCAGGCCGCCGAGCGGGCCGACGCCGACGTCCTCGGCGGTGTCGAACAGCGAATCCTGGAGGTGGAGCATGCCGCTCAGGGTACCCCTGAATCGAACTAATGTGCGAGCGGCGGGCCGGTGGGGCCGGTGGAGGGTCAGCGCCTGGTCGTGCTGTTGAAGAGCGACCGCGACCAGACGTAGCCGACCACGGCGATGCCGGCGCACCAGGCGAGCGAGATCCACCCGTTGTCGCCGATCGCCGAGCCGGAGAGCAGGCCGCGCAGCGTCTCGGTCATCGGGGTGAACGGCTGGTGCTCGGCGAACCAGCGCAGGCCCGGCGACATCGAGTCGGCCGGTACGAACGCCGAGCCGAGGAACGGCAGGAACTGGACCAGCAGCGGCTTGTTGCTCGCGGACTCGACGGTTTTGGAGATCAGGCCGAGTGCCGCCGACAGCCAGGTCACCGCGAACGCGATGGCGGTGAGGAGGCCTGCCGCGGCGAGCCATTCGAGCGGGCTCGCGTCCGACCGGAACCCGACGGCGAGCGCGACCGCGACGACGAGGACGATGCCCGTCATCGTCTGGACGACGCTGCCGACGACATGGCCGGTCATGAACGACGAACGGGTGATGTTCATGGTGCGGAAGCGGTTGATGATGCCCCCGGTCATGTCCGAGCAGACCGCGATCGAGGTCGACATCGCCCCGGCCGCCACTCCCATGACGATGATGCCGGGCGTCAGGTACTCCAGGTACGCGTCCCGGCCGCCGCCCATTCCGGCGCCGATCGAGCCCCCGAAGGCGTACACGAAGAGCAGCAGCATCAGGATCGGGGTCAGGGCGCTGCCCAGCGACACGGCCGGGTAGCGCAGCGCGTGCCTGAGGTTGCGCCGCAGCATGGTCGCCGAGTCGTGCGCGGCGTGGGCGAGTGTGCTCATCGCTGGGTCTCCTTGACGGGCGGTGGGGTGTCGTCGGTTCCGGTGGCGGCGTGTCCCGTGGTGGCGTGTCCGGTCAGGGCGAGGAACACGTCGTCGAGGTCGGGGGTGTGCACGGAGAGGTCGGCGGCCCCGATGCCGGCGGCGTCGAGCCGGTCGAGCAGGCCGCGCAGCGTGTCGAGTCCGCCGTCGCCCGGGACGCGCAGGGCGAGGTTCTCGTCGTCCCGGGTCGCGTCGGGGAGGGCGGCCGCCGCTCGTCCGTGTGCGGCGGAGTCGGTGAAGCGCAGCCGTACGTGACGGCCGGGGATCTGCGCCTTGAGCTCGTCGGCGGTGCCCTCGGCGACGATCCGGCCGCCGTCGAGCACGGCGATCCGGTCGGCCAGCTGGTCGGCCTCCTCCAGGTACTGGGTGGTGAGGAAGACCGTGGTGCCGCCGGCGACCAGCGAGCGCACCGTCTCCCACATGGTGCGGCGGCTGCGCGGATCGAGCCCGGTCGTCGGCTCGTCCAGGAAGATCACTTCGGGGTCGCCGACCAGCGTCATGGCGAGGTCGAGCCGGCGCCGCATGCCGCCGGAGAAGGTCGCGGCCCGTTGCCGCGCGACGTCCGCGATGTCGAATCGCCGGAGCAACTCTTTTGCCCGGGAGCGTCCTTCGCGCTTGCCGAGGCGCAGCAGGTCGGCCATGAGGAGCAGGTTCTCCTCGGCGGTGAGCAGGTCGTCGAGCGCGGCGAACTGCCCGGTGACGCCGATCGCGGCGCGCACCCCGTCCGGTGACGTGGAGATGTCGTGGCCCGCGACCTGGGCCCGGCCGCCGTCGGCGGCGACGAGCGTGGAGAGGATCTGCACCGTGGTGGTCTTGCCGGCGCCGTTCGGCCCGAGCAGTGCGAACACGGACCCGGCCGCGATGCGCAGGTCGATGCCGTCGAGCACCGTCCTGTCGCCGTACGACTTGCGCAGTCCCACGGCGGTGACGGCCGCGGGCGGCTGCGGATCGTGCTTTCTTGGCGCAGGCATGACAGATGGCGGCATGGGGCTCTCCCGTTCGGAGGCTGGGGTGGAGGGGTGCGGGGTGGAGGGGTGCGGGGCGACGGGGGTGCGGGCGGGCGGCCGGGGCCGTCTGCTCAGGCCCGGGCGCGGCGGATGTCGATGTTGCCGTAGCGGGTCCGGGCGCGGACCTGGACGGTGTCCTCGGTCTCCTTCGGCGGCTCGGCATCGGCGAGCGTGTTGCGCACCTGCCCGCGCTCCGAGCTGACGTCGAGCCAGGCGGCGGTGCCCTCGCGGACGCCGACCTCGATGGCGCCGTAGGAGGTCTCCAGCTGGACGGTGCCGCGGGCGACCTCGGCGACGCGCAGGGTGCCGTGGGCGGTGGTGGCGACGACCGAGCTCTCGGCGCGGGTGATGCCGATGTCGCCGTTGGCGCCGCTCACCCGCAGGTCGCCGAGGGCGGTGCCCACGGTCGTGGCGCCGTGCGAGTTCTTCAGGACGGCGGAACCGTCGACCGTGCCGACGCGCAGGCTGCCGGAGCTGGTGGTGATCTCGGCCGTCCCCTCGATCCGGTCGACGGTGATCGAGCCGTGGGCGGCGGTCAGGTGGAGCGCGCCGGTGGTGTCGAGCCGGACGTCACCGGACGAGGTCTTGACCCGGACTTCGCCGAGCCGGCCCTCGCCGAGCACCTGGGCCCAGGCGCCGGTCACGTCGATGCGCGAGCCCGTGGGCAGGTCCACCGTGACGTCGACGACGCCGCCGGGCCCGACGAGGTGGCGCTGCTTCGTCCGGACGGTCAGCACGCCGCCCGCGTACGTGACCTCGGTCTGCTCGGCCGCCCGCACGTCCTTGTCCCGCTTCGGGTCGCGGGGTCGGACCTCGACGACCGTGTCGGGGCGGTCGCCCGCGGTGAACCGGATGGAGCCGGCGTCCACGCGGGTGGTGGCCGAAATCGGTTCGGGGGTGTCGAAAGAAGGCATGGCTGTACCGTCCTCATGGGTCGTGGGGGCGTCCCCGCTGGTGGGACGCGGTGCGGGTGGGGTGGGTCGGCGCGGGTGGGCCGGGTGCGGTCAGCGCACCCAGCCCGTGAAGCTCTGTCCGATGGTGCGGGTCCTCTCGGCCGGGCGAGGCCGCGTGCCGCCGTCGGCCGCGGCCGACACGGCCCGCACCAGCCATGCGTTCACCGACAGGCCCTCGCGGGCCGCGGCCTCCTCGGCGCGTGCCTTGAGGTGGGCCGGCAGGCGCAGATTGATACGGGCGGTGCCGCTCTCGTCGCCGTCGGCGGGCGCCGGCGCCTGGAGCGGTTCGACGGGCGCGGCGACCGCGTCGGTGGGGCCGCCGTCGGTGGGCGCCGGCGTCACCACGAACTCCGGGTCCAGCCCGCGCAGTCGTACGTCGACCGAGCCAGGGGCGAGCTCGCGG
The DNA here is from genome assembly GCF_039544005.1 of Kitasatospora paranensis. NCBI lineage: Bacteria > Bacillati > Actinomycetota > Actinomycetes > Kitasatosporales > Streptomycetaceae > Kitasatospora > Kitasatospora paranensis. The sequence continues at coordinate 7,179,865 of NZ_BAABKV010000001.1, forward strand.
GTGATCTCGTCCATCGCGGCGGAGAGCACGTTGAGCATGGTCAGGCGGCTCGCCGACTCCAGAGGGGCGGTGAGCCGCTCGGCCAGTTCGCGGGCGTCCTCCCCTCCGGCGGCGGCAGCCACCGCAAGTTCGCGGCGAAGGGTGTCGACATAGGGGGTGAGGTCCATGGCCCTATCGTGGCACCACTGTGGCACCACGCGCAAGCGTGCGGGGTGAGACGGCGGGGGTGGATTCGGTGAAGCAGGCTCTGACCTGCGGACATGCGAAGGCGGCAGGCTGTGTTGGGCTGGCATCATGCGTGGACTCGCGTCGCTGGTCAGCCTGACTCGGCGCCGGGTGGCACCGATTGGCACCAGGTGGCGCCGTCCGGCGCCACGCGGTGCCATCCGGTGCCAGGAGCCGCCGGGCCGTGCGCCCGCCCCTCCGCCCGGTGGTCCGCGGCGCCCGCGGATTCCCGGCCGCGGGCGCCGGCAGTCATGGCGGGCCGCCGCGGTGGGCAGGAACCCGGCATGACCGAACCCTCCGCCAGTCCTGTCACCCCCGCCACCCCCGCCCCGGGTGTGCTGCGGTTCTCCGCCGAGGTCGCCGACGCCCTCGCCGCCGGAGCTCCCGTGGTCGCCCTCGAATCGACGATCATCGCGCACGGCCTGCCCAGGCCCCGCAACCTCCGGGTCGCCCGGGAACTGGAGGATCTCGTCCGCGCCGGCGGAGCCGTCCCGGCCACCGTCGCCGTCCTGGACGGCCAACCGCACATCGGCCTCGACAAGGACGGGCTGGAGCGGATCGCCGAGGACGACTCGCTGCGCAAGTTCGGCTTCCGCGAGCTCGCTCCCGCGCTCGCCACCGGGGCCAGCGGGGCGACCACGGTCTCCGGTACGGCCTTCCTGGCCGCCCGGGCGGGCATCCGGGTGTTCGCCACCGGGGGTCTCGGCGGTGTCCACCGCGACTGGGCCGCGAGCCAGGACGAGTCCGCAGACCTCGCGTTGCTGGCCCGTACCCGGATCACTGTGGTCTGCGCCGGGGTGAAGTCGATCCTCGACGTCCCGGCGACCCTGGAGCGCCTGGAGACCCTCGGGGTCGCCGTCCTCGGCTACCGCACCGCGCAGTTCCCCGGCTTCTACCTCACCGGGTCCGGGCAGCCGGTCGGCTGGACGGTCCAGGACCCCGCCGAGATCGCGGCCGTGATGCGCGCCCAGGACGCCCTCGGCGGGATCCGCTCGGCGCTCGTGGTGGCCAACCCCGTCCCGGCGCGGGAGCAGCTCGACCCCGCCCTGCACGACCGGGTGCTGGCGGAGGCGCTGGCCGCCGCCGACCGGGCCGGGGTCCGCGGGCAGGCGATCACGCCCTTCCTGCTGGCCCACCTGACCGAGCACACCGCCGGCGCCTCGCTGGAGGCCAACCTGGCGGCCGTGCGCGGCAACGTCCGGCTCGCCGCCGAGATCGCCGGGCGCTGGGCGGCCGGCCCGCAGCGCGGGCGGGGCTGAGATGGGCGCGCTGCTCGTCGTCGGCGAGGTGGTCACCGACGTCGTCGCGCTGCACGAGGGCCCGCTCTCGCCGGACACCGACACCGCGGCGCGGATCGCCGTCCGGCCGGGCGGAGCCGGGGCCAACGTGGCGGTGTGGGCCGCCGCGGCGGGTGCGGAGGCCCGGCTGCTGGCGCGGGCCGGCGCCGACTCCGCCGACTGGCACCGAGGCGCGCTGTGCGCCGCCGGGGTGGCGCCGCACCTGGTGGTCGACGCGGCGGCCCCGACCGCCGTGGTGATCAGCCTGGTGGACGCCGCGGCGGAGCGGACCCTGGTCACCGACGGCGGGGCCGCCGTCCGGCTCGGGCCGCCGGACTGGGCGGACGCCCTGCTCGACGGGGCGGCCCGGCTGCACCTGTCGGGCTACCACCTGTTCGGCGGGACGGGCCGGCGGCTGGTCGCGGTGGCGGTCGCCGCCGCCCGGGCCCGGGGCGTCGCGGTCAGCGCGGATCCGGCCTCCGCGGGCTTCCTCGCCCGGGCCGGCGTGGACGCCGTGCGCGCCGCACTGGAGGGCGTCGGCCTTCTGCTCCCCAACCGCGACGAGGCCCGGCTGCTGGCCGGCACGGAGGACCCGGTCGCGGCCGCGGAGCTGCTCAGCGCCCGGTACGGCGAGACGGTGGTGACCCTGGGCGCCGCGGGCGCCCTGGTCGCGGCCGGCGGACGCGTCCTGGCCCGGGTGCCGGCCGAGCCCGCGGCGGCGGTGGACTCCACCGGCGCCGGGGACGCCTTCACCGGCGCGCTGCTGGCGGCGCGGCTGGCCGGGGCCGACCCGGTGGAGGCGGCCCGGGCGGGCTGCCGCGCGGGGGCGGCCGCGGTCACCGTGGTGGGCGGCCGCCCACCGGACGCCGCCGCGCTCCCGGGCGGCCTCACCGCGCGCGTCCCGGCCCCGGACGACCCCGTCCCGGGGGTGCCACCGCCGTGCGATGATCGCGGGATGGAGATGCGGGCGACCGCCGGGGGCGGACGGGACGGGTTCGGCAGGCGCCGCGCGCCATCGCGGCGGGTGCGGCCCTGCTCGTCCTGCTCGGCCCGGCGGCGCTGCCCGCGGCCGCCGTCGAGCGGCCGGAGCGCCTCTTCACCATCCCGGACAAGCGGATCACCGAATCCAGCGGCCTGGCGGCCAGCCTGGCCCACCCCGGCGTCTACTGGACGCACAACGACAGCGACGACGGCCCGTACGTGTACGCGGTCGACAGCCGGGGCCGCACCCTCGCCACCGTCACCCTGCGCGGCGTCAAGCCCCGGGACGCCGAGGCGATCTCGCTCGGCCCGGACGGTCAGCTGTACCTGGCCGACATCGGCGACAACCTGGACGGCACCTGGCCCGAGGTCTGGCTCTACCGCTTCACCGAACCGGCCGACCTGCACGACCAGTCGGTGGACGCCGTCCGCTACCGGGTGCGCTACGAGGACGGCCCCCGCAACGCCGAGGCGCTGATGATCCACCCGGTCACCGGGCGCGCCTACATCGCGAGCAAGCGGCAGTCCGGCGGCGGGCTCTACCAGGGGCCGGAGCACCTGTCCGCGTCCGGGGTGAACACCTTCCGGCGGATCGCCGAGGTGCCCTGGGTGACCGACGGTGCGTTCTCCCCGGACGGCAACCGGCTCGTCCTGCGCGGCTACTTCTCCGCCGACCTGTACGCCTGGCGGGACGGCGCACCGCAGCGGCTGCGCCCGCTCGACGTGCCCTTCCAACGACAGGGCGAGTCGGTGACGTTCACGGCGGACGGTGCGGCGGTGCTGTTCGGCAGCGAGGGCTCGGACAGCGACGTCTGGCGGCTCGCCCTGAGCGAGGCGTCGCCCGCGCCGAGCGGTGCGGGCGGCTCCGCGGCGCCCTCGGGCGCACCGCCCGCCGCGGCCGGCGGTACGGCGCAGCACAGCGGTTCGGGCGGGACGTCCGATCACGCGCTGGCCGCCCTGATCGCGGTGGCGGCCGCCATCGGGCTGGCCCGGCTGTGGCGCGCGCGCCGCTCCTCGTGAACCCGCGCGGTGCCGGCCGGTGCGCTCACCGGTCGGCCGCGTACCGCCAGAAGTCGCGCATCGGGGCCGGCGGGGTCGGTCCGGCCAGCTCCACCTGGGTGAGCAGCACGGTGACCGTGCCGGTGGACGGGACGATGTGCGCCGCCGTGCCGGTGCCGCCCACCCAGCCGTAGCGTCCGGGGACGTTCCACGGCTCGACGGCCTCGACGTCGACCGAACCGCCGAAACCCCAGCCCTGGCCCTCCAGGAACAGCTCGCCCGCGGCGCGCTGCGATGCCGTCAGGTGGTCGGTCGTCATCTGCCGGACGGCGGTGGGGGAGAGCAGCCGCCGACCGCCGGACTCGCCCTCCGCGAGCAGCATCCGGCCGAAGGCGAGCCAGTCGTCGGCGGTGGAGACCAGCCCGCCCGCCCCGGACGGGAACGGCGGCGGGGAGCTCCACTGCCCGTCGGGTCCGTCCACCAGGTCGAGCCCGCCCGCGGGAGCGGCCCGGTAGAAGGAGGTGAACCGGGGGAGCGCGGCCGCCGGCACGGCGAACCCGGTGTCCACCATCCCGAGCGGCTCGAACAGCCGCTCGGCGAGGAACTCGGGCAGCGGGCGCCCGGTGACGCGGGCGATCAGCACACCCTGGATGTCCGAGCAGGTGTTGTAGAGCCAGGCGTCGCCGGGCTGGTGCAGCAGCGGGATGCCGGACAGGGCCATCATCCACTCGTCCGGCGGGACCACCAGCTGGGGCTGCGGCGGCCCCTGCCGCAGCTCGCTGAAGAGCAGACCGACGGCGGGCAGCGAGAAGTCGGCGGGGAAGCCGTACCCGGCACGGAAGGTGAGCAGGTCGGCGACGGTGATCGGACGCGCCGCCGGGACGGTGTCGTCGACGGGGCCGGCCGGCGAGCCGACGACCACGGGCGCCTCCAGCTCGGGCAGCCACGGCGCGACCGGGTCGTCCAGCGCGATCCGGCCCTCGTCGACCAGCATCATCACCGCCGCCGAGGTGATCGGCTTGCCGATCGACGCGATCCGGAAGATCGAGTCCCGGGCCATCGGGGTGCTGCCCGCGGCGTCGGCCGAGCCGACGGCCCGCACCTCGACCCGGTCACCCCGGGCCACCAGGCCGACGGCGCCGGGGACGGAGCCGTCGCGGACCCTGGCGTGCAGAACGTCGTGCAGGTCGGTCATCGGTCCACCTTCTCGGCTGGTCGTCATGGTCCGGGAGCGTGCGGCGGGCGCTGTCCGTCGCTACCCGTCGATGCCCTCCCACCCGCGCCGCGGCGGCCGCTCGCCCAACTGCCGCGGGTCCCTGCGGCGGTAGACGATGTACGGGCGGAACAGGTACTGCACGGGAGCGCTGAACATGTGCACCAGGCGGGAGTAGGGCACCAGGGCGATCAGCAGCATGCCGACCACCGCGTGCACCTGGAAGGACGTCGGGACACCCGCCATCAGCGCCACGTCCGGGTGCAGCGTGAACAGGCTACGGGCCCACGGCGCGATCGTGCTGCGGTAGTCGTAGCCGTGGCTGAACGTCGAGTTGGTGAGCTTGGCCCACATCCCGAGGAAGATCGAGCCGACCAGGAACACGTACATCAGCTTGTCGTTGCGGGTGGTGGCGCGGAAGACCGGCATGTTGGTGCGCCTGCGGTACACCAGCGTCGCCAGGCCGGCCACGGCGAGCAGCCCGGCGGCGGTGCCGCCGATCAGGGACAGCAGGTGGTAGGCGTGCTCACTGACTCCCAGCGCGTCCGTCCACGACGCGGGCACGAACAGGCCCAGGAGGTGGCCCGCCAGCACGAACAGGATGCCGTAGTGGAAGACCGGCGAGGCGATGTTCAGCAGCCGCGACTCCAGGACCTCGGACGAGCGGGTGGTCCACCCGAAGTTGTCGTAGCGGTGCCGCCAGACCAGCCCGCCCACCAGCAGGACGAAGGCGACGTAGGGGAGCGCGCCCCACAGGAACGTCTGCATCAGGCTTCTCCGTTCAGCACCGGGAGGAGGCCCGGCCGGCCGTACGGCTCCATGCCGACCTCCTCGCGCGGCGGGCCGCCGCGGGCCAGCGCCCGGGCCTCGGCGCGGTCGCGCGGCGAGGGCCCGGGCAGCGTCGCGCAGACCGCCGCCGGCACCCCGGCGTAGGGGGTGTCGGCCTCGGCGAGGGCGAGCCGCAGCAGCTCCAGTCCGGCGCGGTGCTCCGTCAGCAGGTCGGTGCAGCCGGTCGCCGCGCCGAACTCCAGCACGGCGGGCAGGAAGTCGGGCAGCTCCCGGCCGTCGAACTCCAGGCCGTGCGCCCGGTAGGCCTCCTTGAACCGCACCAGCGAGCTGCCCCGGCGGCGGGTGTCGCCGTCCCGCCACCAGCTCAGGTGGAGGCAGTGCCGGTTGCGGAAGTCGAAGACCTGCACGTAGTGGGCGGCGAGGTCGGCGGGCGGCGTGGCGGCGGCGTACGCCAGGAAGGGCCGCAGCAGGCCGGCGGCCCGGCCGGCCAGGCCGTCCACCGCCGCCCGCACCAGGGGCAGCCGCGCGAGGAACTCCGCGTCCGGGTAGACCAGGCAGTGCGCGGCCGCCTGGTACAGGACGGCGCGGTCGCGGTCGGTGCCGCTCACGTCTCCTCCTCCTTGTCCGCGGTCTGCCGCCGGCGCAGCAGGTGGAAGCTCTCCAGCGACACCATCGGGAGCGCCTTGCGCCCCGAGTTCTCGCCGAACGGGCCCGAACCGCCCATGCCGGGGCCGCCGTCGTGGTCGAGGCTGCAGCCGTCGGGCAGTGCGGCCTCCTCCAGCCGCCGTGCGTCACCGGCGGCGGCGGTCGGGATCACGTAGCGGTCCTCGTACTTGGCGACGGCCAGCAACCGGTGCATGGCCTCCAGTTCGTCGCCGGTGAGGCCGACCGCGGCGCCGATCGCCGGATCCGGCGGCTCGTTCAGGTTGAGCCGGCGCATGTGCGCGCGCATCGCGGCCAGCCGCTCCAGCGAGGCCCGGACAGGCCCGGTGTCGCCCGCGGTGAACAGCTCCGCGAGGTACTCCAGCGGGATGCGCAGGGTGTCGATGGCGCCGAAGAGGTTCCCGGCGTCCTCGCCGTCGAAGCCGGTCTCGGTCAGCGCCTCCACCACCGGGGAGAGCGGCGGGATGTACCAGACCATCGGCAGGGTGCGGTACTCGGGATGCAGCGGCAGCGCCAGCCGGTAGGTGGAGACGAGGGCCCGCACGGGTGAGCGCCGCGCCGCCTCCACCCAGGCGTACGGGACGCCGTCGCGTTCGGCCGCCCGCCGCACCGCCGGGTCCTCCGGATCCAGGAAGACGCCCAACTGGGCCTCGTACAGGGCGGTGTCGTCCTCGACGGAGGCGGCGGCGGTGACCGCGTCGGCGTCGTACAGCAGGACACCGAGGTAGCGCAGCCGCCCGACGCAGGTCTCCGAGCAGACGGTCGGCAGTCCGACCTCGATCCGCGGGTAGCAGAAGGTGCACTTCTCGGCCTTGCCGGTGCGGTGGTTGAAGTAGACCTTCTTGTAGGGGCACCCGCTGACGCACTGGCGCCAGCCCCGGCAGTGGTCCTGGTCGACCAGGACGATGCCGTCCTCCTCCCGCTTGTACATCGCGCCGGACGGGCAGGCGGCGACGCACGCCGGGTTGAGGCAGTGCTCGCAGATCCGCGGCAGGTAGAACATGAAGGTCTGCTCGAAGGCGAACCGCACCTTCTCGGCGGCCTTCTCCCGGGTCCGGGCCACCATCGGGTCGGCGTCGCCGTGTTCGGTCGCGCCGCCGAGGTTGTCGTCCCAGTTGGCGCTCCACTCGATGGTCATCGGCTCGCCGGTGAGCAGCGAGCGCGGCGACGCCACCGGGAAGTCCTCGCCCAGCGGGGCGTTGACCAGCGTGCGGTAGTCGTAGCTCCAGGGCTCGTAGTAGTCCTTGATCCCGGGCAGCACCGGATTGGCGAAGATCCGCGCCAGCCGCTGGATCCGGCCCCCGAGCGGAGATTGAGGCGCCCGCGGCGGTCCAGGCCCCAGCCGCCGCGCCACCGGTCCTGGTCCTCCCAGCGCCGCGGGTAGCCCTGACCGGGCCGGGTCTCGACGTTGTTGAACCACACGTACTCGGTACCGCTGCGGTTCGTCCAGGTCTGCTTGCAGGTGACCGAACAGGTGTGGCAGCCGATGCACTTGTCGAGGTTCATGACCATCGCCAGCTGCGCCATGACCCTCACGAGTACTGCACCTCCTGGGAACGGCGGCGGATCACGGTGACCTCGTCGCGCTGGTTGCCGGTCGGGCCGAGGTAGTTGAACGCCCAGCTCAGCTGGGCGTAGCCGCCGATCAGGTGGGTGGGTTTGAGGATCAGCCGGGTGAGCGAGTTGTGGATCCCGCCGCGCCGGCCGGTGGTCTCCGTCAGGGGGACGGCCACCGTGCGCTCCTGGGCGTGGTGCATGTAGACCGTCCCGCGTGGCATCCGGTGCGAGACCACGGCGCGGGCCACCACCACGCCGTTGCGGTTGACCGCCTCCACCCACTCGTTGTCGCGGACCCCGATGGCGTCGGCGTCCTGCGGCGACATCCAGATCAGCTGTCCGCCGCGGGAGAGCGCGAGCATGAAGAGGTTGTCCTGGTACTCGGAGTGGATCGACCACTTGTTGTGCGGGGTGAGGTAGCGGACGGTCACCTCCCGCTGCCCGTCTGGTCCGAGGGCCGGTTCGCCGAACAGCCGGTGCATGTCGAGCGGGGGCCGGAACACCGGCAGCGCCTCGCCGAGTTCGTGGATCCAGTCGTGGTCGAGGAAGAACTGCTGGCGGCCGGTGAGGGTGTGCCAGGGCTTGAGGTGCTCGGTGTTCTGGGTGAACGCCGTGTAGCGGCGGCCGCCGGACTCGCTGCCCGACCACTCGGGCGAGGTGATCACCGGTACGGGCTCGGCCTGGGTGTCGGCGTAGCGGACCCGCTTGCCCTCGTGCTCGGTCGCGAGCTGTGCGAGCAGGGTCCCGGTGCGCTCCTCCAGGGCCCGGAAGCCCTGAACGGCCAGCCGCCCGTTGGTCGTTCCCGACAGCGCGAGGATGGTGTCGGCGGCCTTGACGGCGGTGTCGAGCAGCGGGCGGCCGTCCGCGGGTCCGCCGCGGGCGGTGCCGTTGAGGGCCCGCAGGGTCTCGATCTCCTCGTCGGGGTGCAGCGTCAGGCCCTTGGCGGGCAGGCCCAGCCGTTCGGCCAGCGGCCCGAGCGCGGCCATCTTGGCGCCGATCGCGGTGTAGTCGCGTTCGACGACCGTCAGGTTGGGCATCGTCCGGCCGGGGACGGGCTCGCACTCGCCGCGGCGCCAGTCCGCCGCCACTCCGCCCGGCTGGGCGACCTCGCCCGGGGTGTCGTGCTGCAGCGGGGTGGCCACCAGGTCCCGGCGGGTGTCCAGGTGCCCGTGGGCGAGTTCGCTCAGCCGCTGCGCGATGGCGTGGAAGGCGTCGAAATCGGTGCGGGCCTGCCAGGGCGGGTCGACGGCGGGGGTGAAGGCGTGCACGAAGGGGTGCATGTCGGTGGTCGACAGGTCGTGCTTCTCGTACCAGGTGGCCGCCGGCAGGGTCACGTCGGAGAGCAGGGTCGAGGAGGTCATCCGGAAGTCCAGCGACAGCAGCAGGTCCAACTTGCCCTCGGGGGCCTGCTCGTGCCAGGTCACGTCGCGCGGCCGCAGGTGTTCGGGGGCCTCCTCGGCGCGCAGCGAGGAGTGGGTGCCGAGCAGGTGCCGGGTGAAGTACTCGGCGCCCTTGGCGGAGGAGCCCAGCAGGTTGGCCCGCCACAGGGTCAGCACCCGCGGCCAGTTCTGCGGGGCGTCCGGGTCCTCGCAGGCGAACTTCAGTGTCCCGGCCCGCAGTCCCTCCACCGCGGCGGCGACCGGGTCCTCGGCGTCGGCGAGGTCCAGCGGGTTGCGGTCGAAGGTCGGGTAGGACGGCATCCATCCCGAACGGGCCGCCTGCGCCAGGCAGTCGGCGCCGGTCATGCCCGCGAAGCGGCCCTCGCCGAGCGGCGAGGCCAGCACGTCGGCGGCGAACCGGTCGTAGCGCCACTGGTCGGAGTGCAGGAAGAAGAAACCCGTGCCGATCATCTGGCGCGGCGGCCGCGACCAGTCGGAGGCACTGGCCAGCGTCGCCCAGCCGGTGGACGGACGGCACTTCTCCTGGCCGACGTAGTGCGCCCAGCCGCCGCCGTTGCGGCCCTGGCAGCCGGTGAGCTGGAGCAGGGCGAGGAACGCCCGGTAGATCGTCTCCGAGTGGAACCAGTGGTTGGTCCCGGCCCCCATGAGGATCATGCAGCGGCCCTCGGACTGCTCGGCCGTCCGCGCGAACTCCCGGGCGATCCGTACGCAGGCCGCGGCCGGCACCGAGGTGTGCACCTCCTGCCAGCCGGGGGTGCCCGGGTTCTCCGGGTCCTCGTACGAGGCGGGCCAGTGGCCGGGCAGGCCCTCCCGGCCGACCCCGTACTGGGCCAGCAGCAGGTCGAAGACGGTGGTGACGAGCGGCCCGTCCGGCCCGCCGAGCCGGCGGGCGGGCACCCCGCGGCGCACCACGTCGCCGCGGCCCTGCCCGTGCGGGCCGCCCTCGGTGTCGAACCGCGGCAGCAGGACCTCCACGGGCACCGCCGCGGCGTCGCCGTGCAGCGAGAGGACGGGGTCGAGGTCGCCCAGGTCGAGGTTCCACCGCCCCTTGCCGGACTCCGTCCAGCGGAAGCCGATCGAGCCGCCCGGGACGGCGGGCGCGCCGGTCGCCGCGTCCAGCACCACCGTCTTCCAGTCGGCGCCCTCGCCGTCGTCCCCGAGGTCGGCGGCGCGCAGGAACTTGTGCGGCACCCGGGCGCCGTCCTTCTCCGCCAGCGTCACCAGGAACGGCAGGTCGGTGAAGCGCCGGACGTAGTCGGCGAAGAACGGCACCTCGCGTTCCACGAAGCACTCGCGGAGGATCACGTGGCCCATCGCCACGGCGAGCGCGCCGTCCGTGCCGGGATGCGGGTGCAGCCACTCGTCGGCGAACTTGGCGTTGTCCGCGTAGTCCGGTGCGACCACCACGACCTTCTGCCCGCGGTACCGGGCCTCCGCCATCCAGTGCGCGTCCGGCGTGCGGGTCACCGGCACGTTGGAGCCCCACATGATCAGGTAGGCCGCGTCCCACCAGTCCCCGGACTCCGGGACGTCCGTCTGGTCGCCGAACACCTGCGGTGAGGCGACCGGCAGATCCGCGTACCAGTCGTAGAACGACAGCATGGGCGCGCCGATCAGCGACATGAATCGGGCGCCCGCGGCGTGCGAGACCATCGACATCGCCGGGATCGGCGAGAAGCCCGCGACCCGGTCGGGGCCGTGCGCCTTGATGGTGTGCACGTGGGCGGCGGCGACGATCTCGACCGCCTCCTCCCAGCCCGCGCGGACCAGACCGCCCTTGCCGCGTGCCTGCTGGTAGCGGCGGCGGCGCTGCGGGTCGGCCTGGATGTCGGCCCAGGCCAGCACCGGGTCGCCGAGCCGATCCCGGGCCTCCCGGTACATCTCCAGCAGGACGCCGCGCACGTACGGGTAGCGGACCCGGGTCGGTGAGTAGGTGTACCAGGAGAAGGCGGCGCCGCGCGGGCAGCCGCGCGGCTCGTACTCGGGGCGGTCGGGGCCCACCGAGGGGTAGTCCGTCGCCTGGGTCTCCCAGGTGATGATGCCGTCCTTGACGTACACCTTCCACCGGCAGGAGCCGGTGCAGTTGACGCCATGGGTGGAGGTGACGACCTTGTCGTGGCTCCAGCGGTCCCGGTAGAAGGTGTCTCCCGCGCGGCCGCCGGTGAGGCGCACGCTGTGCAGGTCGGCGGGGGTCTCGGCGCGCCGGAAGAACCGTCCGCTCGCAAGCAGCAGGGCCGCCGGTTCCGCGGCGGTGCCCCGGTGGCCGGCCCGGTCCGCGGGGTCGGCCGGATCTGCCCGTCCGGGGCGCTGACGATCATCCACCATGAACCACCATCAAACGGACCTTTCGCCCGAGCGGGTGGGAGGCGCGCCGAGGGGTCGCCCCGTCGCCGCGTGCCTGCCCGGCGACGTCCGTGCGCCTGCCCGGCGCCTGCCTGGCGACCGCCGGGCGACGGTGGGACGGCCCCGGGCGCGCCCGGGGCCGACAACCGTGCCGCGTGGCGCGCTTCTGCCACCATGGGGATCATGAACCCCGTGTCGGCCCGCTGGTGGGCCGGACTCCCGCCGGCGGCCGGCGCCGTCGTGATGGCCACCGGCATCATCTCCGTCGGCCTGGAACTGCTCGGCCACTCCGCCGCGTCGGTGGTCGCACTGGTCCTCGCCGGCGCCGTCTGGCTTGTCCTCGCGGCCGACTTCGCCGTCCGGCTGGTCCGCGACCGCGGCGGCTGGACGACGCTGGCCCGCACCCCGCCGGCGCTCACCGCGGTCGCCGCGACCTGCGTGCTCGGGACCCGGCTCTCGCTGCTCGGTTGGCACGCCACCGCCGGCGTCCTGCTGGCCCTATCGGCCGTCCTGTGGCCGGTGCTCCTGTACGCCGTCATGCGGCACTGGAAGCGGCCCATGCCCGGCGCGGCGTTCCTGGTCTGCGTGGCCACCCAGGGGCTTGCCGTCCTCGCCGGCACCCTCGCGCTCGCCGGTTGCGGCGACTGGCTCGGCCGGGCCGCCCTGGTGCTGTTCTGCCTCGGTCTGCTGCTCTACCTGGAGGCGCTGGCCCGCTTCGACCCGCGCCAGGTGTGGCTGGGCGCCGGCGACCAGTGGATCGCCGCCGGTGCGCTCGCCATCTCGGCGCTGGCCGGCTCGAAGCTGGTCGCCTCCGCGCTGTGGTCGCCGGGCGTGCACAACGCGCTGCGGACGACCACGCTCGTCCTGCTGGCCGTCGACCTCGGTGCCTATGCGCTGCTGCTCGCCGCGGAGCTCGTCCGGCCGCGACCGCGCTACGACGTCCGGCGCTGGTCCACCGTCTTCCCGCTCGGCATGAGCGCCGTCGCCGCGCTCTCCACCGCCACGGCCGCGCACGTCGCCGGGCTGCGCACGGTCGGCGAGGTCCTGCTCTGGGTGGCCGTGGCCGGGTGGCTGCTCACCGCCGCGGGCCTGGTCCGCACCGCCACCCGCGCGGAGGACTCCTGACGGTGCGTCAGGTACGTGTCGTGCGGCCGCCCGTCATCCGGCCGCGGCCGGACCGCTCTCGTAGGCCGTCACGATCGAGTCGAGCAGGCCGGGGTAGCGCCCTTCGAGGTCCTCGTCGCGCAGCATCGTCCACCGGCGGTTGCCGTCCTCCCGCTGGCGGATGACCCCGGCCTCGCGCAGCACCCGGAAGTGGTGGGTGAGCGTGGACGGCGCGACCTCCACCGGGAAGGTGCCGCAGGCGCGTTCGGGCGCACCGCGCAGGGTGCGGACGATCGTCATCCGGGTCGGGTCGGAGAGCGCGTGCAGGATGTCCAGCACCTGGAACTCCTCCGGCTCCGGGTGGGCGAGCGCCCTGCGCTGCGATCTCGGCATCTCCGACCTTCTCCTTCGACATCCATCGTACGTTCATGGTACTACTTTCGTCGTACGACGAACATCGAACGTCGAATCGGGAGGCACCATGCGCACGTTGATGATGACCGGGCCGTCGCAGGGAGTGGACGGCACCGAGATCCGCGAGATCGCCGAACCCCGGCCGGGCCCGGGCGAGGTGACCATCGACGTCGCGTACGCCGGGATCAACTTCGTCGATGTGATGGTCCGCCGCGGCGACACCGGGTACAGCGGTGGCTGGCCGCACGCACCGGGCGCCGAGGTGTCGGGGACCGTCCGGGAGGTCGGCCCCGGCGTCGACGGCCTGACGGTGGGGCAGCGGGTGGCCGCCTACACCGGGAGCGGCGGCCTGGCGGAGGTGGCCGTCGCGCGGGCCGAGCGCACCGTGCCGGTGCCGGACGCGGTGCCGTCGGCCGTCGCGGCGGCGGCCCCGCTCATGCTCACGACCGCGCTGCTGCTGCTCACGGACGCCGCCCGGTTCCGGCCCGGCGACACCGTGCTGGTGCACTCGGCCAGCGGCGGCGTGGGAAGCGCCGTCGCCCAGCTCGTCCCGGCGCTCGGCGGCGGCCTGCGGGTCGGCACCGTGGGCCGCCCCGAGAAGGTCGCCTCGGCGCTCAAGAGCGGGTACGACCTGGCGGTGGCGCGGGGCGGGGACCTGGCCGGGGCGGTGCGGGCGGCCACCGGCGGCGCAGGGGCGGACATCGTGCTCGACCCGCTGGGCACCACGATGCTGGAGACCGACCTGGCCGTCACGGCGCCCGGCGGACGGATCGTGCTGTTCGGCAACGCGGGCGGCGCCGAGCAGGCCCCGCTGCCGTCGTTCGGCCGGCTGATGGGCGGCAACGTCGCCATCGGCGGCTTCAGCGTCAGCGGCCTGTGGGCCACCGCGCCGCAGCGGGCCGCGGCCGGGCTGCGCCGGGTCCTCGGTCTGATCGCCGAGGGCCGGCTGGAGGCCGCGCCCGCCGAGGCCGGCTCGCTCGCGGAGGTGCCCGCCGTGCACCAGCTGCTCGCCGAGGGCCGCGGCGAGGGCAAGTACGTCGCCCGCGTCCGGGGCTGACCCGGCCGGGCGGCTGCGCGTCGGCCGCACGGGGACGCGCCCGGGGCGGGGGCGGCCTGTCGGGCCCCCGCCCCGGGCGGCGTCACCGTCCGCCGTTGACCACCGCGCTGGAGACGGCGCCGGTGTGCAGCCCCCAGGTGTCGAGGATCCGGTCGTACTCGCCGTTGCGGATCAGCTGGTCGACGGCCTTCGCCAGGGCGTCCCGCAGCCCGCCGTCCTGCTTGTTCACGGCGATCGCGTACGGGCTCGACTGCAGGCTGCCGCCGGTGAGCTGGAACTTGCCGCCGCGCTCCGCCGAGGTGTTGTACTGCGCGACCGGGTAGTCGTTGAGATCGGCCACCGCGGCGCCGTTCGCCACCTCGGCCAGCGCCTGCTGGTCGGTGCCGAGCAGGTGGACGTCCAGCCTGTCGTTCGACCGGCTGCAGGCGCCGACCTGCCGGGTGGCGATCTCCGCCTGGACGGTGCCGGTCTGCACGGCCACCGAGTGCCCGCAGAGACTGTCCAGCGTCGTGATCCCGGCCGGGTTGCCGGCCTTGACCACCAGCGAACTGCTGGTGATGAAGTAGTCGACGAAGTCCACGCCCGGGCCCGTCTGCCGGCCGTTGTCGTCGAGGCCGTTCTGGCGCGGCACGGTGTCGATCACCGCCGACATCGCCAGGTCGACCGACCGGGCCTGGACGGCCGGGATCAGCTTGTCGAACGGCATGTCCACGAACTCGACCTTGAGGCCGAGCAGTCTGCCGACCGCGTTCGCGATGTCTGGGTCCAGCCCGGCCGGCGCCCCGTCGGCGTCCCGGAAGTCGACCGGTGGGTAGTTGAGGTACGAGCCGATCCGCAGCACACCGGCCTTGCGGACGGCGGGCGGTACACGGTCGCGCAGCGCCGTCGAGCCGTCGGCCGCCCCGGTGGCGGAGCCGGCACAGCCGGAGATCAGCAGACCGCCCGCACTGACGGCCGCCAGAGCGCGTGCGGACATGGGGATGTCGTGCATGGTGAGGGATCTTCCTGAGGGAGGGAAGGAGGAGGGGCTGGCGGAGGGCGCACGAAGGGCACTCACGCCAGGGCACTCACGCCGCCGAGGCCGCAGGGTTACGCGACGCGGACCTGGTCCCGTTACCGGAGGCCGCCGCAGGATGGGCAGGCGGCCTGGTCGACCGAGGTACGCCACCGGGGGCGGATCGCCCATCCTTGCACTCCGCACCGCGGCCGGGCAGCCCCGGGCCCCCTACCAGCGGGTATGCGGAGGGGCGGGCAGCCCCCGGCGGCGCAGTCCGTACCCGGCCGGCCGAGCGGGGCGCGCCCGGACCGGCCCCTCGGAGCCGGGCATCCCTGCGCCTGCTCGCTGCCCGGCTCGCTGCTCCCCGGCTCCCTACCTCTCGGTCTTCGACCCGGCGGTCCGCCGGGGCCCGGGCGCGGCGGAGGGCGGCCCGGCGAGGACGGTGAAGCGGATGCCCGCCGCCACCAGGCGCTCGATCAGCGCCGGGCCCATGGCCGCGGCCGTGGTGACCTGCCCGGCCGTCGCGGGCAGGTCGTCGAAGGCCAGGCAGAGCGCCGACTCGGCGAGCATCACCGACGTCTCCGTGTAGCCCGGGTCACCGCCCGACACCTCCGTGCACACCCGGCCGTCGGCGCCGGTCGCCACGAACCTGACGGTGAACCAGGACCGCGCCCGCTGCTCCGCGGCCGGCCCCTGTCCCGCGGGTCGCAGCCCGGCCAGCGCCTTCCGGGCGACGGGCAGTTGGGCGGCCACCGCCAGCGCGGCGGCGGCCGCCACCCCGGCGAGGGCGATCGGCAGCCGCTTCACGGCCGCGAAGTGCCGGTAGGTGAAGTCCGGCCCGTACCGTTCGAGGGCGGCCGCTGACCGGGCGACCACCTGCGGGTCGATGGTCGGCAGCGGCACCCGCCAGGCGTGCGCCGTCCGGGACCAGCCCGGCAGCCCGGGGGCCGCCACCGTCCGCCGCCCGGCCGGGCGCGGTTCGGCGGCCCGCCGCTCCCGGGCCGCCCGGGCCATCGCCCGCGGACGCGAGAACGCGGTCAGCGCCGAGGCGAACGTCCCGCCGGAGATCGTGCCGCCGGCCCGGACGAAGCCCTCGACCGACACCCGCCCCGCGGGCCGTCCGGTGCGCCGGAGCAGCTCCTCCACGGTGAACAGCACCCCGAGGTCGTGCGGCACGGAGTCGAACCCGCAGGCGTGCACCAGCCGGGCGCCGGACGCGACCGCCGCGGCATGGTGCCGCAGGTACATCCGGTCGACGAACTCGGGCTCGCCGGTGAGGTCCACGTAGTCGGTGCCGGCCTCGGCGCAGGCCGCAACCAGCGGCTCGCCGTGGCGGATGTAGGGCCCCACGGTGGAGATCACCACCCGCGCGGAGGCGGCCACCTCGCGCAGCGCGTCCGCGTCCGCGGCGTCCGCGACGAGCAGCGGGAGATCGGCGCAGCCCGGGTCGATCGCGGTGAGCCCGTCCCGGACGGCCGCCAGCCGGGCGGCGTCCCGCCCGGCCAGCGCCCACCGGCAGCCGGGCGGGACGGCACGGGCCAGGTACTCGGCGGTCAGGCCCCCGGTGAAGCCGGTGGCCCCGAAGAGCACGAGGTCGTACGGGCGCGGCGCGGCCATGGGTGATCCCTACTCACGGGTAATCGGCGACCCGCTCACGCTAGGAGCCGGGCGAACGGGTGTCAACGATTCCGCCCCGGGCCGGGCGCGTCAGTGCGCGATGCCCTCGATCAGCTCCTGCGCGCCCTGCCGCTTCAGCGCCAGCGCGGTCGAGGTGCCGAGGTCCTCCGGGCTCAGCGCGCCGGCCCACTCGTGGGCGTCCAGCATCCGCTTGCCGTCCGGTGAGAAGACCCGGCCCCGCATCGACAGCCGTCCGTCCGCCTCGGCCCGGGCGTACCCGGCGATGGGGGCGTTGCAGTGCCCCTGCAGCACGTGCAGGAACATCCGCTCGGCGGCCGCCTCCCGCCAGGTGTCGCGGTGCCCGAGGCCGGCCACGGCCTCGATGGTCGCCGCGTCGTCCTCGCGGCACTGCAGGACGAGGATGCCGGCGCCGATCGGCGGACACATCGCCGCGACGTCGAGCACCTCGGTGATCCGGTCGGCCAGGCCGATCCGCTCCAGGCCGGACACGGCCAGCAGCAGCGCGTCCGCCTCGCCCGCGTCCAGCTTCGCCAGCCGGCTGTTCGCGTTGCCGCGGATCGGGACACAGGTCAGATGCGGGTGGGAGGCCGCGAGCTGGGCGATCCGGCGCACCGACGAGGTGCCGATCCGGGTGCCGGGCGGCAGCTCGTCCAGCGTCAGACCGCCCGGGTGCACCAGCGCGTCCCGGATGTCGTCGCGCTCCAGATAGGCGGCGAACACCGTGCCGGCCGGCAGCGGCCGGTCGGCCGGGACGTCCTTCAGGCAGTGCACGGCGAGATCCGCCGCACCGGCGATCAGCGCCGCGTCGACCTCCTTGGTGAAGGCCCCCTTGCCGCCGAGCGCGGCCAGGTCGCCGAGCCAGCGGTCGCCCGACGTGGTCACCGGCAGGACCTCCGTCCCGATTCCGGGGTGCAGCGCCGCGAGTTCGGCGCGGACCCTCTCGACCTGGGCGAGAGCCATCGGGGAGGATCGGGTGACGATGCGGATCGGATCGGCCATGGGGAGATGATAGGCCGTCAGCTGTCGTGCTCCCGAACGCCGGTCGTTCGTTCGAATGGGCGACCGGTGGCGCCGTCAGGGCCCGGGGAGCCCGCACCCTGACGCGCCTCGGCCGGGCCGGCCGGCCCCGGCCCGCCGGCCCAGCCCAGGAGCAGTACGGCTGCCAGGGCGGCCAGGGCGCACCAGGTCGAGGCGAACGCCAGCCGCCACACCACCGCGCAGGCCGCGGCCCCCGCACCGACCAGCACGCCCAGGGTCCGCAGCGCCCGGTCACCGCTCAGCAGCAGCGCACCGACGGTCGCCACCAGATAGCCGGCGACCCAGAGGGGAGCCCACCGGAGCCCCACGGCGTACGCCAGCGTGTGGCCCCTGACCTGCACCGTCACCGGGTGCCGCAGCACGGCGACCACCAGCGGCACGGCCACCGCGCAGCCGAGCACCAGGAGCGGGCCGATCCGCCTGCGGCGGGCCCCGGGCCCGGTCGCGCACCAGACGCCGAAGGGCACCAGCACCGGGAGCAACGGCAGCGCCATCAGGGCCCACACCGTCCGGGCCGTCTGGGCCGCTCCCGGACCGATCCGCCCGTCCGTACCGAGCCAGACAGCCGCCTCGACCAGCTGGTGCAGCCCGAGCAGCAACGGCAGCGCCGCCAGCGGAAGCCGCCGCGGATCCCGCACCTGGAGCAGGCAGGCGACGCCCAGTCCGCCGACCACCGCGCCCGCGACCGCGTCCGCCCCGGCACTCCAGCACACCCGGCCCACCTCCGCCCACCCGCCCGGGACGGGCGGTCCGCCGACGGCCGGGTACGTGTCCCCCGGTCAGCCCAGGGTCGGCCTCCCCGGCCCACTCCGCTGCGCGGCGACGCCGGGCCGTGCTGACCGGTCACCCGTTCGGCCGCCATTCCCGGACCCGCCACGGGCCTCCACCCGGGGGTCGGGTCGCGTCACGTCGGCGTACGCAGCGGCATCGGCGTGCTGCGGCCGTCCACCTCCAGGAAGCAGGCCGGCTCACCGTGCGCCCGGCCGGGCAGCTCGACCCGGGCGCTGACCGGCTTCGGCGGTTCCGTCGGCAGCGCCGCCGACAGCAGGCGGACGTCCGCCCGGTGCCCGTGCTCCCGCTCCCGCGCGACCTCCTTGCCGTTCACCAGCATCTCCAGCTCGCGAACAACCCCGAGCCGTACGGTCACCGTGACCGAGTGCCCGTCGTGCTCCCGGTGGAAGTGGTACTCGCGGCTCATGGCAGCCCTCCGTCCCTCCGGCCCGGCCCGACCCCGCGGCCGGCCTTCCATCGTGGCACCGGAAGCGCCGGAACGGCGTCCCGATGCCGTTCCCCGGCGCTCAGCCCGGCGCGCGCCCGGTCCGCACGTCTGCGCGGCTCCGTGGGTCCGGGGCCGGTCGGCGGCAATTCCGTTGCTTTGGCCCTGCTCGACCCGTCGGGAGGTCCGCGCCGTCGTCCTGGCCGAGGTCGGCACCCGCGCACTGCTGGACGCCGAGATCGGCCTCGCGCTGCCGCCGGCCCGCTCAGTCGGCCTCGACGACCTGGTCATCGCAGGCCGCGGGTTCTGCTGGTCGGGGATCTGCGAAAGCGGCTCTGGCCGCGCTCCCGTGAAAGCCCAGGAAGACGTGCTGTCTTTCGGGATCGACGCGCGGCTGGAGAGCGTGTGCACCACCACATGGCGGCGAGAGCTGACGCCGGTGGCCGGATCATCCGGTGCGTGCGGGCCGAAATATCAAGGGCTGTGACGTCAACGTCAGGGCGTAGCCTCGCGGGTATGGTTCGCACCACTCCTCCGCGTCCGGTCGATGTCGGCGCGCATTTCCCGGAGCTCGCGCCGTTGGCCCGCACCGCTGTGCGGCTGCACCCTCGCGCGGGCAGTCCCACAGCAGCGGACAGTTCGATCGGTGGCCCGCTGCTGTGGCCGTCCGAAGAGCCGTGGCCCGTGTGCCCGGACCATGCCGGTCCCACCCACCGCGGCACAACGCCGGACAATGTCCGGCTGCGGAGAGGGCTTTACGCCCGGAGAGCACGGCGAGGCGAGGATGTGAGCGCCATCCTCAGGCGTATCCCGTACGAGGAAGAGATTGCCCAGAACGGCCCGCTCCCGATGCTGCCGGTGGCTCAGCTCTACGCCGCGGACGTCCCCCTGCTCCCGCGGCCGGACGGCGCCGACCTCTTCCAGTTTCTCTGGTGCCCTTTCACCGATCACGCCGAGGGCTATGCGCCCCGGATCGTGCTGCGCTGGCGCACGGCTGCCGATATCCGTGACCCGCTCGCAGCCGCCCCGCAGCCCTCGGTGATCGGCAGCCCCGGCAATCTTCTGCCGGACCCGTGCGTGCTGCACCCCGAGACCGTCACGGAGTACCCCAACTCCTTCGAGCTACCGCGCGACCTGAGGGAGCGGATCGATGCCTGGGAGAGCCGGCACGGGGTGGACTACCACGGTGAACTCAGCGTTGCTCCGGGCTGCAAGGTCGGCGGGCACGTCCATTGGGAGGTGATCGGACCGGTTTCCATCGTGTGCGCCGAGTGCGGTTCAGACGTCCGTCCCCTGCTGACCATTGACAGCTATGACTGGGACGGCGAGGCGCCCAGCTGGCGGCCGATCGAGGAATTCGACGCCGAACTCCCGGACGACATCACCCCCGCCTGGTCCACAAAGCTCTACATCAGCCGCGGCTACAGCCTTCAGCTGTACACCTGCGAGACTTCCTGGGACCACCCTCACGTGCAGAAGGTGCAGTGACGCGAAATCGCCCGTCCCCGTAGGGTCCGGCGTGGATGGTCTTCGTCGGCCCCACTCGGACGGTCTGTCCGGCCCCGGCCCTCGAACGGTCAATGGGATGACTGCCTCGCCTGCTACCGGCGAGCAGTACTCGGGCAGCCGCTAGCGCTGAGATGGATCACGGTGTGAGGCTGTAGCACGGCCGGCGATGACAGCCTCGGTGCGGACACGCTCGTCAAACGGACCGCCGTTGGGAGCGAAGGTGTTCAGGGTCTGTCGGAGGTCATGCTCGAAGGCCGCCCGGTCGGGGCCGAGTGCGGCCGGGCTGGTGAAGCTGTAGGAGAGCTGAAGGCCGACGACCTCGTCCACGCTGCGGCTGACCGTCCGGTCCCAGCGGACCTCCTCGATCCGGGAGAACGGCGAGCGGAGCAGGACCTCCTGGTGACGCACGTCGGGGTACCCGGCCGGCCCGGATCCCTGCAGGCGTTCCGGATCCAGATGCCGTAGGCGGACCTCCTCGACCGCACGCAGCCAGGGCGGCGGTTCGAGGTCGTCGTGCCGGGCTCCGCAGGTCGCCAGTACCACCGCACCCCCGGGCTCGATCAGGGTGTCCAGGTCGCGCAGCAGCCGTTCCCGGTCCGTCCAGTGGAACGAGGCTCCCATCACCGTCAGCAGCACCGGTCCCACGTCCATCGCGAGAAGCGTGTCGGAGCTTCCGAGTCGCCAGTCGATATCGCTCACCCCTGCCCTGGCGGCGAGCCGGCGGCCCTCGGCGAGCATGGCAGGCTCCGGATCGACGGCGATCACCGTGCGCAGGAGGGGAGCCAGCGGCAGTGCGAGAGCCCCGCTGCCCGCCCCCAGGTCCAGCACGCGCTGGGAGCCGTCCAACGAAAAGCGCCGGCCGAGCAGGGCGAACAGGCGGGGATCGTACGCGGGCCGGAACCTCGCGTAGTACGGAACTGTCGAGGCAAACAACCCACCGGGCGAGGGCTTCACAGCTCCATTGAAGACCACCCGCCGGCGCGGGCCGATTGCGGCGACGACCGGACCGGCGGTCGGCCCGGTCGGTTCCGGTGTCCGCGACGCCGGACCAGAGGGTGGCGGCCACGTCCTTGGGGGTGATGTCTCCAGCGGTCAGCCGGGCTGCCAGATGGTGGAGCAGGCACCGTTCAGCCGTTTCGCCGTCCGGGACCGGGACGCGGAGTTCGCCCATGGCCTCCCGAAGAGCAACGACCTTGCCCGGTCAGCGGGGGCGGACCCGGGCGGCGAGGACGGCGATGTCGTCCTCGGCGGCTCGCGGGGCCAGTTCGTGCAGCACCGCGTCGAGCAGTCCGTCCAGGCTGCCCGCCACGGGCAGGTGGAGCCCGGCGAGCCGGGCGAGCGAGTCGTCGATGTCCTCCCCGCGCCGCTCCACCAGACCGTCGGTGTACAGCAGTACGACCTCGTCGGGGTTGAGCGTGCCGACGGCCGGTTCGTAGCCGCCGACACCGGTCCCGAGCGGCGGGCCGGTCGGGATCCGGACGAGTTCGGTCGGCCGTCCGGGGGCGATCAGTGCCGGGGGCAGGTGCCCCGCACTCGCGTAGGTGCACCGGTTGCGGGCGGGGTCGGCCAGGGCCAGCAGGCAGGTGGCCGGCCGGGCCGACTCGTTCTCCGAGATGAGCGCATCCAGCTGCCGGAGGATGCGATGCGGGGGCAGGTCGGCGCCGGCCACGTAGCGGAGCATCGACCGGTAGTCGCTCATGTCGACGGCAGCCTCCACGCCGTGGCCCATCACATCCCCGATCACCAGCAGCGTGCGGCCGAACGGCAGGCGCACGGCCTCGAACCAGTCGCCGCCGACCACCGAGCTGGTGCCGGAGGGCAGGTAGCGGGAGGCCAGGTCCAGGTTGGGGTGCGGGTTGCCCGGCTCGGCGAGCAGGGCCCGCTGGAGCTCCAGGGTGATGCCCTGGGAACGCGCGTAGTGGCGGGCGTTGTCGATGGCCACGGCGGCCCTGCGGGCGAGGTCCTGCGCCAGCTCGATGTCGCCCGCCGAGAACTCGGGGGTGCCTGCCGTCCGCATGAGTGTCAGCACGCCGATCGGTTTGTCCCGGGCCACCAGCGGAACGGCGAGCACGGCGCGGAGCCCGGCCCGGAGGCAGACCTCGCCCTCGGCGTCGGGACGTCCGGGCCGGCCCCGCTCGCGGCCGGGGCCGCCGTCGCCGGCGCGGCCGTCCGTCCCCCGCGCGGACTCCACGGGGAGGAGTCCGCTGCCGCGGCACCGAGGTCGGCCGGCACGGGCCGGCGCTCGGCAAGACTTCTCGCCGCGGCCGAACCCGCCCGGTGCCGCACGGGCTCGCCCGGGTTGGCGAGCGCGGCCGTCGGGCCGCCGAGCGCCGGAACGCGGGCGAGCCCGGCCCGGTGGAGACGCCCGGCCGCGGACAGCCCGGATGCCGACGGTCCGGCTGCTCCCGATCCCGGCTCGGTGATCGGCAGGACGTCGACGGTGGCGAGTTCGGACAGCCGCGGGACGGCGAACCGGGCGAGTTCCGCGCAGGTGGTGTCCATGTCGAGGGTGGTCCCGACCTCGGCGGTCGCCGCGTCCAGCAGGGTGATCCGGCGCCGGGCATGCCGGAGGTCCGCGGCCGGGTCGGTCGCCGTTCCGGCTGCCGCCCCGGTCGCGGCCGCGCCAGTAAGCATGTCGGCGGGCGCGTCCGCCACCAGGACGACGCCGAGCCCCAGCGCCCGTCCGCGCTCCGTCAGCCGGTGGCAGGTCCCGGTCGCCCCGGTGTTCCCGGCATCCCCGGTCCGACCCGTCGCCCCGGCCGGGCCCGGTGGTCCGGTGCGGACGTGGAACCGGCGGGTGCGGCCGTCGGCGAGTACCGACCGCAGGAGCTCCTGGATCTCGGCGGCGGCCAGCGGTGGGAGGTCCTCGGATGCCAGGCCGACCACGCCCTCGGGCGTCTGCTGTCCGGCCATCCGGGCGAAGGCGTGGTTGGCCTCGCGCACCCGTAGGTCCCCGCCCAGTACGGCGCCGCCGGCGTCGCTGTCGTCGAGCAGGGACGGCAGGAGGCCGGGCGCCGTCCGCGGTCGCCGGACAGGGGTTCGCGCGGGCCCTGCGGTGTCCGGTTTCACGATTCCGGGGGCCACCGCCGACCGCCTCGTCCAGCGCCGTCCGATGTGCATGATGTCACCATGATTCACGCCGCCGGGGGTGGCCCGCACGCGGGGTGGGTATCGGGGCTGCCGGCAGCCGGGCCGGAGCCCTCCATATCTGGGAGCGCTCCCATCTGACGCGTGCGAAGCACGCTGTGCGTGTCGAAGAGGTGCCGGATTCGGGGGCCCCGAACAGCTTCGACCGTTCACTGTTCATCCGCTCCGGCCTCGCCGGATGGCCGATTCCGGCCTCAACTGGCCCGCAGACTTCACGACATGAAGTCTGTCGGGCATATTGACGTGCCGTTCGCTCTCTGGCTTGATGATGGGCGATCCCGCCGCCATGCCCGCCCCCTGCGGGAGGGGAACGGCATGGCGACGTGGGAGCGCTCCCGCCCAGCTGGCCGCGGTCCGCCGCAGGGAACGGCGGCCGGGCCGGCCGTGCGGGGCGCGGCTTCGCGGTTCGCATACCAGCTCTCGTACCACGCACGACCCGGAACGCCCCCACCCGTCCGGCACCCGCGTCCGCATGCCCGGGCGCGGCCCGTCGGACTGCTTCCAGAGAGGACGAGACCATGCGCCTTCGGCTGCACCTCCGGCCACATCTCCCCGCCCGGCTCCGCCTGCAACGACGCCTCGTGCGCCGGCTCGGCCGAAGCGCTGCGGCCTTCGCCGCGGCGGCGGCGATCGTTGCCGCGCCCTTGGGCCTGCAGGCGGCGCACGCCGCCACCCCCGCACCGGCTGCGGCTGCCGCGACGGCTGCGGCCGGTACCGGCTACTGGCACACCAGCGGGCGCCAGATCCTGGACGAGGCCGGCCAGCCCGTCCGGATCGCGGGCATCAACTGGTTCGGCTTCGAGACCGGCAACTACGTGGCCCACGGCCTGTGGAGCCGCGACTACAAGAGCATGATCGACCAGATGAAGTCGCTCGGCTACAACACCATCCGGCTGCCGTACAGCGACGACATCTTCAAGGGCACCGCCCCGGCCAGCATCAACACGTCCGGCGGCATGAACGCCGACCTGGTGGGCCTGGACTCGCTCGGCGTCATGGACAAGATCGTCAACTACGCCGGGACGGTCGGCCTCAAGGTCATCCTCGACCGGCACCGTCCGGACTCCGGCGGTCAGTCGGCGCTCTGGTACACCGCCTCCGTGCCGGAGAGCACCTGGCTCGCCGACCTGAAGACGATCGCCGCCCGCTATGCGGGCAACTCCGCCGTGGTCGGCATCGACCTGCACAACGAGCCGCACGACCCGGCCTGTTGGGGTTGCGGCGACACCTCCGTCGACTGGCGGCTGGCCGCCCAGCGCGGCGGCGAGGCGGTGCTCTCGGCCAACTCCAAGCTGCTGATCTTCGTCGAGGGGATCCAGACCTTCAACGGCAGCTCCTACTGGTGGGGCGGCAACCTCCAGGGCGCCGGCCAGTACCCCGTCCAACTGAGCGTGCCCAACCGGGTGGTGTACTCCGCGCACGACTACGCGACGAGCGTGGCCCAGCAGACCTGGTTCTCCGACCCGTCCTTCCCCGCCAACATGCCCGGCATCTGGGACAAGAACTGGGGCTACCTCTTCAACCAGAACATCGCGCCCGTCTGGGTCGGCGAGTTCGGCACCACCCTGCAGGCCACCGTGGACCAGACGTGGCTGAAGGCGCTCGTCCAGTACCTGCGGCCCACCGCGCAGTACGGTGCCGACTCGTTCCAGTGGACCTTCTGGTCGTGGAACCCCAACTCCGGTGACACCGGCGGCATCCTGAACGACGACTGGACGACGGTCAACACCGTCAAGGACGCCTACCTGGCGAGCATCAAGGCACCCGGGTTCGGTGGCACGACCGGTGGTGGTGGCGGCGACACCCAGGCGCCGACGGCCCCGACCGGCCTCGCCGTGACCGGCACGACCTCGACCGGTGTCTCGCTGTCCTGGACGGCGGCCACCGACAACGTCGGCGTCACCGGGTACGACGTCTACCGCGGCACCACCAAGGTCGGCACGGCCACCGGCACCACCTACACCGACAGCGGGCTGACGGCCGCCACCGCGTACAGCTACTCGGTGCGGGCCCGCGACGCGGCCGGCAACGTCTCCGCCGTCTCGGCGTCGGTGACCGCCACCACCGCGTCCGCCGGGGGCAGTTCCGGCTGCACCGCGACGGTGAGCCTGAACGACTGGGGCAGCGGCCTGACGGCCACGGTCACCGTCACCAACACCGGCACCCGGCCGACCACCGGCTGGCAGGTCGCCTGGACGTGGCCGTCCGGCCTGACCGTCACCAGCAGTTGGAGCGCCACGGTCGTCCAGACCGGACAGAACATCAGCGCCACCAACCTGTCGTACAACGGGGCGCTCGCGCCCGCGGGTTCGACCAGCTTCGGTGTCCAGGCCACCCGGACGGTGTCCGGTGCCGCGGCGGGTGCCACCCCCAGCTGCACCGCCACCTCCTGACCCGCGGTGCACGGCGGCGCCCAGGGCCCGCCGTGCACCCGGCCCAACCCGCCGCCGCCCGGGCACCCGCTTTCCCGGGCGGCGGCGCCTCTGCGATGATCCCCGCACGGGACGGCGGACGGCACCGGGCGGAGGCGGCCATGCGGGACGGCGGGGACAACCGAGGGAGCGGCCTTCCGGCCACGTTCCGCCCGGTCCGCGGCGGCGGTGCCGTGCAGCAGAGGCTCTTCGACCCCGCCCTCAAGCAGTTCGCCGAAGCCTTTCGCCCCAGTGACCCGCGGTTCCCCGATCCGGCCGCGGACGAGGCCTGGCGCGCGGCGCGGCGGGCGGCCCTGGACGTGGTGCTGGCCGCCGTCGCCGGCAACGGCCGGGCGGATGCGCCGGTGCTCCGCGGCAGCGTCCTGCTCCGCACCTGGTACGGCGCGGCCGCGCGCGAGCCCGGAGACCTCGACTTCGTCGTCCCCGGCGACTGCGACCCGCACGGCAGCAGGACGGCTGCCCTGCTGGACGCGGTCGCCGACGGGGCCGAGGCGGCGTCCACCGGCGCCGTGCGGTTCGCCGCCCGGGACGCGGTGAGCGAGGACATCTGGACGTACGAGCGCGTCCCGGGACGGCGGTTGGTGCTGCCGTGGGAGGCCGAGGGGACGCCGGGCGGCGTTGTCCAGCTGGACTTCGTGTTCGGTGAGTACCTGCCGGTGCCGGCCGAGCCCGTCCGGCTCGACCCGCTCTCGGGCACCGGCACGGGTGTCACGCTTCCCGCGGTCACGCCGGAGCTTTCGCTGGCCTGGAAGCTGCTGTGGCTGGTGACGGACATGTATCCGCAGGCCAAGGACCTCTTCGACGCCGTGGTGCTCGCCGAGAACTGCACCCTGGGACGCGAGCTGCTCAGGGACGTCCTCGTCGACAGCGATCCCTACTACGCCTCGCATGAAGTCACGGCGGCCATGGTCGACGAGGCGGCCGCCGCCGTCGACTGGCGCTCCTTCGACACCGAGCACGGCGGGCTGCGGGCCACCGCGGGCGACCTGGCGGCCCGGCTGAACGCCGCCCTGGCCCCGACCTTCGCCGTGGCCGACCCCTCCGATGCCGTGTAGCGGGAGCTCCGCTCCATGGCCGTGGGCGCACGCCGGGTCGGACACCCCGGGTGTCGTCGGGCAGCTCGGGCAGTACCGCGGATGGGATGAGCCCAGGGCCGGAAGCACCCGGACCTCGCGTCGCACCAGGACGACCGGGCGGCACGCCCCCGGGATTCCCGGTCCCTGAACGGTGATCCACTCGTCCCGGCGCCGACGGGGCGCGGGTGATCCCCGTCGGCCGTCGCCGGCGTACGGACCGCAGCGCTTCGTGCAGGTCAGCGCAGGGCGAGGGTGAGGTAGGGCACGGTGTCGCCGGGCAGCAGGTCGCTGGCGACCTCGACGAATCCGCGGGCCCGGGCGAACTCCAGTCCGTCGTGGTTGGAGGCCAGGACGATCGTCTCGATCCCGTCGGCGGTGAGGTGTGCGGCCTGAGCCAGGGCGTGCTCGTACAGCG